>JBEKBY010000003.1:0-189914 GCA_050015155.1 Candidatus Acidiferrales bacterium | reverse complement strand
AATCTCAATGGCCATAGGTTCCCGTCAACTGAAACTCCCACAACACGCAAGGGGTATTTACGAATTGCTATTTTCGGAGACACCGCGTTTCTGTGCCCGCGATGGTCTTCAGCCCACATTTCCGAGATGGAGTCTTTCCTACGAACCTTTTAGCGCCGCCTGCTACCAGCTTCTCGATACTCTTGCGATTGAAGCTCAATCAGCCACCCGATCGTTCGATGGGCCGTCGCGCGACGATTTCCGCCACGGGGCGCCGATGTGCCGCATCGTTCGGCTGCCCCTCGTGGCGATGAAGAATCTCCCAGCCTTGGAAATACTTCACCAACTCGCCCGGCCTCAACCGATGTTCCGTTGGCTCTTTACCCGGCTCGGTGATGTGCACGATCGCAAGGAGGATGCCGCTCGGAAGCAGTCCTTCCTTCGCCGGTTGAAACAGGTCCCGCTGCAGGTAATAGCAGATGACGATGAGATCCCAAGCCGAGCGCTCAATCTGGTACTCACCCTTTTCAAGGTCCGCAATTCTCGCGTCCACGGTAATCTCGCGCTCGGCAGCTCGACTGCGCAGGATTTCGATGGCTGCCGACGCGCCGTCCACGGCGGTGACACACCATCCGTGTTCCGCAAGCCATAGGGCATTTCGGCCCGTTCCGCACGCCAGGTCAAGCGCCTTGCCCGGCGCCAGGTGCCTGGCCGTCTCGACCAAGAGTGGGGTCGGCGTAGCCTCCGCGTCACCCGCGGAACACCGCTCTGCGCGGTAACGTTCTTCCCAGCCGCCGATCTCCATCTTCCGATTGTTAGTAGCTCTTGAAACCTTCGCAAGCTAAAAAGGGCCTCTTGTACGGCGACCCAAGGCTCACCCTTGGACTTTATGGGTATCCAGCGGGACGCCGTTGGGAATCTGGCCGCACGGCTCTTTTATTAAGTGAGGTTTGGCAGGGGCGGTGGGGACTATTGAAATACTCAACATTGCCTGCACAAGTCAACAGGATCAAGTCGGCGCTATATTCAATCATAGAGCCGAAGGCCAAACTATTCGAGGGAGAAGCTTGAGAAAAAGGCCCCCCTGAGCGCTCAGAAACCCCTGTTAGTTGTTTCGAAATAACCTTGTATCATCGGTTTCCGTCGGTTTTGGCTATACAGCGACTAACCACCCCAGGGGGCAATTTCACGCGAGGAGAGGAGATGACAATGGCCACTAAGAAGGCGTCGAAGAAGTCGAAGGGGTTGAAGAAGCCCACGAAGATCTCGAACACCAAGACTCTGCGAATTTACCTCAGCTAGGTTTCTCGCTGATATCCATGGTTACTCAATAGGTTGGATGCTCGGAGAGGTACCGGGTGGGTGATGTGCAGAGTCGGTCAGGATTAGTTACCGGTATCTGGGCACGCTATCCGCCTTCACCGCCAACCTCGATTTCTCCAGTGCCGCCACATGTCGGACAATGACCGCTACCACCGCAATCGGAACAAGCCGATTCGTGTCCGAATACGATGACAGCGTCGGAGAGATGCTCTCCCAGAGTTTTTCCTTTCCCATGGCAAACTGAACAATTCCCGTCGCCAGGAGAGTCACAATCGAGGCAAGCGTGGTTGCTCATGCTGCACCTCCCAACCGTTTCGGCGATTCTGATCCGGTTTCACTTCACGGTCAATACAGGTGGGCCAAAGACTGTCGCGGGCGGAGTAGTGCGGGATCTCCGAAAAATAGCCATTCGTAAATACTCTTCGCGTTATCTATACTGTGCGGATTCAGTTGACGGGGACCTATGGCCATTCAGCCCGGCAACCGCTTAGGTCCCTATGAAATTCTCGCTGCTAGCGTAGGCTTGGACGGCTGCCACGACGGACGCGGCGTTGACGTGCACCGCTTCTGCTTTTTCAATGATTCGCTCAAACGCCTGGCGAACGTTCCGCTGTCGCTTCGCGAAAAGCTCGTGTGCGTGCGCGTGCCGGTAGAGTGAATCTCGGGTAAGGTGATAGTTCTTGGGAATCCGCGTTGTATCACCCCACCCAATCCAGTCCCGCTTAATTTGTTCCCTCTTCGCATGTCGACAGACCTTGCAGTCCCTTTCGTGTCGCTGCTGGCTCGACAGCTTGTGCGAACGTGGACCTCTGCGGGACTCAGCTTTCCGCATTAATTACTCCTGCGTCGGCCTGCTTCGGCCGCCTCCTGCTCTGCTTCACTCCCTTGAAAAAACTTGGGCGCAAAATGGGCGCAAAACTAGGGTCAAATAGGCACAAATCGGGGGTGCGAGGTGAGCAAGGGCAGCCGAATCAACGGCAATTTTGCGGATTTCTGGAGCGGGCGATGGGAATCGAACCCACGTCCGAAGCTTGGGAAGCTTCTATACTGCCATTGTACGACGCCCGCTCGGTCGAACTGTGTCGCAGAATAGCACCCCCATTTGGAACGCGCAACAATCCCATCCCCGCGCCCGTTACTTGATTTCGGGATAATCGAGGTAGTAGCGGTGAAGATCGGCGACCGTCATCTGGCCTTTGCGGATGTGGACGGCCGTCGGCTGCGCGCCTCCGGATGAGATCACCCAGACGGTGTCACCCGCGCGCAAATCGGAAAGCTTGAGCGACGCGCCATTTGCATCCTGAATCTGCGTCGTGCCGGTGACACTCATCAGCATGGTGACTTCGCTCGGAAGCTTCAGCAGAAGCTGGGATTTCGACTGGTCGAGTGAGGCAACGATGTAGAACTGCTCGCCAGCGGGTGTTTTCTTCCCCTGGGGGACGGGGCCGCTAGCAACCGGCGAAACGGCTGGGGGTCTGGCATGGGCATACGAACTTGCACCGGGCGTTGGGGGAAGTCCCGGCCTCTGGCCCTGGGCGCATGCAACAGCCGTCAGCGAAAGGCTCGCACGGAGGACAATGACCAGCGCAATGCACACTGTCCGGTGACCGAAAGTTTTCTTGAAACAGCTCTCATTCATAGCGGAGGGCCTCAATGGGATCGAGCCGCGCGGCCTGCCGCGCCGGGTAATATCCGAAAAATACTCCGACCAGCGCGGAGAACAGCGCGGCGACGACAACGGAGGATGGAGAAACGACCGTGGACCAGTGCACGAAGCGTGTAATCAGGATTGAAGAGACGACGCCCAGGAGGATTCCCGCCAAGCCTCCGAGGGAGCTCAGCACCAGTGCCTCGCTGAGAAATTGCGCCTGAATATCCTTTTCCGTCGCCCCAACGGCCATCCGGACACCGATCTCGCGCGTGCGTTCCGTGACGGAGACCAGCATGATGTTCATGATCCCGATTCCACCGACGAGCAGGGATATGGAAGCGATGATCCCCAGCAACACCGTCATGGCCAGGGACGTGGCCTCGGCGGCCTGGGCGAATTCATTGGGGCTGCGGATGATGAAGTCGTCGTCTTCGCCCGAGCGAAGGTGGTGTCTTTGACGGAGCAGGGCGGAAATAGCCGTTTCCGCAGGAGCCATCGCATCCTGGGTTGATGTGGAAACCATGATCATCTGCAACCAACTGATCCCGGAAATCTTCTTCTGCACGGTTGTGTAGGGCATGATCATCGTATCGTCCTGATCCTGCCCGTTGGGGTTCTGCCCCTTTGCGAGGAGGACGCCCATGACCCGGAAGGGAAGGTTCTGGACGCGGACCATCTGACCGACAGGATCGTCGTCGCCGAAAATCTGCTGGGCCACGGTGTTGCCGAGCACGCAGACGTCCGCGGCCATATTCACATCCCGCTCGGAGAACATGCTGCCGGACACGACGGGCCAGTTCCGAATTTGGGTGTAGTCCTGAGACACGCCAGAGGCGCGAGTGAGCCAGTTCTCGTTGCCGTTGACGACCTGAACGGAGGCGCCGACGATTGGAGAGATCGCGACGACATTGGGAACGTGCTGCAAGATCGCCTGCGCGTCGTCGGCGGTGAGCGTCTTGTTTGCGCCGTTGCCCATGCGCACACCGCCGGAATTCACACTGCCGGCGAAGACCATGATCATGTTGTCTCCCAGGGACTGAATCTGCTGCTGCACCTGCGCGCTCGCGCCCTGGCCGATCGCCACGGTGCCGATGACGGCGCAGACGCCGATCATGATGCCCAGCATCGTCAGGACGGTCCGCAGCTTGTTTCGCCCGAGGGCTCGGAGGGCCACGCGGATTACTTCTCTTGGATTCATGCTTCGACCTCGATTCCAGACGTCATCGCGGTCCCCCACCAGGAGGTCCGCCACCAAACCCCGGCGGACGCTGGCCGGCGTTGCCGGTCGTCTTGTTGACTTGCTCGGTGGTCACCAGAAGACCGCCTTCTTTCAGGTCTCCCTGGATGAGTTGCGTGTTGTTGTAATCCGTGATCCCAACCTGTATCGCGAGAGGGATAAGGTTCTTGTCCGGACCGAGCTTCCAGACAACCTGCCATCCGCCGAGATGCGTGGTCGAAGCATCACGCGAAATGTTGTATTGCTTGTAGAGTTGCTGGAGATCCTTCGCCTGTATGTTCGGCTTGAAAGTGAGCGCCGGGTTGGGAATCAGGAGCGCATTCTGGGCGTGACCGGTTGGGATCGTGACGTAGGCCGTTTCTCCGGGGAGCAGCTTTTCATCCGGGTTGCTGAAGTCGATCACCGTGTTGTACGTGACGACGTTCTGGATCGTCGTGGGGTTGAGACGCACGGTGCTCACGCGGCCGTCAAAAAGCTCGGTCGGGAAGGCGTCGACTTGAAACGTCACAGGAGCGCCGACCTTGATGTTGCCGGTGTCCGACTCATCCGTGGCGGCGTAAACCTGCATGCGGGTCAAATCCTGCGCGACCGTGAAAACCTGCGGTGCCTGCAAAGTGGCTGCAACGGATTGGCCGACGTCGACGTTGCGCGCGACGACCGTGCCATCGATCGGCGAAATAATCGTAGTGTACTTCAAGCTTGTCTCAGCGGCCTTTAACCCGCCCTCCATCGCGGTGACTTGTGACTTAGCTTGGGTGAGTGTTGCCTTGGCCTGATCGAGAGCGGCTTGCGCTGATTGCACGTCCGCTTGCGCCTGGCCCAGAGTGGACTGGATCAGATCGTTTGAATCGGCGGAAACGACTCCGGCGAGGAATAGATCCTGCGAGCGCTTGGCAGTCGCCTCCTCGTATTTCACATTTGCCTGGGTCTTGGTTAGGTTGGCTTGGTCCACTTGGACATTGGCCGCGAGAGTGACCAGATTCGCTTGGGCGTTTTCGAGGTTGCCGCGCGCTTGGGTCACCTGCGCCTCGTAAATCGCGGGATCGAGCTGCGCGAGAACCTGGCCGTTGTGAACGCGCGTGTTGTAGTCGGCAAAGATGTACTGCACGGTGCCGGAAACGTAGGAGCCGACGGGAACAGTCGTGAGTGCGTTGATCGTGCCCGTGGCCTGCACGGTTGCGGTTATATTACCCCGCACGATCTTCGCCGTGGTGAATTTCGCATCGTCCGAGCGGCTTCTCACATAGAGCCAGCCGGCGATAACTACGATCAGGGCGGCCGCGCCTATAACGTACAGCCTCTTGTGCTGTTGATACGATTCTCTTAGCGACATTTACCTCTGCCTTCGGGGTTCGTGGTCACGATCCGGCGGTCATACGCCTATGCTCTGATGCATTACGCGCACACGTATAGCCTCGCATACTTAAAGACGCACGACCCACGCAACTGGTTTCCCTCCGTCGCGGCTCGGCCATGAGCTTGTCTTCTGAGGCTACCGACGGCAAGCCGTGTTAGAGTGAGCGGCTCGGGACGATGACCCAAGGAGGGGCAGTGGCGTATCGGGACCTGCGAGATTTTCTGCGCAAGCTGGAAAAGGAGGGCGAGCTGAAGCGGGTTTCCGCCGAGATCGACCCGGTACTCGAGATCACGGAAATCTCGGACCGCACGGTCAAGCGTGGCGGCCCGGCCCTGCTCTTCGAACGCCCGAAAGGCTCGCGGATTCCGGCGGTGACGAACCTCGTTGGAAGCGAACGCCGGATGAACCTCGCATTGGAGGTAGATTCGCTCGAAGAGATTGCCGGGCGAATCTCCTCGATTCTCGACATGCAGTCGCCGCACGGGATCCTCGACAAGGTAAAGATGCTGCCCAAGCTGGCCGAGCTTGGCAACGTGTTCCCGAAAGCGGTGCGCAATGGCGAGTGTCAGGAAGTGGTGCGAACCGACGCGTTTTCGCTGCTCGACTTTCCGATTCTGCAGTGCTGGCCGCAGGACGGCGGGCGTTACATCACCTGGCCGATGGTCATCACGAAGAATCCCGAAACTGGCAAGCGCAACGTGGGGTGCTATCGCATGCAGGTGTTTGATTCACGCACAACGGGCATGCACTGGCAAACGCAGAAGCACGGCGCCGAACACTTTCGCAGCGCACGATCCAAGAACAGGGAAGGGAAGCTCGAAATTGCCGTGGCGATAGGCGCCGATCCGGCGACGTGCCTCGCAGGGATCTTGCCGGTGCCGCCCGACATGGACGAGTTTTTGTTTGCGGGCTTTTTGCGGCGTGACCCCGTCGAGTTGGTCCCCTGCAAAACAGTCGATCTCGAAGTCCCGGCGAATGCCGAGATTGTGCTCGAGGGGCATGTGGAGCTGGGGGAAATGCGGACGGAGGGGCCGTTTGGCGACCATACCGGATTCTACTCGCTCGAAGGGCAATATCCCGTCTTCCACGTGAACTGCATTACGCACCGGAAGGAACCTCTTTATCTGACGACGATCGTCGGGCCGCCCCCTCAGGAAGACTATTTCATCGGCCACGCGATCGAGCGCGTGTTTCTGCCGGTAATGAAGATGCAGCATCCGGAGATCGTGGACGTGGCGATGCCGGTTGAGGGGATTTTTCAGAACCTCATGATCGTGTCGATTCGCAAGACCTACCCGGGGCACGCGCGAAAGACGATGAACGCGATCTGGTCGCTCGGCCAAGCGATGTTCACGAAGGTGATCGTGGTTGTCGATCACGACGTCAACGTGCAGGACTCGCGCGAGGTCGTGTGGAAAGCACTGTGCGCGATCGATCCCGAACGGGACATTCAATTCGTGCTGGGCCCGGTGGACACGTTGGACCACGCAGCGCGACGGCAGGATTTCGGGTCGAAGATGGGGGTTGACGCCACCCGGAAGTGGCCGGAAGAGGGCTACACGGGCCGCTGGCCCGATGAAATCAAGATGGATCAAGCAACCACGGGGCGTATCGATGCTCTTTGGTCGCAATTGAAGCTTGATCGTTAGAAGATTTCTCCGCCCCAGGTTCTGACAAGCGCCTTCCGCGCCGTTGAAGAGAAGAAAAAGTAGGGGCGAAAGTCTCCTCGCAGTCGCGCAATGCATCTAACTCGCCCGGGGCCAGGCATGCCCCGCTCGCACGATCCTACCTAGACGATCCGGGACTCCTGTACGTTGGGCCGTGTTTTACCGGAAGCACACACCCGAAACATGTCGATTGACAGTCTGCGGCGCTAGATGTGATAAACGGTTCACGGAGCGTACCGGATCTCTTAGTACTATCGGTTCTCTCGACGGGTGTGGCAAAGCCCGCGGGGCTGGGGCGAAACAGAAACAAAAGCGCGAAGGGCACCTTCGGGGAAAACGCGCGGGAAACGAAGCGGGATTCGTCCTGGGAAACGGGGCGAACTTAGGAGTGAGGGGCCGCACGATGTTCAATCTGGGGAAAACGAAATCGTTAATCGGCCTAGACATCGGCTCGAGTTCCGTGAAGGCGGTCGAGCTGAAGAAGGCGAAAGAGGGCTACGAGCTTGTAAGTTTCGGGCTCGAACCGCTGGCCCAGGATACCGTGGTGGACGGCGCCATCATGGATGCCCCGTCTGTAGCGGAGAAAATCATTGCCATCTTCGAGAGCCAAAAAATCAAGACGAAGGACGTGGCAACGTCCGTTTCGGGCCATTCGGTAATCGTCAAGCGCGTGAGCATGCCCCTGATGACCGAGGAAGAACTATACGACCGGATTCAAGCGGAAGCGAGCCAGCACATCCCATTCGACATCGCCGACGTAAATTTGAGCTACCAACTCCTGGAAGCGACGGAGAACCAAATGGACGTGCTGCTCGTGGCGGTCAAGAAGGACAAGATTCTGAACCACACGAACGTGCTGGCGCAGGCGGGGAAGACACCGGTGGTCGTGGATATCGACGCCTTCGCGCTGCAGAACGCCTACGAGGTGAACTACGAGCCGGACCCGTCGCAGGTGGTGGCGCTGCTGAACATCGGCGCGAGCGTAATGAATATCAACATCATCCGCGGCTGGACGCCGCTGTTCACGCGCGACGTTTCGGTTGGCGGCAACCAGTACACCGATGCCTTACAGAAGGAACTTGACCTGAGCTTCGAGGACGCCGAGAAGCTGAAAATGGGCGGGACACACGCGGGTGTGAGCGAAGAGCAGCGCGCGGCGATCCTGCGGTCGGTTTCCGACATTCTGATCCTCGAGATACAGAAGACGTTCGACTTCTTCCGCGCCACGGCCAGCGGCGAGAACATCCGGCGAATCGTGGTCGCAGGAGGAACGGCGCGGGTGCCGGGCTTGCTCGATCTGCTGAAGGAAGAGTTCGCGATGCCGGTCGAGGAGCTGTATCCGTTTCGCAAGGTCGCAATCAATCCCGCGCGCCACGACGAGAATCAGCTTCGCGAGTTGGCGCCGCGCCTGGCCATCGCCATGGGCCTGGCGCTGAGGAGTTTTGACACGCCATGATCCGAATCAACCTACTGGGCCAGGCCCGTCCGAGGGCGGCGAAGCAAGCAGTGCCGCTGGAGGCGACCCTTCAGATCCTGCTCTTTGTCGCGGCCATCGCCTTTGCGGCGGTCGTTCTAACGGTGGTGTACTTCTCGCAAAAGAAGCAGCTGGAGTACACGCAGGGACGAATCAGGGATTTGCAGGCCGAGAAAAACAGCCTGCAACAGATCAAGCAGGACGTCGACAGGTTCGAAAGCGAAAAGAGCGTCCTACAGCAGCGCATCAACGTGATCGAGACGTTGCAGCGGAACCGCAGCGGCGCGCAAGACCTGCTTCAGATGGTGGCCGATACGGTGGTCCGCGTGGATTCGCTCTGGCTTACGTCCATCAACCGCAACGGCGATTCGCTGGATATCCAGGGTGAAGCGGGTTCGATCAACGCGGTGGCCAACTTCATCACGGAACTGAAGCGAAGCGGCTACTTCGACAAAGTCGAAATCAAGAGCGCCAAGGAAGACGATCTCCGCCCATCCGTCGAGACATACGGTTTCACGATGTCGGTGGCGATTGCGCCGCCGACTGGTCCGGCGAAGGCCCAGCCCGCCGGAGCCGAACAGCCTCCGCAACCCGCGGCCAAGGGAAGGAGCTAGCCCATGGCAACCAGCTTCCGCGATTGGCCGTGGCCGCTGCAAGCCCTGTTGTATGTCGGGCTGGCCGTGGTCTTGGTCCTGGGAGGGGTCTACATTCCGGGCTTGCCGCTCGCGAACGTTCGCGGCCAACTCGAGACCGCGCAGGCTGAGTTGAAGCCGTTGCAAACCGAAGTTGACAACCTGCGGGTCTACAAACAGCGCCGTGCCGAATTGCAGACCGAGATGGATGCGTTGCAGAAACAGCTGGCGACGCTGCAAACGATCGTGCCGGAAGAAAAGCAGACCGACCAGTTCATTTTGATGGTGCAACGCTCGGCCGTGAGTGCAGGCGTTGCGATCCGTTCGCTAACGGCGAAGCCGGTTGCGCAGAAGCCTTATTACTTCGAGATGCCGTTCGACATCGAGGCCGACGGTCCCTACTACTCGGTGTTGGACTTTTTCTCCCGGCTCGGAAGGTTATCGCGAATTATCAACGTGGGTGACTTGAAGCTGAATTCGGTTGGCGGCGCCGGAGGCGGCAAGTTCCATATGGCGGCCGGCACCTCGGTGACGGGTACGTTTACGATCACGACATTCTTCACGAACCCGGTCGAACAGCAGGCACCGCCTGCTGGCGCACAGGCAAAACGATAGGGCGATGACGATGAGACTCGCAAAGGCATCCGCAAATCTGTTGGCCGTGCTGGCAATGTCGCTATGCGTGATTCCAGGCAGTTGGGCCCAGGCCAAGCCGGCGAGGAAGCCGGCTCGGAAGGCCAAGGCTGCTGCGGCAGCCAAACAAGCTGTTGCCGCGGCATCGACGCCTGAGTCGCCGGCAGCGGGCACCACGATTGAAGCGGTGGGCAAGCGGGATCCGTTTGTACCCTTGATCAGCGACAAGAAGGACGTGGGGGCGATGCACCTGCCTCCGGGCAAGGCCGGCCTGGTGATCGCGACGGTCCGGGTGTCGGGGACGGTTCAAGGCGCCGGAGGAATGATCGCCGTGGTCTCGAATCCCGAGGAGCGCGTGTATTTCATCCGGGAGGGCGACCGGTTGTATGACGGCGATGTGGAGAAAATCAGTTTGGACGGTGTGACATTCAAGGAAAACACTAAAGACGCCTTCGGCAAGCCGGTCGAGCGGGTGGTGACGAAGCGAATCTACGCGAGTGCAGGAGAGCAGCAATGAGGATCATGTGGCGGGCGTGGGGGCTGGGTGCGCTTATCGCGGCTAGCCTGATTCTGTTGAACGGAGCGCTGCCGGCTAGCGATGCGCCGGTGGTGCATGTGAAGGCGGTGGTGAAGGACGGCGGCGTGCAGTTGGAAGCTGAAGCTAACGCGCCGTTTGAATACACCACCTATCGTCCGAGTGAGAGTCTTTACGTCCTCGACTTGAGCGGGGTTTCGGCCGGAGACCCGACCGGCGCACGCGTGGTTCCTTCCGACCTCGTGAAGAGCTACCGTGTAACGACCTACGCCTCGGGGAGCAAGCCCGTCGTTCGTGTGGAGATTCTGATGACCCAGGGCGTCGAGCCTCGCCTCGAGCGGAAAGATGCCCAGGACCTTACCCTGCTTGTTTCGCGGACTTCCGATGCGGCTGCTGCTCCTTCGGCCGCGCCTTCGAGGGCGACGCTCGCGCCGACAGTGGTTCCGGCTGCCGCCACGTCCGCGGAGACGAAGACCCTAGGCGCAACGTATGAATCAATTCAGCAGGTCCAGATGACACAGAATGGCGACCAGACCGAAGTGCACATCTCTGGGTCGGGCCCGTTGAACTATCACGCGACCCAATTGCATAAGCCGGAGCGACTAGTGCTCGATTTTGCAGGCTCGCACCTGAAGACTTCCGCCAATCACCTGGCAAGCAACCTGGATCCGGTGCGCGAGATTCGCCTGGCGCAGTTCGCGCCCGAAGTGTCGCGTGTCGTGATCGACCTGCGTCAGCCAGCCACCTACAGCATCGCGAGGGAAGGCAACACGGTTACGGTGTCCTTCACGCCGAACGGAGCCTCCGACGGCGCGGCTAAGCCGACGCCCTCGGAGCCGCCTGTCGCCGTCATGACTGCGAAGGCCCCGCTGCAGCAGCAAGCTCCGGCTCTCGCGGAGCCGGCGGCGTTGCCGAAGGCGACTGAGATTCCGGCTCCAGCGGCTGCACTGCCGGTGGCCCTGACGCGGACGTCAGCGGCCCTCGCGACACCTGCCGCAGAGCCGGCCCAGGCGCAGGAAGGTGTGGCTGCTACGCACGCGGCGTCAGGGGCTTCGATGGTGGCGCCGAACGCCGCCAACGCAAGCTCGGCTGCCGCAGCAGCTCCGGCGGAACCGGCCCCCGTGCCAGGCCCCGGTCGAGTCGCGGCACCGGCGCAGGCACCCGCGCCTGCTCCCGTCGTTGCAGGTAAGTACTCAGGCGAGCCGATTTCGGTAAACCTGAAGGAAGTCGATTTGCGCGACTTCTTCCGTTTGATCCACGAGATCAGCGGCCTGAACGTCGTCCTGGACCCGAACGTGAAGGGAACACTGACGATCGTTCTGGACGACGTACCGTGGGATCAAGCGCTCGACATCGTTCTGAAGAACAACGACCTCGATAAGCAGCTCGACGGGAACGTCCTGCGAATCGCTACCAAAGCAACCTTGCAGAAGGAGGCGGAGGAGAATCGCGATCTCGCGAAGGCGCAGGCGGAAGCCGCCGATGTCGTTACGACGACTCGCGTCTTGAGCTACGCGAAGGCCACGGTCCTTGTCGCTCCGCTTAAGAAATTCCTGTCGTCGCGCGGCGACCTCGTCGCGGACGACCGCTCGAACACCCTGATCATTCGCGACGTCCCGAGCACGATGCCCGTAATCGACAATCTGATCCGCCAGCTCGACCGGAAGTCGCGGCAAGTGGAAATCGAAGCGCGCGTGGTTGCGGCCAACCGTTCCTTCTCGCGGGAGCTTGGGTCGCAGCTTGCATTTTCCGGGGTGGCCGGGCACAACGGCGTAAGCGGAGCTCCGTCCGTTGGCGCGGGGCCGACAATCTTCACCCCGCCGCCCCTCATTACGAGTACAGGCGCCGGCTCCAGCGGCACCAGTTCAACCGGTGGAGCGCCGCCTCTGATCACGAATTTGGGCACAACGGTCCCCACGAGCGGACTCCAATACCTCTTTGCGTCTCCCAACTTCGCGATAGACTACATCATTTCGGCGGCCGAACAGACCGGCGTCGGCAAGCTTCTGTCCAAGCCAAAGGTGATCACGCAGAACAACGAAAAGGCCACCGTCAAGCAGGGAACCAAGATTCCGGTCCAGACGGTCGTCAACAACACCGTGTCCGTTCAGTTCGTGGACGCCGTCCTAGAGCTGGATGTCACGCCTCAGATCACGGCCGAAGGGACGATCTACATGGACGTGACGGTCGAGAACGACCAGATCGACCAGGCAATCCCCCGCGTTCAGGGAATCCCGGCGATCGATACGCAATCTGCCGAAACGAAGGTTACGGTGGTTGACGGAGCGACCGTAGTCATCGGCGGAATCATCGTAACGCAACAGTCGACGGCCATCCAGGATGTTCCTCTGATCGGCAGTATTCCGCTCCTGGGCAATCTGTTCAAACACACTACGGTCAGCTCTAGTTCGCAGGAGCTGCTGTTCTTCCTGACGCCCCGGATTCTCCCCAGCTAGCGCTGGCGGTCGAATCAGGAGGGGCCGGCTGCCTGACGTGGCGCGGAACTCGACACACCAAACCTCACGCCGGAGCGGGTCCGAAGAACGAACGGATCGGCTCCGGCTCTGCTTTTCCAGCCTCGGAATCGACGCAATCCTGATCTCCCATCTTCCGAACATTCGGTACTTGTGTGGCTTTTCGGGCAGTGCTGGACTGCTGTTGGTCGAGGCGTCCGCAAGCACCATCTTCACCGACAGCCGGTACACGCTCCAAGCGGGCCAGGAGGTTCGCGGGGCGCGAGTGCACATTGCGAGGAACGGGCTCCTGGGCGCCGTCGGGGCCCGCCTGCGAGGACGCCGGGGAAGACGGTCTGTCGGCTATGCTCCGGGGAATGTGACCGTAGGACAGAAACAGACGCTGATGGATGCGGCGGGCAGTCGAGTGCGGTGGATTGGGGACGGAAACGCCGTCGAGAAGCTTCGCGCCGTCAAGGACGGGGATGAAGTGGCCGAGATGCAGGCAGCTGCGCAGCTGATTAGCGATGTCTTCCTCGGGATTCTCGAGATGGTCCGGCCGGGAGTCACTGAGATCGACTTGGCAGCTGAGATCGAATACGGAATCAAGAAGCGTGGCGGCTCCGGACCCTCGTTTGAGACCATAGTGGCTTCCGGTCCGCGCTCGGCCTGGGCGCACGCGCGCCCTACCGCCAAGCCACTCAGGAAAAGCGAGTTGGTCGTGTTCGACCAGGGTGCTATACTTCGCGGTTATTGCAGCGACATGACCCGTACGGTCTTCCTGGGGCGCGCTCCCCGAAGGATTCGCGGGCTCTACGATGGAGTCCTGCGGGCTCAGGAAGCGGCGAAAGCGGTCATCCGGCCTGGGGTCAAAGCCGTGGATGTGGATCGGGCGGCGCGCGGCGTTTTGCGCCAGCTTGGCTTGGCGCAGTATTTCACCCATAGCACGGGTCACGGGCTGGGCTTGGAAGTGCACGAAATGCCTCGCCTCGGCAAGGGCGAGCAGACGCTTCTTCAGGATGGAATGGTCGTGACTGTCGAACCGGGCGTCTACCTGGAAGGACTTGGTGGCATCCGGATTGAGGACGACGTCCTTGTGACGGCGCAAGGCGCCGTGGATCTGACGACGGCTCCCCGGGAATTTCTCGAACTTTAGATGGCCAAGAAACAAAAGCCGGAAGCTGGAGCAGGCACAGACGTGCGCGGCGTGGACCTCTCCGAAGTAAAACGCGTGCTCGCGTTTATGCAGGAGAACGGGCTGGAGGAGTTCGAATACGAGCGCCGCGGCATGCACATCCGGCTGAAACGGGCGTCGGCGCACCCTGCGGCGGCACACCGGTCGGCTGCGACAGCGCAGACGGCACCCCCGCATGCTGCGGCCCCGGCCGGCGCCCACGAACGCGTCAAAGAGGCAGCCCAGGCGGAGGACGTGCACACGATCAAGTCGCCGATCGTGGGAACGTTTTACTCGTCCCCCAGCCCAGAGGCCGAGCCCTTCGTTGTGGTGGGCTCCCGCGTCGAGACCGCTCAAGTGCTCTGCATCATCGAAGCAATGAAGCTGATGAACGAGATCGAGTCGGACGTGGCGGGTGAAGTCGTCCAAGTCTTTGTCGAAAACGGCCATCCGGTTGAATACGGCGAGGCGCTCTTCGGCATTCGCGTGCAGGGAAAGAAGTAGGCATCACGCCGGGAAAGGGCAAGGCAGAGGCCCCCGGCTCTCAAGTCATCCGCTCTTAGCCCATGTTCAAGAAAATCCTAATCGCCAATCGCGGCGAGATTGCACTGCGCATCCTGGCCGCGTGCAAGGAACTGGGCGTCCGTACGGTGGCGGTCTACTCGGAAGCCGATCGCCACGCCCTGCACGTTCGCTTTGCGGATGAGGCGATCTGCATCGGACCCCCGCGAAGCGCGGACAGTTACCTGAACATCCCCCAGGTCATCAGCGCGGCCGAGATCGCGGACGTGGATGCAATCCACCCTGGGTACGGCTTTCTTTCGGAGAACGCCAACTTCGCCGAAGTCTGCGAGGCCTCGCACATCACCTTCATCGGGCCGCCGCCGGACGTGATCCGAATGATGGGCGAGAAAGACCGCGCGCGCGCTGAGATGGCCGCGGCAGGTCTTCCGGTAATTCCGGGCAGCGATGGAATCGTGCCGGATGAAGCGGCCGCCAAGAGGGTGGCGACTCAGGTCGGATTGCCGCTGATGATCAAGGCCGCCGAAGGTGGCGGCGGCCGCGGAATGCGGATCGTGCGCATTAAGCGTGAATTGATTTCGGCGTTTCAGACGGCGCGTGCGGAAGCCGAGCAGGCCTTTGGCAGCCCCAACGTTTATATGGAAAGGCTCATCGAGCACCCGCGCCACATCGAATTCCAGGTGCTGGGCGACCGGCATGGCAACGTGATGCATCTCGGCGAGCGCGAATGCACACTCCAGCGCCGGCACCAAAAGGTGCTGGAAGAATCTCCCTCGACAGGTCTCGACCCCGCGACTCGGGCACGCGTCGGTACTCAGGTTGTGGAAGCGCTCCGCAAGGTCCGGTATTCGAGCGCCGGGACGATAGAATTCCTGCGGGACGTTACCGGCGACCTCTACTTCATCGAAATGAATGCGCGCATCCAGGTGGAGCACCCAGTGACGGAGATGGTGACGCAAGTGGACCTGGTGAAGTCCCAAATCCGTCTTGCGGCGGGAGAACGGCTGGACGAGGTCGTGGGCCCGGTTCAGTTCCAGGGCCACGCGATCGAATGCCGCATCAACGCCGAGGACCCGGAGACCTTCAGGCCGTCGCCGGGCCGCATCACGGCCTTTCGAGTCCCGGGCGGGCCGGGCGTCCGGGTGGATACGGCCGCATACGCGGACGCAATCATCCCGCCGTATTACGACTCTCTCGTGGCGAAGTTGATCACTCATGGACGGGACCGCGCGGAGGCGATCGTCCGGATGGAGGGCGCGCTCGATGGCTTCGTGGTCGAAGGTATCAAGACGACGATCCCGCTGCACAAGCGAATCCTTGTCGATCCGGACTTCAGGGCGGGGAAATTCGACACGCACTTCCTCGAGCGGCTGACCGCCGCGAAAGCCGAGTGAACCGGAGAACGGCCGTTGTTCTCACCCCTTTACGCGATCCTTGATCCGAGCCTTTTGTCGGTGCCACCCTTTGCGTTTGCCGCGCCGCTTGCGGACGCAGGTGTGAAATTGATGCAGCTTCGCGATAAGCGGGCCACTTCGCGGAATGTCTGCGCGGCAGCAAAGGAGCTGATCGCCAGCCTGTCGCCGCGAGGGATCCGGATCATCGTGAACGACCGCCCGGACGTAGCCGCCCTATCCGGCGCAGGAGGCGTGCACGTCGGCCAGGAAGACTTGCCGGTCGAAGATGCACGGCGAATCTGCGGTGATTCCTGCTGGGTAGGCGTTTCGACACATGGTGTGGAGCAATTCCGCGAGGCTATCGCCACTTCGGCGGATTATATTGCCGTGGGGCCTATCTTCCCGACGACCACAAAGGAAAATCCAGACCCGGTCGTCGGTCTCGAGCTTCTTCGCGCCGCGCGGCGGCTCACACGGAAACCTATTGTCGCCATCGGTGGAATCACGCTCGAAACGGCGGCGGAGGTGTTCCGCGCCGGGGCCGATTCCGTTGCAGTGATCAGCGATCTGCTGTCGGCGCGGGATCCCGCGGGTCGCGCAAAAGAGTACCTGGCGATCGCGGAGCGCGTGCGTTCTGCGAGGGCTTGAGGGCGGCCGCAAGTCAAGATCAAATGGCGCAACAGGCGCAGACAATCGGAGCCCCGGGCGCTCGGCTGTCCCCCGAGCTGGTTAAGGGCCTTGGCTTGTTCGATTCGACGATGATCGTCGTCGGGTCGATGATCGGGTCGGGAATCTTCATCGTCTCCGCGGACATCGCGCATCAGGTGAAAAGCCCGGGCCTCCTGCTGATCGTCTGGCTCGCTTCCGGGGTCATGACCCTGATCTGCGCGCTGAGCTACGGGGAACTCGCCGCGGCGATGCCACACGCTGGCGGGCAGTACGTCTATCTGCGCGAGTCGCTGGGGCACGTGTGGGGTTTCCTCTACGGCTGGACCATGCTGCTCGTAATTCAGACGGCCACGATTGCCGCCGTGGCGATCGCCTTTGCGAAGTTTGCAGGCGTGCTCGCGCCGTGGTTTTCCGCTTCGCACTGGATCTGGAAGATCGGGACGTTCGGACCGTGGCGCTTGTGGTTCGGTGAACTCGGTCCCTATAACGTCGGCTTGAACCGGCAGAACCTCCTCGCCATCCTTTCGATCGTTCTTCTCACGTGGGTGAACACGCGCGGGCTCCGGCTTGGCAAGATCGTACAGAATGTCTTCACCGTGGCCAAGACGGGCGCGCTTGTGGCGCTAGTTGTGCTGGGCTTGTGGTTTGCAACACCCGTGGGCCTCACGACGAATTTCACTGGCTTCTGGCGGAATGCCGGCTGGAACGCCGTGCATTCGTATCCGCCGGACAATCCGACGTGGATGATCGGAACCCTCACGCTGATAGGCGTGGCGATGGTGGGGTCCCTCTTCGCCATGGATGCCTGGAACAACATCACATTCACGGCGGCGGAAGTGAGGGAACCCAGCCGTAATCTGCCAGTCTCACTTGCGCTCGGGACCGGAACGGTGGTGCTGCTTTACACGCTGGCGAATATCGCCTATCTGAGAGTTCTGCCCATCAATGGCGATCCGCAGGGCGCGACTCCGCTCGCCCGGGGAATCGAGTTTGCTTCAGATCAGCGCGTCGCGACCGCCGCCCTCCAGGTGATTTTCGGCCCGGCCGGCGCGATCGTGATGGCGTCGGCGATTCTGATCTCTACATTCGGCTGCAACAACGGTCTGATTCTCTCGGGAGCGCGTATCTATTACGCGATGGCAAAGGACCGGCTGTTCTTCGGGTCGGTAGGGAACGTGAATCGTCATCACGCGCCGGGAGTCGCGCTGGTGGTGCAATGCATCTGGGCGTCGATGCTGTGTCTTTCGGGCACCTACGGGCAGTTGCTAGACTTCCTGATATTTGCCGTGGTGCTTTTTTACATCTTCACGCTCGCCGGATTGTTTGTCCTGCGCGCGAAGCGTCCGGACATGCCGCGGCCATACCGTGCTTTCGGCTATCCGGTGCTGCCCGCGCTCTACCTCGTGATGGCAGTGTTTCTCGAAATCCAGTTGTTGCGATATAAACCGCAGTACACTTGGCCGGGCGTGATCATCGTTTTGCTGGGGCTGCCGGTGTACGGCCTCTGGAAGTGGGCGGGCAAGGGGCCTGCGGAGTCGTAGAATGCAGGGGCGTCTGACGATGACGGAGGACCATCCCGAATGAGCAGTCCACTTCTGGCCACGAAGCCGCTGCACGTCATCATGGAGGAGTCCGAAGAAGCAGGCCAGCTTAGCTTGCGCCGCGCCCTGGGGCCGATCAACCTAATCACGCTGGGCATCGGCGCGATTATTGGCGCGGGCATTTTCGTATTAACGGGGCAAGCCGCCGCGCAAAGTGCGGGGCCGGCCATCGTGGTTTCGTTCATCCTGTCGGGCATCATCTGTGCTTTCGCAGGACTGTGCTACGCCGAATTTGCATCGCTGATCCCGATCGCCGGCTCGGCCTACACGTACGGGTACGCCACTCTGGGCGAAATCTTTGCGTGGATCATCGGCTGGGACCTGATCCTGGAATACGCATTTGGCGCTGCCACGGTGGCTTCCGGCTGGAGCGGTTACTTCGTCAGCTTCCTTGAGGATTTTGGTATTCACATCGGCCCGAAATGGCTTGCGACGCCGGGGATGCAGATGCTCCTTTATAAAGGTCACTGGGCGACGACCGAGTCAGTGCGTTCTGCACTGGAATCTGCCCGTATCGATCCGGGGACACTTCCGCATGCAACCGGAGTATTTAATCTGGTCGCGTTGTTGGCGATTGCCGTGGTCACGTTCATCCTTATCGTCGGGATCAAGGAATCGGCGAATTTTAATTCCGCCATCGTGATCCTCAAGGTCGCGATCGTGCTGGTCTTTATTGGTATCGCGGGAATGTACGTCCTGCGACATCCTGCGCTTGCTGCGGCCAATTGGCGCCCGTTTATTCCGCCGAACGCGGGAAAGTTCGGCGACTTCGGTTGGTCGGGTGTGGCCCGTGGCGCGGCAGTCATTTTCTTCGCCTACATCGGATTCGACGCGGTTTCGACGGCCGCGCAGGAGGCAAAGAATCCTCGGAAGGACATGCCGGTTGGGATCATCGGTTCGCTCGTGATCTGCACAATCCTCTACATTCTGGTGTCGGGTTTGCTCACGGCCGTAGTGCCGTACACCAGCCTGGACGTGGCGGCTCCGGTCGCGGTGGGAATCGATGCTACCGGCGTGCGCTGGGGCAGCTTGCTGGTCAAGGCGGGAGCGGTCGCCGGCCTGGGCAGCGTCATGCTCGTCATGCTGCTTGGCCAGTCCCGCGTCTTTTATTCGATGTCGCGCGATGGTCTTCTTCCTCAGTGGGCAGGGGCCATCCATCCGCGGTTCCGGACGCCGTGGATTTCCTCGATCGTGGTGGGGATTTGCGTCGCAATTTTCGCGTCGTTGATTCCTATCGGCGATCTCGCCGTTCTGGTGAATATCGGGACGCTGCTCGCGTTCGTCATCGTTTGCGCCGGGGTTTGGATTCTTCGCCGCAAGCGGCCCGATCTTCCCCGGCCGTTCAAGACGCCCTTGGTTCCACTCGTTCCGATCCTTGGGATTCTCACATCGCTCGCGGCCATGCTGAGCCTTCCGGCGAAGACCTGGTGGCGGTTACTTATCTGGCTTGGAATTGGCCTGCTCGTGTACGCATTCTACGGGCGGACGCACAGCAAGGTTCGGAAGGCGTCTTCGCGCTAGCAGCCTCGTAAAACGGTCCATGTTCTCTCCGAACTGAGGTATTTTGAAGCTAGCCTTTTGAGTGCCCGCGGCTTCCTGTGGACTCGGTGCCGCATGCGTCCGTCAATGACTCGATTCTCTCCACGCCGCCTCTTGGTCTCGTTTCGCCACACGTCCGTAATCGATCGCGTGGCAATTGTCATCCTCGCACTTTACGGGCTCTCGCGGCTCGTCCGCAATGCCACGGGTCGCTCGCTTCCTTTTGCGTCCTTCCTCGGCTTTTTGAGCGTCGCAGCGGTCGGCTTTCTGATCGTGCGATTAATCCTGTTGGTGCGCCGCAGAGGCCTGTGGCGCCTGCGCAACCGCCTGATCGTTGCCTACATCTTCATGGCTGTCGTTCCCGTCGTGCTGATCCTGACGGGAGGCCTGATCGGGGGCCTCTTGCTCGAGCTGCAAATCGGAGCGCACCTGCTCCGGGACGACCTCCACGATCGCATCACTGTGATTGCGGCGGATGCTGACGCGATTGCAGCGGCGCTCAATCGCGAGCCTGACCTGAAAGTCGATCAGCTAGTCTCGCCGGAATCCACGGCAGTCGAGGACCCGATCCTTTCCCGCCCGGCGGTGGCAAAGATCATCTCGGCAGCGCGCGCGGAATGGCCGGAATTGCGGGTGTACATCAATCACGGCCAGCAACTGGTGCGCTCAGGCAACGGCCGGCAGTTTGCCGGCCTCGCCGAATTCCGCGGCCAGCTCTGGTTTGCATCCGCGGAGACGCTTTCAGCGCCCGGTGGGCGCGCCACGCTGCTCGCCGTCGCGCCGATCACCCCCGCGTTGCTCGACAAGCTGCCGTCGAATCTGGGACCCATCCAACTCAGCCTTCTCGATCCCGCGGGTGCATCACCGGGAAAGGGAATCCTCTTCGAGATTGATGGAGCCCGCTACGTGCTGGGAGAGCGAATCGCGAGCGCGGAACGCAAACTCCCGCCAGCCGCCAACTGGCTCGACCTTCGCATCAATGGGCTTGCAACTCTGGAAGCCGTGCGGGCAGACCTGGGTCCGGATGCGGTGGACCGGCCGGTGCTCGCCCAGTTTTCGCTGCGTCCCTCGGTCATCAACAGGGACCTGCTGACGTCGGTGGGCGCCTGGGGGCCCCTTCTAGTGGATGCCCTCATCGGTGTGGGTTCCGTCTTCCTGGTTCTTGAAATCGCGGCGCTCATCATCGGGATTGTCTTGACTCGCACGATCACGCGTTCGGTGGCCGATTTATACGAAGGGACTCTCTACGTCCGCCGTGGGGATTTCAGCCATCGCATCCGCGTGCACCAACAGGACCAGCTTGGTGCGCTCGGTGAATCGTTCAACGAGATGACCAGCTCCATCTCGGAGCTGATTGAGGAGCAGCGGCAGAAGCAGCGCCTCGAAAACGAGGTTTCGATCGCGCGCGAGGTCCAGCAGCAACTTTTCCCGACCTCTCTGCCGTCGCTTCCCGGCCTGGAGCTTGCGGCCATTTGCCGTCCCGCGCGCGTCGTGAGCGGCGACTATTACGACTTCATCCCTCTCGGTCCCTCGCGCGTTGGAATCGCGCTTGCCGACATCAGCGGCAAGGGAATCTTCGCCGCGCTCCTGATGGCCAGCCTTCAGGCAGCCCTGCGGAGCGCCGCGATGACGGATGGGCACGGCAGCACGGCGGACGTCGTATCGCGCGTGAACCGGCAGCTGTTTGTGAGCACATCGGGCGACCGCTACGCCACGCTGCTGTATGCGGTCTACGATTCCGAAGCGAAGACGCTCAGCTACACGAACGCGGGCCATCTCGCTCCGTTTCTTGTCGTCGATGGGACGGTGCGGCAGCTCGATCAGGGCGGGACGGTCGTTGGACTCTTCGAGGATGCTCGCTATAGCTCGGAAACGCTGCAAATAGCCCCGCGCAGCTTGCTGGTGGCGTTCAGCGACGGACTCACCGAGCCGGAGAATGTGTACGCCGAGGAATTCGGGATCGAACGGCTGAAGGCGGAAGTTCTCAGGCAGCGAAACGCCCCCGTCCGGACCCTGGCCGAGAATCTGATCTCCGCCGCCGACCAATGGGCTGGGGCGCCCGAGCAGGCTGACGATGCAACGATTGTCGTCGCCCGCATGGGCTAGGGCGGCGGGGCGGTTTATACTAAGGCGCGTCCTGCGAAGTTTGAGGGATCGACGAGTCATTCATGAAAATCCTGACCGCTGCGGAAATGCGGGAGGTCGACCGTCTGACAACGGCGAAGTACCGCATTCCGAGTCTTGCCCTCATGGAGAACGCTGGGAAGAGTGTCGCGCAATTCATCCAGGCGCGGTTTTCGGATTTGGAGCGGCGCCCTGTAATCGTTCTTTGCGGCAAGGGAAATAATGGTGGTGATGGCTTCGTCGTTGCGCGCTACCTCCGAAAGGCCGGCGGGAACGTCGAAGTTTTTTTCGCTGGCAATCCTCGTGACGTGAAAGGCGACGCCGCAACAAATCTGAAGCGCTGGAAAACGGCTTCGGGCAAGCTCCATGTAGATGGCAGTACCGGGCCAATTGAGTTCCCCGACGACGTGATTATTGTCGACGCGCTGCTGGGAACGGGCGCACGCGGACCGGTGGAAGGCCGGCTCGGCGAAGTGATCGCTGCCGTCAACAGACGCGGACCGCGGTGTTTCGCCGTCGCCGTGGACATTCCGTCAGGCCTGCATGCGGACACAGGTGAAATCCAGGGAGCGGCCGTCGTCGGGGACTGCACGGTTACCTTTACCGCTCCGAAGCCCGGTCTCGTCCTCGGGGCCGGACAGCGCCACGTCGGCAAACTCGTGGTGAGCGACATCGGTTCTCCTCCTGTCCTGACCGAAGAAACGGGGAAGGGCAATCTCCGCTGGAGCGAGCCACACGAATTCGGAGCATTCGCCATTCCGCGCAAGCCCGATGGCAATAAGGGCGACTACGGCCACGCACTTATCGTGGCGGGATCGGTCGGCAAGAGCGGAGCGGCCGTTCTCGCATCGTGGGCAGCCTTGCGCGCAGGCGCAGGACTCGTCACCGTCGCCACGCCAGAGCCCGTGTTGCCAATCATCGCGGCGCACACGCCCGAGATCATGACCGAGGCGCTCGCCTCAACCAGGGCGGGAGCCGTTTCCGAGAGAAGTCTCGAAGGGAATCTCTTCGCAACGCTCCTGAAGGGAAAGAGAGCGCTCGGCATAGGTCCGGGGCTATCGACTCAGGGAGAGACGCAAGCTTTCGTTCGAGCCGTGGTTCAAAAGCGAGCCGGTGTTCCGATCATCCTTGACGCCGATGGCTTGAACGCATTCGCGGGCCGCGCCGCCGAACTGCGAGATTCAAAGGGCCTGCTTGCGGTGACACCCCATCCGGGCGAAATGGCGCGCCTTCTCGGCTGTACAACGAAGGACGTGCAGGCTTGCCGTGTTGAGCTGTCGCTGAAGGCCGCGGCCGACTGGAATGCGGTCGTCATCTTGAAAGGCTACCAGACCGTCATCGCCGCGCCCGACGGGTCGGCCTACATCAATTCGACCGGCAATCCGGGCATGGCCACCGGCGGCACGGGCGACGTGCTGACCGGAATGCTCGCGGGCCTCACCGCCCAGTACGGAACTGACCATTGGCAACAAACGCTTGCGTTCGGTGTCTACTTGCACGGCCTCGCTGGGGATATTGCCTACGCCGAGATGGGCGAAGCTCCGTTGCTGGCCACCGACTTGATCCGCTGCCTCCCGCGTGCCTTCCGGCAATTCTATTCCGAGTGCGGCCGTGGCTAGCCGCGAAATCGTCACTCACTCAGCGGAAGAAACGATCGAGCAAGGGCGGGCAATTGGCGCGCGGCTGAAGCCGCCGGTTTTGATCCTGCTCTCGGGCGAACTCGGGGCGGGGAAGACGACGCTCACCAAGGGGATCGCAGCGGGGCTGGGCGCCGCCGAGGAAGATGAAGTCACCAGTCCAACCTTCACCCTCGTCCATAAGTACGACCGCGGCGCGCGCGTCTATCATGTGGACCTCTACCGCATCAGCGATCGCCACGATCTAGAAACGCTCGGGCTCGAGGACGTTTTCGCCGAGCAGGCTGTCGTCATTGTCGAGTGGCCCGAAAAGCTCGCGCTGCACATCGACTGGCCTGTGGTCCGCATCCACCTCGAGCACATCGCCGAAGACACGCGCCGCATCTCGATCAACGATGCTGCGGACGTACTGCTTTTGAAGCTCACAGCCCCATGATGTGAAAGCCGGAGTCCACAAAAATCACATTTCCGGTGACGCCGCGCGCCAGGTCGCTGCCCAAAAACACGGCTGTGTCCGCCACTTCCACCGTCTCGGTATTGCGCCGCAACGGCGAGTGCTGCGCCACAATCTCGAGCATCTTCCCGAGGTCCTTGACGCCACGGGCGGAGATCGTCTTGATGGGGCCCGCCGAAATGGCGTTGACGCGGATCTTGTTCGGCCCCAGTTCGCTCGCGAGGTAGCGTACCTCGGCTTCAAGAGCGGCCTTGGCCACGCCCATCACGTTGTAGTTGGTCACCACGCGCGTCGAGCCGAGATACGTCAGCGTCATGATCGAACCGCCCGCCGTCATCAGCGGCGAAAGCGCCTTTGCGATAGCGACCAGGGAATACGCGCTCACTTCTAAGGCGAACTGGAAACCGTCGCGCGACGTGTTCAGGAAAGGCTGGTTGATCTCCTCGTGTTTCGCGGCGGCGAGGCTGTGGACCACCACGTCAAGCTTGCGACCCTCGGCTTTGAGCGATTCGGCCAGGCGGTCGATGTCCTCTTGCTGCTGGACCTCGCAGGGGAAGAAGCTCGCGGCGCCGAGTTCGCGGCCGAGTTCTTCGACTGCCGGTTTTGCTCGCTCATTTTGGTACGTGAGCAGCAGCGTGGCGCCTTCGCGCACAAACGCCTGCGCGATGGCGTAGGCAATGCTCCACTTGTTCCACACGCCGAGAACGATTGCTGTCTTGCCTTCGAGTAGTTTCGACATGGCCCGACATTTTACCTGTAATCCGATTTCCCGGGTCGATATCTTCCGTCCGGCGGATCGTTCGCAAGTTGCACTACCGGAGCAGGCGGATGAGTTCCCGAACGAGGTCGACCAGCCACGGCAAGAGCGCTGCCAGCGCCGCCAGGATGGCAACCACGCGCCGCATGCCGATGGCGCCTTGGGCGACGGGTTTGGCGCCCGGCTGGTGTTGCTCGCAGAATCCCCCCTCGATCGCGCGTCGGTTGCATCGCTTGCCTCCCGGCCCGAAATAGAGGCACGGCCCGTGGTCAGTATCCCCGGAGGCCGTCGGGCCGGATAGCTCGTCGGCTTCCGGGCCGCCTCCGATGGTCACGGCGTTAACCCTTACGCCCCGTTCCATTGCGCCTCGCTTTCCGCCTCCGCTACAGTGAGAGCTTATCTATCAGCAGGTTTTGGATGCCGGAAACTCGAATCGCACCGCCCTCCACCCATCCGACCCGGATGAAGCTTGAGCCTTACTCCGCTGAAATCCGGCTAACAAACGTGGTCGTCGGGCTGGACAACATCCACTATGACGTCTTCCTCAGCCCACGATTCGTCGAGTTTACCCGAAAATATCTCATCGATCTGATCCGACAGACTGTCAACATCGGCCTTCTCTACACCCAGGACTGGGATCGCAAGAAGTCGGGTGCGCCGGAGCATGGCGCGTTTCGCAAGCTGCTGACCGAGATTCTACAGACGTCGCTGACGCGCGCCAAATTCGAGCAATCGATCGAGACGGACGTTCTGCACCGCCTGGCGCTCCTGAAATTCATCACACAGGAGACCGGAAACCAGTTCTCGAGCATCCTGGTTGAGTGCAAGGACTGGATTCGGAAGCGCGGCGAGCTCTTCGAGCACAGCGAGCAGGCGCACGTGATGCGTTCGAAGATTTCGGAACTTCAGGCCGACCGCAAAAACATCATTCGCGCGGTGGGGGACACGCTGTGCCGGATATGGCGCGAAGTCGAGGAAAATACGCTCGCCAAGACCCGGCGCGCTCTTTTCGGGGACGAGTTTCGCGATACATACCAGATGCTGCAGAACCGCTTTCTGTTTGTCGAGGGCGGCAACGACGATCATCTCTTCCTCGAGCACTACGTGCTGCTCGGCAACTTCGTGAACGATCCGGATCGCTTCGATGTCTTCGACGCGCTCCTGCTCGATTTCGTGCGCGAGTACGTGCTCGCGGGGGACAACGCAGAGGAGCTGACCAAGGCCCGCAAGGTTCATGAACGCCTGGTCGAGCAAGCACGGCTGTTGCGTTCCGAATCGGCGCGCGTCGAGGAAGAGTTAGAAGAGCTCGCCGGCGGCGCCGGCGGAGGCCAAGATTCGTTTCCCTGGCTCTTCAAGCGCAAGCAAGGCGCTCCGGTGGAATCACGCGGAGAATCCGAAGATCTGCGTCGGAAGGCCGCGGCGCTGGAGAAGAATCTCGCGGATATGGCCCCGCAAATCGAAGCTGCCAAACAGCGGATGGAATTCCTGACCGAGGAATTTCAGAGCCGGCTCGGCGACTATCTCAATGAACCTGCGAACGCCCGCCGGCTGTTCGACTCCGAGGTCGCTTCTGGCCCAGGAGTTTCCGCTGACATAGGGTTCCCGCCTGATGCTGGCGCGCGCCTGCTCGAAGAATGGGTCCACCGGCTGGAAGAACGCGATCTGCTCGTCCATATCCTCGCCGGCTACGAGCTACGCAGGATTACTGCCGATTATTGCCCGCCCATCCATTTGCAACAGTTAAAAAAAGCGCTCGTAAGTCGCGAAGAGGCGAAGCGCGTAGAGCAGATTCTCGAGCAATTCCCGGTGAGAAAGGTTTCGATGAAGCGGCTGGACGAAGCGTCGCGTGCGATCCGGCGTCGCGGTGACACGGAGATTCTCGCCGTGAGCCTTCAATTCGCCGAAGACCTGATGCGATTGCGCCGCGACCGGCGGAATTACCAACAGGTGACTGCCTGGATGGAGCGCATCAATCTGGTGCGTTCGGAACGATCGCGTGAGCTTTCGCGCGTCAACAAGAGCCTGTACGAATTCCTGCATCCGGACGAAGGTCGCCCGACTGAAGATCCCGTGATCAATCACGTGGTCATCAAAGCGGACGTCCGCGGCTCGACCGGTATCACGAAGGATCTGCTGGGACGAGGCATGAATCCCGCCTCACATTTCAGCATGAATCTGCACGAACCCGTCAAACGCATGCTCGAACGCTACGGCGCCGCCAAGGTCTTCATCGAAGGCGACGCTATTATCCTCGCCATCTACGAGACCGAATCGACGCGGACTACGCAGCGCGCCGTCGCTCGCGCCTGCGTCCTTGCCCGCGAAATCCTCGCCGTCACTCAGGCTTACAACGTCCGCGCGAAGACCAGCGGCCTTCCGCCGCTCGAACTGGGCGTCGGCGTGGCGTTCCAGGACTCGGCACCCTCGCTCTGGATGGATGCCGACTCGCGCATCATGATTTCCCGCGCGCTCAATCTTTCCGACCGCCTCTCCAGCTGTTCAAAGATGGCTAAACGCCTCTTTCAAGCGAATCCCGCACCCTTCAACGTCTACATGCTCCAAACGCTCATGGAAGATGCCGCCGAAGACGAGGGCGAGGAGCTGCTGGTGCGCTACAACCTCAACGGCATCGAGCTGAACGAAGAAGGCTTTCAGAAGCTGAGTTCGGAAATTTCGCTCGCTCCGATGGCCGGCAATTTCCCGTTGCCGTGGGGTAAGGAGCGCGTCCAACTCTATTTCGGCGAAGCCCCTCTCGGCGAATCACTCGAGCCCATTGTGGTGCGCAAAGGATTCGTCCGCCAGTTGCTGCCGGGCGGAAAGATCGGCACACAGGGTAACCGCGCCTACTACGAAGTCTGCACCGAGACGAAGCTTCTTGATCTGGCTCGCCGAAAAGTCGCATCCTCGCCAAAAAGTTGAAGGTGTCGGCGCAGTCGCCCCGCCGCGTCCTGCTATAATCCCGCGCGGAGGCGAAAGGGGTCCGGTGATCCTCGTGGCCTTCAAAGCCATGGATCCTGTCCTTCGCGGCCAGGATGGTGGGTTCGACTCCCACACGCTTCCGCCAATCTACTGATTCGATGCAACTTGATGATAGGCTTCCGTACCAATAGGTACGGCCGTACCGATTGCAGCCTTTTCGACTGCCTCCCGGTTCCGATTGCTAGGTGCGCTGCGCTGGGGTTGTCTCACTTCGTGATTGCAGATCTTTGATTAGACATTCCGGGCAGAGGCAACCATCGTTCTTGGTCGGCGTTGGCCCATGAGGTAGTCGAGCGCACCAACAATTTCCTGTTGGGTCGCAAGTCATTGTAGCGTTGCAGCGAGCGCAGCGAATTTCCATGGCCATGATTACCGCCCAAAATCTCCCTGATCCCCAAGATGGGATCGGAGCGTCTCAATTGCGGAGGTGTGCCTCGGCCACCGTTTTTTTGTGTTGCATATTAGGACTCCCGCCACCTTCTCGACGGCTCAGCCGCCTGTCTAACTTTTCGTGGAACCCAATCACCTCTGGAGACACAGAGGGCGAAATGAGGGCTTTTGACCCCCAAGATTGCTGATTTGGCCCATAAGGATGGGCCATCAACGGGCGTTAGCGTTAGACCCTAATTCGCACCAGCGCGAGACTCGCCAGCGCTTCCTCCGGGTGAAGCCGCTACATTCCTTCGTGCTTGACCCGAAACGGCGCTGGTTGTAGCGTATCGAGGAAAGAGAGATTTGAAAACACAGATTCCGGCTTAGACCGCGCGCCTTCAAGACCGAAGCCGGCTGCGCATCAAAGTGATGGAGATTGCAAACCAGGACTGAAGCGGCAGCATAAAGAGGATGACGTGGGCAAGAAGCTTCTGATCATCCAACCTTCGCACTACGCCTCCAAGAACGACCGCACGGTGTTCAAGTCCCGCTCGCGAGCTTTGGTGCCGCTGGCCCTTCCCTATCTAGCGGCTCTCACCCCTTCCGACTGGGACGTCACTCTGATTGACGAGCAAGTCCAGGACTTTAGCTTCGATTCCAAACCAGACTTGGTGGCCATCACAACCTGGACGGTGCACTCGCTTCGCGCGTATGACATTGCGAGCGAGTTCCAAAATCGAGGTATCCCAGTGATTATGGGTGGCCCGCACGTCTGGTTTCATCCGGACGAAGCCGCCAAGCACTGCGACGCGATTGGCATCGGTGAAGGCGAGCCAATCTGGGCGCGGATGCTCCAGGACGCCGCCGGCGGGCGTTTGGAAAAAGTCTACCGCGCCCCTCAGATGCCAAGTCTTGCGGGCTTGCCGTTGCCGCGGTGGGACAAGCTTGACCTCAAGAGATACGGCCTCTTTAAGACATTCACCCTGATGTCTTCCCGCGGTTGCCCGATGCAGTGCGAGTTTTGTTCCGAACGCCTCTACCTGGGCGGGGGCTTTCGGGTCCGGCCCGTCAACGATGTGATCGAGGAAATCAAACACTGCGGTTCCAAGTACATCTTTCTTGGAGATAGCGATTTCGGCGGCAAGCGTGCGCGTGCCATGGAACTCATGGAAGCGATGATTCCATTGAAGCTGCGCTGGTCAGCGCTGTGGACTTCCTTTTTGTGCAACGACGACGAGTACATGGACCTGGCCGAGCGCAGCGGGCTGCTCCATATCAACATGGGCATTGAGAGCATCAACCGCGAGACGCTCAAAGGCATGAATAAGAAATTCAACAAAGTCGATCGCTACAGCGAAATGTCGGCGAACCTGCGCAAGCGCGGGATCAGCTATTCGCTGAACTTTATTTTCGGATGGGACACCGAAACACACGGAGTCTTCGAATCCACCTTGGATTTCCTTCACGAAGAAAGGGTGCCCGTGGCTTACTTCAACATCCTATGCCCCGAAAGAGGAACGATGTTTTACGAGAAAATGAAGGCCGAGGACCGCATCCTGAGGCTCGAGGACATCGACCGTTTCCCGGGAGAGTTCTGCCATGTCAAGCCTAAGAACTTCACCGCAGAGGAAATCGAGAAGAACGTCCAGGATATGTACCTCAAGTTTTACAGTTGGAAATCTATGCTGAAGCGGCTGCCATTGCCGGTTACGCAGGCGACCATCGCTTCCTGGGTGGTCAACATCTCCCAAAGAAAATTGGCGCAACGCTCCCACGGGGACAATAATAATAATTTTGACTCGTCCTGAACGCAGTAGCTTCTTGGAACCGGTCGATATCTCGCTATCTCTTGCTCAGCCATACAACGGTTACGCCGATGCATACGACCGCAACCCCTGTCCACCGCTGCTTGGCGACGCGTTCGCCGAGAAATAAAGACGCGCCACCCGCTCCGACCATGACTCGCCCGAAGAAACGTTTGAAGATACCCAAGGAAGCACGCCGGCGTGCGCGCGCGGGGATCGGCTTGCCTCCGCCGGAACGCGTCATTGTCGAGAAGCGCCACAAGCCGCCCAAGCACAAGAAGTCCGTCTCCGAGTTGATCGAGGAAACCTGACGCGTCCTCAGCGGGGAACCGACCTTAGTGGATGTGCCGCGTCTTCCGGCCCACGTAGTCCATCAGCAGGTACTGCCCCAGAGTGTAGGGCGTCGTGAAGTAGGCCTTGCCGCGGCAAAGCTCGGTAATCTTCTGCACGAAGTGGACGAGGCTGTAGTCGCTCGCCAGCATGAACGTGTTAATTAAAATCCCGGCGCGCTTGCACTTCGCCACTTCCTCGATCGTCTGCGTGACGACCAGCGGGTCGAGGCCGAACGCGTTCTTGTAGATTCGCCCGTCCTCGAGCGTCACAGCCGACGGCTTTCCGTCGGTGATCATGATGATCTGCCGCATGTCCTTCTTCTGCCGCGCGAGAATTCGCTGGGCGAGCCGCAATCCCTCGCGGGTGTTCGTGTAGTACGGGCCAACCTGCACGCGCGCGAGCTTCCCGAGCGGAATTTCCTCGGCACTATCATGGAAGAGCACGCAGTGCAGGGAATCGCCCGGATACTGGGTGCGAATCAGGTGCGATAGCGCAAGCGCCACGCGCTTGGCCGGCGTGAAGCGGTCCTCGCCGTACAAAATCATACTGTGACTGCAATCGAGCAACAGCACGGTCGCGCAAGAGCTCTGATACTCGCACTGGTGGACCATCAGGTCCGGATAATCGAGATCGATCGGCAGCCCGAGGCCGTTGCGCTGCACTGCGTTGAAGAGCGTCCCGCTGATATCCATATTCAGCGTGTCGCCGAATTCGTAATTCTTTGACGTCCCGCCCGATTCGATGCCTGTCGCCAGATCGCGTGTGTCGTGCCGCCCGAAGCTGCTCTTTCCGAGCGACGCCAGCAAGTCCTTGAGCGTCTTGAATCCGAGGAAATCGAGCGTCTTGTCCGTGATCTCAAACCGCGCCTCGACGTTCGGCTGGTCCCGCCCAATCTGCCCGCCCGGCGTTTCCGTGGGCGGCGGAGTCACCCGCGCCGACTGCTGCTGCGTGATATAGCCCTCCTGCTCCATGCGCTCGATGATCTGATCGATCAGGTCGCGCAACTGCTGATTCTGCGAGAGGTCGGGATTTTCGCTCAGCTTATCCATCAGCTCCTGCCGAATCAGGTCGCCCTCTTGGAGCGCGCGCAGGATCGCCTGGCGGAGCCGCTCCATGAGCTGTTCCTGCGAGCGCTCCATGTCCATTTCGTAGATGCCGTAGGGCGATTCAAAGCCGCTCTGAAGGAAGAAGTCGGAGAGCCGGTTCATCAGTTCCTGGAGGTCGAGGTCGTCGGCTGCATCCGGTGCGTATCGGGAATACTTGATGTATTTCATAGAGCCTTTCCCGTGCCCGCCGAACTAGTTGAACTGCCGCCTCGGCATGCGCCCGCCGCCCGCGGGTTCCCGCGGATCGCGCGGCTCGGGCGTCTTGCGCGCTTCGGCGAAAAAGCCGCGCTCCTCGCTGCGGCTGATTCGCTTGTGTGCCCAAAGCCCTTCGAGAATAAACTCCGCCGCGCTTGTCTGAATGGCGGCATCGTCCTTTGTACGGACGCCGAGCGGCTCGAGATTGTCGAACAGCCCTTGGATCTTCTTGAGATGGCCCAACAGCTCGGCACTGGAGGCATTGGCCGGAACCTTCAGCTCGCCGCCGATCTCGAACCATTGCACCACTGACTGAAAGTTCGCGCTGGCAAAATACTTCGTAAACGTCTTGCCCACCGCCGCGCGGATCAGTTCGCGGGCGATGTGGTCGGCGCCGCGCATTTCGCCTTCATACTCGAGTTCGAATTTCCCCGTCATCGCGGGAATGGCGGCGTACACATCCGCCACGCGGGCGACGACCGCGGAATCGCGGCTGCGAACGGCGCGCTGTTCCGCGCTACTGAGCACGTTCTCAAGCGCGCTGATCGGCAGCCGCTGGCTCACGCCCGAGCGCCGGTCCACGCGCTTGTCCTCGCGCGCCTGAAACGCCACTTCTTCGACGATCTCGCGGATGTATTCCGGCACCTCGATGCGCCGCTTGCCGTCGCGGTCCGTCCACGATTCCTGAGCGGTGATCGACATTCCTTCCGCCACCGTCGCCGGATAGTGCGTGCGGATCTCGGAGCCGATGCGGTCCTTCAGCGGCGTAATAATCTTTCCGCGCGCCGTGTAATCCTCCGGGTTAGCCGTGAAGACCAGAAGGACGTCGAGCGCCATCCGCACCGGATAGCCCTTAATCTGGATGTCGCCTTCCTGCATGATGTTGAAGAGACCTACTTGAATCTTGCCCGCCAGGTCTGGGAGCTCGTTGATGGCGAAGATCCCGCGGTTGGCGCGTGGCAGCAGGCCGTAATGAATGGTCAGTTCGTCGGAGAGATTCCGCCCGCCGCGTGCCGCCTTGATCGGATCGATGTCGCCGATCATGTCGGCGATCGTCACATCGGGCGTGGCCAGCTTTTCGACGTAACGCTGTTCCCGCCCAAGCCATGAGATCGGCGTGGCTTCGCCTTCCGATGCGATCCGCTCGCGGCAGGCGCGGCAGAGCGGCCGGTAGGGATTGTCGTTAATCTCGCAGCCCACCACGACCGGTACCTGCGCATCGAGAAAGCTCACGAGCCCGCGCAGAATCCGCGACTTCGCCTGCCCGCGAAGGCCGAGCAAAATGAAATGATGGCGCGAAAGCAGCGCATTCGTGATTTGGGGTATTACCGTGTCGTCGTAGCCGTGCACGCCCGCGAAGAGCGTCTCGCCCTTTTCCATCTTTTGCAGAAGGTTCTCGCGCAGCTCCTGGCGCACCGTCCGCTGAGCGATCCGTTCCTCCGGCCACGCGCTGCGGCGAAGCTCCCCCAGGTTCTTCGGTTGTGGGCTCATCGGGTCACCGATTCCTTATGAAGACGCGGCGCTCAAGATCGAGCGTACCACTTTCATTATAGTGGAACGCTGCCCGCGCGGATACTCCGGTATTTCGGTCGGGATTGGAGAAGCGCGAATCCGTCCGAAAGACTAATGCCGCGCTCTCGGCAAGGATGCGACGGGTGAGCGGCGAGTTGGCCGTCGAGGCGCGGAAAAGCTTGGCCTGTGTCAATTGAGCGAGTGGCGTTCGCGTGCCCGATGTGCCTCGGCGAGTTTCGGGAGGAGCGTTTCGATCCATCCGGCCAGCGTGTCTCGCCGTCGGCTTTCATTCCGTGTTTCAAGAAGCGCCTGTCTCTTTTCAAGCTCCAGTGGCAGCAGCGCTGCCATTCTGTAGGTAAGGGTCGCGGGTTCTCCCTGATCTCTGCTCAGCCACGGTCGGCGAAAGAGTAGCTCATGGCACTGTTCGAAAGCTCGGATCAGTTGGCTCTCTTTCGTTAGGTCGAGCATCGCCGGCTCGTCGGTCACGTACTCGACGAGCCCCTCGTAGTACTCCCTTTTGTCAAGAAGCTCCGTCAGGCGGAAGACAGCGCGGCCTTCCACCAGGATGTCCATGCGCCCGTCGGGATAATCCCGGATCGTTTTCACGATTTCGGCTGTGCATCCGGCCGTCGCCACATCCTTATTCGCGGCCAAGATCATGCCGAAGTTGAGCCTTTCCCTCAGGCAGCGGGCGACCATCGCTTTATAGCGCGGTTCGAAGATATGCAGCGGGAGGGGCATGGCAGGTAGGAGGACGACGTCGAGCGGAAACAGTGGGATTCGTGTCGGTTTCGGCATGTGTGATGCAGCGTGCGGGCGCCGGCCCGGACTTAGCGCAGCAGTGTCAGGGCTGCTTGCATTTCGTCCCGCGCGTGCACGTCGCCGGTCTTCTGCGCAACGACGATGCCGTCGGAAAGAAGTTTTCGCGCCTCTTCGAGCCGCCCGAGACGCGCCAGGAACTGGCCGAACTGGAAGTACCCCGCGACATAGTTGGGGTTCGTTTCGAGGAGTTTGTGAAAGTGGCCAGCGGCAGCGGGATCGTCCCCGAGCTTCACGCACTCGAGCGCCAGTCCGTATCGCGCAAACGCGTCGCCGGGTTTTTCGGCGACGAATTGCTCGAGGACTTCGCGGCGCGACTTCTGCTGTGCGGTGGCCATGGGATCGGAGCGGCCATTATAGCGGGCGCGGCGGGTCGAGCCAAGCAGGACGGTAAGAACGTCAGTTCGGACCGCTCGGTCTCCGCAAGTAGCTGCTGACGGCGTCGGCGGTTTGAAAACCCTGTTCCACGCACTTCCCGAGGGCCGGTCCTTCGAGGTAGTTGCCCGCAAAATAGAGTCCAGGGGTCGCGCCTTCGGCGTCGCGAATCGCGCGGACGACGTGCCCGTGCCCCAGGTTGTATAGCGGCAAAGCCTTCGCGTGTTTCCAGACGGCTGTTGTGATCGGCGAGCCGGTAATATCGAGGATTTGCGCGTGATCTTCTTCGACGATCGCCGTTATCTCTTTGTCCGTCTTCTCGATGATCTCCGGATCGGTCGCGCCGCCCACAAAGCTCGTAATCACCATTCGGCCATTGGGCGCGCGGCCGTGGAACAGCGAAGAGTTCCAGACGATGCCGAGCGTGCGATGCTCTTCGCTTCGCGGAATCAGGACGCCGAAACCATCGAGCGGCGCGGCCGCTTGTCGCGTGTGATAGCCGGAGGCGACCACGGCAAGTGACGCATACGCGATTCCGGAGAGCACGGCTGCGAGCGGCTGCGAAACCGACGCGACGAGTCGCGAGGCAGCGTAAGCAGGGGCTGCGACCACAACGGCATCTGTGGCCAGCGCTTCTTCCATGCCGCCCTGTGCGACGCGGACTTGATAGGACGCGCCGCCTGAAATCTGCGACCGGCTCACCGCGCTCACGCATGCGCCCGTTCTCGCGCTCTCGCTAACGTTTGCGCCGAGCGCCTCCATCAACGTGTTCAGGCCGCGCCGAAACGAACAGAGAGGCGGCGGCCCTTCCCCTTTCGCCGGTCGCGACTTCATCGCGCCGCGCAACACGCTGCCGTATTCACGTTCCCACTCCTCAAGCGTGGGAAAGGCGGCGCGCAGGCTCATCTTCTCCGGATCGCCCGCATAGACGCCGGAGACGAATGGAGAGACGAGGTACTCCAGGATTTCGTGTCCGAATTTCCGCCGAACGAAATCGGCGATGGATTCGTCTTCGCTGGGAGGACGCGTTCGGCGGAATGCCTCTGACGCAATTCTCCAGCGCGCGCCCGGGCCGAGCAGGGAGGTGGTGAGCATCGCCTGGGGCGACATCGGGACAGTGCGCAGCTCTCCGCGTCGCAGAACGTAGCGCGGCGCCCGCGGATCAGCCTTGCACAGTTCGCCCTCGATCCCGAGTTCGCGAATCAACGCGAGCAGTGTCACCGTGCCCTGAAAACTCTGCGGCCCGCTCTCGAATAGAAATCCATCCTTCTCGACTGTTTCCACCAACCCGCCCACACGGCGGGAGGCCTCGAGCAGCGTCACCGGTACCCCGAGCTGGCGGAGCCGGTAGGCGCACGCAAGACCGGAAATGCCGCCGCCGATCACGACGGCGGATTTGCTTGTGGAGTCAGCCATTGAATGTCTGTCTGCCGGGACTACAGCGTCTTCGAAAACAGCGGCTTCTGATCCATCTGCTGCTCGTGCAGGTAGCGGTCGAAAACCATGGCCACGTTGCGGATGAAGATGCGGCCGAGCGGCGTGACGCGAATCGCGCTCGCGTCGAGCGCGACCAGCCCCTCTTCGCGTGGCTCTTCGAGGCGTGCAAGCTCCACGCGAAAATACTCGTCGAATGAAATCGAGAACTCGCGCTCGATCTCGTGCTTTGGTATCACGGTGTGGCACAGCAGCCGCCCGATCACCGCGCGGCGAATCCGATCGTCGGCGGAAAGTCGGTAGCCGCGCATCGTGGCGATGCCTCTCTCCGCGACCGTGGCCTGATAGGCGGGTATTTCCCGGCGGTTCTGCGCGTAGGCGTCCCCGATCGAGCTGATCGCACTCACGCCCATGCCGTAAAGATCGGCGCCCGCCTTGGTAGTATACCCCTGGAAATTTCGGTGCAGCGTCCGGTCTTGCTGTGCCGTCGCGAGTTCGTCTCCCGGCCGTGCGAAGTGGTCCATCCCGATGTAGAGGTATCCGGCTTCGAGGAATCTTTCGAGCCCCGCCCGGAAGATGCGGAACTTCTCGCGGCCCTCGGGCAGGTGAGTGGCAAACGAGCCCTGCTGTTTCTTGAGCCACGGAACGTGGGCGTAGCTGAACATTGCCACGCGGTCGGGCGCGAGCGTCAGCGTCTGATCGATCGTGGCTCGGAAACTCTCGGCCGTTTGGTAGGGCAGCCCGTAGATCAGGTCCACGTTGAGACTCTCGAAGCCGAGCTCGCGTGCCCCGAGAATCAAATCTCGCGTCATTTCGTATGGCTGCACGCGATGGATCGTCTGCTGCACCTTGGGCTGGAAATCCTGGATGCCCATGCTCAGCCGGTTGAATCCGAGGCGTCTCAAGGTTTCGAGATGCGCGTGGCTCGTGACGCGCGGGTCGATTTCGATTCCGATCTCGGCGTCGGACGCGAACGAGAATCGCTCCTGCGTGTAACCGAAAAGGTCTTCGAGCTGCGCCGGTGAGAGGTACGTTGGCGTACCGCCGCCCCAGTGGAACTGAATCACCGGCCGCTTCTTGGACACCATTCCTGCGACGTGATCGATTTCGCGCTTCAGTGCTGCGAGGTAGGGAATCGCGACACTCTTATCCTTCTGGATCGACACATTGCATGCGCAAAACAGGCACAAGCTCTCGCAGAAGGGAAGGTGCACGTAAAGCGAGAGCGGCGTACCGGCTTCATCCGCGCGCGCGTAGCTCTGTTCAAGATCGCCCGGCCCGAAGTCGTCTTTCCACACCGGTGCGGTCGGATAACTCGTGTACCTCGGCCCCGGCCGGTTGTACTTCTCCAGGACCTCGTCCGCGATCTGCCCGATCTCGAGCTTCGCGCTGTTTTTTGTGGTTGTGTCCACCACGTTCACATCTCTCGCGCAGCCACCATCGCGGTCTGCCCGGCCTCGACGAACGCCCTCGCGTTCGCCACCGGCGTCGTCGGCAGGATTCCGTGCCCGAGATTCAGGATGTGGCCCACGCCGCCGGTTTTTTCAATCGCTTCTCGCGCCGCCCGCCGCACTCCCTCTTCGTCGCCCAACAGAATCGACGGATCGACGTTTCCTTGCAGCGCCACGCGCCGCCCTAGCCTGCGCCGCGCTTCCGCCAAATCCGTCTTCCAATCAACGCTCAACACATCGGCGCCTGTCCTCGCCATATTCTCCAAGTGCGTCGCCGAGCCCTTCGCGAACAAAATTCTCGGCACATCGCCTTCGCCGAGCGCATCGTAAATCGCCGTGGTCGCGGGCATCTCGAACTCTTCGTATTCGTCCGACGCGAGTTCGCCCGCCCAAGTGTCGAAAAGTTGCACGGCGGCCGCGCCGGCCGCAATTTGCGACTTCAGGTATCCCACCGTCGCCCGCGCAATCCGTTCGAGCAGTTCGCGCACTGTCTGCGGCTCTTCGCGCAGCATCCGCTTCGCGTGCGAGACATCGCCGCGCGTCCTCCCTTCGATCATATAGCAGGCAAGCGTCCACGGCGCCGCCGCGAAGCCGATCACCGGCACATCGGGCCCCGCGGCTTTGCAAATCGCCCGGATCGCGTCGCCGACGAACCGCGTCTCGCGCTCGGGATCGAAGTCGCGCAATTGCCGCACCGTCGCCGCATCGCGCACCGGGTTCCCCAGCTCCGGCCCAGAATCGGGCACGTCGAGCGGCAATCCCATGGCTTCAGCCACGATCAAAATGTCCGAGAACACGATGATCGCGTCCACGCCCAGCACGCGATACGGTTGGAGCGACACCTCCGCCGCCAGTTCCGGCGTCTTGCAGATCTCGAGGAACGAGTGCCGCGCCCGCACCGCCTGGTACTCCGGCAGGTAACGCCCCGCCTGGCGCATCAGCCACACCGGCACGCGCTCGACCGGCTCGAAGCGGCACGCGCCCAGGAATAGCCTCCGCCTGTTCTCTTTGTGCAGCGGCATCTTGTGAGCAGGTCCCCGAGCCAATGATAACAGAAGCCCGGCGAGCCTGGCGCAGACGGGCGCTCGCAGCCCATTCGGCGCTATAATTCGAACTCTGGGGCTTCTGCCGACATGTTGAGCCATATGGGCTATCTGAGCCTGGCGATCTACGCAGCGAGCTTTCTCTTCTACGCGCGGATTCTCTATGCGCCACATGTTTGGACGGGCCGCCTGGCGACGCTGCTTCTGGTAGCCGGGATGGTCGGGCACTATCTGGCGCTGCTCGCGCGTTCCCAGGGCACGCGTTCGGTGCCCTACGATGACCTCTACGGCTCGATGTCGCTGTTCGCGTGGCTCCTTGCGCTCACTTATCTCGTCCTAGAAACATTTCACCGCCAGCGCTCCGTGGGCGCTTGCGTGACGCTTCTCCTCGTCGTATGGCTCGCCGCGCTCGAGTTGTTCGTGCCCAAGCCTCCCCTAGAGGCGCCGCCCGCCCGCGGCCCGCTCTTCGCCTTTCACGTCACGCTGAACACCTGGGCTTACGCGGCCTTTGCGCTCTCCTTCGTCTTGAGCCTCGTCTATCTCGTGCAGGACCGCGTCCTGCGCTCGCATCAACCCGGCGCGGCATTCTGGCGCTTTCCCGCGCTTGACGTGCTCGACCGGATGTCTCGCAGCAGCGTCTATGTGGGCCTCGCCGCTCTCGCCGTCGGCGTCGCGAGTGGCCTGATCTGGGCGCACCGGCTGACCGGCACGTATCCCTTGGGCGATCCCAAGGTAATCGTCACGTTCGCGATCCTCGTCGTCTACGTCACATATCTCCGGCTCTCGCGGAGCGTCAACTGGCGTGGCGCGCGCGCGGCTCTTATCTGCGCCCTGAATTTCGCCATTGTGCTCTTCAGCTACACGTTCGTGAATCTATACCTGACGAGGTTCCATCGCTTCTTCTGATGGCCACACCTTCCAACCCGAAGACTCGCCCGATTGGCGGCAGCACCAGGGCCCGCGTCCACGTGGCGCTGATCGGCTGCAATCATCGCACCGCGCCGGTCGAGTTGCGCGAGCGCGTCGCGTTCACGCAGGAGCAGGCGCTCCACGCCGCCGGGGAGCTTCGCCGGCAGGGGATTCTCGAGGAAGCCGTCGTCCTCTCTACTTGCAACCGCAGCGAGCTTTACGGCGTCCCGGCCGATGCCGCGTCGGCCGTCACTGAAGCGATGGAAGATTTTCTCACGTCCTACCACCGCATCTCCCGCGCGGAACTCGAAGGCTGCACCTATCGCTGGGTTGGCCCGGACGCTGTACGGCACCTCTTTCGCGTAGCGTCGGGCCTCGACTCGATGCTCTTGGGCGAAGCGGAAATCCTCGGCCAGCTTCGCACGGCCTACGGCCAAGCGCTCGAAAGCGGAGCGACCGGCCCTGTTCTGAATCGGGCTTTTCAAGGCGCGCTCGAAGTAGGAAAGCGCGTTCGCGCGGAGACCGAAGTCGGCGCCCGCCCTATGTCCGTCGCGCTCGCGGGCGTCAAACTGGCCGAGCGCGTCTTCGGGAGTCTCAAGGGCCATGCGGCCTTGATCGTAGGTGCCGGTGGGGTGGCCGAACAGGTCGTCGAACACCTTCGGAACCGTGGCATCGGCGCGCTGCGCGTCGTCAACCGCTCGCAGGAACGCGCCGCCGAACTCGCTGGACGCATGGGCGGCGAAGCGGTCGCCTGGGAATCGCTCGAGCGCGTCCTTAGCCAACCCGACATCATCGTCACGTCGGTCAGCAGCGTCGGCCCTGTCCTCACGCGCGAGATGCTCGAACGCGCCCTCGCCGCGCGCTCCGGGCGTCCTATCTTCGTCGTGGACCTCGGCGTCCCCCGCAACGTCGCTCCCGAAGCCGCGGGCCTCTACAATCTCTATCTCTACAACATCGACGACCTCGGCGAGATCGTTGAGCAGAACAGGCGCGCGCGCGAAGCCGAAATCCCGCGGGCTGAAGCCATCATCACTGAGCACTTGGCGAAGTTTGAGGGCTGGCGCGCCGGCGTGGAAGCGAGTTCGATTGTGGACGACCTTCGCGGCCGTTTCCGCAAGGAGCGCGAAATCTTGCTCCGCGAGCGCCTCGCTGAAATGAAGGACGTCTCGCCCGAAGAGCGCCAGCGTATCGCCAGCATCACCGAGGAACTTATCGAGCGCGTGCTCGACAAGCCCGAAGAGCGCCTTCTCGGCGGACGCGGCATGCGCGGCCGGCTCGGCGCAATCGAGGCTGTGCGTCACCTTTTTGGCCTCGACGAACTTGATGCACTTGACGGAGTCGATGACGCCGGCGATGCGAACGAGCAGCACGCCAAGGATAAGGACTCGCAGTGACCCGCCTGCGCATCGGAACGCGCGGCAGCTCGCTCGCCCTTTGGCAGGCCAATCATGTCGCCGAACTGCTCGCGAAATTCCACGGCGTGGAGACGGAACTCGTCCGCATCCGCACCTCGGGCGACCGCCTGCAATCCGCCTCCATCGCGCAGGTCAACGAAGCCATCGGCGCCGAGGGCGGCAAGGGAATCTTCATCAAGGAAATTGAAGACGCGCTGCTCTCCGGCGCCGTCGATCTTGCGGTTCACAGCATGAAAGACGTGCCCACCGAAACGCCCTTAGGCCTCGCGTTCGCAGCCATCACGCGTCGCGAAGATCCCCGCGACTGCCTGATCTCGCGCCGCAGCCTCACGCTCGCCGCGCTGCCACAAGGCGCGCGCGTTGGCACCAGCAGCCTCCGCCGCCAGGCCCAGCTTCGCCATTGTCGTCCCGATCTCGACGTCGTCGATTTGCGCGGCAATGTCAACACGCGTATCCGCAAACTCGAGAGCGGGCAATTCGACGCTATTGTTCTCGCCATGGCGGGCGTCAGCCGCCTGGGTGCCAAGGACAAAGTCACGCAGATTTTCGACGAAGACCTCATGCTCCCGGCCGTGGGTCAGGGCGCTCTCGGAGTCGAAACGCGCGCGGACGATGCGCAAACATCTCGCTTCGTCTCTGCCCTCGACCACGACGAAACGCGCGCCTGCATCACCGCGGAGCGCGCTCTCCTGCGCGAACTCCAGGGCGGCTGCCAGGTGTCCCTTGGCGCCTGGGGGCGCTTTCGCAGGGGCGAGTTGCATCTCGAAGCAGCGGTTTTTTCCGCTGCCGGCTCCGAATGTGTGCGTCTCGACGAAACCGGTTCGTCCGCCGAAGCCGCCGCCATCGGCATTCGCCTTGCGCAGGCTCTGATTGATGCGGGCGCGGACAAAATCCTGCGCCTCGCAGGAAGATCCGTTGGTCAGAACGGATGAAGGGATCTGAAAAGCCGTTGGCAGGGAAGCGCATCGTCGTAACGCGTGCCCCCGAGCAGGCGCGTGAGCTGACGCGTGCACTCGAATCCCTCGGCGCCCAAGTCATCCTTTTCCCCACGGTGTGTTTCGCTCCGCCCGAAGATTGGCATAAGCTCGATGAGCAGCTCCGCCATCTCGACTTGTTCGAAGCGATTCTCTTTCTCAGCAAGAACGCGGTGCGGTATATTTTTGACCGTTGCGCCGAACTCGGCATAAAGTGTGAAATGGTGGAATCGTCGAATCGCTTCATCGCTGCGGTCGGGCCGGCGACGGCCCAGGCGCTGACGGAAAAAGGACTCCGCGTGGACTGCGTTGCAAAGAATTACACCGGCGAGTCGCTCGTTCGTGAACTTCGCGAATCTCTTGCAGGCCGCCGCGTGCTGCTGCCTCGCAGCGACCGCGGCGACGATCGCGTGCCGGACGCTCTGCGCGAGATCGGTGCAAGCGTCACGGAAGTGATCGCCTATCGCACGGTCGCGCCCGCCGCGCTCGATCCCACGATTCTCGCCCGCGTCCGGGGCGGGGAAGTCGACGCCGTCGTTTTCGCCAGCCCCTCCGCTTTTCGCAATCTCCGCGATTCCGTCGGCCGCGCGGAAATCGCGCAACTTTCGGCGCGTATTCAATTCGTGGCCATCGGCCCTACCACCTCTCGCGCGATCCGCGAATCCGGCTCCCGCGTTGCCATCGAGGCCGACGAGACCTCCGCCGTTGGCTTGGCCGCCGCGCTCGCAAAGAATTACCGGCAGGATTCCTCGGCTGCGAGGCCCGCATGACATTTCCGACCCATCGGCCGCGGCGCCTGCGTCGCTCGGAAGCCCTCCGCGGCTTCGTTCGCGAGACGCGCCTCTCGAAAGAAGGCCTTGTCTACCCGATGTTCGCCTGCCCGGGAAGCAAAGTTCGCTCGGAAGTCAGCTCGATGCCGGGCATCTATCAGCAGTCGCCCGATCAGATCGTCGAGGAATGTCGCGAGGTCGCGGATCTCGGCATCCCCGCTGTGATCCTCTTCGGGCTTCCCGAGAAGAAGGACGAAACCGGCTCCGAAGCCGCCGATCCCAATGCCGCGGTTCAGCGCTCGATCGAAGCCATCCGCAAGGCCAAGCTTAATCTGCTCCTCATCACCGACGTCTGCCTCTGCGAGTACACAAGCCACGGCCACTGCGGCGTCGTGCGGGGCGGCGAAGTCCTGAATGATCCCAGCATCGCGCTGCTCGCCGAAGCCGCGCTTTCGCACGCCCGCGCCGGTGCCGACATCGTTGCGCCGTCGGATATGATGGATGGCCGCGTCGCCGCCATCCGCACCAAGCTCGACGAAAACAGTTTCCAGGATGTCGCCATCCTATCTTACGCGGCGAAATACTGTTCCGCTTTCTACGGCCCATTTCGTGAGGCGGCGCAGTCCGCGCCGCAGTTCGGCGACCGCCGCAGCTACCAGATGGACCCGGCGAACGCCCGCGAGGCCCTGCGCGAAGTCGCCCTCGACCTGGAAGAAGGCGCGGACATCATCATGGTCAAACCCGCTCTTTCGTATCTCGATGTCATTCAGCGTGTCCGCGAGCGCTTCGACGTTCCCGTCGCCGCCTACAACGTCAGCGCTGAATTCTCGATGGTGAAGGCCGCCGCGCAGAAAGGCTGGATCGATGAGCAGCGCATCGTCCTCGAGATTCTGACTTCCATCCAGCGCGCCGGCGCCTCCATCGTACTCACCTACCACGCCAAGGATGTCGCCCGCTGGCTGAAGAACTGCTGACGCCTACGCCTCGCATTTTTCGCGAACCCCACATTCATAGGGCTGTTATTCCGAGCAAAGTCTCGCGCGTTTTTTCCGCCGCCGCGTCGCCCGCGGGCGCGGGGTGGCGCGCGCTCCTTGCGTCCCGGACCGGGTCGCGGGAAGGAATCTGTTTTTGCCTTTATTCTCCGCCATCCATATTATGATTCCACCGTGACCAACTCCGCCGATCTCTTCGCCCGCGCGCAAGGAATCCTCGTCGGCGGCGTGAACAGTCCCGTTCGCGCGTTCCGGGCGGTGGGTGGGGAACCCATCATCGTTGATCGCGCCCGCGGCTCTCACGTCATCGACGCCGATGGCCGCGAATACATCGACTACATCTGCTCCTGGGGCGCGCTGATTCTCGGCCACGCCGATCCGGACGTGGTCGCTGCGGTTGCCGATCAGGCAAGCCGCAGCACGAGTTACGGCATGACGTCGCCGCTCGAGATCGAGTTGGGCGAGCGTATCGCGCGCGCCATTCCTTCGATTGAACGTATTCGCTTTGTCAGCTCGGGCACGGAAGCCACCATGTCCGCAGTCCGGGTCGCGCGCGGCTTCACGAAGCGCGATCTGATCTTGAAATTCGAGGGCGGTTATCACGGCCACGCCGATACCTTCCTCGTGGAGGCTGGTTCGGGCCTCGCGACCCTGGGGATTTCGTCGAGCCCCGGCGTGCCCGGCGCGCTCGGCGCCCTCACTCTCAATGCGCCCTACAACGATGTCGGCGCCGTCGAGCAGCTCTTCCAGAAGCATGCCGGCAAGATCGCTGCTGTGATCGTTGAGCCTGTCGCTGCCAATATGGGCGTCGTCCCGCCCGCGCCGGGCTTCTTGGAATCGCTGCACCGCATCACGCGACGCGATGGTGCGCTGTTCGTCTTCGACGAAGTGATCACGGGATTTCGCCTTGCCTACGGAGGCGCGCAAACCGCCTTTGGCGTTCTGCCGGACATGACCGTGCTCGGGAAAATCATCGGTGGGGGACTGCCCGTTGCGGCTTATGGTGGCCGCCGCGAAATCATGGATATGATCGCGCCGCTCGGTCCCGTCTACCAGGCAGGAACCCTATCGGGCAATCCCCTCGCGATGCGCGCCGGCCTGGCCACCCTCTCCAAGCTTGAGGCCGGTGGTTTCTACGAAGCACTCGATCGGAAGGCCCAGCGACTTGCCACCGGTCTCCGCGACGCCCTGCGGGAATCCGGCCTGCCGGGCCAAGTCAACGCCTCGGGCTCCCTCCTCACATTCTTCTTCGCCAGAGATCCGGTTGCCGATTATGCTGGCGCCAAGAGGTCGGACACCGCGCGCTTCGCTGCGTTCTTCCGGGGAATGCTCTCGCGCGGCGTTCTTCTGCCGCCGTCGCAATTTGAGGCGCTCTTTGTCTCGGCCGCCCATACTGATGACGACATTGATCGTACCCTCGCAGCCGCCCGCGCCAGCCTTCAAGCCCTGGTCAAGTCTGCCTAGGGACGGCCGTCCGGCGTCGCTACGCCTCCATAAACGCAGCTTTCAGTCACATGTAGAATCCTTCGCCGCAACAGGCCAACGAGGACGCACGTTTCCACTCGAGGGTATGTTACTTCCGGCGACAATGGTCTCCGGCACACCGTTGCGGCACATTCGCCGCTCGGCGAAGTAATATACAGACTGAAAGCAAGCCACTTATGGACGGCCCGATTATGGTACGGCCCTTGCTCATCACAACCTTGCAGGCGTACAAGGAGCCCAGTCACCGGATGGTAATCGCCTTCGCCGCCGCTCTCCTGTTTCACATCGCATCAGTCGCGGAAACCCGCCCCGTTGCGGATGTCACGACGACGGAACTGACCGCGCGTGCGGACTTCAGCACCCCCAAGGATGTTGCTCCCGCGCTTAGGCTAGCATCGACTGACGGCGCTTCTACGGAGCCCACGTCCAACTCGCTCAACACGACCCCGTTTGCCGCAGGCACCCAAAATACACAGGCACTCTCCAGAATCCGCATCCCGGAAGTCGCACCTGCCAAGCCGGTGCGGCTCGCGCCTATCGAGGACGTGCCGTCCCGCCGAAACTGGCTGTTTCTGTCATTCGTGCAGCACGGCGCCGCTGCCTTCGATGCGTGCTCGACGCGCCAAGCCATCGCAACCGGCGCACATGAGGACGATCCCTTCATGCGTCCCTTCGCTCACACGCCCGCGATCTATTTTGCGAGCCAGGCAGGCCCGGTCTTGCTCGACTTCGCCGCCCGCCGCATGCAGCGCAGTCGGAACCCGTCGATGCGTCGCACCTGGTGGCTTCCGCAGTCCGCGAGCACGGGCCTCTTCCTGTTCTCTGGCGTCCACAACCTCCGCGTCGCCGGGCATAACCCTTAAGTCGCAGTCCACGCCTGTACGAAACATAATATCCGTTTGCAGAAGTCAATGGTCCTTGAGGGAGGCGGGCCAAGGCGAGGCCGGAAGTTTCAGACGGCGCGGAAAAGTGCCGCGCTTGGCCGCAGTGATGGCGGCGTCGCGTTCCCGGGTTGAGGGCGGCGATCTTTGTGGTGTCGTCGGCGGAGTTCAGTTTGGCGGCGGCGAGTTGGTCCTGGCAGGCGCGGCAGTCCCGTACGAAGTCGTGGAGGGGCTTGAGGTCGGCGGCGGGGAGCTGGGCTGTCGGGGAGGTTGGGAGAGGCTCGGCGCTCTTGCGCGGCGAGGTGATCAAGGAGGGTTGTGCCGAGGGCCCAGTTCCCTGCTGGGTTGTCGGTCCAGCGGGCGTGGTATGGGTGGCGAGGGTGATGGGTTGGGGAAGTTCGCGGACGATTTGCGCGGGGGGTTTGAGCGGCGCGTTTGAGTTCGTTGATTTGCGCGAGTGTGTCGTTGCGAGTTGCGGCGCGGGCGCGCTCGCCGGCATCGACGGTGTCGAGGCAGCCGCTAGTGGTTAGTGGCTAGTGGTTCGTATGGGACCAGGTTCGCTGCGGCTCGTTGTGCCTCACAGCGGGCGAGCCGGCCGTGCCGGGGCGTTCCAGCCCGGCGGCGCAAGAACGAACACACGCTGCGAGAGAAACAGCGCAGAGCCAGGCGTCCGGCAGCAGCGTCCGAGGCGCAGACACCGCGGTGCGCGCGGTGGGTCGGGATTTGCTACCATCGTGGCTCGCAGTTAAGGGAGGCGCCCATGCGACGGACATCTCTACTGGCGGCGGTGGTTCTCAGCGTCTCGGTGTGCGGGTGGCTCGGTGTGGGCGTTGGCGAGCGCGTCGAGGCAAACGGGGCGGCGGGCGCGTACCCGGGCCGCGGCTCGGCCGAGCAAGTCGGCAGAGTCAACTTCCCTACTTCGTGCGCCGCCGCGGCACGAGGCGCGCTCGAGAAGGGACTGGCCACGCTGCATTCCTTCCAGTATCAGGAATCCGAGCAGGCCTTCACCAACGCTTCGGAGCAGGATGCGCGCTGCGCGATTGCGTATTGGGGCAAGGCCATGGCGCTCTATCATCAGCTTTGGGACTTCCCGGATCTCACTACGCTGGGACAGGGACGCAACGACGTCGAGCAGGCGCAGAAGCTGAACGCGGGCACCGACCGCGAGCGCGAGTACATCGCCGCCGCTGCCGCCTTTTACCAGGACGACGCGAAACTGATACACACCGCGCGCGTCCAGGCATATTCGCTCGCGCTGAAAAAGCTCTACCAGGGCAACCCCAAAGACAACGAGGCGGGAGAATTCTACGCTCTGTCGTTGATCGCACTTGCCCAACTGGGTGTAGACGACCTCGCCAACCGCAAGCAAGCCATCGCGATCCTGAATCCGATCTTCGCGGAGTACCCGAACAATCCCGGAGCCGCTCACTACCTGATTCACGCAAGCGACGAGCCGGAGCTCGCGTCGCAAGGGCTGGCCGCCGCCCGCGCGTACGCGAAAATCGCACCCGATTCCTCGCATGCGATACACATGCCGTCGCACATCTTCCGGCGCCTGGGGCTCTGGCAGGAGGTGATCGACTCGAACATCGCGGCTGTTGCCGCGGCTGCAAGAGCCACCGAGGAGCACCGCGGGGACGCGAGCTATCAATTCCACGCCATGGATTTTCTCGACTACGCCTACTTGCAAAGCGGCCAGGAAGCGAAGGCGCGGCAACTGGTCGAGGAAGTGAAGAGCGTCCCCGGTGCGAGCGCAGCGGACATCGTCGACCACCAGGACATGCTCGCGGCGAGGAATGCGCTCGAGCTGCAACGCTGGAAGGAAGCCGCGGCACTCGAAATTCCCATCGAGAAGCCCGATTGGCAGGACATCACCTATTGGACGCGCGCGATCGGCGCCGCGCGCATGGGCGCGGCGGAAGAGGCGCGACAAGACACGCAGAAGCTGACCGAAATTATCTCGGCGCGGCGGGCGCGAAATGCCGCGCAGGGCGCGACCGTGCCAGCAGGCGAAGACACGAGCCAGAGCGAGGCCGAGGCATGGGTCGCGTTTGCCGAAGGAAAGCCCGATGAGGCCGTGGCGAAGTTACGCGACGCCGCTCGGCAAGAGGAGAACGAGCACGAGGACCCGTTTGCCGTGCCAGCCCGTGAGATGCTGGCGGACCTCCTGCTGGCCCTCAAGCGGCCTTCGGATGCTCTCGTCGAATACAAAGCTGTGTTGCGCGACTACCCCAACCGCTTCGATGCCCTCTACGGCGCCGCACGCGCCGCGCAGTCGATGGGCGAGCGCCGGGCTGCGTCAGGATACTATGCGAAGCTCGTCGCGATTTGCCCGCGCTCCGCCGATCGTCCCGAGCTGCACGAGGCCCACGGTTACGTGGCCGCGAATCGCGATTGAATTGACTGTTGGGGCTTGGAGGTGCGCGCCTATCGGACGTCGCCGAAGTTGGTGAGGTCGCTCGCGGGGATGAGGCCGAGGGCGCGCAGCCATCGGATGCGAGACGGCGAGTCCCATCATGTACGGAGATCGAGCGACCATATCATCTGGAGTGCTCCATTCGGGCAATGACCTGCGCCGCGTTGTCGGGATTTGCACCGCCGTTCTAGCGCGCGAGCACGTGGTCGATGTTCCCCGCTACTGCCGCGATCTTGGCCGCGAGGGCAGCGCAGCCGATGTCGAGGGCTGTCACGGGGTCGCACAGCGCGCTGAGGAATTTCCCGGTGAAGCCGTGCTTGCGCGCGACCTGTCCCATGACCTGCATTAATCCCCAGGAGATCGGCCGCACCACTTCCTCGGTCGCAGGCAGGCCGAGCGGCGCGTGCGAGCGCGATGAGTTCAGACGTGGGTGGCATTGCTTTCTGGCTTCTGGATTGCCGACTCGATCACCCGCCACGGCAGGTGCGGAAGGCGCACATGCCGGAAGAGAAACAGGGCAAGGGCCGGCTAGCCGCCATTGTAACTTCTAGCGCCGGAGTTGAAGTTTCCGCTGTGTGCGGATAGGATTGCCGCAGAATCCGTCAGCGGCCCCTTGTTCGAAAGTTCTTGATGACGTTCTTGGAGGACTTGTGCCGGGCGCGACGCCATGTGGCGCGAGCGCGGCTTGGGCGGCGTCCGAAATGGGCTTCTGCGCGAGCGGATGCTGCAGCGGTTGGAACGCAGGCGCGTCCTCGAGCGCGAGGTGGACGCCTTCGTCAGCCTCGATGAGGACGAGGACGCGGGTCGCGTCGTGCGGCGGCGAGCCGCCATCAAGCGCGAGCCAGTGCGAATTCACGAAGCGCGCGGCGGTGGCGTGCGACGCGATGCAGTAGCCGCATTGGTTCGTCACGCTGACGGCGACGTAGATCATCTCCTTGGTCAGCGGATCGAGCGCGCCCGCAGCCATGATCTGCTTGATCGATTCCCAGGTGCGCTTCAGCGAGACCGGATCGTTGGCCAGCACCTTTCAGAAATTGTTGACCCAGTCGGTCTGGCGCGTCGTCATGATGTCGTCGTAAACGGCGCGCACCTCGGGACTGGCGTTTGCGTATTCGATCGGCGCTTGGCTTGACGCGGCGCTGCACTGCACATGGCGACCCCTCCGGTGATTCTGTTCGAGGAACTGATAGCGGTCACCTATGGTAGCCTGAGCAGCGCCTACAGACTAATTCTGGAATGAGGTACCCGAAGAGGAGGCATCGTGATCGAAAAAGAGATCGACATCAAGATGGCGGACGGAACCTGCGACGCGGTTCTCTATCAGGCCGAAGACGGACGCAAACGGCCGGGCGTGATTCATCTGCCCGATATCATCGGGATTCGGCCGTCGCACCGTGCGATGGCGCAGCGGCTCGCGGAACAGGGCTACACCGTGCTGCTGCCGAACCCGTTTTACCGCACGGCGCGGTCACCCGTATTCGACTTTGCGCCGAATTTTGCCGGCGACCCGCGCACCATGCAACGCTTCGGCCAGCTGGCCGGGCCGCTGACGCCCGAGGTGATGGAGCGCGACGCGGCGAGCTACGTCAATTTCCTAGCGACGCAGAAGTCGGTGAGCGACGCGATGATGGGAGTCGTGGGCTACTGCTTCACCGGCGCGATGGCGCTGCGCACCGCAGCGGCGCGGCCGGATCGGATCGGCGCCGTCGGGTCATTCCACGGCGGCGGCCTTTTCACCGATAAGCCCACAAGCCCGCATCTCGTCCTGCCGCGCGTAAAGGCGCAGCTCTATTTCGGGCACGCGGTGAAAGACAACTCCATGCCGCAAGAGGCGATCGACAAACTCAACGCCGCGCTCAAGGCCTGGGGCGGCAAGTGCGAGAGCGAAGTCTACGAGGACGCCCTGCATGGCTGGACCGTCTCGGACAGCGCGGCCTACAACAAGCCGCAAGCCGAGCGCGCCTTTGGGAAGCTGTCCGCGCTGTTCGCTGCGACGCTGAAGTAGCCTGAGGCCCGTCACGAGCTGAAGGTGTAATTGTGCGTGAGGATGGCGGCGAAGTGGCCGGCGAAGAACTGTTGCGTGGGCGCGCAGCTCACCGTGATTTTCTGAGGCGCGCGAAACGCCCAACCAGAATGCCGCACATGCAGAGCCGCTCGGCGCGCATCGGCGAGCCGTGGGCGAGGGTGAAGATGTGGTGCGGCGTGACGTCGATCGACCCCTCGTTTGAAAAGTGCAGCCGAAGGAACGTGTCCGCGTCGCGCACCTCGAGACGCAGGATGCGCGTCCAAGCCTCTGCCGCCGCCCGAGCCGCCGCCGGTGCCGTTGGTGGTGGTGGCCGCGGCATGCATGGACTCGGCGAGCAAGTTTTCTGGGTTACGCCGCGCAACGAGAGGAATTGAACAGGGCAGCGAGTCCCTGACGCGCCCGCTGTCGTCCTATGCTCATCGAGAGCGGCCACCGCGACGGTGCCTGAAGCGATTTTCACCAGTCACCATTCACTAGGCACTGATCACCCGTCGTTGATATGATGAGCGGCTTGCGACGCAACCCGAACGCCTGAAGGTGAATCCAACGCGTCGATACCTACTGACATAGGGGAGAGCGTGGTGCGGCGACTGCTGGTTTTCTGTGCGGTGGCGGTGATGATATTCGCGGCGCTCGCGGCGCTGCGCCTGAATCACGTGGCCACGGTCTCCGCCGCGGGCGGACAGGGCAGCTTGGCGCTCTTCTCCGCGGATCCGGATGAAGAGGGGTGCCCGCTCGGTCCAACATTCACCTTCTGCGATCAGATTCTGGGCGGCTTACCAGGGCCGCAGGCCGGTTTCCACATCACGGCCACGAGCGCGGTGAGTAGTCTCTCCGTCTCGTTCGCGGCGATCTCCGGGATGGCTTCCAATTTCGCCGTGGGCGATTTCACGGTCGCCGGCAACACATGCACGGGCGGCCTTGCCGCAGGGCAACAGTGCGTGGTTGATGTGGCGTTCTCGCCGACGGCGGCAGGATTGCGCGCGGCCGCGCTAACCGTGACCGACGCCGCAGGCGATACGCTCGCCATCAACATCGAAGGCACGGGTAGGAATCTGGCGATGTCGCCGCCTCCAGCGCCTGCGTGCATACAGGGCAATGCATATACCTATTGCAATGAAGCGGTCGGTGGCGCCAGCAGCGCCGAAACGTTTACTTTGAACGCCAGGAGCGCCGTGACGGGAATGACGGTCTCCCTGGTGCCGATCTCGGGGCTTTCTTCTGAATTTGCCGCCGGCGATTTTACGATCGCAGGCACGACCTGCACGGGCGCGCTTGCAGCGCTCGCGAGTTGCACTGTCAGCGTCGAGTTCACGCCGAAGGAGGCTGGGCTGCGCGCAGCCGCGCTTACGGCGACGGATTCGAACGGCGATACCACCGCGATCTATCTCGCAGGCCAAACAACCACTGGCCTTGCGTTCCCGCTTCCCCTGCCATCAACGAATGCTTTCGCCTGTGCGAGAGTGAATCTGCGTGGATTCTGCAGCGAGCCCCAGGGCGGAACCACGGCTACGAACACGTTCACCGTGACGAACATCTCCGGCGCGCAGATTACCGGCCTCACGATCACACCGCCCGTTACTCCGCCCACGCCGCCGCCACCGCCGGCAGAATTCACGGTGACCGGGACGAGTTGCGTGTCCACGCTGGCGGCGGGCGCGAGCTGCACAATCAATGTCGCTTTCACGCCGCAGGGCACGGGTTTGCGGCAGGGCACGATCGCCGTGACGGACACCCAAGGCGACGTCGCGGGGTTCAATCTCGCCGGTGTAGGCGACGACTACAACTTGCAGCTCGCGGCCAGCCAGCAGCAGGAAGTGACCATCGTCCAGGGAGGAACGGCCACGTTCAACGGCGTGGTTAACCCCGACGGCGTCTTCGGACAGAACGGCGAGCAGGTGACGTTCGCATGCCCCACGACACTGCCCGTCAACACGAGCTGCGTGATCACGCCGTGCCCGGCGAAGATCACCCCCGGGACGCCCGCGACGTTTCAGATGGTGTTGGTCACTTCGACGCAGAAGGTCGTCGCGCCGATACCTCCGCAGGGGACCGGATGCGCATCGTACGGGCCACCGGGAACGACCGAGATGCTCCCGGCTCCGGATTCGTCGCCCCGCGCGCCCCACTTCCCTACTCTGCTCCCTGCCCTGCCCGAATGGGCCGTCTTGTGCGCGATTGCGCTGCTGATCGCCTGCCTAACTGTGCTGGCGGGCGGCGGCAGGTCACGGAAGCGCGTGCCCTTAGTGTTCGCGGTGGCGGGCATTGCCGCGGCGGCCCTCACCGGTTGCCACCACAGCAGCATGGTCGGATCGCCGGCCACGCCCGTCGGCACTACGACCATGACTTTCCAGGCGCCGGCGCTCGATGCCAACGGCAATCCGCTGAACGCGTCGCGCCCGGGCCCGCAGATTATGCTCGATATTGTACAGGCGACGCAGGGCCCCTTCCCCTGATTCCCTAAGCAAGGAACGTCAGAGATATCAGAGGTAGATGACGCGGCGGTGATAGCTGTACGGCATGTGCCTGCGTCCCTTCAACTGTTCCGGCCGGACGTACCTCTCGATCAATTCTTCCGTGGCCATCTGCGCGGTCCCGAGCAGATCCTGCGCCAAGGCACGCGCCCCGCGAGAGCGCGCGGCGAACGCGAGCGGGTCTGTTGCGAGCGAATCTGCACGGGATCGGTGCCGAGCGTGCGCAGCGGCAGAACTTTTTCGTAGCGGATCCACACGGTGATGGACTGCGTCGCCCCCATGGGATTGATTTTGTCCTCTCGCCATTCCCAAAGGCGATCGCGCGCACGATCCAGTCGCACGCCGCGGCATTCAGCGGCAGGAACGTTCCCGCGCTCGAGCGTAAAGAAATGCTCGTATTCGCCGCGCGCGGGATACGGGCCGAGCGTCGGGATGCGGATGCCGTCCTCGACTTCGATCGTCTGCGCGTACCAGATTTCGGGCGAGCCGTAAAATTCGGGCGGCGTCCAGCGCTCGATGTGCCAGCGGTCGTGCGGGAAATATTTCGGCACCTGCCGCAGCTCGATCGCTTCGCGGATCATGTTGTCGCCGGCATCGCGGTCGGTCCAGCGGCGGCCGATCCAGGTGAGCCGCGAGCCTCCCCAGACGACGCGGAAATTCGGCTCGCCCTAGTGGTTGAGCCCGCCCGCGCGCGATGCGCTTTGAACCGAGGCGGGCGCCTGGTGCGTTTCTCGCAGCACTTGGATCACTGGAACGTTGTGGGGCTCGGGATTCGTAGGACAATCAAACGAGATTCGTTCGTCGGAGGGACGGCATGACAACCCTGAAGAAAACGGCGCAGATCTTCGTCGCCATTGTCGTCGCATGGCTCCTGTTGGGGACAGCGACTGGGGCTCAGGAGTCGGGCTACATCCGCGTGATGACGGCGAAGGGGCAGATGGCCGGTGAATCGATCGACCCGGCGTACCTGGCCTGGATCCCGTTTCGCTCCGCGAGCATGCCATCTCAGTGGGAAATGGAGGGCATGAGCCAGGATTCGAGCGTCAGCTCAACGCCCGCGACGACGGACGCGAAGGGTGCTGGCAGCGCGCACGCGACATCGTCGGCCAGCAACGTCGTGTACAGGCCTGTCGTGATCGTCAAGTACAGGGACAAATCGTCCCTCGGGCTGCTGGGAGCGATGACGAGCCATCAAGTCCTGCCGGAGGTCGATATCGTCTTTACCTCAAAGAACGGCCAAGCCACGAGGCGGTACAAGCTGACCGATGCGAGCGTCATCTCCATTCGCGCGGGCGGCACGAGCGACGATGGCGACGCGCCGATGGAGCAGGTGCGGTTCAATTACGCGAAGCTCGAGCTTGAGAAGTAGCGCGCAAGCCACAGCTCAACGATTCGCGGGGCGGGTGTGCTTGAAGTCGGCGGAGGTGGTCCACTTGCCGTTTTTGTCTTTCTGTTCGAGCAGCCAGCGCCAACTGCCATCCTCCGGAATCCAGCGATAGGTTGTGTGGAACGGGCCGTCGGGATACTCGAAGACCAGGGCGATCGAGTTTCCGTTGCGGGTGCCGTAACCGAGCGTCTCCGAATAACGCGTCCCGAAAATGTCGAGCAGGTGGACAACGTAGCGCTCGCTGACGTCATCGTACCCGATGAACCACAGCGCATCGTAGCGGTTCTCCGGGGCGGGCGCTGAGGCGCTTGTGGTTTCGTGAAGCTGGAGAAATTGGTGATTCAGCACCCACTCCGCGGTGACGGTGTGATGGGCTTCCTTCCCCGCGAGTGTGCCCTCCAGGTTCCAGGTGCCGGCCATGTGTTCGACCAGCTCGTCGTGCCACGCGGACGGCGTCTGAGCGGCGGCGATCTTCGAAGCGCAAAGCAGGAGCGATGCGAGCAGCGCCGCGACGACAGTTTTCATTCAATGTTCCGGAAAGCCGCGACCATCTCTAGCGGGTGACGGGCTTCGCGCTCTTATTCGGAGCGGCGGTCAGTTGCGAGACTTGCGGATCGGCCGGGACATCGTCGCCTTTGCCGGCCGTGGGATACTTCAGCGCCTGCCACTTGTACCAGCCGCCGTCCATGATCTTCACGTTGAAGTAGCCGAACTGCGCCAGCTTGGCGACCATGTCGGACGTGTCGTTTGGGCAAGAGCCGTAGAAAACCAGCATCTCGTTGCGAGGAAGAGCGATCGGGAAATTCTTGATCCGCATCACCCAGGGATAGTTGATGGCGCTGGGGATGTGGCCTTCGGCGTAGCCGTCCACGGGCTGCGTGTCCACCAGCGCAAAGATCGCGCTCTTGTCCTGCATCATCTTCAGGACGTCCGCCGGGGCGATCGTCTGTACCGGGTTCGCTGCGGCCGCGACGAGTGTGGGATCGGAAGCGCCGGGATCAGAAAGCGCAGCGTCGTCCTGCGCGCTAACAACCGGCGCGACGAAGATCGCCGCCAACAATAGGGTCATCACCGCGAATGATTTCTTCATTGTGCCTCCCGCGCGCCGAGCTGCGCCTGAATTCTCTGCCGCCGATGTTAGCGCCAGCGGCGTGCGCAGGTCAACGATCCTCTTCTCCGGCGGTTTTGACGGGAGTAGACTCTTGCCGCCATGAACAAACCAACATTGCAGAATCGGATGCGGCGGTTCACTTTTTGTGCGGCAGTGCTCAGCCTCGCCGTGGGCGGCGCGTGAAGCGTCGTCGCGGCGCCCGCGCAAGCGGCGGCGGTCCCGCAGCTCGCCGATGGCGTGGTCCATGCGATTTTCCCAACCGACGCGGACCCGCAGATCAAGCGCTTCACCGCGAACAGCCTCGCGCTTTTCAAGAATGCCGTCGCGAAGAACGCCAACCTGCTCGTCTTTTTTCCTCCCACCGGAGGTACGCCTGCCGGCGGGTGGCCGTTCATCGAGGCGGGCGCGAAAGCGGGATACCGCGTGATCGATCTGGAATACAACAACACAGATTCGGTTCCGCAGATCTGCGGGCCGAATCCCGACCCGGCGTGCTCGGACCGGTTTCGGCAGAAGCGCGTTTTCGGCGACGACGTCACGAAAGACATCGACGACCTGCCGGCGGAGTCGGTCGTCAACCGGCTGACGAAGCTCTTGGAGTATCTCGACGCGCATCATCACGAAGAAGGCTGGGGCCGCTATCGCGTGAAAGGCCAGCCGAACTGGTCGCGCATCGCCGTCGCCGGGCATTCGCAGGGCGCGGGGATGGCGGCGTTCATCGCCAAGAAGGAAGAGGTCGCGCGCGTGATCGTGCTTTCAGGCGCGGTGGACCGCGTGGAGGCGACAAAGGTTTGGGCGCCGTGGGTCACGTCGCCGAGCGCCACGCCGCTCGATCGCTGGTACGCGGCCTATCACCAGAAGGAATCGCGCGCCGAAGCCATGAAGGCGGCGTACGAGGCGCTGAAAATTCCGCCGGAGCACGTGTGCGCGTGATGACGCTCGAGCCGAAGCCCGGTTCCGGGATGAATCCTCGAGCTGACCTGTACCACGGGAGCATGGATTCGCCACGGCTCACGCCGGTGGACGCCAACGGCGATCCGGCCTATGCCGCGGATTGGGCGTTTTTCCTCGGCGCGGCGAAATAAGACACGATTTTCGGGAATTGCCCAATGTAGCTCAGGTCTTGCCAGGCGGTTTGGGACCCTCTTCGGGCGTCGCGAACGTTTCGCGGTAGGCCTGCGCGTCCTGCCAGGCGGCGCGCAGTTCGCGTCGAAGACCGGGCGAAGGTTTTCGGGTTCAGCGGACGAGTCCCGTCTACCGAATTCGTAGGGGCGGGTTTCAAACGCGCCCCTACCGTGTCGGCATTGGTTTCGGCGGCCGCGTCGGCGCGTCTGGGTGGCACGCTCGTGGGCGGAAACCGGCGCGAGGACCAGCGCAGCCTCGCGCTGCGCCGTGGGTGTGGCTGGCATAGGGGAACCTCCGATCAAGCACATGGAATCCTGCTCGAAATTCACAAGGTGATTCTGGCGGGCAGGGCCAAAACCTCTGAAGAAGCCGTTGTTGGCTTGTTGGCGTCGGAGTTACCGGCAGCAAAATAGCACCAAGGTACTATTCCCCGGCTCAGAGCCTTTTGCGAAGCTACGGGTAGCGGGCAACCATCCGGCCGCATGGAATAAGCACCCCACACGCGCCCGCGGCCCGCAATACGTTCTGAGGTGTTGAATGAGCACGACAACTGCAGCCCCCGCAGGCGCAGCAAAGTCCACAGGGTCGGCAAATCAGGGTCCCTGTGGGATCGAACGCCGCCGTCGGCGCCGCGCGAAGATCAGTGCGCAGCTCCACGTCCGCGCCGTCGAGTTCCCGGCCAATTTCGAAGAGGTATGCTCGACTGTGGACGTCTCGCGCGACGGCCTGTTGTTCCTCGCCGCGCGGACCCACTACGCCAAGGGCCAGCGGCTCGACGTGACGTTCCCGTACTCGACCGGCCCAGGCGCACTAAACCATGCGCTGGCCGCCGAGATCGTGCGGGTGCGGCCACAGCCGGGTGGGAAATTCGCCGTCGCGGTTCAATTTTTCGCCGCGCGGGCGCAAGCGCAGAGCGGGGACAAGGCGCAGTATGGCGCCGGCATCAGCCCGTCGGATCTCCCGCCAGGAGCGCAGGAGAAGACCCAGCGCCGGCCGGCCGTACTCGCGGTGGAATCGGACGCGCGCAGCGCGGAAACCATACGCAACGTTCTCGGGCAAGACGGCTACGTCGTCATCGTGGTCTCGACGGCGCAGGAAGCGCTCGAGTTCCTGCGCAACAACGTGCCGGACGTGTTCGTCGCGGAAGTGGAATGTGCGGACGTCTCCGGCCACGACCTGTGCGCGATCATCAAGCGAAACGAGCGCTTGCAGCACATCCCCGTGATCCTGCTGACGCGCTCGGCGCAGCCCGCCGATTATTCCGCGAGCCACCAGCTGGGCGCGGTCGTATGCATGGCCAAGCCGTTCCAGTCGGATCGCCTGCTGCACGTCGTGCGGCTGGTCGCTCCGCCGCCTGCGCCGAAAAGCTTCTACGGCGCGCGCGTCGCGAGCGCGATCGACCGCAACCTGTAAAACGCATCCCGCGGGGAGGTAACCCTCCCCGCACGCACACGCTGCCGCACAACAATTCCGCGCGCAGGCGCGAATCGCGTACTTCTCTCTCGTGATACGATGTCGCCATGCCCGAGAAGTTCACGATCGGACTGATACAGATGCGCTGCACGAAAGACGCAGAGGAAAATCTCGCGCGCGTCAGCGCGAAGATCCGCGAAGCAGCCGACTGCGGCGGGCAAATCGTTTGCACACACGAACTCTTTCGCAGTGAATATTTCTGCCGCACGGAAGACGCGGAACTCTTCAATCTCGCCGAACCCGTGCCGGGCCCGGCGACCGAGGCGCTCGCGAAAGTCGCGAAGGAAAAGAAGATCGTAATCGTTGCGTCGCTTTTCGAGCGGCGCGCCGCCGGGATCTATCACAACACCTGCGCGGTAATCGATGCGGACGGCTCGTTCCTCGGCAAATACCGCAAGATGCACATTCCGGACGATCCGCTCTACTACGAAAAGTTCTATTTCACGCCCGGCGATCTCGGCTTTCCTAATTTCGACACGCGCTACGGCCGGATCGGCGTGCAAATCTGCTGGGATCAGTGGTACCCCGAGGGCGCGCGGATGGTGGCGCTCCAAGGTGCGCAGGTGATCTTCTATCCGACGAGCATCGGCTGGCACCCGAAGGAAAAAGCTGAATTCGGCGCGGCGCAGCTCGACGCCTGGCGGACGATCCAGCGCGGCCACGCGATCGCGAACGGCGTGTACGTCGCGGTGGTGAACCGCGTGGGACTCGAGAGCAATCCGGCGGCGGGCGATCCCGGAATCGAGTTCTGGGGCAACTCGTTCGTGGCCGATCCGTTCGGGAAGATCGTCGCCGAGGCTTCGAACCACAAGGAAGAAGTGCTCGTCGTCGAGTGCGACCCTGCCAAGAGCGAAGACACGCGGCGCAATTGGCCCTTCCTGCGCGACCGCCGCATCGACGCCTACGAACCAATCCTCAGCCGATGGCTCGGGAAATAACGCGCACATCATCGCGATTGCGGCGCGCGAGCGGCGCTGCGCCCACCTTCCGCATGCCCGCCGAATGGGAACCCCACGAAGCCACGTGGCTCGGATGGCCGCACGAGCTCACCGATTGGCCAGGCAAATTCGCGCCGATTCCGTGGGTGTACGCGGAGATCGTCCGGCACCTGGCGCGCGTCGAGCGCGTGTTTCTGATCGTCGAGGACCGCGACGCCGAAGAGCGCGCGCGAGTGGTGCTCGAAAAATCGGGCGTACAGCTCGACGCGGTCGAGTTCTTCCACATCCCCACCGACCGCGGATGGATGCGCGATTCAGGACCGATCTGCGCGGTGAGCCCGCGCGGCGAAGTGGCGTACAACAATTTCGTGTTCAACGGCTGGGCGAAATACGACGATTACAAGAAAGACGCGCGCGTGGTGGTGCGGGCGAATCGGTGGCTGAAGCGGCGCGTCGTGCTGCCGATGCACAAGGGGAGGCGCGTGGTGCTCGAGGGCGGCTCGATCGATGTGAACGGCCGCGGCACGCTGCTGACGACCGAAGAATGTCTGCTGAGCGAGGTGCAGCAGCGCAATTCCGGCTTCACGAAGGACGATTACGCGGAAATCTTTCGCCGGTATTTGGGCGTGACGAACGTCCTGTGGCTCAAGAACGGCATCGCCGGCGACGATACGCACGGCCACGTGGATGATCTGGCGCGGTTCGTTGATGAGACGACGGTAGTGACCGTGGTCGAGCACGACCGCGGCGAGGTGAATTGCGCGCCCTTGCACGAGAATCTGAAGCTGCTGCGCGCGATGAAAGATCAGGACGGCAAACCCCTGCGCGTCGAAACGCTGCCGATGCCCGAGCCTGTCTATTTCGCCGGGCAGCGCCTGCCAGCGAGTTACACCAATTTCTACGTGGCGAACAACGTCGTCCTCGTCCCGACGTTCAACGATCCCGCCGACCGCATCGCGCTCGCGAAGCTTGCGTCGCTGTTTCTCGACCGCGAAATCGTGCCGATCTATTCCCGCGATCTCGTCCTCGGTCTCGGCACGATCCACTGTATGACCCAGCAGCTGCCCCACGGGGTGTAGCCTTCCCTATTGCGTCTTGCCCGGTTGCGCCGCTGCCTGCGCGGCTTGGCGCTGCTGCTTCAGCAGATACTCGCGGTGGAACATCGCGTGAGCGCGGACGTTGGCGTAGCCGGCCGGCGCCTCGATCTTGGCCACCTGGCCCGCGTCGGCCGAAAACCATCGCATGCAGATTTCGAGCTCGGCGGCGTGATTGTCCGCGAATTCGTCGGGCATGATGCTCGGCGGCAGCAGCTCGACTCCGCTCGCGTCGTCGCGGCGCACCACGGGCGCTTCGCCGACCATCTGCGCTATTTCGCGGTATTGCTTCGTGCGCGACTCTTCGTCCGGAATCACGAACTCCTCGAGTCCGATCAGCCGCTTGATCAGCGCCATGTTTTCCGGGTGCGCTATCACGGCCTGCATCTGCGGGTCGGGAATCGCGAGCAGTTGCAGCAGGACGACGCGCTGCTGCGACCACAGCGTCGGGTACTGCTCGTCGGTTTCAGGGTGGCTGAAGAGGTTGCCTTTCAGGTCGGCGAGGCGAATCCATTTCGATTCGAACGCCGCGCCCGCGCCGAGCAGCGTGACTTCCACGTCGTTCGGGCGATTCCGCTGGAAGCAATCGACGGCGAGGAGCATCATGTCCGCGTGGAAGAATTTCATGCGCCGCCAGACAAGCCCGATGCGGCCCATCGCTTGGTCGCGCGCCATCGAGTAGTCCGCGACGGTGTCTGGGTTCGCCATCGCGCCGCCGAAAAGCGCCGGGAACGCGCCGGTGAGAAATTGCGCGATTGGGCCCATCAGGTTCGCGGCGTGCTGCGCGAGGTCGGGCGGCACCTGCGCAGGCTCCGGCTGGAAAAATCCCGCGGCGAGCGACTGGCCAGGCTTCGCGCGCGCGCGGGATAGTGAGTGCGGGGCTCGGCGGTCTGATTTTGCACCGAATCGAATTCGAGCACTTCGCTATTGGCGTAGATCGGCGGGATGCCGTAGGTTTCGTTTTGCAGATTCGAGAGCGTGTTGAAGCGCTCCTGCACGCTGATCAGGACGTCGCCGAGGGCGGGGCGCCCGCTCGAACCGTCGCCGGGCAGCGCGTGCAGGGCGCGCCAGTGGTCATCCATATTTTCGTTGCGCGATTCGCAGTAGTCGTCGGCAAACGCGACGTACGCGCCGTCGGGGAAAAGCTCGAACAGCTCGTCGCGCAGGGATTTGTCGTCCAGCGCGAAAAACGCCCATGGGCGCAGCCGCGTGCGCTGGAACGTGATGAGATTGGGCCGAATCTTCCGCAGTTCACATTCAAGATAGTTCCCGAAGTGCGGCCCGACGATCAATACGGGAACGCAGAATCGACCCTGCCCGACATCGAAGTGTTTCGCGGCGATTCGGACAAACCTATGCAGCACTTGGCCAGCTGCGACCTGGAAGCGATGGAGCCTCCGAGCAAGGACCTGATCTGGTTTCGCACCGACGATTTCAATTTCGACGGCTGAGGAGATATCTATCTCATGTCGTGCCCCGGCGCGGCCGGAAATTCGAGTGGATGCGTCTGGCTTTACAATTCCGCAACCGGCCGCTTTGATTACAGGAATTCACCGACCTGACCGAAGCGCGATACCGGATCGACCCGGACGCAAAGACAATTCTTACATTCGAAAGAGCAGGAATGGCCGGACAGGTTCACATTGCCCAGCAATATAAGGTGGAAAACAACCGTCCGGTCCTCATCTGGTCTGAATTGCAGGACTGGGATGGCACCAAGAATCAGTTCCATCGCCTCGTTCAGCAGCGCCGCAAAGGCAAGATGGTAACCGTCTTCGACAAATGGGTAGAAAACCCGCCGTGCGATCCAGCCAGGCTGTTTGAGTAGCGGCCGGGCATTTGCTTCTCGCTTCGGACTTGTGTGTTCTGCTATCGTGCCGCGCAATGGACGAGTCGACGGAAAAACGTGGAATCGCGCGCCTTCAACACGTCGCCGTGGTGATAATGGGCCTGATGCTGATCGCCGTCGGGCTGGCGACGATCTTCGAGGGGCGGCTGTTCAATCCGTATTTCCCGTCAGGGGCGTTGTTCGCGCCGTTTGCTTTCGCAGGCGGAGCGTTATTGATCGTTCTCGGAATCCGCGGAGGCAAACGAAGCTGACGTTCCCGCCGCCGCGGCTATTCGATCGTGATGGAGGACTGGCCGAGGGCGAGGGCACTGGCGAGGCGCGCGCCGCGCCCGTCCGAGCCGACGCCGAAGCGGCAATTCACGAAGTGGACGTTCCGCAGATCGAGCGGGCCGCCCTCGTAGCGCAGGTGCGTGCCGACAAATGTCACATTGTGCCAACGGATGCCGTCGAGAGTCTGCGCCGCGCCGGCAATCGTCAGGTTCTCGACGCGCACGCCATCGGCCATCGAGCGCGACGCCGGCGGTAACAGGATTTCGGCGGTATCGGGCATCAGCGTCGCATCGAGATAATTGCTGCCGAGCGTTGCCGGGCCGAGCGTGGAATCAGCGGCGAGCTCGCGCGGCGCGCCGATCGAGACGCGCTTCGCATCGGGCTTGCTCGCCAGCGTCGGGTCGTCCGCCACGTTCGTCGACGAACGAAGCTCGGCGAGCGCTGCGCGCACCTCCGTGACGTGCTCCATCATGCGCTCGTCGTCCGCGTGCCCTTGCAGGACGCGATCGAGATCGGCGATGGAAACTTCGAAGAAAGGCGGCGACGCGAGGCGAGATTGCAGGCGCATGCCGGTGACGATCGAAGCCGAGCGGTCGACGTCCATCTCCGCGGCCATCATCTTCCCTGCCCGGGCGTCTTGAACACCGGCGTCGAGCGAAATGATGGCGTCGCTCTCCCACGGCGCGAAGAGATACGCGTTGCTTCCGGGACCCGGCGCGACGAATCGCACGACCGCTCCGCGTTGCGCGCCATGCAAAATGTAGTGGGTGCCCTGCCAGGCAAGGCGTCCGACGAGCGCTGCTGCCAGAACCAGGACGGCGATGCCAGTATAGCGCGGCATCGAGCTGCTCCGCCACTTGCCGGCGAACGGATGGCGATGCCGCCCCCGTCGACCGAACCCGCCGCGTGCGCGCCACGTTACCAAGCACGACCTCGTAACCGCGCCGTCAATTGTAACCGAAAGCTCAGTCCCGATCATTAGGCGTTCGTTACGGGCGGTTGGCGGCGCCTTGCGCCAATGCGTCGGCGAGGAAATTCATAAGGTCGCGGTGGTCCGAGAAAACGTGGATTTCGGGCGCGGGAACGGAAGACAGATTCCTCGTTCGCTGCGGCGAATCCGGAATGACACCGCGAGCGGGTACCGGTTGGCGATGGACGCGGGCGACGAAGCCGCGCGCGGCTCGGCCGGGATACGGCGGCACGACCTCGGCGGCCTCGGTTTCGGCGCGGTGGATCGGACCCGTGCCCGAGCCGTCGTCCGCAGTCTCACCGGTGGAAGATTCGTCATCTTCGCCGGAGTCTCTTCTCTGCTGCACCTGCCGCTCGAGCGCGAGCAGCTCGGCTTCGCGCGCGGCTTCGAGCGCGTCGCCCATGGTCGGATTGATGTTTTCGATTTCCCCGAGTCTCTACGGGATGGTTATCCAGGTGGTGCAGGCGCGCTTCTGCGATTCGGTGCCGTCTGGATACTGCGCGACCACCTCGAGGAGATGCTGACCGGATTCGAAGACGAGCTGTGGACTGGTGCCGGTGACCGCGACGCTGGACTTCTTGGCGTGCTCAGGTGTGGGAATCGTGAAAAGTTTCGTCCGTTTGGCTTCGCCCACGGAAATATCGTAGACGACGAACTGCTGGACGCAGCGCGCCTTGATCTTCTTGGTGCAGGGGGGCGTGAACCGGAAGTCGTAGTCGAATTTCACGGTGACGCTGTGCGTCGCAGGCGCGGTCGTTTGCGCCGGCGTTTGCGTCTGCGCGATGCCACGGAGCGCGCCGAGGAGAACCATGACCGCGACAGCACAGCCTTTGAGCATCACAACTCTATGCTAGCGCAGCGGGCGGGGCTATTGCTTGTCGTAAACGAAAACCTGCCTGGGTCTGTCATTGCGCTGCGTCAGAGTGCGACCATCGGCGGATAGCGTCCAGCGGTCGGTGAAGTGAAAAGAAGGAGTGTTGTACGGCCGATCGACCGGATCACGAGGACGGATTTTTCCCAGGTTGCTTTCGCTACCTCGTCGCCTCCCGGCACCTCCTCGAACAGGTGTTCTTTCCCGTCCGTAGTGTATATCCACGGCTGCTGCTTTTTCTCGTCGATGGTGGTGTCAAACTGTATCGTTGTGCCGGAGCACGTGATCACGATTGTCTCCGAACCAATGGTTGGTTGTTCCCCAAGCTTGCTCTTCGCAAGGTTAAGGATCCAGGTGCCGGAGAAATCAGGTGTGGCAGCATCCTGCGCAGGGAGCGGGGCAGCCAGAATCGCCAGGGTAAGCGCGACCAGGCATCGGCTCATCATCGTTGCCCCCGTTCGGGAGATCGAACTACATCCGCGGTAACGAAGGTCGCCCAAGAATCTGGACGATGATGCCGGAGCCGCCGGTGATCGACGAGACCTTCGCACGGATGAAGTTGCCGCGAACGTTCGTGACCGTGCGCGATTCCCCGGCGGTCGCTGTGGACGTGTCGATGGTCGCGTACTGCGAATCGACGTCGTTCGTCGCCGTTTGCAGGACGACGCTGATCGCGGACGGAGCCGTTCCGTAGATCGTCTGCCAGGAGATCGTGCGGGCGATTTCTACTTTCGACCGTTCAGGCGGAAAGCGAGGATAACCAAAAAGTTTTTACGCTTTGAGAGAAGAACTTGTGGAGTACTTTTTTGGTAAGAAAAAATCGTCCAAGGTAGCGATGCGACGAGCACCGACATTCCGAGCGAAAAACGTGAGCGAGGGTTCTCTCTTACGGCCGCGGAGCGGGCGAAGAATCCGGCGCCGCAGCGGGCGCGGGCTTCAGCGTGAACGTGACGCCGCGCGACGCATTCTCGTCCACGGTGCGCTGCACGTCGATCTGATCGAGATCGAGCGCGCCCTCGCGGGCATCCTCCGTGACGTAGTGCAGCTTGTAGTCGGCGACCCAGTAGTCTGTCACCGCGAAGCTTGTGCCGTCGTTTAGATAGAGCGTCACGACCTGGGTGGCCGCCGTGGCTCCCGAATTATCGGACGGCGGATTCTGCGGCGCGTACGCGCCGTAGCCTTGCGAAGTGTCCGGCCCCGCGTCCGTGCCGCCGTATCCACCGGCCCCAAGGTACATGTCTGACGGATAGTATCCGCTCGAATAGGGGCCCCAATAACCCAGGGCGTTGCAGCCGACGTTCCAGAAGAAGAGATCGCAGCCCCCGAAACCAAATCCGAAGAACGGGTAAAATCCGAATCCAGGGCCGAAAAAGCCGCCGTATCCCGGAGCGAAGATCGGGCCCGGAAGAAAGCGCCTCGGCGGAAACATCCGCGGCTGCGCCGGGAGCTCATTCGCGGCGGGACGCGAAACGGCAAGTGCGCTCCTCGGCGCGGCGGCCAGGCCCGGAGTGACGCCCGGCGAGTTCTGCCAGATCTCGTGGCCCTGGCCGGAGAAGCTCAAGGGGCCGCCGTCAACCAGCAGCTGCGAGTGCTCGGTGTCCGACTCACCCGACGGCGGGAAACCGATCGTCACGTGCGGGACGGCGGTACCCGATGTGCTTGCGGCCGCATCGCCGCCGGCAAATGCGACCGGTCCTGGATGCGTGCTGCTGAACGAAAGGGGGCGCGAACCTGCGCTGAAATTATTGCTAACGCTGTTGTGGGCGTCGGTCTGGGTTGCAGGCGCCGATGGTGGCCGGACGAACGCGGCGGGCGCGCTGCTCGAATGCGATGCAGGTGCGGGCGCCGATGCGTGCGAGCCGCCGGAACTCCCGCCGGAGTGCCCGCCACCGCCGAAGTGGCCGCCACCGCCTCCGCCGTGCCCGCCGCCCCCATGCTGCGCAAGCGCGGCCTGCGGCGCAAGAGTGAGCGCCGCGGCGGCTACTGCTCCGAGAAAAAACCTGGTCCGGGACGAAACACGCGCGGCTGAGAGCGTCATCGTCGCCACCCTTCTTCCGACCCTATAAATACGATGCGCCTTTTGCCTCCCGGGTTTCAAGCGGTAGTTTCGCGGCTAGTGTGTGATGAGCGCCTGCGATTCGATGTGGTATCCCATCAGACTAGCCGAGGAGCCATCGACGTAGTCAATTGGATCGGAGGGGGCAGAATGGGGGCCGACCGAAATGAAAAAACCCAATCTGGTTGGTAGAATCATCGCCGTTTTGCTATTTGGGCTCGCGATAGGTTTCTATTTTCATCACGACCATGTGACGTGGAATCAGCTTGGGCGCGAGGCGTTTCTGGCTTATCAGTCGCAGCGCTTTGACCGTGCCATGGCTGTTCCGGACCCGCTGGGGCTTACGGAGTCAACTTTTGGCAGCAGCATACGCATCTGATTTGCCCATCCTAGAGCAGCCGGAGTATACACCCGCTGCGGAAAGCAAAGCGGGTTGACAGTTCCCGGGCAAGCGGGGAGAGTTAGAGACCATTGCGATGATGCCGTTCATACATCTCGGGCCGGTTTTGATCCCGACGTTCGGGCTGATGGTCGCGGTGGCGATGCTGGCGGCGTATTACGTGCTGCGAGGGGACCTCGCGCGGCGCGGGCTCGCGCCGAGAGATTCGGCCGCGGCGGAAATGCTCATCGCGATTCCCTGCCTCGCAGGGATCGTGGGCGCGAAGCTCTACCACGCGCTCGAGACGCCGCGCGAGCTTTTCGCCGATCCAGTCGGGCAGCTTCTCAGCCGCTACGGACTCGCGTGGTTCGGCGGGCTGATCACAGGATTCGCGGCGTTCGTGTGGGTCGCGCGGCGGCACAAAATTCCGTTGCTCGATGCGTTCGACGCGGGCTCAGCAGCGGCCGCTCTCGGCTACGGGATCGGGCGCATCGGCTGCCTGCTTTCCGGCGACGGGGACTACGGCATCCCGACTTCCCTCCCCTGGGGCATGGGCTTCCCGCACGGACTTGTGCCGACGACCGAGCGCGTCCACCCGACGCCGATCTACGAATTGATCGTCGCCTGCCTCATTGCCTGGTTCCTCTGGCGCCTTGGGGGGCGCCGGCTGAAGAGCGGTACCGTCTTCGCGGCGTACCTCGTGCTGACGGGTGTAGCGCGGTTTCTTGTCGAGTTCATCCGCATCAATCCGCGATCGTTCCTGAGCATGACGAATGCTCAGGCGGCCAGCCTGGTGTCGATTTTGGCGGGCGTCGCATTGTGGTGGTGGACTTCGCGGCGAGCGGCGGCGCGCTAGCCTGTATGGCGCCCGGCGGCTACACAACCAGAGGTCGCCGCGCTGAGGACGGCAATTCCGAAGGCGTCTCCGCTTTGGGCATGTGAATCGCGAGCAGGCCCCCCGACAGAACCGCAACCGACCGGGCCGGGTCGAGTGCCGCGGGCAATTCGATCACGTGGAATGACTGCGCCGCGGATCGCCCTGAACCGCTCGAATGCGCGAGGATCACGAGCCATTCCGATTCGACTCTCACGGAAACCTCCGCAGCCGTGACGCCGGGCATGCTGGCCAGCGCGTAGACGATTCCGTCCGACTGGCTGACGTGCGCGGCTAGCTCCGGCAGCACTTCGCGCTCGGCGGCCACCCAATCGTCAAGTTCACTGCCGTCCTTGCCGCCGCGCGCTCAACGCCAGGGCCCTCGAGGTGCGGATCGCGCGCCGTCAAAACTATCTGGGAGACGCGGGATCTGCTCGAAACGTTTCGGTTCGGCGAAAACCAAACGGGCCTGCGCGAGCTATGGAACCCTTCGCAGCATGCGCCTTGCCGCCCACACCACGAAAACAATACACAGGACGAAGAGAAGCAGTTTTTCGCCGTCTGAAAGAGCGGCCCACCATAACCAGATCTTGTGCACTTCCGTCCTCCGCATTGCGGCGCGCCGCGGAATCCCGACTCGAGGCTCGCGACGAGGATCCTCGCCGGGTCGTTACTTCTTGGCGGATTTGCGGCGGCCGCGGCGGCGCGCCGGGCGACCCGCGGGCGGTTCGCCGACCAGTTCGGCGACCCAGATTGAGGTGACGAACTTTTTCACGCCGTGATCGTCGAAGTCGATCGTGGTGCGTTCGACGTTGGATTCGGTGACCGTACCGATGCCGTACTGCTGATGACGAATCGTCTGGCCTTCGGACAGGATCTGCACAGGTGCCTCCTCCGGATGAAAGCAAACGCGTAAGATTAGGAGTCACAACTTGCGAGTTCAGGGCCGGTTGATCCAGCGCTCCGGCCCTGACTCTCGATTCCTGGCTCGAACTTGAAGGTGTCGTCCAGGAAGGCGCTAGAGGCCGACGACGTTCTCGGCCTGAAGGCCCTTTGGACCCTGCTTGACTTCGAATTCAACCGCCTGCCCTTCGTTGAGGCTCTTGTACCCGTCGGCCTGGATGGCCGAGAAGTGCACGAAGACGTCCTCACCGGATTGGCGTTGGATGAACCCGTAGCCCTTTGCTGCGTTGAACCACTTGACTGTACCTTGCTCTCTGCTCACTTCTGTTGCTCCTAGGTATTTGATAAGGCGACGATTAGCCGCCAGGGATGCTATTCGTGCCCTCGCTCACTGGGCGCGCAAGAAAAAAGGCCGTCGGGCGAATGCCCGGCAGCCTTTTCGAGAGCGCGTCAAGATCATCACAAGAGCAACAAACGCAACCACATAGTAACAGAATTCCGGTGGGAATGCAATGGCGAGGTGGCCTCGATCGGGCCGCTTGCGCCAGCCCGCTGCTGCCGCATGAATGACTGACCGACGCATGCAATTGACTTCCCTGCCGGACGCGGCTACGGTGTATCGTCTTTTGGAGGAGGTTCGGTCCCGTGAGCGCAACCCTGACAGAGACGGCGACCTTGGTGGCAAAAAACGCGCAAAATTGGCACAGAATTGCCGCTGAAGAGGCGTTTGCGCCGCCAGAATTGCTTCGCCTATGGAAGAATCTTTTGCTTCAAGGTGGAGGCAATTTGGACCCCGGCTTCGTCGGTCAGTGGGGATATTTTCTCGGCGACAGCCCGCGGCCGAAAGGCATCGCCGCGCGCCTCGCGGATATCGGCGAAGAGCGCATCCGCGACATGGACGCAACCGGCATCGCCCGGCAAATCCTGAGCCTGACGAACCCCGGCGTGCAGATTTTCGACGCGGCCACGGGAACCGCGCTGGCAGCGACGTTCAACGATCAACTCGCGGAGGCGATTCGCAAACATCCAGACCGGTTTTCAGGGCTCGCGGCCATCGCACCGCAAAATCCCGCGGGCGCGGCGAACGAACTCGAGCGAAGCGTGCGGAAGTTGGGGTTGAAAGGCGCGATCATCAACTCGCAAACGCAGGGCGAGTACCTCGACGATCCGAAATTCTGGGATATTTTCGCGACGGCCGAAGCGCTGGACGTTCCCATCTATCTGCATCCGAGCACGCCTTCCGCGCGGATGTACGCGCCGTTCGCGGAGTGGGGACTCGAGGGCGCGATCTACGGGTTCGCGGTGGAGACGAGCCTGCATGTGCTGCGGATCGTGCTGAGCGGCGTGTTCGACCGATTCCCGAAGCTGCGGATGGTCGTCGGGCATCTCGGCGAAGGACTTCCCTACTGGTTTTTCCGGCTCGACTTTTTCCATCGCGCGAACGCGGCGTCGAATCGATACGCGAACGTGAAGAAGCTCAACAAGAAGCCGAGCGACTATCTGAAGGAAAATGTGTGGGTGACGACAAGCGGCATGGCCTGGGAGCCGCCGATCCTCTACTGTCAGAAAGTGCTCGGCGTCGATCGCGTGCTCTACGCGATGGACTATCCCTATCAGTTTGTCCCGGAGGAAGTGAAGGTCACCGACGATCTTCCGATTAGCGACGCCGACAAGAACAAGCTATACCAGACGAACGCGGAGAACGTCTTCGATTTGCTCTCTTAGTCGGGGGCACTTATGACCGTGATGGGCGAGGCCGATCAGTCGGGGATGCCGATGCGTTTCACGAGCGCGTCGAACCTCGGGTCCTCGCGCAGGCCGCTGAGCTCGGATGGACTTTGAGTTGCACCATGAAACTCTCGTGCTCTTGAAACGCCTTCTCCAGCCACTCGAAGGCCGCATCCTCCCGCCTAACTCCGCGTAAACGCCCCCTATAAAGTGAGACGAGGATCACCCGGCTTCCACGCCGATTCAACTTCCTGGAGGATCTCACGTGCCTCTTCAGTCCTGCCTATTTTGGCGGATACGCCCGCTGCGCATAGGCGGACTACTGCCGCGTTCACGGTCTGGCCCTGCAGAGGCTCCATGGCGATCAAGCGATGGGCATCATGTTCGCCGATTTCATAGACCGTGCAGATGTGCGGATGATTCGATGCGGCCGCGGCGCGCGCTTCGCGGAGAAATCGTTCGAGGGCTTGCTTGTCGCCGGAAACCTCATCAGGAAGAAACCTCAGCGCGACGGCGCGACCCAGAGTGGTGTGTTCGGCGCGGTACACGACACCCATCCCGCCGCCGCCCAGCTTCTCGACCATACAGTAATGCGACACGGCCTTGCCGACGAGGGGATCGGGAGCTACCATTGGCCCCACATCTTAGGTTGCGTCTCAAATCAAGTCAACGACGGAACCAACTATTGTCCGGCCACAGCGCCCGCGATCCGGGTCTTTTCGGCGAAAAGCTCCCGCGTTGGATCGACGTTGAACATGGTCGGAGTTATAACGGAACGCTGGCGGCGGGGCGGCCTCTATGTTATTCATTTCAGAGCCGGCGAGAATTTTGGCGAGGGACAGGCAAAGGGTGAGTGGGGGGTTGTGTGAATGCAGTCAGGTGCTTCCGGCTTGTCGCTTTGGTTTTCATGGCGTGGACTCTGACCTTGAATGCGTTTCACGATTCTCAGGCCGCGGGCCAAGAATCTCAAACTGCGCAGATCTCTCCCGCTTCTGCGGCCCCGCCGGCCGCGCCGGCTGATCTTGAACAAGGCAAGCGTCTATTTGCACAGAACTGCTCGGGGTGCCACGGAGCGGATGCCGGCGGTGGAGACGGTCCTAATCTTCGCGGTGTTCCAGCCAGATTAGGCGATCGAGCGGTGCAAGATATCATCCGGAGAGGAATCGCGGGCACGGCAATGCCGGGATCTTCCACCGTCTCGGAAAAAGAAGCAGCAAATATCGTGGCCTATATCCGAACGTTGGACAGCACAACAACCTCCGGGCAAGCAACGGGCAATCCCAAGAAGGGCGAAGCTCTCTACAACTCCAGTGGCTGCCCGGCTTGCCATATGATCGCCGGCCAAGGCGGCAGCATCGGTCCCGAGCTGACCCAAGTTGGCGCTATGCGCGGAGCCACGAACTTGAAGGCGAGATTGCAAGAACCCGGCGCGAATTTGCCCCAGGTGGGAGATGGCCCCTTTGGCAGCAGGTGGACTCAATATTTGATGTACCGCGCTGTCGAAAAGGACGGACGCGTCGTCGAAGGCGTGCGTGTTGGTGAAGACTCGTTCACGATTGTCCTGAAGGATGCCGCCGGAAAATTTCACGGATTCTGGAAGCCTGGACTGCGCTCCTTGGAAAAGGAGCCTGGGAAGAGTTTCATGCCGAACTTCAAGGACACCTTGTCTGCGGCGCAGTTAGATGACTTGGTGGCCTATCTTATGAGTTTGAAGAGCGCACAATGAAAACCTTCCTGTATGCGCTTGTGATTGTTTTTTCACTTTTGTCGGCTCCCGCGAGATTACTGGCACAAGATGTGTCCTACGAACAATTGCTGCACGCCGACAGCACGCCTCAAGACTGGCTGATGTACGGCGGTGATTATAAGTCGCAGCGGTTTTCGAGGCTTACGCAGATAAACCGAGCAAATGTTCATAGTCTCAAGCCGACCTGGATCTACCAGCCCAATCACCCTCTTCCGCCGTTTGAATCATCTCCCGTCGTGGTGTCCGGAATCATGTACGTCACGGAACCGCTGAGCACGGTTACTGCTCTGGATGCGCGCCTGGGTACTAAGATCTGGAGCTGGACGCCTCATCTTCCGGAAAGGATTTACACCATTGGAGTGCATCGTTCGAATCGCGGAGTAGCCGTTTTCAATAATACGGTTTACGTGGAAACGCTCGATGCGCACCTTGTAGCGCTGGACGCCACGACAGGCGCCGTGAAATGGAGCGTCCACGTTGACGAGAATGATCAGGGATACGCAATGACGGGGGCGCCTCGCGTGCTGAATGGGAAAGTCATTGTGGGGATTTCCGGAGGAGACGTTGGGATTCGGGGTTTCGTGGACGCCTACGATGCGAAGACGGGCAACCGGCTCTGGCGTGTATGGACCATTCCGAGTCCGGGCGAGCGTGGCTCGGAAACTTGGGGAAAAGACATGTCCGGCACTGGCGGTGGAGGGACATGGGGCACCGGATCTTATGACCCGGAGCTGAACCTGCTGTATTGGACCACCGGAAATCCCGCTCCCGATTACAACGGCCATAACAGGGAGGGCGACAACCTGTACTCGGACTCAGTGCTTGCCATCGATCCCGACGCGGGAAAGATGAAGTGGTATTTTCAGTTTACGCCTCACGACACGCATGACTGGGATGCGATCCAAGTTCCCGTGCTGTTCGACGATACGGTGGACGGCAAACCCGGAAAGTTCTTGGCACTGGCGAACCGCAATGGATTTTATTACGTTCTGGATCGTGTAACGGGCGAATACGTGACCGGCGTCCCCTTCGTGCGACAAACCTGGGCCAAAGGGCTCGACGAGAAGGGGAGGCCCATTTCGTTGCCCAACACAGAGCCAACTCCTGAAGGGAGTTTGGTCTATCCCGATGGTCATGGAGGCACGAATTGGAACAGCCCGTCCTACAGCCCTCAGACAAAACTGTTCTACGTGTCAGCCCGTGAAATTGGCGCGTATACCGTAGCAGGCCAGCCGAAAGTCCACTTTCCCGACTTCGGTGGAGGCGGACGAAACGCTCTTTCTGCAGATGACTCCTACGGTGCAATTCGCGCCCTTGACGTGATGACCGGCAAGATGAAGTGGGAGTACCGGATGCTTGCCCCTGCGGAGACCAGCACGCTTGCGACTGCGGGCGGCCTTGTCTTCTCTGTAAGTGACGAAGGGAATTTCTTCGCGCTCGACGCCGCAAGTGGCAAGCTGTTGTGGGAATTTACGGTAGGCGGAACAATTTCTGAATCAAATCTCATTACATATGAAGTTGATGGCAAACAATATCTGATCGGAGCCTCGGGCAACTGCTTTGTTGCTTTTAGTTTGCCGTGATCTGAATTCGACGATGCGAGGAAAATCGAGGAGGCGGTTCATCCATGAAAGTTAACAGACGAAAATTATTGTCGCTGCTGGGTATGTCTCCGGCGCTTCTGGCGAGTTCCCGGGTGGAGGCGGAACAAAAGAAAAAAGGCGTGCAGAGCGGTGCGGGAAGCGAACCGAAGTTTACGGCGCTCAGTCCCAAAGGAACTCCACCGGCTATACAGCTCTATTCCATGGCTCCTCGCGCCAGCTCCCTCGATGGGAAGACCATCTACGTGGTCGACGCCACTAGTTTCTTTGGCGGCGAGACGCTCCTAAAAAAAATGCAGGCCTGGTTTCAACAGAACATGCCCAGCGTCAAGACCGTCTTCCGGAAGAAGGCCGGGGGGTATGCCGAGGATGACCCAAAGCTCTGGGCGGAAATCAAGGCAAACGCCTACGCGACTGTTATGGCCATTGGGCATTGAGGAGGCTGCGCCCCAGCGACCGTGAGTCACTGCGTAACGATGGAAAAGATGGGCGTCCCTGCAATTCCGATGTGCACCAGGGCCTACACGGAATTGGCGAACCTCACTGCGGCAAGGGATGGCATGCCGCACTTACGTCAAGTGTTCACTCCTCACCCTGTGGGGGGCAAGACAGACGAGGAACTCTCGGCATATCTGGTAAATCCCGACCCGGTATCGGGGAAACAGATCATGAAGGAGATCATTGACGACCTGACCGTGCCGCTTTCGGCGGACGAGAAGAAGACCGGGATGCAATCAATTGCGGCGGGACCGGCTACCTACGGTCCGGACACCGCGGATAACCTGCAAGAAATCTTCATGAATAATGGAATGACGGATTACATGCCGATCATCATTCCCACTGAAGAGAAAGTAGAAGCGATGCTGAAGGGCACGAGCCACAGTCCGGATGAAGTGCTCAGGACGGCGATGCAAGGTGTGGGCTATACGTCCGCGCGCTGGGGGTACACGGTGGGGCAGGTCGCTGTGAACGCAGTGATGGCGGGATGCAGGCCGGAATTTTTCCCGGTGGTGCTTACCATGGCGTCTGTGGGCCCATTAGGGCTTTTCGGTTCTACGACGTCGTCGAGCACCTCGATCGTGATCAACGGCCCCATCCGCGACAAGCTCAACATGAATTACGGTCTCGGCGCGCTCAGCCCCTTCGCGCAGTCTAATGCTACGATTGGGCGATCATGGACGTTGATGGGCAAGAATCTCACCAACGGCGGTATACCCGGCGACACCTATCAAGGTGGGCAGGGCAACCAGCTGGACTACAACAACTGCGTTATTGCGGAGGACGAGAAGAACAGCCCCTGGACTCCCCTGCACGTGCAGTTTGGATTCAAGCTCGAGGAAAGCGTCGTGAGTATATTCGACGGGCCGGACATCCGCCAGGGTCACGGCGCGAAGGGCGCGGGAGCCCAGATTGCGATGTTCGACGAACAGATCAGCTTCATGTTCCAATCCGTGGTCGGCGGGTCCGGTGCGCTGGTGATTTGCGACCCGCTCGTGGCAAATCGTCTGGCCGAACAGGGATACGACACCAAGGATAAGCTCTCCGATTGGCTGTGGAAGAACACGGTGCGCACGGCGAAGGACTTTCGGGAGTCCTTCTTAGCCTCCTTTCACTTGTATCCGCTCGCGCTGCAGGGAAGAGAGCCCTATGCCACCTGGTACAAGGTTCCAGAAGACACGCTGATCCCCTTTTTCCCCAGGGCCACGGACATCAACTTCGTCGTTTGCGGCGGCCAGGCCAATGCTTTTTTCCAGGTGGCGAACATGCGCCACGGCAGGAGCGCATCGATCGACAAGTGGATGTAGATGAACTTGGCACGAATTTGGCGATTCCGAAACTGCTTCGGACTGCCGCTGACTTCAGACTGACTCACTACCATTTCGGCGGTCGTGGGTGATCGACGCGGTTCTCGCCCGCGAAAGCACACGAACCAACTATTGTCCGGCCACGGCGCCGACGATCTGGATCTTTTCGGCGAAAAGCTCTCTCGTTGGATCGATCCATAACCACAACAGCGCGCCAATGGAAAGCACTGCCGCCATCGGAATCAATGGTGCGTTGTAGCTGCCGTAGCGCTCCACCAAGTATCCGAACGCGACCGACGACGCCAGCGAACCGGCCTGGGCGGCGCTATTCCCGAACCCCATAACCGCGCCCGCGTGCTTCCCGCCGATATCCAGACAAACCGCGCAAATGACAGGCTGCTGGAATGTCATTCCACCGTAAACGAGCGACAGGAAAACCAAGGCCAACGCGCCGCTTGTCGTCAGAATGGTTGCCACCATGAACAGCGTTGCGGTGCCGAGCCCCACCAATCCTGAGATTCGACGCCCCGTTTTCAGGCCGAACGCGCGTACCAGCCAGTCGCTCGTAACTCCTCCGAGACCGTTCGCGCAGGCGCCAACCAGATAGGGCAGCGACGAAAGCCATAGCTCGTTTTCGCCGTAGCCGCGTCCTTTCACAAGATAGGTGTGGAACCAGGATTGAAAGAAATACAGGGCATACACATAGCAGGCAGCCGTGGCCATGACCCGCCAAAGATTGCCGCTTTTTAATGCGATGCCCCACGGCATGCCGTGGCGGGCGCCAGAGGAAAAGTCGCCGATCTCGTCCCGCTCCGCTTGGGTCACTTTGGGCTTCTCGGCCGGAGAATCTCGAAACCACCCGTACCACGCACCGCCCCAGATCAATCCCAGAACACCAAACACGAAAAAGGACGCCCGCCACCCGTAGCGCTCCTGGATCGGAACGACAAGCAGGGGCGAAATCGCGCCACCGATCTGGCTGGTCATCCACACAATTCCCCAAGCGCGCGCCCGGTGCCTGGCCGGAATCCAGCGCGCCAAGACCGCCGCGGCGTTTGGATACGCGCCAGCCTCTCCGATGCCAAAGCAAAACCGGATCAGAAGGAGAAGAAAATAGTTTGACACCGCGCCAGTCAAAGACGTGAACACCGACCACCACAGCACGATCCTGGTGAGGACCTTGCGCGGCCCAATCCGGTCGCCCAACGCGCCGGTTGGGATCTCGAAGAGGCCATAAGACAGCGCAAATACGCCCGTCACCCATCCCCATGCTTCGGGGCTGATGTGGAGGTCGTCCTGTATTCGCGGTCCGGCGACCGAAATGCACACGCGGTCGACGTACGTGATGATCGACAACAACGAGAGGAGCCCCAAGACGCGGTGCTGATATTTCATGGAAGTCCGCGCATTGTCTCACAGGTCTATTGGGTTTGATCCGCTCCCGATAAACGTGGACAAGTGTCCCTGAGTTCAAGCTGAGCCACCACCCTTAGCGCGGCGCAGTTGATCGAACGGGCTCGAATGGCATATAGTCAGTGCCATTCGGCGGTCGGCGCGAAGTCATCGTGGAGTCATCATGCGTCCAATCAAAAAGCAAAGCGGTCGGAGGTGGTGGGCCGGGTTTCTTCTGGCCACGTTGGTTTCGCTCACCATGATGCCGATTGCTCGCGGAGGTAGCACCTTGGATCTCATTCGAGTAGAGACGGAAGACAAGCAAGCGTTGAACGGGCTCCTCTGGACGCCCCAGACGCGCGGCGATTCGCTGGTGATCCTGGTGCCCGGCGCCACGACGGGTGCGGCGCTGATCCCTTCGCACGACTACTATCCGATGGCGAACGCGCTGACGGACAAGGGCTACGGCTTCCTGATCGCCAACATGCGCGCCGCCTACAACTATCCTTACGCGGAATACTCGGACGCGGTGAAGGATATCGCCGCCTTCGTCGCCTACGGCAAAGCGGCGGGTTACACGCGCATCGCGATTTTTGGGATCAGCCTCGGCGGGCCGCGCACGGCGCAGTACATGGCCGAGCGGAACGAGCCGGCGGTTAAGGCTGTCGGCTTCATCGCGTCGATCCCGTCGCCCTATCTCGAGTTTCAGGTTCGCTCGACCCCGGCGGAGAGGAAGCGGCTCGACGACTGGCTCCAGCACGCGCGCGAGCTGGTGGCGCAAGGCAAGGGGCAGGAGCCGATGGCGTTCGAGAACTGGTTTCCGGACGGCCGGTCTTTCATGGGCACGGCGCAGTCCATGATCAGCTTTTTCGGCGCGCCGAGCGACAAGAGCTCGCCTAGCTCGATCAAATACGGGCCGCAGATCAAGGTGCCGGCGCTGGTGATCCACGGCGAGAAGGACGAGATTTCTTTTCCGCCGAATGCCACGGCGATTTACAACAGCCTGACGGCGTCGCCGCAGCGCGACCTGATATGGGTCCCGGGCGCGAGCCACTATCTGACGCCGGGCCCGATCGCGGAAGCCTACGCCAAGGGCGTTACCGGTTGGTTGGTGAAGAACATGCCCGCGGGGCCGCGCCAGTAACCGGTCTCTCGTGTAGTATCTTTCGGCGCTTGATCCTCGATGCAATCGCGAAGTAAAACCGAACAGCGCACCGGTTTCGGCGGCGCGGCTTCTGGTCTGCCGCTGCCGACGCTCCTTTCCCACGTGCTGGTCGCATTCACAATCGAGTTCGACAACGAGTCCGAACATCGAATGGCGCATCGGACGACGAAGCATGGCCGAACGGGCGGCTCGCTCCGCGTGCCGTGGCTTGTGTCACTCGTGATGTAGTCGAACTGCATGCAGTTCGTCGGCGAGAAGGGTGTGCACCTCGTGGAGCTTGAAGAGCTCGCCCGCACGACCACGAACCTGAACGGCATGGAGAGGTGGGGGTACGTCACCGTCGCACCGGATCCGGCCGACAAGCGACCAAAGCCGCCGCCCTCCGACTGGGTGATTCGCGCGACGCCGGCAGGCCGGAACGCCCAGGAGATATGGCGGCCGCTGTTCGGCGCCATCGAGAAGCGCTGGCAGGAGCGGCTCGGCAAGGACGAGATCGACCAGCTTCGGGAATCACAGTGGGCGCTGATCAGCCAGATTGATGGCCAGCTACCCGACTGCCTCCCGATCCTGAGCTATGGGCTGTTCAGCAAAGGGCCGGATCCCGAGCGGAGTGCGCCGGCCGAACGCGAGGATCGTGGCGTTGCGCGTCTGCCTCTGCCGGCGCTGCTGTCGCGGGTACTGCTGGCGTTCGCCATCGAGTTCGAGCGCGAATCGGAGTTGTCGCTCGCGATCAGCGCCAACGTTTTGCGCGTACTCAACGAGAAAGGAGTGCGGGTCCGGGACCTGCCGCTGCTGATAGGCGTGTCAAAGGAGGCGATCAGCATGGCGATGGGCATCCTTCGGAAGAAAGACGTCGCGGTGGTAGAGACGGACCCGGCCGGCAGTCGCGCGAAGAGCGCTGGCGAGCGCGCTTTGGCAAGGACTGCGTCCGCACGCTTCGAAAGTTGCTTGAGCGGTTGGTCGGCGAGCCCACGGCGCATACGTCGCCGCTGTTCCGCGGGTTGGATCCTTACGCCGAGGGGTGGCGAGCTTCGGTGCGCAAACCCGAAACGCTGCCGCACTATCCTATGGTGCTGCACCGCGGCGGATTTCCTGATGGCAGTTGACACACGAAACAACGCGACCGTCGGTGCTGGGATTCAGTTCCTTTAAGACGCGCGGTGTCTGCTTCCCTATCCCCTCAGGTGCTTGGGCCAAATGCCGTAGCGGCCGGCGGCAAGGATGCCGTTGGGGTCGATCGCGTCCTTCAGCGTCTCGTGGAAGCGCCGCAACGCGTGATTGTTGAAGGAGTATTCGTCCATCACCGACTGCTGTAGCGCGGGAGCGGCGCGGTACTCGCCCCAGCCGTGCTTGGCGCACTCGGAGATGAGCGTCTTCAGGCCCTCGAGCGTCTTGCGGTCCTTCAACGGATCGCGCGTCACGCCAAACCCGTAGATCAATATGAAGGAGCGGTTCCAGTAGGTGGTCGGCACGCTGAAGCGCACGCGCCGGTAGCTATCGACGAGGTCGTAGTCCGCAAGAATCTTGGTGACCACGCGGTTCACTTCGAAGACGGCCTCGCCCGAACGCGGGATGATCGGCGCGAACCAGATGTGGCCCCAGTCGGGCACGGGATGCGTCTCCGACCGGGCGCCGCGCACGAACATCTCGAGGCTTGGAATTCCGAACGTAGGCTTGTGAACTTGGTCGCGTTCTTCGGGCTTGAGAGGTAGCTTCCAGAGCTTCGGCTCGCCGGCCTGCGTCCCCGGAACGCGTTCGGCGAATTTCGCTTTGCAATATTCCCAGTTCTCGCGGATTCCCTTCTCGGCACCATAGAACTTCAGTTGAACGGTCCAGATGGGAATGCCGTTGGCTCGGCCGAAGGCCTGGAGTTCCTCATCTGAGGGTTCCGCGCCGAGGCGTTGCACGTAGTCGACAACTTTCGGGTCGCGCAGGATGAACGTCGAGCCGCCATAGAGCCGACTGGCGAGAAAAGGCATGCCGTTGGAGACGCCGGTGTTCTCGACGTAGTTCAGCACGTCGATGAACGCCGGCAGATCCTCGCGCTTGTAGGCGTCGATGTTGCCGATCAGCACCGCGTCCGGCTCCGGCATCAGCCAGAAACCCATCTTCGTCACGACGCCGAAATTCGACTGGCTGAACACGCCGTCGATCCAGGGGCCGACGCCGAACTTGTACTCCTGCCAGGTCTGGGAATTGGGCAGCGCGCCCATGCCTGTGCGGAGCAGTTCGCCCGAGGGCAGCACAACTTCCATGCCGCAATGTGAATCGAAGTGGTTGCGAAAAGCTGCCTGAAGATAGCCGCCGCCGTGATCCAACGCGTTGCCGACCAAGCTCCCCCAACCCGGATCGGGGACGTCGATCATCAGGCGGATATTTTTCTCCTGGATATAGCGGTAGAGGTCGAAGTAACTGACGCCCGGCTCGACGAGGACGGTGCCGTTGGACTCGTTCACGTCGAGGATGCGGTTCATACGCTTGAGATCGAGGACCACGCTGCCGGAATAGTTTGGCGCCGAGCCGCCGTAACCGAGATTCTTGCCGGTCGAAATGGGATAGATCGGAATTTTGTAGCGATTGGCGACGCGCATCACCGCCTGGACTTGCTCGACCTCCAATGGACAGACCGCCGCGGATGCGACCATCTCGCCGGGCTGATTCCAGAGAATGGAGTAGGCGTCGCGGTAGAGCGTGACATCTTCGTCCTTGGTGAAGACCCAATCCGCGCCGACGACGCTGCGGAACTCGTCGATGGCCTTGGCGAAATCGGCGGCAGAGACGCCAGGAGGTATTTTCATTGTGGCCTCCGGCTGCTGAGCAGGTGCGGCCCTATATAGCGATAAGCCGGAGTTGGCGTCAAGCTCTTCGCGGGTCTTCCGGACAAAAGCCGAGGGAAACGTCTGGGCGAAGGAAGGAGTCTCGCTTACGTCGTTGGTTCGGCGACGGCCTGGAGCGCGTCGCCTATCAGAAGCGCCGACTTCCACTCATCGAGGAACACGGCGCCAAGGTCGCGGTAGAACTCGATGGCCTCTTTGTTCCAGTCGAGAATCTCGCAGCGCACGCAGAAGTAGCCCTCTTTCCACGCGACTCCGGCCACGTGCGCGAGCAGCGCCTTGCCAATCCCGTGCTTGCGGAAATCCGCGCGGACGAAAATGTCGTCCAGAAACAGACCCGCGCGCCCCTGAAACGTGGAGTAGAACTCGAAGAAAACTGCGTACCCGGCGACCTTGCCGTCCCACTCGGCGATCACGGCGCGGAATTTCGGGTTGGCGCCGAAGCCGTCGCGGGCGAGGTCCTCTTCGGTGACGCTGGCCTCGTGTGCGAGTTTGTCGTATTCGGCGAATTCATGGACGAGAGTCTTGAGCAGCGGCGCGTCTTGGATGGTGGCGGGGCGAATCGAGAGCATCGGCGGTGTCCCAGGATCGAGCGGTCTAAGCCTGGGAATTATAGGCCAGCGCCAGGGTTCGTGTCTCCGTCAATCGGGATGCCGCGTCGGGATCTCGTTTATCGCCTCCTAAAGCGTCGGACGGTCGTCACTCTTTGATGCCCATGGCGGCGGCGAAGGCTTTGCGGACTTCGCGGGGCTGGCCGGCCTGGAAGACGTAGTCGGTGAGCTGGCCCAATCCGAGCGGATGCTTGGCCAGTTCTTCGAGCGACATCCCTTCGGTGAGGCGCTTGCGCTCGGCGATGGGGAGGCTGATGCAGCGGTTAATTTCGGGATCGCGGATGGTTGCCTTTGGGTCTTCGCCGCACATGATGGCTTCGATATCTTTCAGGAACCGGTGGCGCAGCATGATGATGCCCGCGTCGCTCGTGCCGAGATGTTCGCGCGTGCGGTCGGCAATAGTTCCCTGCCCCATCCACGCGACGAAGTCCTGGTTCATCACGTGCGATGAAATCCAGCGGCCGGTTTCGGCGTCGCGCACGGGGCCGTGCCACGCGGGAATCTGCTCCTGCGCGTACGGCTCGCGGTGCTTGGGGACGCGGCTGAAGCACCAGGTGACGCTCAGCGTGCGCTCGTCGTCGATCGGGACACGCCATTCGAAGTGGTCGCCGGTGAAGAGCGCGTTGGGCCACAGGCAGACGCGGCCCACCTTCCACATCGGATCGTTTTCGCTCATGCCCTCGCGGATGCGGCGGTACACGATGCCGTAGTCGAACTCGTCGAACGCGAGCTTTAGATGCCGCGGCGAATATTTTCCGCCCTTGTCCGCGAGGCGCACGCTCCAGTTCATGTGCATCCACTCGAAGTGCAGCGGATCGACGGAATTTTCCTGGCACTGGAGCCAGTTGCACGGGACGTCGGCGAAGACGATCTGCACGAAGCCGTTTTTCCACGTGAACGGCTCCCAGTTGGGCACAAGCGGCGCCGGCTCCGGGCCCAGATACGCCCAGATCAGCCCGGCCGTCGTTTGCACGGGGTACGCCGTAATGCGGATTTTTTCGCGGAAGCGCGCCTCGGGCTGCGCGACGTCTTCGTAGGGCTGCTCGAGGCAGCGGCCGTCGCGATCGAAGAGCCAGCCGTGATAGTTGCAGCGCAGGCCGCATTGCTCGACGAAGCCGTAGGACATGTCCGCGCAGCGATGCGGGCAGTGGCGGTCGACGAGGCCGAAGGTGCCTCTCATGTCCTTGTAGAGCGTCAGGTCCTCGCCCATCAGACGCACGGGCTTGATGCTTTCGTTTTCGAACTCGCTGGTCGCCCCGATGGGCATCCAGTAGCGGCGCAGTAGGTCTCCCATGGGCGTGCCTCGGCCCACCTGCGTCAGGAGCTGGTTCTTGGCTTGGTCGAGCATCGGACTTCGGCCGGGATTCTACCGCAACTGCCGCCACGCGCCAAAGCAAGCTTGGGGAACTACGCTAGGGCGCGTTTCAATCGTTTCGTGGTCTTCTGCAATTGCTTCTTGAGAATCTCAACCTGCTTCGAAATCGCCGCAAGCTCCTTTTTCGCAACAACTCCAGCTTTTGCGACCTTATGAGCTGTACGATCAGCTCGCCCCATTACAGTGCCAATTTTTTCTGCGGCCTGCGTGAGCCTGGTTTTCTTGGCCATTTCTCCTCCCACAAAAGTCGATAGCGAGCATTGACTGTTGCTAAATTGAACCAAGGTTACGATTCTCCGCCATATTCAGCATCATTTTCAGGAGCCGCCGGCGCAGTCTCCGATTGGCTGGCGGCCTCGGGACCAACGCCTTGATGTATCGGTGCCGACGCGGTCAGAGAACGAGCCGCCTTCTTACGCCGAATTGGTTTTTTCCTACGATTCATCTTCCGGCCAGCGGACTTCCTCTTGGCGGGTTTCTTCTTGCGCACGCGGGGAGTCTATCACCAGCGCACTTCTCGGGCAACGTTGGTCCCAAGCATGCGCTTGTTCCAAGCTGTCAACCGACGGCGGGGCGCGCCGCTGGTCCACCTGCGTGAGGAGCTGCGGCGCGGGCTTACGGCATCAGGCTTTCCTACCAAACATGCGGGAGAACGCGGAGGAAGCTTTTTCACCTTTTTCGCGGGCGTCCAACTGAGCGAGCCTCTCGAGAGTCTTGGCGTGCGTGGGATCGATCACCAGGATTTTGGAGCAGAGCTCGCGGGCACGCGCGGGAAGTCGCATTTCCTCGCAAAGCTCCGCGAACTGAAAATGGACTCTCACATTCCAAGGATCGAGCTCGATGGCTGTCGCGAAATGCTCGATCGCCTCGTTTTGTTACTGGGCGACAGTCCCGAGGCTGCGGGCCAACATGGCATGGTACTTGGCGTCGCTGGGTGCAACGCACTTACGGAGCCAGACGACCGAGCCGACGAAGTTTCGCGCCCGGATACATTCGATGGCTCGCGTGAGGCAGTCTTCAAGCGTCTCGCGCCATTCCGTCGTGTCTCGATGAAGGCTGAAGGCGCCGGAAACGGCAAGCTTCTTGTCGTATGCGCCTCGTTTTTGCTCGTCGGTAAGCGTCTTGTAAGCCAGCGTGACCGCTTCCATCAGCTTCTGGAGGGATCCCGCCAGGTCGCCTCTCCCCATGTGGTGGTCCGGATGAAATTTCCGGGCCAAGGAATAGAAGCTTTTCTTGACCTGGCCGGCCGTGGAATCGGTGGTGACGCCGAGAAGCCGGTAATACGTTCCCTCCTCAGTCAATTCGAGCAGCCGCTTGAGCTCGCGTTCGAACAGAACCTCCTCCGGCGGTTCCACCGGCGTTGGCGTTCGGGCAGGGGTCGGAGTAGGAGTCGGAGTTGGGGTTGAAGGCTGCGCGGCCGGGTGAGCGGATTTCTTGGCGGGAACCGCAACTGGCGCTTCTTGCTGCGCTATCAGAAAACGATGCAGCCGCGCCCGGTCTTCCGGCCGCATCTGAATAAACTGCAACCCCATACCGACACTCGGTCTTACGTGTCGCACGGTTGCGCGGGCGCGAACCTCTCCGGTCGGTACATCGAAGAGTAATTCGATCATGGAACCTTTCGTTGCCGGCTCCTTGGTATATACAAACACGCCGCCCAGCCCTAGTTCCTGCATACGCGAAACCGTGTGATGGCCGGGGGACTTCCATCCGACGAACATCCCCTTGGGCACCTTGATCCGCGGATACTTCCGGCGATTATCGCGCTCCGGTTCGCTCATTGGGTTTACTAATCAGTTTACACGTCCCGCCTCGCAGTACCTCGCTCGCGAAAGCCGATGGTGCCCTATGCCGCATTTCGGCGGCCGATGCAAAACGGGGGGGGCGCGGCGGCGCAAAACAGTTTGCGCCGAAGGCGGGGCATGACATGATTGCGGCGATTTGCAGCCGAGGTGATCGATGAGCACCTACGTCCTGGTTCACGGCGCGTGGCACGGCAGTTGGTGTTGGAAACGCGTCCGCAAAGCGCTGCACGCGCAAGGGCACGAAGTGTTCACGCCGACGCTGACGGGCATCGGGGAGCGCTCGCACCTGCTCTCGCCGCAGGTCGACCTCGAAACGCACATCAACGACGTGGTAAACCTGATCCGCTGGGAGGAACTTTCGAACATCGTGCTGTGCGGGCACTCGTACGCCGGCTGCGTGGTTCGTGGCGTCGCGGACCGCATTCCGGAGCGGATCGGCGCGCTGGTCTATCTGGATGCGTTTGTTCTCGAGGACGGCCGAAGCTTGCACGATGACCTGCCGCCCGACCACAGGAACGGGCAACTGGAGGGTGCAAGACTCCACGGCGAGGGGTGGAAGGTGCCGCCCATTCCCGCCGCGGCGTTCAACGTGAATGCCAAAGATGCCGAGTGGATGGACCGCCAATGCACGATGCAGCCGCTCGCAACTTTCCAGCAGCCCTTGCGGCTGAGCGTGAAAGGCGACGCTGTGAAGAACGCCACGTTCATCCTGGCGACCGGGTACGACGGATCGCCGTTCATGCCGTCTTACGAACGCGCGAAGGCCAAAGGCTGGAAGACGCTGAGCGTGCCGTGCGGCCACGACGTCATGCTGGATCTGCCCGAGGAACTCGCCACAATTCTGGTGAATGCTGCGCCACGCAGCGCGGCGCCGGGTGCGTAGCCGCTTCATGAGACATGATTGGCTTTGGGCCGGCGCAAAAGGGCGGGCGCGACGCTAGGACTCTTCTTTGAGTTCGCCCATCTGGAGGGAAAGGTAGCGCTCGTAGCCGAGTTCCTTGATCTGGTGAACCTGCGCTTCGAGCCAATCGACGTGGCTCTCTTCGTCCTTGAGGAGGACGACGAGGAGGTCACGCGAACCGTTATCCGCTTCCTCGGTCGCGATTTTCACGGCGAGGTTGTACTGCTTGACCGCCGAAAGTTCGAGTTGCAGATCGTTTTCGAGCGCCTGGCGCACCGACGTGCCTACGGAGAGCTTCAGCGGCTCCATGTTCGGCGTGCCGTCGAGAAAGAGGATGCGCTCGATGAGGCTTTCGGCGTGCTTCATCTCGCCGATGGACTGCTTCTTGATGAACTCGGAGAGCCTGTGGTAGCCCCAGTTCTCGCACATCTCGGCGTGGACGAAATACTGGTTGATCGCGGTCAGCTCTTCGCGCAGCGCCTTGTTGAGTTCTTCGAGGACCTTCGGGTTCCCTTGCATGCGGCGCAGTATGCCAGATTGCGGGAGCGGAGGCAAAAGAATCGCGGGACGCAGCCGCCCGATTTCAGCGGAGATAGCGGCTTTCGTGACGATCAGGCTGCGTGGGCGGGCTCGGGGTGGAATTTGATCGCGGCAGCGATGGTGAGGAAGACGAGTAGCAGCAGCACGACAACCTGCGTGACCTTGAATGGCGGCCCGGGCTGCGTTGGATCGAGCGCGTGCAGAGCCGGCACCTTCTCGAAAAGCTGCACGACCAGGATGAAGCAGTTAAACCAGAGGGCGATCATGGCGGCGACCACGTTGATCCAGCGCCAGGCGCGGCGAGGTGACGACCGTAGCGTGCGAGGATCGCAAGCGCCAGCACCACTAGCGACATGATGCCGATCACGATGCCCGGCGTGATGCGGTGGAACGGGAACAAGAAGCCGGTGACGCTCGTCAACACCGTGGTCACCAGAAAGAGCGCGGTCCAGCCGTCGAGCCGCTTCGAAGCGAGCAGGCCGAACGCGACGACGAGTCCCGAAAGGATTCCGATCAGGCTCAAGACGACGTGCACGAAGGTGAAGATCGTCATGCCGAATGTCATGTGCGGCGCTCCTTCATCCGGAGTGTCCGTTCTCGGCCGATCGGACCGCCGAGAACATACATCCGGGCGCCTTTCGCACGCAATGCCCTGCCTCGTTTCAGTGCAGCGGGGATTCAGCATTCGGTGGGGCCTCCAGAACGCAAACGGATGCTATAGTGGTTCCCGTGAAGCTCCTCTCAACATGCCGAGACGCCGGCGACGTGGCGGTGGTGGATTTTACGGGGCAGATTACACTCGGAGAAGGCAGCGCGGCCCTACGGAAAATGACCAAGGAGCTTCTCGCGAGCGGGAAGCGCAAGATCCTGTTCAACCTCTCCGAGGTGGACTATATCGACAGCGGCGGGCTCGGCGAGCTGGTGGCTGCCTATACGGCTGCCCAGAACGCCGGCGGCGAATTGAAACTCGCGAACCTCACGACAAGAGTTCGCGGCATCATTCAGATCACGCGCCTCTACACGGTATTTGACGTGCATCCGGACGAACGCTCCGCGTTGAGCAAGTTCCGCGAAACGGCGTGACGTTACTAACGAGCATAGCGGGGCAAAGGAGCGACGATGATTCCCATTGGAACGGTTCAGGCGATGCGAGACGAGCTGACGAATGTCGGCTTTCGAGAGCTGCGCACGCCGGCGGAGGTCGACGCCGCGCTGAAAAATGAGAAGCGGACGGCGCTCGTCGTGGTGAACTCGGCCTGCGGATGCGCGGCCGGCAGGGCGCGTCCGGCGATTGCTCGGGCCCTCGCTCATCCCACGCGTCCGGAAGCTCTCGTGACGGTCTTCGCCGGGCAGGATCGCGAAGCCACGGAGCGCGCACGGAGCTATTTCACCGGCTATGAGCCATCTTCGCCGTCGATCGCGCTGATGCGCGACGGCAAGGTAGCGTTCATGCTGGAGAGGCGCGACATCGAGAGCCGCGACCCCTACTCCATCGCGCAGGACCTGATGCAGGTCTTCGATCGCTTCTGCGCCCCGACGACGGCCTGAGCGACCGGCAGGCGGGTGGAAGGATCGCAAGGGAGGCAATCATGGACGATTCGCACCAGAGGGCCGCAGAGTTCCACGAGCTTGCCGCGCACGCTCACCGCGTTGCGGCCACGCACCACGGCAAAGAAGACCACCTCACGGGACACGAACACTCCAAACAGGCGATGGAGTACGCGGCCAAGGCCTATAAGGCCTCGCAGGAAGCTTTGGAGAAATCCGCGATGTTCGCCAAGCAGCAGGAAAGGAAAACTTCTCGTTAGGCAGACAAGAGAGAGATTCGATCCCTTCTGCGCCCAGACGACGCCCTGAGCCGAAATTCTACTGGAATTTCTGACTGTGCACGTTTGACCTCGAAAAGAAACGAATCAGCTGGCCGCCGGGTCGATGACGGCTCGGACCGTTGCCATTGCGAACCGGCGTCACTCATCATTGTGCCCCACTCTCATCGGGAGCCGCTTTCACTACCTGGAAAGGCCACGATGATACCTGCCGCAAATGTGGTTGTGCTCGTCGGAAGTCTTCGCAAGGACTCGCTGAATCGCAATCGCGCACGCGCTGATCGGGCTAGATGCCGCGCCGCTGAAATTGGAGGTGGCGGAGATCGGAAACTTGCCGGTGTACAACCTGGATCTCGACCGGGGAAAACCCGCCTCGGGCGTGGGTCTCTTTTCGCCAGCAAATCAAGAGCGCCGATGCGTTTCTCTTCGTCACGCCGGAATACAACCGCTCCGTGCCCGGCGTCCTGAAAAACGCGCTGGACGTCGCCTCACGCCCTTACGGGAAGAACGTGTGGGACAGCAAACCGGGCGCGGTGATCAGCGTGTCACCTGGAGCGCTCGGCGCATTTGGGGCGAATCACACTTGCGTCAGTCTCTCGTGTTCTTGAACGTGCGGGCGATGCAACAACCGGAAGCGTACATCGGCGGAGCGGCCCATCTTTTCGACGCCGAGGGAAAGCTGACCAACGACAGCACGCGCGGCTTCTTGAGGAAGTTTGTGCAGGCGTTCGCCGCGTGGATCGAAGCCAATCGGAAGCGGTAACTTGCGAAGGCGTCACCGGATTGTGATAAGGTTGTGGGTCAAAATTCCAAATTAAGCGAGGGCGAAAACATGAAGGTCGGCGTTGCTGGACAAGGCGCTTTTGGCGTGAAGCATTTGGAGGCCCTGGCCAACATTCCGGGCATCGAAGTGATCACCCTGACGGGCGGGAACCAGGCGGCCACGGCCGAAGTGGCGAAAAAATTCAAGATTCCTCATTGGACGGGTGACCTCGGCGAGAGCCTGAAGCAACCAGGCCTGGAAGCGATGATTCTCGCGACGCCCACGGGGATGCACGCGAAGCAGGGCGAGCAGTGCATGCGCGCCGGCAAGCACGTGCAGATCGAGATTCCGATCGCGGACACGCTGGCGGATTCCGAGCGCCTGGTGAAGGTGCAGAAGGAAACCGGCGTGGTCTGCATGGGCGGCCACACGCGCCGCTTCAACCCGAGCCACCAGTACGTTCACAAGAAGATCAAGGCGGGCGAGCTGAAGGTCCAGCAGATGAACGTGCAGACCTACTTTTTCCGCCGCACGAACATGAACGCGGCCGGGCAACCGAGAAGCTGGACCGATCATCTGCTGTGGCACCACTCCTGCCACACCGTGGACCTGTTCCAGCATCAGACCGGCGAACTCGTTTCCGACTGTTACGCCGTGCAGGGTCCGATGCACCCGGAACTGAAGATCGCCATGGACATGGGGATCGTGATGAAGGTGCCGTCCGGAGCGATCTGCACGCTCTCGCTGTCGTTCAACAACAAGGGACCGCTCGGCACGCACTTCCGCTACATCTGCGACAACGGCACGTTCCAGGCTTACTACGACGACCTGGTGGACGGCGAGGACAAGAAGATCGACCTGTCCCACGTGGACGTGTCGATGAACGGCATCGAGCTTCAGGACCGCGAGTTCTTCGCGGCGATCAAGGAAAAACGCGAGCCGAACGCCAGCGTCGCGCAGTGCCTCACCGCCATGCAGGTTCTGGACCGACTCGAACAGATCCTCAACAGGGCGGCGAAAGCCCAGTCGAAGTAAACCGCGTTCCGATTTACGACGATCCGGCCTTCGGTCTTCACCCGTCCGCGTTGACATTCGTCAAGAAATTGTTCTACAAGAGAGCCGCAGCAGGGGCCCGTCCTACGTCGAACACAACGGGGGATCGATCATGAACTTTCTTGAGTGGATTGTGGTTGGGCTGATCGCGGGTTGGCTCGCGGGACAGGTGATGAAAGGCGGAGGATACGGTGTTCTTGTCGATATCATCCTTGGGATACTCGGAGGCGTCCTCGGCGGATGGATTTTCGGAATGCTGGGGATTTGGCCCGGTGGAGGAATCATCGGATCGCTCGTCGTGGCTTTCATCGGGGCGGTGATCCTGGTTGGGATTACGCGCCTATTGAAGAGGGCGTAAACAAAGTTACAGAAAAAACGAAAACGCGTTGCCAGGCTGCTTCGAGCGTCGCGGCAACGCGTTCTTGTTTTGTACAGTGCCCATCAACACGAATTCTGCCGATTCGGATTAGTGCTTGAAATATACTCCCACATCAAAACGATCGTGATCCCAATCCGAATGTTGGTGCTCGCGGCAGCCGCTACTTCACTGATTCAAAGGCATATGTTCAATACGGTACAGTTCGCAGCCGTTTGTTGACGCATACGGCACATCAGCCATCGGCGGCCCTAATCACTCCATTCAACAAGGCCGACAGAAAGTGAGTCGGAAAGTGCGGCCGCAAGAAGCATCTATGTCCAGCATTGAACAGGCAATCTTTCCTGCGGAAGACAGTTTGGCAGCCTTGGAGGGCATCAACGCTACCAAGATTTTACTGATTGCCGCGAGTCCAATGGGAGTGTCGTTCCTGGCTACACGCTTGAAAAAGTGGGCGTGCGAGATCTACTTTGCGTCGTATTGCCAGGAGGCAAATGCGTTCGTCAACCACCAGTGATTCGACCTAGTGCTGAGCGAATTCAGATTGCGGGACGGCAGTACCTATTCGTTGGCACCTTTGCTTATCGGGTTGAATTCGACTTTAGCCTATTCCCATCCGGTGGAAGCCGGTTGCCGGTGGTTGCCAGCCGTCAAGAACGGCCAATCCTGCTGGGGCTCTCGGGCGATGCAGCCGAGTGAATTTATGAACTTCCTGGATAACACTCTCAAAGAGATCAGGTCGCGTGAAACGGCGAGTTCGGAACAACCCGGCGAGCCATTGTTCAAAGTGGCGGCGAAATAAATCGGCCGTCCATGCTACATCGAAAAAATAGGCCCTTCGATCTGCAGGCTCTTTGGGCTTTATCGAGTACAAGAGCGGATTGAACGTTCACAATTCCCTTCTCAGCGTCGTCCTCCCACGACCTAGCGCGCGGCTTATGATCCTCGTCACCCAGACCCGACGCTGTAGTTTGATTGCGAAGAAACACATTCTTCTCGTAGACGATCATGAACTGGTGCGCAAAAGAATCAGAAGCGTGGTCGAGGAGCGCTTCGCGGTCTGTGGGGAGGGTTCCAACGGTCAAGAAGCAGTTGCGAGAACGATTGAGCTGAAACCAGATCTTGAGATACTTGACGTTGCCATGCCTGTATTGAACGGAATCGAAGCCGGTCGTCGAATCCGCCGCATTGCCTCTGATACAAACATTTTGCTTCTATCGGAGCATGAATGCTTCACAGCTTAAAACGAAGCGACAGCAGCCGGAGCCGATGGCTTCTTACCAAAAAAACCGCGCTACCGACCAGCTGCTAGGAGTCATCAACCAACTGATTGGAGACACAGGCTAGACTGATTCAGTTCGCCTGAGTCCGTTTCTCCGGCCACCTGACTCGCGACTCGAATGGCAACCTCTACCCCCCAGGCAGCGAAAAGGCTTCAGCGAGGAGTTCGTAAGAGCGACTGCGGTCGGCGTGTTCGTGGGTCATCGTGGTGATCATGATTTCGCGGACGCCGGCTTTGTCCGCGAGATCGGTGATGTGCTTGCGAACGCGCGCCGGTGAGCCTGCGAAGAACCGCTCGCGGCTGCGGCTGACGACGTAGCGCTCCTCGGGTGAGTAGGGATAATCGGTTGCCTCGGCAACGGTTGGAAACCGACCCATCTTCCCCGAACGGAAACGCAGCAGCGTGAGCTCCATCGGGCGCGCGAGTTCCGCAGCGCGCTCGTCGGTTTCGGCGCAGAGGACGGACATCGCGAGCAGCGATTCGGGCGCGGCGAGATGCCGTGAGGGCCGGAAATTCTCGTGGTAGAAGCGCAGCGACGTGAGGGCGCTTTCCGGCACGATGTGGTGCGCGTAGGCGTAGCGCAGGCCAAGCATGGCCGCAAGCTCCGCGGAAAAGTCGCTCGTGCCGAGGAGCCAAATCTCGGGCGTGGGCACGTCATCTGGCATGGCGCGAATGTGTTCGAAGGGATGATTTTCCGGGAACTCGCCGTCGAGGAAGCCGAGCAGCTCTTCGAGGCGCACCGGGAAATCGTCGGCGCTCATCGCCTCGCGTGAACGACGCAGGGCGAGCGTGGTGATCGGGTCGGTGCCAGGCGCGCGGCCGAGGCCCAGATCGACGCGGCCGGGGTGCAGCGCCTCGAGCACGCGGAACGTCTCCGCCACGTGCAGCGGCGCATGGTTCGGCAGCATCATGCCGCCCGACCCAACGCGGATCCGGCGGGTCGCGTCCGCCACGGCGCCGATCATCACTTCGGGCGCGGAGCTGGCGATCAGGGGCGTGTTGTGGTGTTCGGCGAGCCAGTAGCGCGCATAGCCAAGATCCTCGGCGAGCCGCGCGAGATCAAGCGTGTTGTGCAACGCTTCCGTGCTGGATGAGCCGGATGGCACCGGCGAAAGATCCAGCACGGACAAGCGATAAGCCCCCCCAGCGGTCATGCCACATTTTAACGGGGAACGTGTGGATCACCGAGAAGTTCTCGGGGAGCGCGCCGGGCTCCTTCCGGTGCTCGGTGCGTGCTCACAGCGACGGATAAGGCTCCGCCTTCGGTGAGCCGATAGGGGGAATATGAGGTCAGTCCGACACGGCGCTCCGGCGGGCTGGATTCTAACTTGCCCTGGGACTCCCTATGGAGTGCGGCCTGTCCTGAGCCTGTCGAATGGCCACCGTTGTGAGGTGCCAAGGCTCGCCTCGGCGGTTGAGGCCCCTGAGTTCAGACGATCCCGCGGTCCGATAGTACAGAGGTACCAAAAGCGGGTGCCACGAGGGTACTGCTAGAATGTAACTTCCTTTCTAGTGCACGCAGGCCCATGAATCAACTACTTTAGGTTCTCGCGAAGACGCACCCTGAGGGAGGCATTCTTACATGAGCGACGAATTCGATGTGTCGGCCCACGGCGAAAGCCAGGGCGAGGATATTACAGGCGATCTGCTAGCGGCTTCGAAGAGTTCGAAAAAATCGCGCAGAGTGGCTGTGGGAGCGGAGATTCCGGTACAGGCCACGCCGGAGACAAGCGCCGCCGACACCTCGACACGTGCGGAGCGCCGCCGCCGCCGCCGGGCGCTGATTTCCGCATCGGTGCGCGTTCGCCGGATCAACACCACCGACGGCGGAGCGGACGAGATTTCGACGACCCTGGATGTCTCCCGCAGCGGGATCCTGTTCGTCAGCCAGCAAGACTCTTTCGCCGTCGGCATGGAAGTCGCGGTGACGTTTCCCTATAGCAAGTCGCCTGTCGCGATCCAGGCGGAGCAGAGGGGCCACGTGGCGCGAATCAGTGAATCGGCCGACGGAAACCGCGCCGTGGCAATCGCGCTTGATACGAGCGTCCGCAGCGGCATGGTCGATTCGAGCGGCGGCGCGCTGACCGAGAAGTCCGGCTGGACTTCCTATGCTTCCACCCCGGACCCGAACAAGCCATTGGTCCTGGCGGTGGATGCGGACGGCGCGGTCCGCGAATCGCTAAAGACCTACCTGAGGAACGAAGGTTACGAAGTGATCGCGGTGAGCAGCGCCCGCGAGGCGCACGAGGTGCTGGATGCACGCACGCCCGCGCTCGTGATTGCTGAAATCGAAGGCGACGACCTGCCCGGGTACGACCTTTGCGCCCACATCAAGGCGATGCCGCGGCTCCAAGCGGTGCCCGTCATGCTGATGACGCGCTCGGCTTATCCGAGCGATTACGCGAACGCGCACTCGCTCGGCGCGATCGTTTGCATGGCGAAGCCATACCGGCAGGAGCGGCTCGGCCACGTCGTGCGACTGCTCGCTCCGCCAGCGCAGGCGAACGACCACGCCGCGCCCCCGCGCGCGGCCGACCCCTCGCGCAGGGCCGGCTGCGGGCCCGCGAAGAAGCCGGCGAAGATCGTGCGGCGCAACCCGTTTCGGTTGTCGCGATAACAAAAGGCGCGTTCCACTTGCCCCAGAGGCCAGGTTAACCCTGTGAGCGCAGGGCAGTCGTCTCGCGCCCCCCGGCGAAGGATACCCGGCTAGAATCAGGACATGAATTGCCCGAAGTGCGGAGCCGAGGCTCGAGACGTCGCGCGGTTCTGCCGTCGTTGCCATGCGACGTTGCGTTATGAGTGCCCTGCGTGCCAGCACGAACAGCGGCAGGGCGGCACGTGCGAAAAATGTGGCGTTGATTTCCTCAAGTACATCACCGCGGTTGTCGTGGCCAAACAGGCCGAGGCGGACGCGATTCACGAGCGGCTCGAGCGGCGCTCAACCTTCATGAAGAACGTCCTATGGGTGCCCTTCACGCTGGGCATTCCCCTGCTGCGCGACCTGTTCGTCGGCTCGCGCAGGCGCAGCAGCAGGTGACACGGGCCCGTCGCTCGCCGCCAATCCTCGCAACCGAAAAAGGCGCGCAGGCGGGAAAAGTCCGGTCCGCGAGAATTCAGCGCCCACGGCCCGTCTTACCTCTCCGTACCAATAATCGAACGTCCCTTCCGCCACGCCCACCAGCCGGATCGCGCGCCGGTATTCCGCGCCACGTAGGAAACAGACATTGAAGAGCTTGAGCCGCCCTTTCCATTCCGGACGCCGCAGCGCGTAACGGCTGATGCGCTCGAAATCAGCGATGTATTCGCAGGCGCGCGCGGTCGGGGCGCCACCGGTAGCCCGAGGAGGGCGTCCCGAGATCCAGCGCACCCACCGAACCGGATCCGTCCTTGAGCCATGTCGTGGCACTCGTCGAAGATTTCGGCGGCTTTCATCGTCCGGTCAGTTCTCCTGTGACGTTTTCGGCGTGCCGGCGAGCAGCGCGCCGATTTCCCAGACGTCATCCGTCCGCGCGATCTCCAGCATTCGCGCCAGCCGGCGAGATATCCGCGCGCGTATTCGCCGGCGGGGCGCTGGCGGTCGCGATACGCCTGGCCGCTCAATCTCCGGACCGGTCCCCACCGCGAGTTGGCGCCGCACAGCCTGGTCGCACTCCGCGCGCAGCAATTGCTGGCGAAGACGCATTTCGAGATAGAGATCCTGCTGCCGGTAGGACGGAATCTTAGGCTGAAAACTCTCCTTTGGGTTTGGCTCTGGGTCTTGCCCTTGATCCAAACCCGAAAGGTTTTGAAGTGGAATCTGGTCTTCTTGGTTTGAAGGTGGTTTGTGAAAATCTCTGTGATTTCGGATCCTTTTTTTCTTTTGATCGAACTACGGATGAACTACCTATCCCGTCTGCAAATTGCTGATGTGGAAAAGATTGGCAATCGATTGCCTCGCTATTTTAGGTGGCGGCTGTTGGGGGAACCAGCGTTCAGGAACGGCGCGGCGGCCAGGGCTCGAGAAGCTGTTCTTTGCGGTAGAGCAGCGCGTTGATGTCGTACGGCGCGAGCTCGATGCTGTGCCCGTGGGTGATGGCGTCCGTGGGGCAAGCCTCGACGCAATATCCGCAGAAGATGCAGCGCGAGTAGTCGATGTTGTAGACCTTTGCGTAGCGCTCGCCCGCAGAGATGCGCTGCGACTCCGTATTTTCCGCAGCTTCGATGTAGATACAATTCGCAGGACACGCTGCGGCACACAGAAAGCAGCCGACGCACTTCTCGAAGCCGTTTTCGTCGCGCTGGAGGACGTGGATCCCGCGATAGCGCGGCTGAACGCTCGCCGGGACCTCGGGGAAGTTCTCCGTCGTCGTCTTGCGGAACATGGTCCGAAACGTGACGCTAAAGCCTTTCACGAGCGTCATAAACGTTTCGCCGACTTCCCTTACGATCGATGCCATGGTCAATTCACTCTAACAAACTTTTCGTTCCTTCGTTCCTAGATTTTAGCTGCCGCCCTGAAGGGCGCCGCTACGACCACTTTCCCTCAGGGGCTAAAGCCCTTGGAAAGAGGGCCTTCATGTCGGAGCTAAAGCTCCGACCACCTAAGAACCGTTTACATCTACCTATTCTCCTCGGGGCGCGACCGGGGCTGGCTCCTTCAGATGTCCCTTCCCTCCGATGGAGGCGGTGATCTGGCGGCCATGAAAGCGGCCGTTTTCAATGAAAATCTCCGACGTGTGCAGACCGCCGACAACGACGCCCGCCACATACATGCCGGGGACATTGGTTTCGAGAGTTTCAGGGTCGCAGGCGGGGCGGCGTGTATCGCGATCGAGCCGAATGCCCTGCCGCTCGAGGAAATCGAAATCCGGGTGATAGCCGATCATGGCAAAGACCTGCGCGGCGGGAACGGCCGTTTCGCGGCCAGAGTTCTTCACCCAAACCTGGCCGGGCTCGATGCGCGTGACCTCGGTCTTGAACATGGCGCGGACCTCGCCGGCGCGGATGCGGTTCTCGATGTCCGGCTTGACCCAGTATTTGAGGTTTTTCCCCATCTCGTTGTCGCGGTGAACGATGGTGACGCGGGCGCCCGCGCGGAAAAGGTCCAGGGCCGCCTCGGCAGCCGAGTTTTTGCCGCCGATCACGACGACATCCTGATTCCAGTAGGGATGAGCGTCGTTGAAATAGTGCGAGACGTGCGGCAAGTCTTCGCCGGGGATGCCCAGGTAGTTCGGCAGGTCGTAGTATCCGGTGGCGATGATGACTTTCTTGCCGTGGTATTCGTGGTTATTGCCGTAGGCGTCGCGGGTGTGGACGACGAACGCGCGGTCCTTCGCTTCCACCTGCCCGACCGTTTCGTAGAGGCGGGTTTCGATGGCGTAGTGCTCGGCGGCGCGGCGGTAATACTTCAGCGCCTCGGCGCGAGTGGGCTTGACGCCGGCGGTGGACATGGGGAGGTCGCCGATCTCCATGCGCTCGGGCGTGGTGAAGAAGAGCATGTTCGTCGGATAGTGCTGGAGCGAGTTGCAGAGGCAGCCCTTGTCGATGACGAGCGAGCGCATGCCAGCACGCTTGGCCTCGATGGCGCAGGCGAGGCCCGTCGGCCCGGCGCCGATGCAGATGACGTCGAAGGCGCCGTGATTCGTTCGAGATTGGTGGCTCGTGCCCATGCCCAGAATCCGTGTCGATTAGAAATCGCTCCTGCCTTTCATTTTCATGCAGCTGCGGCCATTTCTAATCGCCGCCCTGTCGATTAGAAATGGGCAGAACCAGGGGGTTGGAGGCTCGAAATTGAAAGGCGGAATGCCACGCGCGACGCGGAGGTCGAGCGTCTTCCCCGCCCCTGCCCCGCGCCCGACTTGTCGAACCGCATTTCGCATTACATATCCTCATAATCACCCTGCCATATTGCAAAACGCGCTGCAAGCGGTTGTTGATGTAAAGAATTTGGAGGCCGCGTTCCGGCTTGCGTGGGTACCGCTGAGGTGGCGCTGAGAAAGGTCGCGAAGGCCTGAACATCACGATCGATATTCTTGACTCGAACAGTCAATTGGTAATACTTTGCGGCGGCGTACAGCGAATTCCCCTACGCTCACTGCCATAGTAGGAATCCTTCTTGGCAACCCGCTGATTGCAACTCTCTTCGCACCGGCATTGCAAAAGCTGCGCGAAATACTCGGTCAGTTTGCTGACATCCAGCTTCCTTACCACGATCGATGGCTAGGCGCACCACAGATGACTCCCGAACAGCGTCACCAAGCCGCGGAGGCCGCCGCGCGTGACTTCAATCGCCTTTTCCGCGAATACGCGATGTCGTTCAACGCTTTCAAGAAGGGTCGCGGCGGTGTTTGTCACAGCCATAATTATTCTCGCCTGCGTGGTCGCGTGGCAAATGTCTTCGAACATCGGGATCCGCATATTGTGGATGGCGCTTTTCGTCGGTGCCATCTTCCTCCAGAGGGCGAGTGCCCCTACACCCGGCCAATTAGTTTCAATCGACTTTCTCCAAAACAACTTCGCGAACCTCCACCTCTCTCCGCTCTTCGACTGCTCGCGCTTGCACATCAATTTCGGACGAATGCTTGGCTCAGACGATCCTCTCGCACATTTCAGCATCTATCAGAGATTCATGTTTCTGAGATACAAGTTTGTGATGGCGATCTCAGATCAAGAATGTTCTCGCGTGTATTTCGTCGCGTACGGCCAAATGGACACCACCGTCAACTTCCAGCAAGAGTGGACTCCCGAAATACAGGACCGTGCTCACTGCCGTCATTGCGGTAGCGACTGTCGCGTACGTTTTTTGCACCGTCTTTCTATGGCTCGCGACGAAGAGGGCGGCCGACGCAGCTACTGTTTCGACAGATGCGGCGAAGAAATCTGCGGATGCGACCAAGGAGGCAGCCGACGGGAGCAAAAGGTCAACAGATCTGCTCGCCGCGCTCAACCGGTTGTGCATGGATGTGCATCGAGTGGCGTTTAGGATGGGTCCGAGTACTCAGAACGCCCCGGTTTGGCAGATCTCGAATTTTGGAACTTCCGGCTCTCGGAGTGGAGGCAAAAGTGGAGTCCTGTATGAACGAGACGGTCCTATTCGCGTGGGCTGGTCTTCGCTCAGCCGAAGTTTTTCCACAATCTGAACCCGTATCGACAGTAACGAACTTTGAATTAAAGGGGCCCCGACGAGGCGAGGTCATGAGTGGCGCCGTAACGCTGATTGTGAGAATTCACATCGCCTTCAGAGCATCGGATGGACAGCGGTACAACCGTCGCGCGGATGCTCAGTTTAATGTAGGGTACGGAACGTTTTCGGTGATCAACTCAGATACCGGGACTCTCCAGCGCGCGCATGCTGCGATAGAAACAGCGCAGCGGAAGGCGCGTTGCGCGGCCATTATGTCGGACCCGAAGGTCCGACCCCCCAAACCTGGTCCACCTGAAGGTGGCTGCTAGGAAGAGCACTGATCACGACACGTTGTGCCCCTACGAGCCCCCGACCAACAGCAGATCCCTCCTGCCCTTCACTCACGCTCAGGGCAAGAAGGTCCGAGCCCCTAAACATCGACTTCCTGAAGGTGGCCGCTGCGAAGAGCGAGAGAGTGCCGCGCGGAAGCCCGCGGCGCTGAAGCCTGCGGCGGTACATTTACGGCACGGTGCCAACTCCCCTGCGAAAGGCCCGTTCAATTCGAGCAGGGCGAGCGCGTGTGTGAAGGGGCTATTGGGCCTGTGCGATCTTGCCGCCTTTCGCGGAGACCATAAGCTGGACCAGCTCTTCGGTGATTTTCGGCTCGAGGCCTTCGGTGTGTCCCTTGCCCTCGCGGATGATGTCGGCCACGATGCGGCCGTCCTTGCAGTCCGGATACTGCATGACCACAGCGGTGCCGGGCCTCGGCAAGTGTCCCCACGAGTCGGAGCCTGGATTCTGGCGAGTAGGGTCGTAGACGTAGCCTGCCTTGGTGTCGACTACGTCCGGCAGGCGCACACGCGCGCCGCAAGCGTACCTTGCGGCCCAGGGCGAGGCGTCCGGCAAAGGCTGGCCCCCGAGTTCATGCTCGCCCGTCTCGAAAATGAATGAGAAATCCGCCGCGGGAGGGTCGCGCAGGGCTGCCATCGCCGCCGCCAGTTCACCAGCATTAAAGGCCGGGCCACCGGGCAAGGGCCGCGCAGCGGCGAAAAAGCTGGCCGGGATCGGCGGCGTCGGGCCCAGGCGGCCACCGGAAAGACTAAGCCAGCCGTCAACCCGGCTGGCAAAGAAATCCGTGCGCAGGAGCCGATTGGAGGTCATTCCGCCCTGCGAGTGGCCGACCAGCCAGAAGGCTTTGACGTTCTGCTTGCCGATCTGGTCAACGAGGGAGTTGACGATGTTCTGGAGGTATTCGTCGTCGGCCGTGGACCAAACGTGCGTGGGAGAGTTTGGCGTGGCGACGACGAGGCGGTACTTGTCCACGTAATCGAGCAGCGGGAAATAGTGGCGCTGCCAGTTTCCGTACGAGCCGGCGCCGTGAATACTGAGGATGAGAGTGACCTTCTCGCCCGGCTTGAGGTCGCACGGATAGTCGAGGAAGTAGGTGCGGCGCGTCTTCATTTCAACCACGGGGCCTTGATTGATCTCTCTGTCCGCCGTGCAGTCCGTGTCGGGACAGTGTAGGACCGGCGGCGTGGCGCAGGGCGCTCCCGCGAACTGGACGGATTGTTGTTGCGATTGCGCACCGGCGTATCCCATGAATGCCAGCATGGCGCCGACCATAACGAAGGCTCTGATCAAATTGTGCGGATCTTTCATGCGGTTTCCTCCGGGGTGCTTTGTATGCGCCTGGAACAGAACGTGTTCGCCTCGATTCGGGATGACTTGGCTCATCTGTATTCTCTGAGCTATTACCCGCAGCCGAATCCCAACCGCGGCTGGCGCACGATCACGGTAAGACTAGTGAGCGAGCCATACAAGAGGTACCACATACGGACGCGGGATGGGTATCGTCTCCAACATTCCCGATTCTCCTCGGACAACGTTCCGTCCCCCTTGCCGGCATTGAGTCCAGAATAGATTCGTCCGGCTAGTGAGTCGTCGGCTCGGCGGACGCACGGTCGTGAAACCGGAGATTATCCAGTCCTGACAGCTTGGCGAACAGTCCTCAATGATCGTCGGATACGGCGCACACCCATTAATGCCGATGAAGTTTCTTGCGCAGCACACGTAGTGAGAGATTGCGAGATTATTCGAGGGCCGCGGAGGGCTGGGGCTGCTCGATTTCTTCCTCGCGCGGGCGGACGCGATCGATCGCGAGTCCCGCCTGCGCAGCGATCACGGTGAATACGTTGAGGTCCTGGACGGTGAACATGCCGCGGCGGGAGAGATTGTCGACATAGAGCAGGCCAAAGTGCCGGTCCTTGACGCCGAGCGGCGCGCACATCGCGGACTGAATCCCAGCGGCCGCAATGCTCTCGCTGGCCGAAAGGAGCGGGTCCGCCTGCGGGTCCGAGACCAACAACGGCAAACCGCCGTTGATCACTTGACGGATGATGCTCTGCGAAATGGTTAGCTGCGGCGCGCCCTGGGCGGAGGGGGCTTTCGTTCCCGGCCGATAGCGGATGATGGCAGGCTCGAAGCCGTAACCGCCCTGGCTCAAGTCGTTACGGCCCATCGTGTACCGATCGAACAGCATCGCGAAGCCGCGCTCCGTGCCCTCGATTTCGAGAACGAGGTCGAGGATGCGGTTCGTGATGTCTTCGACGGTGGTCATGTCGCCAAGCGCGCGGTTGACGCGATAGAGCAACGTCAACAGGCGATTCTCGTGTTCCAGCGCGCGCAGGCGTTCTTCAGCGTTCCCGTGGCGCTCGACGTCGGGAGAAGCGATGGCTCCCAGAGGCTGAACCGGGACGAACGACCCCGAATATGTGGGCTCGGAGAGCACGCGGGCGAAGCGCGGAGGAAGTTGCGCGGTCCCATACGTGACCATCTCGCGCGCCGGGGAATCCTCGAAGAAGCGAATCCGGTATTCGCCGAGCACGAGCTCATCGTTCGCGCGCAGCACCGCTTCTTTCACCGCGACGCCGTTGACCTTCACGCCGTTCGAGCTGGCGCGGTCGATGATTTGCCATTTGCCGTCGGGCGTCGAGCGCACGACGGCGTGCAGCCGCGAGATGCTGGCGTTGTCGAGCACCAGGCTGCTCGATTTGGCCCGGCCGATCGAGATCGGGCGATTCCCGGGCAGCTCGAAAACGCGCGAATCCTCGCCGGAACGGTGAATCAGGAATCTAGGCATCGAAGCGACCTGATGCCATCTTCAGGCCCCCGGGGATGCGAATCAAGAAGCAGCGGGCCGCGGTTTGTCCGATGGCTAAACCGTCGCCGAAGAGCACCGATAGGACTTTAGTACTGGGTACCGTTTCTTCACATTTCCCGGCGATTGATTACCAACCGGCGGGTTCTACCCTATTCTAAATGGATCGAACCATGAGTGAACGGACCAATCCGAACAAGGACTTCCCTGCTCCGGACAATGCGCGGGCTGGGAGCGAACAGCGGACCGTGATTCTTAGCGATATCCCTGAAGCTCACGCTCAGAATCCGGAACCTGCCGCGCCGCCTGAGAGTGCTCCTGAACTCGGTTCCACGGCACTCGCAGCCGTGTCGCAGCGCTACGACATCCTGGCCGAAGCGGGCCACGGGAGCATGGGCAACGTGTACAAAGCGCGCGACCGAGAGACCGGCGAGATCGTCGCGCTGAAGCTTCTGAAGCCCGAGATCGCTTCGGACCAGGCGATGATGGAGCGGTTCAAAAACGAACTCCTCTTTGCCCGCAAAATCACGCACAAGAACGTCTGCCGGGTTCACGAGTTCAACCGCATCGGCGGAATTGCATACACTTCGATGGAGTTTGTCGACGGAGAAAGCTTGCGATCGGTGCTGGACCGCTTCGGGGGCCTGCCACCGCGCAAAGCGGTCGCCCTGGTGCTGCAAGTCTGCTCGGGCCTCAAAGAAGCGCACGCCCAGGGAATCGTTCATCGCGATCTAAAGCCTGAGAACGTGATGATCGACGCACAGGGCAACGTGAAGATCATGGATTTTGGCATCGCGCGCTCGATGGAAGCTGTCACGCGGCTTACGGGCTCAATTCTCGGCACGCCCGCCTACATGGCTCCGGAACAGGTGGCCGGGAAACCGGTCGACTATCGCACCGATATCTACTCGCTTGGCTTGATGATGTACGAAATCTTCACGGGCCAGCAGGCGTTCCGCGCCGACAATGCCGTCGCGGTCGCGCTGAAACAGATGCGCGAATCGCCGACTCCTCCTCACGAAGTCGATCCGACGGTGCCCGTCTCGATCGAGCGCGCCATCTTGAGATGCATCGAGAAGGAGCCCGCCAAGCGTTTTCAATCGATCGCGGAACTCGTGGATGCTCTGCGCTCTCGAGGAGGTTCGTCAGCGGCGATCGCGCCGGCCGCTGCGTCTCCGGGCGTTCCTGTCGCCCCTCCGGGCCGCGCAACGCTTCCCCTACCTCCGCAGCCTTTGCGCGCATCATCCACGGCACGCAAACACGTGTCTCCTGTCGTGTGGCTTTTCCTCGGAGGCGCACTCGTATTCGTTGCCCTCGCGGGGTGGCGCTGGGTGCAGGTCACCCAAGCTGCCGAAAATCTTTTGGCAAGCACTCGATTCCCCGCGCCGAAGCCGCCGGATTTTGCGCTCAACGTCTCCGCTCCGCAACCTGCGACCCAGCCCGCAGCGCCGAAAACGCCGACAAAGCCGGCGACGCGAGCTGCCACAAAGCCGACGGCGCCAGCGCCAGATGCGGTGCAACCCGCTTTGGCGGATGCGCCCCCGGAACCCGCGCACAGGAAAAATCAACCCAAAATTCCCGCGCAAAATCTCGCGCCTCAGGACGTACAGGAACACGCCGACAAGGTCTTCGGGGAGACGCCTCTCGCTGCGGCTTCCCCCGCATTCGCCAATAATCAGGGCTATCTCTGGGTGGGGCGATTCGAGCGCGAAGATCGCGCACAAAGCACGGCGAAGAAACTCGAAGATCTCGGGCTGTCCGTAGTGGTAATGCCCAGACACAACGACCAGGGCAAGTTCTTTGTTGTCCTGACCGGGCCATTTGCTGGAAAGCGACTCCAGAACGTCTTGCAGCAGATTCAAGGGCAGGGTTTCCCCAACGCTCGAATCGTGAAGGCTCCGGGGGGAAATCAATATCCAAACCAGAACCAGAGGCCGAATCCAGGATTGAGTCAAAAGCCCAACTCCTGATAGCGCATTCCGCAGGCGAGATCGACGGGCCTGGGCCAAGCGTACAGATGACAACGGAAGTCGAATTCGGAGCGCAGAGCGACACCGGCTGTGTCCGTGACAACAACGAGGACAGCTTTGGCCTGGCGCCGGACATGAGCCTCTTCGTGCTGTCGGACGGCATGGGCGGACTCGCATTCGGCGAAGTGGCCAGCCGCCTCTCCGTAGACACAGTTCTCGCGCACTGCCGAGACGCCGCTGCAAGCTCCTCGCTGCCACTCGTCGGCGAACGCGTGGACGGACTTTCTGAAGTGGGGAATCGCTTGGCCAGCGCCACTCGTCTGGCAAATCAAGCGGTACACGATGTCGCACGGCAAAATGGCGCGGAAGGCAAGATGGGAGCCACGCTGGTAGCGGTCTGTTTCGCCGACCGGCGCATGAGCTTAGCGCACGTCGGGGATAGCCGCGCCTACCGACTGCGCGGCGCCGACTTCGAGCAGCTCACCCGCGACCACTCGTTCGTCGCCGAGGAGATGAGACAAGGGCGCATGACCGAACAGGAAGCTGGCAGCAGCACGTTGCAAAGCGTCCTGATCCGCGCAATTGGCATCGATCCGGAAGTCGATGTGGACGTGAGTGAGGAGCCTTCCATGGAAGGCGATGCCCTGCTGCTTTGCTCCGACGGGCTCACGCGCGAGCTTTCCGACGCCCAAATCGCCGCGGTGCTCGGCGAAAACGACGACGCGCAAGAGGCCGCCGACCGCCTGGTGGACCTCGCGAAGCAGGCTGGCGGCGGAGACAACATCACAGCGATCGTCCTTCGTTGTGCTCCGAAGCCAGTGGGAGTTTTCGCGCGACTTCGCAAGTGGCTCAAGGGTTCCGCGTAACGCGGTACGGCTCTGAATTTCGAATTCGGAGGATACGGATTTCGTTTCATCGAGGAGATTAAAATGCCGAAACTCGTGCTGAAGTTCGAAAACTCCGTATTGAAGGAAGTCCCGGTTGGCTCGAGCGAAGTCAGCATCGGCCGTTCTCCAGACAACGGCCTGGTGATCGACAATCCGGCGGTCTCGCACTACCACGCCCGAGTCTTTCACGAAGAAGGGCGGCTGATGCTCGAGGACTTCGGCAGCCTGAATGGGACGTTCGTGAACGGGCAGCGCGTCAAAATGATCACGCTCAAGCCGGGTGATTCGGTCACGGTCGGAAAGCACTCGATCGTGGTCTCGGAGTCGCGCGAGCCGAACAGTTCGGCGCCCGGGAATGGAGACGCACGGCCCGCGACGCCGAAAATCAATGAGACCGTGATGCTGGACACGAAGGCACGGCGAGACTTGCTTCAGCAGGTTGCGGCTGCCGGAGAAAGCCCACAGATGGCGCCGGCCCGGCTGAAAGTTCCGACGCTCGTCGTGCGCAAGGGCAAGACCAGCCAACGGGAATATATGCTTAACGACAAGCTCACAGTGGTTGGAAAATCGGCCATGGCGACCGTGAAACTAAAGGGTTGGTTTGCGCCGAAGGCCGCCGCGCAGATCAATCGCCGAGAGGACAATTCGTACTATATTGGCGCTGCCGACAGAGTGCCGAACGTCAACGGTCAGCCCATCGCGCACCCCACCAAGCTCTTGTCGGGCGACATCATCGACGTGGCGGGCATTGAGCTTGAGTTTGTCTACCGCGACTGACGGCGATTTCAGCTGACCGGGTTCACCTCGAATACGAGGACCCGCTCGCCGTTTCCATCCTTGTTGTCTCCCGGAGTGGAGTTGAATCTTCGTGTGCCGGTATTCGAAACCGGCGATGCGAACGCTGCGGTATAGGTACCGTCGCTCGGATCGCGAAGGATAGCCTTTCGCTGTCAGGCGACGGGGAGCAGAGCGGAGGCGAGTTCGGCGGCGAAGGCATCGAGCTCGGCGGTGCGCTCCGGGGTCGCCTCGATCTTGTCCTGCTTGCGGACGAACCAGAGGCCGTCGGACCGGATGGAGCGGGCGCTGAGCTGCCCACCGACGAGATACGCAGGCTCGCCGTAAAGCTTGAAGCCATTCGACCCCGAGGGCAAAAGCAGCGCGCCGCAATTCCCCTTTCGGACGCCCACGTAGTTTTCGTACAGCGGATACGCGACGACCTCGAACCCGCGGGAGCGCAATTGTTCGAGAAAGCCGATCTGTTGCGGCGTCAGTTCCATTGCGATCAGGATACCACTCCGAGACCGCGCGGAGGCAAGCGCCGGCGAATGAGCGGCGGGAGCAATTTCGGTGGTAGAATCCCGGCACTTCTGGGGAGGATGCGAATGTGCAAACTCTGCGTCGTGGCGATGGTGCTCTTCTCCGCTCTCCTGGTCATGCCCGAGCTGGCCGCGGCTCAACAGCCGCCGGACTTCTCGAAGGTCGAAATCAAAGTCACCAAAGTTTCCGGGAACGTCTACATGCTGGAGGGCGCGGGCGGCAATATCGCCGCGTCGGTGGGCGAGGACGGCATCGTGATCGTGGACACGGAATACGCGCCGCTGGCGGACAAGATTCAGGCCGCGCTCAAGAAGATAGGAGCGACGGACAAGCCGGTGCGTTTCGTGATCGACACGCACTACCACAACGACCACACTAACGGGAACCCTGCGTTCGCCGCGGCGGGCGCTACGATCATCGCTCACGACAACCTGCGCAAGCGGCTCGAGGACGGCAGCTCGATCGGCAACGGCCCCGGCGGCGCGATCCACATCCAGCAGCCGGCACAGCCGAAGGCGGCGCTGCCCGTGATCACCTACGACGACCGGATCACGCTGCACGTCAACGGCGACGACATCCGCGTGACGCACTTTCCGGCGGCGCACACCGACGGCGACTCGGTGGTTTTCTTCTCCAAGAACAACGTGGCGCACATGGGCGATGAGTTCGTGCGCTACGGATTCCCGTTCATCGATGTGAACGGAGGCGGGAGCGTGCAGGGCATGATCGCCGCGTGCGACAAAGCCATCGCCGAATTCCCGCCGGACGTGAAGATCATCCCCGGCCACGGCGCGCTGGCGACGATGGACGACCTCCGCGCGTACGCGCAGATGCTGAAGGACACCACTGCGGCCGTGCAAAAGGCGCTGGCGGAGCACAAGACCCTCGCTCAGATGAAAGAAGAGAAGGTTCTCGCGCCGTGGCAGAAGTACTCCGGCAACTTTGTCAGTACGGACGCCTTCATCGAGACGATCTACAACTCACTGTCGAGCCCGACCAGCGCGTCCACGGGGCGGAACTGAGCGCTGGCCGCCGCGCGGAGCCATTGAATCTGCAATTACGCTGATCTCCATTCTCCTGCTGCCACATCTAAAGGGCACCGACACTCCTGTAGGAGGCACGATGAAGATTGCTCCTGCGCGCGGCACAGTACTACTCCTGCTTTTGGGGGCAACGCAGCTTCGTTCCGCCGACCCGACCGATCCCAAGCCGGCATATGGCGGCGACAAGCTGGTGCGACCAGGCGGCTACTGGGAATGGGTCTATCTGTCGCAAATGGGCCGCGCTTCTCCAAGCATCAGCGGCGGGCACGGCACGGGTGCCCCTACCAGCGACCTTTGGGAACGCGCGGCTGCTCAGGCGGCGGAAGAGGAGAGCGAGCCGGATTCGAGACCGCGCAGGACCGTGCGCAACGCCGCCGCGAGCTCTTCGTTGCCAACGTGGCTTTTGCGGAACTGGAGGCGGATGCGAAAGGCGCCGTCCTCGGCCTCGAAGTCGAAGACGAATGGCTGAGGCCGTGGCGCGGATTTCGTTTCTTCCTTGCGGGCGCGGCGAGCTTCATCGCGGGTCATGCCGCCTTGCGCGATGCGGCGAACCATTTCGTGCATCTTCTTTTCGGTGGGCTGGCGCGAGACCTGGAGCAGCAGCGACTTCGAAATGATCCCGTTGTCGACGCAAGTCCGGCGGACGTCGTCCGGGACGACGCGCAGGGACATCGTTTCGGTGACCGAAGAGCGCGAGCGGCCGATTTTTTTCGCGATGTCGTCGTGGGTGTAGTCGAACTGGTCGGCGAGGCGCTGCAAGCCGTCGGCCTCTTCGAAGGCGGTGAGGTCCTTGCGCTGGAGATTCTCGATCAGCGCGATCTCGAGCGTCTCGGCGTCGTCGGCGATTTTCTCGATGCAGGGCAATTCGTGCAGCCCCGCGGCCATCGAGGCGTGGTAGCGGCGCTCGCCCGAGATGATATAGTAGGTGTCTTCGCGCGGAACGAAGCGGACGAGCAGCGGCTCGAGCACGCCCTTCTGGCGGATTGAGTCGGTCAGTTCACGGATGTCGCCGATATTCTTGCGCGGCTGCTCCGGGTTGGGGCGAATCTTGTCAACCGGTATCATGCGCCCGACGGACGCGCCGCTGAAGCTGGTCAGTGTCTCTACGTAATGCGCGTCATGCCGCATCTTGAGAGTGACGGGCAACCCGATCCTCTTGGACACGTTGCAATACCTCCTGGGCGAGCTTTTTGTATTCTTCGGCGCCGGAAGATTTCGGCGCGTACGTAAACACCGTTTCCTTGTAGGCCGGGCTTTCCTCAAGGCGAACATTCTTGCTGATGCGCGTCTTGAAGAGCGCGTTCCCGAAAGTAGCGCGAATTTGCTCGTGGGTGTCGCGCGAAATGTTGGTGCGCTTGTCGAAGAGCGTGATCACCACGCCGAGGACCTTCAAATCCGGATTGGGGCGCGAGCGAATGCGGCCGTAAGTTTCGAGCAGATCGTCGGTGCCCTCGATCGCGAAATAAGCGGCCTGAATCGGCACGAGCAAGTGCGTCGACGCGACGAGCGCATTGACCGTGAGGATGCCGAGCGCCGGCGGCGTGTCCATCACGATGTAGTCGAAATCCTTCAGGATCGGCGAGAGCGCGTCCTTGAGCTTGAACGGAGCGTCGAACTGCCCGGCGAGCTGCTGCTCGAGTCGCGCGAGGGCAAGCCGCGCCGGCGCAACGAACAGGTATGGGTCCTTTGTAGGGCGGATGACCTTGGACATCTCCGCCGGATGATCCGCGAAGACGTCGAACATCGTGGTCTGGATTTCGCCAGGGTTAAAAAAGGCAATCGTAGCGTTGGATTGCGGGTCGAGGTCGATCAGAAGGGTCTTTTTCTTCTTCAGCGCGATAGCGGCGGCGAGATTGATGGATGTAGTGGTCTTTCCAACGCCGCCTTTTTGATTGGCAACCGCCAGGACGCAGGTCAAACCTTTGCCTCGCTCCCCGTGCGGCAACGCCAGGCCCATATATAGAGCCGGGCAGCCGTTGCCCCACTACGAGTAGGCTCACTGTACCCACTCTGCCCGGCCCAACGCAAGAGAAATTTGACGATTCGCGCGGCCGCCCAGCTTGGTACACTGCGGCGCACCTGTTGTCCGCAAGGAGACTGCATGGCAAGTGCCGAAAATGCGCCGGGGCAACCCGCGGAGGAGCCAGCGGCCGCGGTTGCACCGGTTTGGCACACCGCGGTCTTCCTGGTGGTTCTCATCGGATTCTCCGTGTTGCAAAGCCGGCCGCGCTTCATGGCCAAGGCCGCGCAAGCTCCAAGCCGGATACCAACCTACGTTCTGACGATTTGCTACGAGCTCTTCCTGCTGGGTTACGTCTGGCTGCTCGGGTTGAGGCCCTACAAGAAAACCTTGCGGGAATTGATTGGCGGGAGGTGGGATCGCTGGGCGGACTTCTGGCGCGATGTCGGCGTGGCGTTTCTATTTTGGCTCGCGGTCCTGGCGGTGGTGTCGGGGATTTCGTACGCGGTGCGATTCAAAGGAATGGAGGCGGCGAAGTTCCTGCTGCCGCAAACTCCAGCAGAGATGGTTGTATGGGTCGTGCTAGCAACCAGCGCCGGATTTTGCGAAGAGCTGATCTTTCGCGGGTATTTACAACGGCAGTTCCTGGCTCTGACGCAGAGCGCTGCGGCTGCCGTGGCGCTACAGGGGATCGTGTTTGGCCTCGGGCACCTGTACCAGGGCGGCAGGGCCGCGATCGTAATCTCGGTTTACGGAGCGATGTTCGGTGCTCTGGCCGTGATGCGCAAAAGTCTTCGCCCCGGGATGATGCAACACGCCACACAAGACACAGTCTCAGGGATCGCCGCACATTTCCTTGCGAAGTACAGATTTTTCCAGATGCTGAAGTTTTGAAGAGCCATGAACGCGATTGCGGGTGCCGAGGACGGAAGGCGCCTACATCTTGTAGCGGCCGAGATCCTCGTCGTTCAAATTCTCCAGCCACTTGCGCAACTCCTCGTTGGAGCTTTTCTCGGAGGCCGCACCGGCCATCTTGGAGCTTTTCAGCACCTCATCCTCCACAAAGATCGGGCAATCGAGGCGAAGGGCGAGGGCGAGCGCGTCGCTCGGGCGCGAGTCCATCGAAATTGTTTGGCCGTCGCGCTCCATCCAGATCAGCGCGTAGAACGTGTCGTCTTTCAAATCGGAGACGACCACGCGCTGCACGTGGACGTTCAGGCCGGTGAGGACGTTCTTCAGCAGGTCGTGGGTCATGGGCCGGGGCGTTTGGACTTTTTCGATTTCGAGCGCGATGGCGTTCGCCTCGTAAACGCCCACCCAGATCGGCAGGATGCCGCTGCCCTGCGTTTCCTTCAGGACGACCACCGGCATGTTGGTCATGGGATCCATCATCAATCCCCTGATCTTTACCTCGAGTTCCATGGTGGCCTCCGGTGATGACCGCCGCTTCCTGCTTATACCACCTCGTCGCCTACGAGGCTGTTCGGCCCCGCGCGCGTTACTTTGACCTGCACATATTCTCCCAGAAGGTTTTCCCGAGGCGAAGCGAAATTTACCGTGCGGTTGCTTGTCGAACGGCCGGCCCACTGCCCGCGCGCTGCATGCCGCGCGTCCACAAGGACTTCAAACGTCGTGCCGACCAGCTTTTCATTGCGCGCGATCTGAATCTGGCGCTGGCGGTCCTGCACAACCGCGAGCCGCCTGCTCTTCTGTTCCTCCGGCACGGCATCGGCCATCGAGGACGCTGTGGTGTTGGGACGCGGCGAGTACTTGAACGAGAAGACGCCGTCGTAGCCGACAGCGTCGAGGAGCGTCAGAGTTTCTTCGAAGTCTTTTTCCGTCTCGCCAGGGAAGCCGACGATGATGTCGGTGGTCAGGCTGATCGGGCGGCGCGCGGCGCGAATCCACGAAATCTTCTCGAGGTATTCGTCGCGCGTGTACGTGCGGCGCATGGCACGCAGAATGCTCGTCGATCCGGACTGCACGGGAAGATGGACGTGATCGCAGAGCGCGGGGATCGCGTCGATCGCTTCGACGATTTCGCGGTGGAAATCATTCGGATGGGAAGTGGTGAACCGCACGCGGCGGATGCCTTCGACCGCGGCGACCCCGCGCAGCAGCGCGACGAAGTCCATGCCTCGCGGCGAGGGATCGCGGTACGAGTTCACCGTCTGGCCGAGCAACTGGATTTCGGTGTAGCCCGCATCCGCCAGGCGGCGGACTTCCGAGAGTATCGAATCGCTCGCGCGGCTCCGCTCGGGACCGCGCGTGTGCGGGACGACGCAGTAGGAGCAGGCGTAGTCGCAGCCCTCGATGATCGTGAGATACGCGCGGAAGGGATTATCGCGCCGCGTTATTTCCGTCTCGAAGGTCTCGTCCGTGTCGAGGTCCAGACCCATCATGCGCCGTCCGCCCGCTTCGAGCTGAGTCAAAAGCCCGGGGAGCTTGCGGTAACTCGCCGAACCGCAGACCAGGGTCACCCACGGCGCGCGTTCGAAGATTTCTTCGCCTTCCTGCTGCGCGACGCAACCCAGCACCGCGATCACCTTCCGCGGCGATGCGTAGCGAAACTCGCCAAGGCGCGAAAAGACTTTCTGCGCGGCCTTTTCACGGATGCTGCACGTGTTGTACAAGACGAGATCGGCCTGCGCGAGATTTTCGGCGGCGCGATAGCCGCGCTCGAGGAGCGCACCCGCGACTTTCTCGGAGTCGTGGACGTTCATCTGGCAGCCGAACGTCTCGATGTAGAAGCGTTTGCCGCTTGTCGTAGACGAAGAAAGACTGTCGCGAACAACGCGTTCAGGATGGTAGTCCGGCACTGGCGGAACGCTAGGCAAAGAAGGAGAAGCTGTAGCCGCCAGCGATTCGATCCCGATATCGAACGCCTTGCTCATGACCGACCCCGAGTTTAGCACAGGCGCGTTGCACACAAAGCCGCTGCCGATTGAAGGCTTTCAGGAAACTGGCCGGCCCACGAAGACTAGTACGGGCGAGCCGTCTGCAATGAATGCAGAATCAGGCGAGCGGCGAAGAATCGCGGCCAGGTCGGACCCATAGAGCGACCTGCTATCACCTCCAAAGCCCGCCGTGGTCCTTGCCCAAACTCGCCAGGGTACGTGAGACACGTGGTATTCGAGAGAGCCGCCGTTGCGCCGCGCCGAATATCCCCAGTAGTGTTCCGTGATGAACTGTTCGAGGCTGCCTCCTGCCGCGTAAGAAGGGCTGCCCAAACCCTCGGCGAATAGCCTGCACCAGGTGCGGCCGAGTTGCCATTGATATTCTGTCGTTATGCCCGCGCCATTCGTACGGACGGCGTGGCGCATCGGATAGCGGACGTAGTTTTCGCCGTAAGCCAACCGGGCCACGTGCGCCATCGCGCGTTTCGGCACGATCTCGCGAATGAAAACGACGCCCCGGCGATCTCCCTGGGGGTCGCGGCGCCGCACATAGAAGCGAAGGTTCACTTCTTCGAATTCGCCGTGGAAAGGGATCGGAAGAATCCCGAACAGTTTGGTATGGAGAAAGCGGAAACCGACGAGGCTGACGTATACCCTGCCCGCGAAGGCATCCAACTCGGTGCCCGGCGGAACGTACTTTGCGAGAAGGCCGGGATCCACTTCGTAGTTCAACATCACGAGGTGTCGCCATTCGGCGGAGAGAAAGACGCGCTCACCTGGCATGCGCTGTGATTCGTTTTCCATTTCACACTTCCGTTCGCGGCGATCGGACGGCCTAATCGAAGTGTAGCGCACCCGCGCTTCGTGGACGGCCACCGCGTCATGCAACGTAGTGACCCGAAAAAAGCCCAGGATTTCTCGAGCTCTCCGTGTGTCCATTCAGCCAGCACGAACGTGATTCCGTGCGCCTGATATGTTTGAATACGTGGATTGCGTGTGCTACGGTAGATTTGCCCGGCAAAGTGGAGTTCTTTCTGAGGGAGGGAATCATTTCTGGCCTGGCGATTCTTTTTTTTGCCAATCCGCTCACGCTTCTCGAACAGACGAGCGGTCTGGCTCGCGTTATTCTCGGAATTCTCCTGGTTCTCTCCGTTTTCTCCTGGGCGCTGATCCTTCAAAAGTGGTACCAGCTCGGCGGACTGGACCGCAAAACCACCCGTTTCCTGCAAATGTTCCGGGCGGGCGGCGGACTTCCGAATCCCAAGGCGCTTCGCGCCGGGTCGAGCGGCACGCCGCTGATTGCCGTCTACGACGCCGGGTACTCCGAACTCTCGTCGCAACTGGCGGGCGGAAATCCCCACGGCGGAAAGGTGAAAAACGCAAACGCCATCGGCGTCGAGATGCAGGTGGCCGCCAGCGATGAGGTGCGCCGCCTCGAACGAGGAATGTCCACGCTCGCGACGATCGCCTCGGTTTCACCTTTCATCGGACTTTTCGGGACTGTCTGGGGCGTGATGGACGCATTCACCGGTCTGGGCGATGCAGGCACGGCCAGCCTTCGCGCGGTTGCCCCGGGCATCGCCGAGGCGCTGATTACCACCGCTGCCGGTCTCGCCGCGGCAATCCCGGCGTTGATCGCCTACAACCACTACCTCCAGGGCATCCGCTCCGTCGCGGCGCGGATGAACAACTTTGCGTCGGAGTTCGTCGCGAAGGTCGAGACGCTTTACAGCAGCAACTCATAGAGCATATCCATGCCGCAACTCCAGCAAGAGACCGGCACGTCGCTATCGGAAATCAATATGGTGCCGTTTATCGACGTGGTGCTCGTGCTGCTGATCATCTTCATGATTACGGCGCCGATCCTTCAATCCGGAATCGAAGTGGACGTCCCAAAGACGAAAACGGTGAAGGAACTCACCGAGGTCCGCATGGTGATAACCATCGACCGCGGCCAGCGCGTCTATTTGAACGACAAGCCGATCAACATTCACGATCTCGGCCAGCAGGTGATCGCGCAATCTCATGACCCGAAGACGCAGGCGGTGTACGTTCGGTGCGACGAGACGGTGCCGTTTGGGAGCTGGGCGACGGTGGTCGACGCGTTGCGGCAGGCCGGCATCCAAAACATCAGCGTGGTGACGCAGCCGCTGAGCGAGCGGCCGCAGACGCAATGACATGTCGTCAATCGCCATAACTCGACCGGCCGAAACGCTCAGACGCTTTACCCTGATCTCCGTGCTGCTGCACCTTTTGCTCGCGGCGTTCGCCACTGTTTCCACTTTTCTTTCACGCAGCGGGGAAACTTGGGGCGGCCCGGGGGGCTCGGTCACCGTCGGCGTCGTCGGCAGCCTGCCCGCGATTCCGCTTCCCCGCCCCGACGTGGAGTCGCCCAATCAAGTCGTCGACGAATCGAAAGGCCTCTTCAAGTCCGAGCCGCAGCCGGTGCCGAAGCCTCCACCGGACGCCGTGCCGATTCCGAAATTCGAAAAGAACAAGCCGCCGAAGTACGTTTCGCGCCCGTCGAAAGTGCTCGAGAACACGACGCCGCCCCCGACGAACGCGATTCCCTACGGCGGAGGCGGCACGCCGACCGTTCCCGTCACGTCCTTCGCGATGGGCACGACCGGCGCGACTCAGGCAGGGCTCAGCGCCAATGGGATCGGCGGGGGCGATTTCGGTTCGCGGTTTTCGTGGTACGTCGAGGCCGTGCAGCGGCGAATCACCAGCAGTTGGTTGCAATCGACGGTCGACCCGAACGTGGCGTACGCGCCACGAGTGATCGCCGGGTTCACGATTTTGCGCGACGGCACGATCACGAATATTCAGATCACGCATTCGAGCAACAACTATTCCGTGGACAATTCAGCCATTCGCGCGGTGAAGGCATCGAGCCCGCTCGATCGGCTCCCGGCGGCATACTCCGGTTCGGAGGTGAGCGTTGAGTTCTGGTTCGATTTTCACCGCTGACGGCTGGTGAGTAAAGTCAGTCAAAGGCGCATATTGATGATGATGACGCGAAAAGTTCGCCCCCTCTCAGCTTTGGTTGTAGTTATGCTCGCCGTACTTTTCTCGAGCCGCGGCGCAGTGGCGCAGGATTGGTTCAAGACGGGCACCGGCCTTGGCGTAACCAAAGCGCGCGTCGCCGCCCCGGACACTGCGGCCCTCTCGATCCCGGCGCAGCCGTTCGCGAAGACAATTCACGACGTGCTGTGGGCCGATCTCGATTACTCCGGCATTCTCGATCTCGTCAGCCCGAGCTTCTATCCCACGCAGGTGCCCAGCCAGCCGAGCGAGCTCAAAGCGCAAGACTGGGCCGCCGCTCCAGCCAACGCGTACATGGTGGCGTACGACAACCTAACCCTCGATGGCTCGGGCCTGGCCCTCGCTGGCTTTCTTTCCGACGTGCACAATCCCACGGCGCCGCTCGTCCTGCAAAAGATCTACCGCGGACCGGCGACCGATGCGGATGCACGCCGCATAGCGCACCAGTTTGCGGACGATATCGTCGCCGTCCTAAGCGGCGGCCAGCCAGGCATCGCCGAGACACAGATCGCATACGCCAGCGCCCGCGGCGGCAACAAGGAAATCTGGGTCATGGACTACGACGGCGCGAACCAGCACCAGGTGACGCATCTCAACTCGATTTCGTTGACGCCCCGATGGTCTCCAGATGCGACGCGCATCGCGTTCACGTGCTACGTCCCGTTTCGAGGGATCACGTCGGCGCAGATCTGCATCTACTCGCTGGCGGCGAATCGCCTGATTGCTTTTCCTCGCTATCGCGGGACGAGCAGCTCCCCGGCGTGGTCTCCCGACGGCTCGGAGATCGCTTTCATGTCGAGCCTGAATGGCAATCCGGCGATTTACGTGGCGCAGTCGGATGGCGCGCGCCTGCATCGCATCATATTCGGCGGCGGAGTCAGCACGTCGCCCGCGTGGAACCCGAAGACGGGCAAGCAAATGGTCTTCGTGAGCGACCGTGGTGGCGACCCGGTGCTCTATCTTTCGAACTCCGACGGGACGGATACCCAGAAAATCGACCTGCCGGACATGGGCTACGTCATCGACCCAGCGTGGTCACCAAATGGACAATTGCTCGCATTTAGCTGGCGACGCCCGAGCGGCAACTACGATATCTACGTCATGGACATCATCAGCCATCAGCTCGTCGAGCTGACAAAGGATGAGGCCCGCAACGAACGCCCGAGTTGGGCGCCGGACGGCCGCCATCTGGTTTTCGAATCGACGCGCACGGGCACGCGCCAGATATGGTCCATGCTGGCTGACGGCAGCCAGCCGCGGCAGTTGACTTTCGAAGCGCAGAACGAATCGCCCAACTGGTCGCAGCGATAGCGGTACTCGCACTCGGTTCCATGTGGCCGTTTTCCGTGTCCGGCCGTCCCAAGATTCGCCTCGCGCACCATACGGGGTGAAAGGCCCAAGTAGAGAAGCGTTTATTTCTTAGTGATGTTCGACAAGCAGCTCCATTCCAGGCTGTTTCGCCGAGCCCGCGCGAAACGCCAAAGGAGGCAGTACATGCAGCACCGTACTTTTCGGAGGTTTGCGTTATTTCTTAGCCTGTTCGCTTTTGCTGTTCTCATCAGCGGTTGCAAGAAGCAGGTAGCGGCGACACCTCCCGCTCCGGCGCCGGCGCCGCCTCCGGTGCAGCCAACGGTGACACTGAATGCGTCTCCGTCAAGCATCAATCCAGGCCAGACGGCGACGCTCTCCTGGTCGTCGACGAATGCCACCGACCTCGACATCGAGCCCGGGGTCGGCAAAGTAGCGCCGCAGGGCGCGACGCCCGTCAATCCGACCGAGACCACAACCTACAGAATTACGGCCGCCGGGGCCGGCGGCAACGCTACCGCCACCGCGCGCGTCGACGTGAGCACGCCCGCGGCGGCGGCTCCCCCCGCGCAGCCGAATCTCAGCGACCTCTTTGCGGAGAACGTGAAGGACGCCTTCTTCGATCTCGACAAGGCTGAGCTGCGACCCGATGCCCGCGAAGCCCTCACAAAGGATGCGGAGTTCCTACGGTCCTATCCGCAGGTGCACATCTCGATCGAGGGCCATTGCGACGAGCGGGGTTCGACCGAATACAACCTCGCCCTCGGACAGAGCCGCGCTGAGGCCGCGAAAAACTATCTCATCTCGCTCGGCATTTCCGCCGACCGGATGGAAACCGTGAGTTGGGGCAAGGAGCGGCCTGTCTGCACCGAGCACAACGAAGACTGCTGGCAGCGCAACCGCCGGGCGCACCCTGTCCTGGCTCACTAGAAACCAACTCTCAACCGCGTGCGGCGGGTCCGGCATTCCGTGGCGGGCCCACCGCTCGCGCATTCCGTAGGGCAAACGATGCCCCTCAGGACGAAGCCCGGTCATATTCTCGAAGGAGGAAGTCACTTGCGCACACGATCGGTGGTGCTTGCATTCGCGGCAATATTCTTCGGAGCGCTGGGCGGAGCGATTCTCGCTCCCCAGCCCGCCGGCGCCGTCTCGAAAGAAATGATCGAGCTTCAGCAGCAGGTCGCGCAGCTGCTCCAGGGGCAGCAGGATCTGCGCACGGCGGTGGACACCAATAGCGCCACGCTGAAGACGCTCGTCCAGCAGTCGCTCGACTCCGTCGGCAAGCTGAACGGCGAGATGGGCGTGTTGCAAAAGACGGTGCAGGAAGTCCAGGCGAATACCGGGGCGCGCATCGACACGATGACCCAGCAGACGCAGGGCCTTTCCGACAATTTGCAGGACGTTCAGGCGCGCGTTGGAAAGCTCTCGCAGCAGTTGACCGACATGCAGAACCTGCTGCAAAGCATCGACGCGAAGGTTTCGGGCGGCGCGCCGGGCACGGCCGCACCGGGCGCCACTGCCCCAGGGGGGCCGGGTGCGATGAACGCCCCTGGTCCCGGAGCCGCAATGTCTCCTATTTCCGCCGATACGCTCTACCAAAATGCGCTGCGCGATTACAGCAGCGGCAACTACAGCCTCGCGCACCAGGAGTTTTCCGACTACATCAAGAATTTTCCGTCGAACGATCTCGCTTCGAACTCGCAGTTCTATCTCGGCGAAATTGCGTACGCCCAGAGCGACTTCAAGAGCGCTATCGCCGCTTACGACGATGTACTTACGAACTATCCCAAGAGCTTCAAGCTTTCGGCTGCACTGATGAAAAAGGGTATGGCCGAACTCGAGCTGGGAATGAAGGCCAGCGCCATCCGCGACCTCCGCGAAGTCGTCCGCCGCTATCCCGGCACTGACGAAGCCACGCGCGCCCAGGCTAAGCTGCGCGAGATCGGCGCCTCAACCACTTCACGTCCGGCGAGCCACTAGCTACGCCCGCAGTAAATCCGGCTGCCAATCGCGAATCAGCTTCTTGATGGCCTTGCGGTCCGTCAATTTTTCGTCCAGCACCTTCCGCGCGAGCTCCCGCAGCTCCGCGTCACTCGCGAAACGCAACGACACCAATTGATCGATCGAGAATTCCGGGATACGCGCACGGAGGTCCGGCGGCATCACCTGCTGCAATCGAAGCCGCATCTCGAGGCGGATCACGCGGTCTTGCACTGTGAGTGCAAAGATGCGCGCGTTGAAAGCGAGCAGCAGCAACGCGATCGCGACCAAGAGCGAAACCACAGTTCCAAAAGTATGCTGGTGAATTACCCGCTCGATCGACCACACGATGTTGAGGAGAAAAATGGGCAGCACAATGTAGTGAAATGTGGGGACCGTTTTCGCGTGATTCTCGAAGCTCTGCGTCTTGGTTGCCATATCGCCTCTCGTCCGGAAGACTTTCAAAGCCTTGCTTTGGAAACTTGCGCGCGCATTCTAGCAGAATCGGGCCACTCGCACAGCGCGGGGCCACCGCCAGCCTTGGCTTTTAGCTCTCGGCTCTTGACTCCCGACTTTCTGCTATACTCCTGGCGATGTCGGTCAATAAAGCCATCCTGGTCGGGCGGCTAGGGCGCGATCCCGAGACGCGCTACACGTCCGGCGGCCAGGCCGTGGCAAACTTTACGCTCGCGACTGATGAAACCTTCAAAGACCGTTCGGGCGAGCGCCAGAAGCGCACGGAATGGCACCGCATCGTCCTCTGGGGAAAGCTTGCGGAGATCGCGCAGCAGTATCTGAAAAAAGGGATGCTCGTCTATATCGAGGGGCGCATCCAGACCCGCCAGTGGGAAGACAAACGCGACGGCCAGAAACGCACGACCACCGAGATTGTCGCCAACGTGATGCGCATGCTCACTTCGCGCGCGGAAGGCATGGCGGCCAGCGCGGCTGCTGGTGGTGGCGCCGGCGCCGCTGCGGGCCGCTCCGCCGACGCTGACTTCGAATCCGGACCTACACCGGACGAGGCAAGCGCGTCCGGCCCCGAAATCTCCGACGAAGATATCCCGTTCTAACCAGCCTGCGTTGCACCGCATTGAGATCAGCGAGCGGTCGCCCGTCCCTGTAGCTCCGCGCGGACGATCCGCGCGCCATCCGCCATCGCTTTCATCTTGCCGAAGGCTGCCTCCCGCGAAAGATACTTCATGCCGCAATCCGGGGCCACAATCAACCGATGCGCATCGACGAACGGCAGCGCGCGCCGGATGCGCGCGGCGACAACATCGGGTGTTTCCACCTGATTGGACGAGAGGTCGAGCACGCCCAAAATAATGGTCTTGCCGCGCAGCTTCTCGAGGATGGAACAATCGAGCGACGATTGCGCCGTCTCGATCGAGATCTGATTGACATGCGTGTCGGCCAGCTCGGGCAGAAATGAGTATCCGGTCGGACGCTGATGGACGATTGCGGCGTAGCCGAAGCAGAGGTGCACCGCCGTCGTCCCCCTGACGCCGTCGAGCGCGCGGTTCAGCGCCATCACGGCGTGCTGCCGGGCTTTTTCCGGGCGGGCTTGCATATACGGTTCGTCCACCTGCACCACGTCGGCGCCCGCGGCAAAAAGATCCTTGATCTCATCATTCACCGCCGCCGCGTAATCGACCAGCATTTCTTCTTCGTTTTTGTAGTAATCGTTCTGCGCCTGCTGGGCCATGGTGAACGGGCCAGGAACCGTCATTTTGATCGGCCGGTCCGTATTCTTCCGCAGAAATTCGACGTCGCGGACCTCGACCGGATGCTTGCGCCGGATCTTGCCGGCAATGCGCGGCACGATGTTGGGATGCCCGGTGCGGTCCAGTCCCCTGCCCGGATTCTCGATATCGATGCCTTCGAGCGCGGTCGCAAAGCGGTTCGAGTAACTCTCGCGGCGCATTTCGCCGTCGGTGATGATGTCGAGACCGGCGCGCTCCTGATCTCGGATGGCGAGGAGCGTCGCATCATCCTGCGCCTGTTCGAGCCATTCAGGCGCGACCCTCCACAATTCCTTTAGCCGGATCCGCGGCGGTAGCCGGCTGCCAAGCTTCTGCCGGTCGATCAGCCAGTCTGGTTGCGGATATGAGCCCACGAGCGACGTTGGAAGCAGCGGCAATGTCATTGCCATTAGATTCCTCGAGCGTTGTTTATATGCTGTTTGCGGGGATTTGCCAAGCGGGGCTTGCTACTTGCGGCTGCTACCGTTCGCCGGGTTCGCGGAGTCAGAAGCAACGATGTCTTCGACCATGTCCTCGTCGGCCGTTGGCAATGTGGGCAGGACCTGGGCGGCGATCGAACGATTGTGGATCAGGACGTCCTTCTTCAATCTGCCGTCGCGAAACTCGAGAGCGCGTTTTGCAAATTGAGCGATATCCGGCTCGTGGGTGACGATCACAACGGTCAGGCCATGCTCGTCGTTGAGCTTCTGAAGAATATCCATGATTTCGACGCTCGTACGGCTGTCCAGATTTCCCGTCGGCTCATCCGCGAGCAGGAGCGACGGGCTGTTTACTAGCGCCCGTGCGATCGCCACGCGCTGCTGCTGGCCGCCCGACAACTGCGACGGAAAATGGTCCGCCCGATCGGCCAGTCCGACTCGATTGAGAGCTTCTTGCGCGCGCCGTTCGCGCTCCTCGATCGGCACGCCCGCATAGATGGTCGGTAGTTCCACGTTTTCGAGCGCTGAAGTTCGAGACAGCAGATTGAATTGCTGGAACACGAATCCAATCTTCTGACTGCGGATCTTGGCCAACTGGCTCTTGCTCAATCCCGAGACATCGCTCCCGTCCAGGAAGTAGCGGCCCCGCGTCGGTTTGTCCAGACACCCGATGATATTCATCAGAGTCGATTTGCCCGATCCCGACGCGCCCATCACCGCGACGAACTCACTCGAATAGATTTCCAGCGAGACGCCGCGCAGCGCTTGAACCTGCACTTCGCCAAGATCGTAGGTCTTGTAGATGTTCTCGAGCCGTATGGTGGGAGTATTGCCGGACGCGCCCGGAGCTGCGGAGGTGGAGGGAGCTTGGCTTGTAGTGGAGCGCTCGTCCATGGGATTCGACCGCGTGTGCCGGCGTGTCGCGCTACGATTCAGCGGGTGGCTGGGTGTTCGGCCGCGTCTTTCTTCCGCTGCTCGTCGAGGCGCCGCATGAAGTCGTCGAACCTCACCTGCTGCTCCGGCGTCAGGATTGCCCGGATGTGAGCGCGGCCATCCTGCCGAATCTGCTCCCGCTGCGGATCGAGCGGGGCGTACAGCGCGGCCCACTTCCCTCTCGTGTCATCGATAATGGAAATGAGCTGCTTCTGTTGGTCCGGCGTAAGCTGCAATTCGTGCGTGCACTGCGCGATCACTTCAGTGCGCGTCGGCCGCGTGTTCACCGGCGCCGGCTGCCCGCCCCACACACGCTCGCCCCACAAGTGGCCGCCGAGGCCGCCGAGCACCACTCCCAGCAGAAAGACAACCAGAAATAGAACTGCTGCTTCGCGGCGCGCCTTATTGGTTCCCATGACCTGTTTCCGCCACCATCATCAGAGCCTCATCGCCGTTTGCCGGAGTGATGACCCGATCCTGCACGAATATGTCCCGCACAGTGAGACGTGCGGACACCTCATTTGGTTGCGGGCGTTTCGCCCAGCCTGCATCGTAGGTCACAAGCAGCCCGAGCGCCAGAGTCGCCGTGACCGCCAATTTCCATCCGAACGATACGAACGGCTGCCAGAAACCGGCGCCTTCGGTCACGCCTTCCTGCTCGGCCGCGCGTATTCGCGCCATCACGGCCCGCGCGAACCCCGGTCCGGGATCTTCCGCCGGTCCGGCTACTCGCAGCAGTCGCAAGCTCGCCTCAGCGTCAGCCAGCGCTTCGCGGCATCCCGCGCACACTTCCAGGTGCCCCGCCACGCGCTTCCCATCCTCGCCGGTCAAGGCTCCCTCGAGATAGTCCTCCAGGAGCGCTTCGCATTTCGAACACACCGTGCTTCCTGATCCCAAGTCCGTTGCCATGGCTCCTACGCCTTCCTTTCCACCGACGGAGAAACACCAGGTTTCCTACTTGACGCCATTCGTCTCCGATAGGCATCCATGATCCGGCCGCGCGCACGGAACAGTCGCACCTTCACCGTATTCACGTTGAGATGCAGAATCTCTGCCAATTCCTGCACCGAGAATCCCTCGACTTCTTTCAAGAGCAGCAATTGCCGGTCTTGCTCCGGCAACGTGTCCAGCATTCGCTCCAGCAGTTCCCTTGCTTCCGCCCTGTCGTTGGGGCTCGCCGGCGGCCGGTCCGCCGAGACGATCCCGTCCAGCCTCGAAACCTGCTCTTCCGAGAGGTCCGCCTCGTACACCAGCGGTCGGACCTTCTTTTTCCTCAGATAGTCCCAGCACTCGTTGACCGCAATCTTATAGAGCCAGGTCGAGAAGGCGGCCCGCTGATCGAACCGCTTGATCCCAAGGTAAGCCTTGAGAAAAACTTGCTGCGCCACGTCCTCCACGTCCGGTGGGTGCCGGAGGATGCCGCCCACGAGAGCGAACACCCGATGCTGATGGCGCCGCACAAGCTCCTCAAACGCGGTCTGAGTCCCATTTTGGGACAGGCGTACTAGTTCCCGGTCCTCCTCCTGCTTCCCCGCCCGATTCAGCGGGAGGGTGATCGCCGAGGCGCTAGCCGCCATACCTTTTGAGACGTTCGCCATTCGCGCTCGGTTACGAAAGAAAAAGCTTGTTTCCTTTACTTTGTTGTTGCGAGGTCACTGGTTCATATATACAATACCCGCCATGATAATCGGAGACCGCCTTCGCTTGCTACGTGAAACAAAGAAACTGTCCCAGGGCGACATTGAAAAGCGCACGGGGCTGCTTCGCTGCTACATTTCGCGCGTCGAGAATGGCCACACCGTTCCGGCGATCGAGACGCTGGAAAAGTTGGCACGAGCCATGGAAGTTCCGCTCTACCAGCTTTTCTACGACGGTGAAGAGCCACCCGAGCTGCCGAACCTTCCGAAGCGGAAGAGTGCGGACGACATCGCCTGGGGCAGCACTGGGAAAGACGCGCGTTATCTGGGCCGCTTCCGCCGGCTCCTCGGCCGCATCGAGGAACCGGATCGGCGCCTCTTGCTATATATGGCCCAGAAGATGGCGAACCGCTAACGGAGCTTGGGGGGAATTCTCTCCGGAGCGGGGGCCCGTTTTCCTTGCAGTGCGCATATAGCTGCTAATGGCGTGCGCATACACGGCCGTTTCGCGCCCCGACTCCCCTATTCCCATTCGATCGTGCTCGGCGGCTTCGAGCTGATATCGTACACGACCCGGTTCACGCCGGGAACTTCGTTTACGATCCGCACCGAAATCCGCTCCAGCACATCCATCGGCAGCCGCGACCAGTCGGCCGTCATCGCGTCTAGCGACTCGACCACGCGGACAGCGATCGTGTGCCCGTAGGTTCGGCCGTCCCCCATCACGCCCACGCTCTGTACCGGCAATAGGACGGCGAACGCCTGCCATACTTTCTCGTAAAGCCCCGCGCGGCGAATCTCCTCCACCACCACCGCGTCCGCACCGCGAAGCGTCTCGAGCTTTTCCGGCGTCACGTCCCCGAGAAGCCGCACTGCCAGCCCTGGGCCCGGAAAGGGGTGCTTGACGAGAATCTCCTCCGGCAAGTCCAGTTCTCTTCCTATTTGACGCACCTCGTCCTTAAACAGGTCTCGCAACGGCTCGATCAGCCCGAACGGCATGTCGGCCGGCAAGCCGCCGACGTTGTGATGCGATTTGATCACCGCCGACGGCCCCTTCACCGAGACGGATTCGATTACGTCCGGGTAGAGCGTTCCCTGCACCAAGAACTTCACTGGCAGGCCCTGTGCGCCGGCCACGAGTTTTCGCTCCTCTTCAGAGAACACGGCGATGAATTCGTTGCCGATGATTTTCCGTTTTTTTTCCGGATCGGTGACGCCCTTCAGTTTTCCGAGGAATCTCTCGGACGCATCGACGCCGATGACGTTCAGGCCGAGCCGCTCGCGCAGCATCTCCAGCGTGTCGTGGAATTCGTCCCGCCGCAGAAGGCCCGTGTCCACGAACACGTTCGTCAGCCGCTCGCCGATGGCGCGATCGACGAGCGCAGCCGCCACCGTTGAGTCCACGCCGCCGCTCAACGCGCAGATTGCTCGCGCGCCTTCCACTTGCTTGCGGATATTCTCGACCGTCTCGGCGATAAAACCCGCGCGGTTCCAGTTTTTCTCCGCGCCGCAGATTGCAAAGACGAAATTTTGCAGGATTTCGGCACCCCGGTCTGTGTGGTTCACCTCGGGATGAAACTCGACGCCATAGAACTTCTTCTCGGTGTTTTCAACGGCCGCCACGGCGTTGTCCGTCCGGCCCGTGACGTGGAATCCCGCCGGCAATTCGACGACGTGGTCTCCGTGGCTCTCCCAAACCTTCAGCCGGCCGGGCAGACCTTTGAACAACGCCGAATCTTTCTGAATGTCCAGCTCTGCGGGACCGTATTCTCGACGACCGGCGCGCTCCACTTTTCCGCCGAGGCTGTGTGTGAGCCACTGCATCCCGTAGCAAATCCCGAGCACGGGCACGCCGACCCGCAACACGTCGGGATCGCAAACGGGCGCATCCTTGTTGTACACGGAGCTCGGCCCGCCCGAGAGCACGATGCCAACTGGCTCCTGCGCGCGAATCTCTGCGAGCGAGGCCGTGCACGGTAGGATCGCAGAAAACACCTGCTGCTCGCGAATCCGGCGGGCGATCAGCTGGGTGTACTGCCCGCCGAAATCCAGCACCAGGATACCATGTCGCGTGCTCACCATGCCTCCGCGTTCTCTTTGCACCGCTACACCACTATCCGCCATAGTTGCTCAATCCGCCCCTCGATACCGTTTGCTTGGGCCGCACGCTGGCACCGCCGACCGTTTCGTCTCTAGCGCAGCACGATATTCACAAGCTTCTTCAGCACCACGACGGTTTTCACCACCTGCTTGCCCACAATCAATGGAGCGATGCGCGCATCACCCAGCGCCCGTTCGCGCGTTTCGTCCTCGCCCAGACCGTCCTCGACCAAGATTTTGCCACGCATGCGGCCATTGATCTGAATAGGGATCTCGATCTGCTCCTCGCGCGTCAGATCCTCGCGATACGCGGGCCACTTCTGCTTCGAGATCCCCGCGGCATTGCCCAGCATCTGCCACAATTCTTCGGCGATGTGCGGCGCCATCGGTGAAAGCATCAGCACCAGCACGGCGAAGACGCGCTTCAGAATCACAGGAGAAATATCCTGATCGAGCGGCTCCTGCGCGCTCAGTTCGTTCACCAACTCCATGATCAGAGCGATGGACGTATTGAAATGCCAGCGCGACCCGAAATCGTTTGTCACGCGCTTCAGAGTCTGGTGCGTCCTCCGGATCAGGAGCTTCTCTTTCGCCGTCGCTTTCGCCAGATCGGTCGACTGGCTCCAATCGACCGGCGCCACCGGTAGCAGCCCGGCGTGCTTGTCGATCAAACGATACACGCGGTTCAGAAAGCGCGCCGACCCTTCGATTCCCTGCTCGCTCCATTCGAGGTCTTTCTCCGGCGGCGCCGCGAAGAGCGTGTACATCCGGCCCGTGTCGCAGCCGTACTTGTCCGCCATCTCGATCGCGCCGACGATGTTGCCCTTCGACTTCGACATCTTCGCGCCGTCCTTCAGCACCATACCCTGCGAAAAAAGGCGTTTCACCGGCTCGCGATGGTCGATCAGTCCGAGCTCGTTCATCACTTTGCAGAAAAAACGCGAATAGATCAGGTGCAGAATCGCGTGCTCGACGCCGCCGATGTATTGGTCGATCGGGAACCAGTAGGCGGCCTTTGCCTTGTCGAATGGTGCGCGGTCGTTGTGCGGGTCGGTATAGCGGTAGAAGTACCACGACGAATCGATGAACGTGTCCATCGTATCCGTTTCGCGCCGGGCCGGGCCGCCGCACCTCGGACAAGTCGCGTTCACGAATTCAGGCACGCTCGCGAGCGTCGATTGTCCCTGGCCAGTAAGAGCGACGTTTTCCGGCAGCCGTACCGGTAACTGGTCGTCCGGCACGGGGACGATGCCGTCCTTCTCGCAGTAAAGCACCGGGATCGGCGTGCCCCAGTAGCGCTGGCGCGAAATCCCCCAATCTTTCAGCCGGTAGGTCGTCTCGCCCTTGCCAAATCCCTTGGCCTCGGCGTCGGCGCCCATTTTCTCTATCGCCTGCTCGGATGCCAGGCCCGTATACGGTCCCGAATCGACCAGACGCCCGTACTTCGTGTAGGCCTCGCTCATGCGATCGGCGCGCAGGGGTGCGCTCGTGGTCGGTTGCACGACGATCTTTACCGGCAGGCGGTATTTTCCCGCGAACTCGAAGTCGCGCTGATCGTGCGCCGGCACCGCCATCACGGCACCGGTGCCGTATTCCGCCACAACAAAATTCGCCACCCAGATCGGCACGCGCTCGCCCGAGAACGGGTTCAGCGCAAAGCGGCCAGTGAAGAAGCCCTCTTTTTCAGCCGTCGCGATGTCCGCCGCCTTGACGCTCTTCCCTTGCATCGCCTTGAGCTGTTTTTCCATCGCCGCGCGCCCGCGCACTTCATCGAGCAGCTTTTCGACCTGCGGATGGCCGGCGGCAATGACGATAGCCGAAGCTCCGTAGATCGTGTCGACGCGCGTGGTAAATATTTCGAGGGCCACACCAGCCATCTCGGCAACGTCAAAGCGCACGCGGGTGCCGCGCGACTTGCCGATCCAGTTCTGCTGCATGACGAGAACGCGCTCGGGCCACCCTCCTTCAAGCAGCTTCATGTCGTCGAGCAGCGTGTCCGCGTACAGCGTGATCCGCAGAAACCACTGCTCGATTTCCTTCGCTTCAACGGGCGTGCTCTCGTGCTGCCAGCAGAACCCGTCGACCACCTGCTCGTTCGCGAGGACGGTCCGGCACTGCGGACACCAATTCACGCGGCTGCGCTTGCGATATGCCAAGCCGCGCTCGAGCATGCGCAGGAAGAACCACTGGTTCCACCGGTAGTATTCCGGCTCGCAGGTGGAAATCTCGCGCCGCCAGTCGTAGCTGAACCCGAACCGCTTGCAGACGGCCTTCATCTGCGCGATGTTAGCGTTCGTCCATTCGCGAGGCGGCGTGCCGCGCCTGATGGCGGCGTTTTCAGCGGGCAGCCCGAACGCGTCCCACCCGATTGGGTGCAGGACGTTATAGCCGCACATCCGCTTGTAGCGAGCCACCGCGTCGCCGATCGTGTAATTGCGCATGTGGCCCATGTGCAGCGTGCCGGAGGGGTACGGCAGCATCTCGAGCAGGTAGTATTTCGAGCGCGTGGCGTCGCTGTCGTCGGCCCGGAAGGCGTCCTGCTCCTCCCAGGCTTTCTGCCATTTCGCCTCGATTCGTTGCGGATCGTAATCGGCCACTCTGCTTTCCCCCGGGTGTCGCAAACTCTCCGTGCCGGCTGTTGTGCGGTTATCGGGCAGCCTACACCCTACGCCCCTTCTTCGCCTTGCGGGTACCGGCCTTTATTCTGCTCGCCTTGCTTCGCGGCCGCGGCTTCATTCCCGGTCCGGTTGCCCGCACTACGCGCCCGGTCAATCGCCAAAGGACCGCCACGTTTCGCTTATCGTCGCCCGGCTTGTCGATGGGCGTCTCCAGAATGAACGCGCACGTTGCCAGCAGCGGATGATTCACGACTCTGCGAAAACCCTCGATGCCGATCTTGCCTTTGCCGATATGTTCGTGCCGGTCGACGCGCGAGCCCAGAGGCGTCTTCGAATCGTTCACGTGGAGGACCCCGATGCGTTCGAGGCCGACCGTTCGGTCGATATCGCGCAGCGCCGTTTCCAGGCCCTCCGCCGTGCGAATGTCCCACCCGGCGGCAAACAGGTGCGCTGTATCGACGCAGACCCCGAGTGGCAGCTCGGGGCATGCGTCCAAGATCGCTTTCAGTTCCTCGAAGCGCGAACCGAGCGAACTTCCCTGTCCCGCCGTGTTCTCGAGCAGGATTTGCAGCTCGCCGAGTTTCAATCCGCGCGCCGCCTGCTTGATGCCCTGCGCGATCGCCGCCAGGGCCGAATCGCTGGCGCTGCCCTGCCGGCTGCCCGGGTGCGCCACGAGATAGTCTGCTCCGAGCGCAACGGCCCGCACGATCTCCTGGTGGAACGCCTGCACGGACTGCGTGCGAAGCACCGGGTTCGGCGAGGCGAGGTTGATCAGATAGTTGCCGTGGATTACCAGCGGCCCGAGGCACAATTCCCGGCGCCGCTCCCGAAAACGCGCGGCTTCGGCCTCCGAGATTCGCGAACTGCCGCCGCCCCACATGCGCGGGCTCGAAGAGAATATCTGCAAGGCGTTTGCGCCGAGGTCATGCGCGATGTCGAGCGAACCGGAGATGTCGCCCGCGATGGACGTGTGAATCCCGATACGGAGGCTGCCGTCTTTCCAGGCGGGAATTTCGGGTGCGGGCGGCGGTTCGGGGCGGTACTCGTCGGCTGCGTCGAAAACCAGGTTGCTTCGGTGTTGTTCTTCCGCCATTCCCTCAGGGTGTCCGGATGTACGACCGACACCTAGATTTTATCGGAAACGCAACGCGCGCGCAAACGCGGGCACACTACACCTGCTCGCTGCCGCGAGGCGGTGCAGAATTCTCCGCCTCGCGTTTAGGCTTGCAGCCGTGCTAGTTCTTGGACGCCGGCTCAACTGGCCTCTTCGTCGCACTCCCCGGAGCCTTCGGGGCCATCGAGGGTTTCGGCTTCCAGAACCCCGGATCGGCCTTGACCCAATCATCGGGCGCATAGCTCATTTCGGGACTGAACCGAACCAGAGTCGTGCTGTCGGTCGCGATCGCCGCCTCCAGCAGTTGCGCCCACTTCTTCTGTCCGTCTGCCCCGAGCGCGTCATCAAATGCTTTTCCTGTGCCTATCGCAGCGTCCAGATCGGCAAGCGATTTTCGCGGCGTGAAGATATAGAGGGTTCCGTTCGGAGCGCCGTAGCGTGCCTCAAAGAAAATGTCGTGCTCGTCCAGGTTGATCTTCTCAGCGGTGGCCTTGTAAAGCGCGGCGATGTCTTCCCAATCCTTGTCGTGCCCTGCGCGCAACCGAATCGTTTCCACTTCGAAATAACGCATCTCGGCGATGTTCATCCCTGGCCGATAGCTCCACTTCTCGTTGTACGTGGCCACGACCTGGTTCCCGTCCGAGACGTACTCGGTGTCCTTCTCAATCAGCGGCGCGACCAAATCGTCCACCTTGTGCTGCTCGTCGTACTGGTCCGCCTTCTCCCATTCGGCGTAGGAATCAAAACCAACGAGGAACCAGGCCTCGCTCGGTCCGCTCATCGTCGTTACGGCCAGGTAGCGGCCCGGCGATTTGGCGCTAGCGAAGGCCTTTGCGAAGGCCGCTTCGTTCTTCGCGTGCGGCGCATCCTTTCCGAACTTCACCATTTCGCGATCGATCAGGAGCACCTTGGGAATTGGACTGGTTTGATCTTGTGCGCGTAGCACAGCAGCGCCGCTGGTTATGCAGGCCAGCGCGACTGCTGCCATCAGGATCATCTTCATGCACGATCTCCTTTTCTTGATGTGATTCAAATGAAGCGCGGCCGACAGCCCGAGCATGGTGGTTGTTGTGTTGTGAGACAGGATAGGTTTGCTTCTGACCGCCGCTACTATACACCCGCCAGCCTCTACATGGAACGACTCCAAACCCCGGCTGATTCGGCTGCCAGCGTGACTGCCATCCGCGCCACTGTCTCTGGCGAGTGCCGTCCGCTTGAGGCGGATCACTTCCTACGGTAGAATCCGTTCTCGCTTCGAGAATTAAGAACTTGTTGGCTGAACCATCCTAAATGTTGCGCCGCCCGAACCCCTGCCTGATCTTCCTGTTCGCCATCATTTTGTTGATGCTGAGCGGTGTCGCTACTGGGGTAACGGTATACAGACTCTATGAGGGTGTGCGATGGGTTCACCACGGGTTCGAGGTAGAGCTTACCGTCGGAGCAATTGAATCCAGTCTGTCCAAAGCTGCTCGGACCCGTTTGGCATTCGTCAATGGCGACGCGCAAGCTCTGCTGGAATTCGATGACGCGCGGAATGCTGCATCCAGGAACTTGAGCCGCTTGCAAGCAGCGATCGAAGGCAGACTAGGCGTCCTTGAAGAGTCCATCCAGCTTGCAAAATCTCGGAGCTCTGACAAGGGAGATTCAAGGGGAACTGACTGCGGAGCTGATCCGCTGGAATTTTCAAACCGCTGCCATCACTGATGAAATAAAGCAGACTGAAGAAGTCCTGCTCGGATGAAGAACTCGAATCACGACTACCCTGTTCTGGTTAATTGTGGCCATCTTTCTATTCACTTTCCTGACCTCAGTCTGTCTAATCTGGGAGCACTGTCGGGGGCTTCCCAGCGAACTCCGGCAGCGCACGGCGGCCGAGCGCGAGGCCCAACGCCTCAGTCTTCAGTGCTGCGCGCTCAGGACGAAGAGCGACGCAAAATCTCAAGGGAGCTTCACGACGGACTAGGCCAGAGCATGGCGGCGGCCAAGATGATTGCCGACTCTTTCTTGACGCACGCACCCGAGAAGCACACGACAACAGAGCTGGTCACGATTCTGGACGACGCTCTGACAGGCGTCCGTACGATGTTGTATCTTCTTCACCCCCCGCTGCTTGACGAAATCGGTCTCGCGTCAGCGCAGAAAGGTTCATTGAAGGGTTTTCGAAAAGGACGGCATCGTCGTAACCTGCGGAATTATGGGCGATACGCGCCGTTTGCCGCCTGCTGCGGAGTTGACGCTATTCCGTGTCCTGCAGGAGAGCTTGACCAACATTCAGCGGCACGCGCCGAGCCCGAGCGCCGAAGTCCGATTGGACTTTGAGGACGAACGCGTGAGCATGCGCATTCAAGATCACGGAGCCGGCATTCCGGCTGATGCGTTGGAGCGCTTTAAGGCAGACGGAACTCAAGTTGGTGTGGGATTGGCTGGAATGAGACAGAGAATACAAGAGCAAAACAGGACATTCAGCATTTTCTCCGACTCTCACGGCACAACCATAAGCGTGCGGCTGCCCGTCACGTCCTGATGTCGAGGGTCTGCGAAGTGGCGGCTCGGCCGCAAGCTGACCCGACTACCGCGCCGCGTCGCTGCTGGAAAGCGCGCTAGCGCGATGCTATGATAAATTACTTTTGCAGACACTTCGAAGGCGCGGTCGCCAAGTGGTAAGGCAAAGGTCTGCAAAACCTTTATCGGCGGTTCGATTCCGCCCCGCGCCTCCAATCAGGATGAGGAACAGTACTCCCAAACCGCCACTCGGATAATATCCCCAGCCCGTGCTGTAAGGCGTGCCCGTTGCCGCGCGCGCCCATTTCGAGAAGCCCGCTTTGCCTCCGTGCCTCCTCCTGCTAAACTTTCCGTTTCGTCGCTCATCGAGGAAGCTCTTAATGCTCGTCGTCATGCAGTCCCATGCGACCGAAGAACAGGTCCGCGCCGTCTGCGCGCGGATCGAGTCGCTCGGCTTGCGCGCGCACCCGATTCCCGGCGCGGCGCGCACCGCCATCGGCATCACGGGCAATAGCGGCGCAGTGGACGTCGGCTCGCTCGAATCGATGCCCGGCGTCGTCGAATGCATTCCCGTCAGCAAGCCGTACAAGCTGGTCAGCCGCGACGTGAAGCAAGAAAACACGGTGGTCAGCGTGCCGACGCCTTCCGGCGACGTGACCTTCGGCGGCAAGGCGGTCGCCATCGTGGCCGGCCCGTGTGCGATTGAGACGTGCGAGCAGGCGTTCATCATCGCCGAACGCGTGCGCGCCGCAGGGACGCGCCTTTTCCGCGGCGGCGCTTACAAGCCTCGCACCTCTCCCTACAGCTTTCAGGGACTAGGCGAAGAGGGGCTGAAGATTCTGGCGGAAGTACGGGACAAATTCGGCATGGGCGTCATCACCGAGGCGATCGACAACGAATCGCTCGATCTCGTCGAGAAGTACGCCGACGTGATTCAGATCGGCGCGCGCAACATGCAGAATTTCTCGCTCTTGAAGCGCGCCGGGCGTTCGCGCAAGCCAGTCCTGCTCAAGCGGGGGATGTCGGCGACGCTCGACGAATTCCTGATGGCGGCCGAATACCTGATGTCTGAGGGGAATTACAACGTGATCCTGTGCGAGCGCGGCGTACGCACCTTTTCCGACTTCACGCGCAACACGCTCGACCTGAGCGTGATTCCGGCGGTCCAGCGCCGCAGCCATCTGCCCATCGTCGTCGATCCGTCGCACGGCACGGGGCGGCGCAACAAGGTGCTGCCTCTTTCGCGTGCCGCCGTAGCCGTCGGCGCGGACGGAATTCTGGTGGAGGTCCACCACGATCCGGACCGCGCGCTTTCCGACGGGCCGCAGTCCATCCTGCCGGACGAATTCGACCAGTTGGTCCGGGAGGTGCGCGAAATCGCGGCGGTTCTCGGCCGCACACTGAATTGACCTTTGTGCTTAGCTCACCAAAGTGATGAAACTGCGCCTCAACTATCGTCTCGTCATCCTGCTGGTTTTTCTCGTCGCACTCGCCGCCCGTGAAGTTGCCCTTGAGCTCCGTCCGTCATTTCTGCGTCCTGGCCTTCACCTCTTCGCATACGTAGGCAATACGGCGGATGGTACGCTCACGGCGATCGACCTTATCAAGCTCGCGCCTTTCGCGACGATCCCCGTCGGCGCCGAGCCAACCGGCATTCGCGCGAATCCCGAGAGAAACGAGGTCTGGGGGCTGAGCTCCGCCGGAGGTTTCGCGTGGGTGCTCGACGTCGCCAAGAATCAGATCGTGGCACGCATTCCCGTCGGCGCCACTCCCTACGCGCTCGATTTTTCGCCGGACGGCTCGCGCGCGTACGTGGCTGCCTCCGGCGCCAACACGGTCGTGGCCATCGACTGCGCCGCACGCCAGGTGGTCGCGCGCGGCCGGGCCGGGCGGCGTCCCTGGATCGCGCGCGTTTCGCCCGACGGCAAACTGCTCGTCGTTTCGAACCGCGACGATTCGACTGTCTCTATCCTCGACGCTACTTTGCTCGCCCCGCTGGGCGTCGTGCCGGTCGGCCCCGATCCCGAACAGATCGTCATCCTGCCCGACGGATCGAAGGCTTTCCTTACGTCCGGCACGTCGAACGAAATCTCCGTAGTGGATTTGAAGCGAAAGATGCTGCTTGCAAGGCTCGCGCTCGGCGGCCGGCCGGATGACCTGGTCTTGAAGCCCGATGGCGGCGAGCTCTACATCCCGTCCGGCGGCACGCACGGCTTATTCATCGTCAATGCGCAGACGAACGAGGTCGGCGACTTCCTGCTCCTCGGCATGTCACCTGCAGCCGCGACGCTCACGCCGGACGCGCAAACGCTCTACGTCTCCGACTCCGCCGCGGGCCGCGTCGTCCCCGTCGCGATCGGCATCCGCCAGGCCGCGCGTCCGGTTTCGGTCGGAGAGGCCCCCGTCATCTGCCGGCTTACTCCCGGCGGCGACATGCTGCTCGTGGTCGATACGCAGTCGGACGATCTGGCCGTCATACGCGCCAATGCGCCGACGCCCAGCCTGATCACGCTCGTATCGACCGGCGCACGCCCGCGAGACCTCGCCATTAAGATGTTCTAGCTCTTAGCTTTGTGTCGCCCGCCGCCGCTAGTTGACCGTTAGGGGAAGCTGCACGGTTCGAGTTACCGTCGTCAAGTTGCGCGGGACTCGCGGCGCCCTCCGGTATCGACGGGAAAGTTAGGCTCGATGGCGAGGCACCCAGCTCGGGCGCTGCCCCCGTAAGTTCTAACTCGTGCGGGCTCCCCGGCGCGTTGTCCGTCACGCTGACGACCGCCGTCTCGAAACCGTCGCCGTTGGCGTAAACGAAACGTCGAACCCGCAAGAATTGCCGGGGATCACCGGCTGGGCCATGCAGGACGCCTCGTCGGTCAAAGAGAAATCGCTGCTGTTGGGTCCTTCGATGCCGACGCCCGTTATGTTGAGCGAAGCTTCGCCTGTGTTCATCAGGCCGACCAGTTGTGGCGAGAAACCAAAGCTTACGCGGGGGAGACTAAACGAAACGGTCGGCTGCGGCGTGGCGCCTTCGGCTAGCTCCGCAACGAACGCGTCGGACGCCGCCCGCGACCACGGGCAACTCGTGCATGTCTTCTGAAAACCATTGACGCTGGCGCCCCCTGACAACCCGACCAACCGGGCATGTACAATGGGGTAAGTCAAGAGGAGCGACCGTAAGCGGTCCCAGAGCCACCGCGGCTCGGAGGATGTGGACAAGCGTCATGCCAAAGTTCGAGAGGCACATCTTCATCTGCACGAACCAGCGTCCGGAAGGGCACCCGCGCGGGTGTTGCAGCCCGTCCGGCGAGGGTGAGCTTCATCGCCTATTCAAGGTGAAGCTCGCGCAGCGCGGGATCAGGGGCACGGTCCGGGCGAATAAGTCTGGATGTCTCGATCAGTGCGAGCTGGGTCCGACGGTCGTGGTCTACCCGGAAGCGGTGTGGTACGGACACGTGACTCCGGCGGATGTAGACGAGATCATCGAATCGCACATCATCGGCGGGCGGCCCGTCGAGCGGTTGATCATTCCGGATTCCGTGCTGAACACCACGAAGCCGAAAGAATGATTACCCCGCTGGCCAGGCGAAGTTATCTTCACCGAGCGGCACTTCCAGCATTCCTTCCACGGGCAGGACATCGACCGGCAGCCCGCCACTCCATAGCGCGATGCTGAGCAACAGTTCGCGACGCCCGCGCAGGTCGAACAGCTCTCGCGCGAGGCTCACCTCCAAAATCTTCCCGTATGCCGCTGAAACAACGGTGTCCGGATGCAACAGGCACACGCCGCCCTGTTCGACGATGCAGCCGAGCTTGCCCTCCTCGACGCTCAGCGTGATTCGCGTCTCGCGCGAATCCCACATCGTCAGCCGCAACTGAAACTCCGACATCTCGGCGATTGCTTCAGCGACCGGATCGACGCGCAGGTAGAAATGCGCCCCTCCGAATCCATAGTGGAACTCGCGCAGGACGTATTGGCGCCCGTGCATGGCCCCGCTGCGAGGGTCGGTTGCGTAAAGCCCTGAGCCGAGCCATTCGAAGTAACTGCTCTCGCGCCCGTCCACCTTCACGTCGAGATAGGCCGCAGGCGCTTCCCGGCGCCCGCGCTCCGGTGCGCGCTTGATCGGATGGGCAAGCGCGTCGGGCGGCTGCTCGCCAAGGGCGTTGTAGATCTCCGTAAGGTGCTTGCGATAGAGCGCGTCGAACTCCGCGTCGTTTGCCGATCCGTGCTCCGGTCCGTACCACCAACACCAGTCGCTTCCCTCCGCCGCAAGGAGGGCTTCATACGCCCGCTTGCCGGGGCCGTCCTGAGCGAACGATGTATTCGTTGCGACGTGCTTCGGGGAACGGCCCGCTGCGCCAGCGCGTACGGCCGCACGTTCGTAGGCTTCCCGCGCCTCACGCAACAGTTCCCAGGCTCGCACGTCCTCGCCGTGTCCGATCCAGACGTCGAAGTTCGCATTGATCCACGAAGCCGGGAAAATCCCTTCGAGGCGCGGCTGGTGCGGCAGGGCCCGCAGCGCCTCGCTCGCGGTGAGCGCCTGTATTTCCGGGTCCCGTTCGATACACCCGTAGAGCTGGCGCAGGAATTCCCTGCCGTTCTCCGGGAAATACTCCCACGCGTTTTCGCCGTCGAGAATCACGCTGACGGTCGCGATCCGTCCCGGCGGCTCGCGATCGCCGATCGCGCGGATGCGCCTGTGAAAATCATCCGCAGCGGCTTCCGCACCCATGCGGCTGTAGACGAATCCGACCAGATCCGACAGGTAATGGTCGCGGAAGAATCCGCTCATGGCGTTGCCGCCGCGCTCGAAGCGCCAGGGCGTGTATAGCTCGGGGCCATTTTCCGGATATCCGGCGGGGTCGCGCCAGAAGCCGATGTTCCGCGTCCGCCCGAGCACGCCCTCGTCCGTTGCGAACCACTGGAATCCAAGCTCCGCGGCGATCTCGAGCACCTGGTCGGACACGGAGCCTTCCGACGGCCACAACCCCACCGGCGGACTTCCGAAGACTCGTTCGTGGAACTGGCGGGCGCGCACGAGCTGTTCGCGGGCGTCCTGCGGATAGCGGAAGGGAGGCTGCGGCAACGGCGTGTGGGGATTCGACACGCGCGCGATATCCGTGTCGCAAAGCAGCGGCAGGATCGGATGGTAATATGGCGTGGTGGAGACCTCGATTTGCCCGCGCGCGGCCGCGAGACGATACTCCAGCAGCACGGCGGCCAGTAGTTCGTGCTGCTTATCGAGCAGCACAGCTTTGTCCTCTTCGCTGAAGTTCCTGCCCTTTGCCGAAAGATCGCGGACGGCCGGATCCTTCGCCAGATACTCCTCGTCCATCCACGCGAGCTGCGACAGCATCTGCAAATCGCGCCACTCCCGTGCGTTCCAGTGCGCGACGCACGCCTCGACCCCTCCGGACCGCACCTGCGATTGCAGTTCGGCGAACCGCGGCCAACGCTGCAACAGGTTATCGTTCAGCTGAAATGCGCGCTCGAGCGCCTCGCGCTTTTCATCCGGCGTGAGCGTCTCGGCGCGGGCAAACGCGATAGCGAACCATGGCTCCTGGAACTGCCCGCTTGCGTATTCTTCGATCTGCTCGGCAAGCAGAGGAACGAAGTTGAATGTAGCGTGGACGCTCGGGAATTCTTCCAGCAGCTTCACCATTCCCCAGTAGTCCTTCAGGGCGTGGAGGCGCGTCCACGGCAGGAGGTAACAGCCCGTGGCCGGATCGCGGTATTGCGGCTGGTGCATGTGCCAGAGGATGACGAGGTTCACGCGGCTCAACCGAGTATGCCCTCCCGCGTTTGCCGGCTCGCGTCTTCCGCCCCTGCGCCAGGAAGAAGGCTGATGCTTTTTCCTTTCGAGTGTGTACTCCCACACGAGGTGAGCGGCTTGCTTATTCCGTCTTCACTGCATCTCAATGCTAGAATCAATTAGCGCTCCCTATGCGCCTGCTCGATCGATATATTTGCCGCGAAGTAGTGTCTCACGCCGCTCTGGGCCTTGCGGTCTTCACATTTGTATTTTTCGTTCCGAGGCTCGTGCAACTGATGGATCTCGTCGTCCGCCATTCGGGCGGGGCAGGAACGGTGGCGCTGCTGTTTCTGTCCGTTCTCCCGCCGGTACTCGCGTTCACGATTCCGATGGCTGTCCTCGTCGGCGTTCTGATCGGGCTCGGGCGGATGTCCGCGGACAGCGAAATCGTCGCTCTGCACGCGTCCGGCATCGGGCTGCGCCGTCTGCTCCTTCCCATCGGCGTCGTGGCGCTGATCGCCACCCTCGCAACGCTCGCGACAACTTTCTGGCTAAGCCCCGCTTCGTGGCGCACGCTGCGCCGGCTGGAAGACAAGCTGCTATCGTCCCAGGCGCCTTTCGCGATTCAACCGCGGGTCTTCGACGAACGATTTCCGCACCTCGTATTATACGTGCAAGACGTGGAAGCCGCTGCAGTGCGGTGGCGTGGAGTCTTCATCGCTTCGTCCGGCGGCTTCGGTTCCCGGGCGGCCGGCGAATCCGGTGCGGGGTCGAATGAGTCCACCGTGACGATTGCGGAAAATGCGCTGATCGTCGCCGGGTCCACGGAAGGTCAGATCGAGCTTCAGCTCGGCAGCGGCAGCACCCACGAATACGATCCACGCGACCCAGACCGCTACAACGTCACCACGTTCGGAGAGAACGACGTTCCCGTGGACATTTCCGCCGCCAACTCGGCGCAAACCAACGCGCCGCTGTCAGTGGCCGAGCGGTCCGTCGGTTCGTTGCTGGCCGACCACGGCCCCAACTGGCGTGAAAGCCGCGTCGAGTTCCAGCGGCGGATCGCGGTTCCGGCCGCTTGCCTCATTTTCGCGCTTCTGGGTGTGCCCATCGGCGTGCGTCCCCGCCGCGGCGGTCGAGCCGCCGGGCTGATTCTCGCGCTCGTACTGATTGGCGGGTACTACTTCCTCTTCGTGTACGGCATCCACATGGCCCAACTAGGGCGCATCGATCCCTGGCTGGGTGTTTGGGCCGCCGACATCGTGACGATCCTTGCCGGGCTGTTCTTCTATCGCCGGATCGAAAATATCCGCAAGCCGAATCGCGTGGTCGCCTGGCTTGAGTCGCTGTGGTCGAGCTGGCGAACGGCGCGGAGGCGGAAAACTGCCGCTGCGCAGGCGTCCGCGGCACCCGTGCTGAACGGCCCTATTGCCATCGCTTCGGCTACAGCCGCAGCGCGCATCAGCGGGGTCGCGCGAACGCGCAGCGCCATGGCTTTCCCGATGCTCGTCGACGTCTATCTGCTCAAGCAGTTTTTCTACTATCTTTTCGTGTTGCTCGCTGGTTTCACGCTGATCTTCGACGCGTTCACCCTGTTCGATCTCCTCGCCGATATCAGCCGGAACCATATTTCCGTACTGACCGTGCTGAGCTATTTTCGCTACCTGGTCCCGCTGATGATTTATCAGCTTGCGCCGCTGGCGACGCTTGTCGCAACGCTGGTCACGCTCGCGGTGCTCGCCAAAAACAACGAGGTCGTCGCCCTGAAGGCCAGCGGCATCAGCATGTACCGACTCGTCCTGCCGCTGCTGCTTGCCGGATGCCTTGTCGCCGGGGGAATGTTCCTCCTCGACGACACGTTTCTGCCGTACGCGAACCAGCGTCAGGACGCCTTGCGCAACCGCATCAAAGGCCGCCCCGCGCAAACCTATTTCCAGCCCGCGCGGCAGTGGATCTTCGGCGAGAACACCAAGATCTACAACTACGAGCTGTTCGATTTCGACCGGCAGCTTTTCGGAGGGCTGAACGTCTTCGAGCTCGACCCGGCGACTTTTCAGATGCGCCGCCGGATCTTCGCTACGCGCGCCACGTGGGAGCCGACCGAAAACGCCTGGGTCTTGACGGGAGGATGGGTCCGCGACTTCGACGCCGACGGTCGCGACGTGCGGTATGACCCGTTCAAAGCGACGTCGCTGCCCGAATTGACCGAGCCGCCGGGATATTTCCGCCGCGAGGTCCGCCAGTACTATCAGATGAATTGGCGACAGCTTGGCCAGTACATCGCGAGCCTCCGCCAAGCCGGCTTCGACACGGCGCGGCTCTCCGTGCAGTGGCAAAAGAAGTTTGCGTTCCCGGCGATCGCGGCGGTGATTGTTTTTCTCGGCGCGCCGTTCGCCTTCCTCGTTGGGACACGCGGCGCGATCGGCGGGCTGGCTTTGGCTGTGGGGATCGGAATCACCTACTGGGCCGCGTCCGCGTTGTTCGAGGCCATGGGATCGGTGGGCCAATTGCCGCCGTTGCTGGCCGGCTGGGCGCCTGACGCCATCTTCGGCTTCCTCGCAGTTTATTTCTTCCTCAAGATGCCGACGTGAACGTCAAACGTTCTTGAGCGCCTCGCGGATGCTCAGCGGGCTCAAGCGGTCTTTGTTGCGGCGCACGTAGCGCTTGACCTCGGCGGGATCGGTCCACGCATGCTGGCGCAACGCCCATCCGATCGCCTTCCGCAGGAAGAACTCCTTCGAATCGAGCGACGGCTCGATGCAAGCGTAGAGGAGATCGAGATCCGTGTTCTGCTTGAATCTCAACTGGCAGATGATGGACGTCCGCCGCTTCCACATGTCGCCCGACTTGCTCCACGCGAGCATCTTTTTTCGCATCGTCCCAGGACAGTCGCGCAAGATCGGCCCCACGCGATGCGACGCAACGTCGTCTACGTAGTCCCACCAAGCGCCGGCCACTATGATCTCTTCGTACAGAGGCATCACCTGCGGAGTCTGGAACGCAGCGGACCGCTTGTGGCCGGTGAGTGCGATCGCGGCGTAGCGCTCCTCGCGGTATCTGGCGCCGCGCCAGAGTTCCAACACCCGGTCACGCCAAATCTCGCGCGTCGCGAACTCCATGTCGCGGAACAGTTGCTTGCAGCACGCACGCAGCACGGGAGTTTGCACGCCGTAATACGGCATCGCTGACTTCATGTACGCCTGCATCATCGGCGCCTTCTTCGGGTCGGCGATGCGCCGCAATTCCCGTCGCACGCGCAGCAGAAGTGGCGAATCCTTCATTTCCTCTTTTTCGCTTCGATCACGGCCTGCGCGGCCGCAAGCCTTGCGATGGGCACGCGGAAGGGCGACGCGCTCACGTAGTTCATGCCTGCGCGATGGCAGAACTTCACGCTCTCAGCATCCCCGCCGTGCTCGCCGCAGATTCCGATCTTCAGTTTGGGCCGGGTCTCCCGCCCGCGCGCGATGGCCCAGAGGATCAGCATCCCCACGCCATCGACGTCCAGAGTCTGGAACGGGTCATCCTTGAAGATGGCCGCCTTGGCTTGGTCGACGTACTCCGGCAGGAACCGTCCCGCGTCGTCGCGCGAAAGCCCCATGGTGGTCTGCGTCAGGTCGTTGGTGCCGAACGAAAAGAACTCGGCGACTTCGGCGATCTGGTCCGCCAGCAGCGCCGCGCGTGGCAGTTCAATCATGGTGCCGACCAGATATTCAAGTTTCACTTTAGATTGAGAAATGATCGCATCGGCCACTCGCCGCGTCGCCGTGTCCAGAATCTGGAGCTCTTTTTTGTCCAGAGTGAGCGGATGCATGATCTCAGGTAACACTTTAACCGCTCGCTTCTTGCAGTCGATGGCCGCCTCGACGATCGCCCGGACTTGCATCTCCAGAATCTCCGGGAATGTGATCGAGAGCCGGCAACCGCGATGCCCGAGCATCGGGTTCGCTTCGTGCAGTTGCTCGACCCGGCGCGCCACCGCTTCCGCCGAGATACCGATCTTCTTCGCTAGTTCTTCCTGCTTGGCCGGATCGTGCGGAACGAACTCGTGCAGCGGCGGGTCGAGCAAACGGATCGTCACCGGAAATCCGTCCATTGCTTCGAAAATTCCGATGAAGTCGCGCCGTTGGAACGGAAGCAATTTGTCGAGCGCCTTCCGGCGCGTCTCGGACGTGTCCGCCAGGATCATCTCCTGAATCGCCTGCTGCCTTTCGGCACTCTTCTCCGGGTGCTCGAAGTCCTTGAAGAACATGTGCTCGGTGCGGCAGAGGCCGATGCCCTGGGCTCCCATCGCGCGAGCCGCCCGCGAGTCCTGCGGCGTGTCCGCGTTCGTCCGAACACCGAGCGTTCGCACCTTATCGGCCCATTTCATCAATGTTTCATAGGCTTTCGGAGGTTCGGGGCGCACGAGCGCGATTTCGCCCGTGTAAACTGAACCATCGCCCCCATCGAGCGTGACCCACTCGCCCTCGCGCACCACCCGGCCGTTGACGCTCATCGTTTTCGCGTCCGCGTTGATGTCAAGCTCCTCAGCTCCCACGATGCAGCACTTTCCCCATCCGCGTGCGACCACGGCGGCGTGGCTCGTCTTGCCGCCCGTAGCCGTGAGGATTCCCTGCGCCACGTACATCCCTCCCACGTCCTCCGGGCTCGTCTCGCGGCGGACCAGAATCACTCTCTCTCCGCGCGCCGCCCACTCCTCCGCCTCGTGCGCCGTGAACACAGCCTTGCCTACCGCCGCTCCCGGCACTGCGTTGATTCCCTCAGCTAGCTTGCGGTGGGCAAGCTCCGTGCGCTCGAGCTTCGGATCGAGGACAGGATAAAAGAGCCTCTCGATATCCTCCGATTTCACTCTTTCAAGTGCTTCTTGAACTTTGATCAGTTTCTCGTTCGTCATGTCCACGGCCATGCGGAATGCGGCCGCCGGTGAACGCTTGCCCGTGCGCGTCTGGAGCATGTACAGCTTGCCGTTCTCGACGGTGAACTCCATGTCCTGCATGTCGCGATAGTGCCGCTCGAGTTTTTCGCGGACGCGCTCGAGCTGCTGATAGACCTTCGGCATTCGGTCCTTCAGTTCGATCAAGAGCATCGGCGTGCGGATACCGGCCACCACATCCTCGCCTTGCGCGTTGAGCAGGAAGTCGCCAAAGAAGCTCTTCTCGCCTGTCGAGGGGTCGCGCGTGAAGCAAACGCCCGTGCCGGAATTTTCTCCCGTGTTGCCGAACACCATTTGCACCACATTGACGGCGGTTCCAAGCAGCCCGGTGATCTTCTCGACGCGCCGGTAGGTGACCGCCTTTTCGCCCATCCACGACTGGAACACGGCGCCGATCGCGCCCCAGAGCTGTTCGATCGGGTCCTGCGGGAATTCTTTCCCGGTCTTTTGCTTGAAGTAGGATTTGTATTCGCCAACGAGCTGCCGCCAACCCTCGGCGGTGACTTGGGTGTCGTCCTTCACACGGAGAGAATCCTTCATGCCGCGCAGGCGCGCTTCGAGCTCTTCTTTCGCCAATCCGATCACCACGCTCGAATACATCTGAACGAACCGACGATACGCGTCCCATGCAAAGCGATCGTTGCTGGTGGCCTTCGCAAGGCCCTCGACGGACCGGTCATTGAGTCCCAGGTTGAGGATGGTCTCCATCATTCCAGGCATCGAGCGCGCCGAACCCGAGCGCACGCTCACGAGCAGAGGATCGCTCGCGTCGCCTAGCTTCTTCTTCGTGAGCTTTTCGAGGCGCGTGACGCTCTTCGCCACCTCCGCGCGCAGTTGTTTCGGATACTTCCGCCCGTGCTTGAAGTAGTAGTCGCAGGTCTCGGTCGTGATCGTGAAGCCCGCCGGAACGGGAAGTCCGATCCGCGTCATTTCGGCAAGACCGGCTCCCTTGCCGCCGAGGACTTCCCGCATGTCGCCGGAGCCTTCCGCTTTTCCTGCCCCAAAGAAATAAACGTATTTCATCTTTCTCCTCAAGTTTTTCCGAATTACTTTGCTCACTGAGTTAGGGGTTTGTCGGCGCGCCTACAACTGAACCGAAACTTGATGTCCAGCGCGCCTAAGCGCGCGCGGCCATTTGAGTGGTTTCTTTCGATTCTTCCGCGCCCAACTCCGAAAAATCCGCGATCGTCGAGAACTCCTTTAACAACGTCCCGAGAAGCGCGATGCGATTCCGCCGAACTTCTTCATCTTCAGACATCACTAGAACCTTGTCGAAGAAGAGATCGACCGCCGGACGCAGCTCCGAAATTTTTTCAAGCGCCACTCGATATTTTTTTTCTTTCTTGCGGCGGGACGCTTCGTCGCCGATCCGCTGCGCCGCTGTGTAGAGCTGCAGCTCCGCCGCCTCGCGCAACAGGTCGGGGCGCACGCTTCCCTGTGCCTTGTCTCCCTTGCGGGCCGACTTTTCCAGGATGTTGCGGATGCGCTTGAAGCTCCCTGCGAGGGGAGCGAAATTCTTCGTGTTCCGGATCGCCTTCACTGCGGCAATGCGCTCGACCGCGTCCACCAGATCGTCCGCGCCTGCGGCGAAAGCCGCGTTGATCTCGTCGTAGGCAAAGCCGCGCCGCTCGCGCAGGATGTATCGCGCCCTCTCGAGCAGGAATTCGAGCACTTGTGACTCGACTGCCGCCGAAGCCTCGATGCGCGGCGCGTGCTCCCGCAGCGATATAGCTGCCGCGGAAATGGCCGCGGAAAGGGAAAGCGGGAGCTTCCTATCCAGAATGATTTTCACGATCCCGAGCGCCGCACGCCGCAAAGCGAAAGGATCACTTGAACCTGTCGGAATGGCGCCGACCGTGAAGCACGCAACGAGCGAGTCGAGCTTATCCGCAAGCGCCACAGCGCAGCCCGTCAGGTTCCGTGGAATGGGATCGTCGAGGCCAAGCGGCTTATAGTGATCGTAAACGGCCGAGGCAATCTCCTCCGGCTCACCCTGCGCGCTCGCGTAGAGGCCTCCGACTACGCCCTGGAGCTCGGGAAATTCGCGCACCATTTCCGTCACAAGATCGCACTTCGCAAGCTCCGCGGCCCTGTCCGAGCCAGCGACATCCGCATGCGTCACGCCGCCCGAAAACCACTGCTCGGCAAGCCACCGGGCGAGCCATCGCATTCGCTCGACTTTGTCGCCGTAGCTGCCGAGCCTCCGTTCGTACGTCACGGCCGCGAGTTTCGGCAAATAGTCCCCGAGCGAACGCCGCTGGTCTGTCTCCCAGAAAAACCGCGCATCGGCAAACCGGGCGCGCAACACGCGTTCGTGACCGGCGCGCACGAGTCCCTTGAGATCGCGCGGCAGGTTGATGACGGCGAGAAAGTGTGGGGCCAGTTCCCCGCCGCGACCCTCCACAGCAAAATACTTCTGATGCCCGCGCATGACCGTGATTAGAATTTCCTCGGGCAGCGCGAGAAACGCCGAATCGAAATCCCCGAGGATCACGGTTGGATATTCATTCAAGTAAGTCACGAGCGCGAGCAGCGCCGGATCGTCGTGCGGGTGCAGACTCCTCCGTGTTGTCAGTGCGCGAAGCTCCGCCTCGATTTTCTTACGTCGCTCTTCCGGCCGGCACAATACAAAGTTTTTCTTGAGCTTCGATTCATAGTCGCTCGGGCCGGTCAACGGAATGCTCCGCTTGCCGAGGAAGCGGTGGCCATTCGTATACCGCCCCGCCCGCACGTCCGCGAACGAACACGGGATCACTTCGCCGTCGAGCAGGGCCACGATCCAGCGAATCGGCCGGATGAAGCGCGGGCTGTGCGCGCCACCCCAATACATCGAACGCGGCCAGGCGATTTCGTGAATCGCCTCGGGCAGAACCTTCTCGAGAATCTCCGCCGCGGGCCGCCCGCGAACGGTCTGCGTCACGGCGAGGTACTCGCCCTTCGCCGTGTTGACAATCGAAAGCTTCGACACGGGTACGCCCTGCTTCTCGGCGAAGCTCATCGCAGCGCGCGTGGGTTCGCCGACGGCATCGAACGCGACGGATTTTGGCGGCCCGGTAATCTCGCGCGTGACGTCTTCTTGCTTCAACCGAACACCGCGCACGATTGCGACGAGCCTCCGCGGCGCGCCAAATGTTTCAATCGATTCTTCAACTGTCGGCCCGTCGACGAGTTCATTCGTCGAAAGATGTTTCGCAAGTATCGCTTTAAGTGCCTGGGCCGCCCGCGCGATCATTTCTGCCGGAATTTCCTCGCAGCCGATTTCAAAGAACAGGTCGCCACGCGAAATTGCGGCGCTCGTCTTCTCCGGCCGATGCTGCACACGCGAACCGGCGCGCCGCTTCATGCGCCCACCCCTCCAGCGCCTTGGGCGGTGTCCCGCACCGCGGCTCGCTGGTCGAGCCACGCGCGCGCCACCTCCGTCGCAAGTTTGCGTACGCGGCCGATCATCCCCGCGCGCTCGGTTACGGAAATCGCGCCGCGCGCATCGAGCACGTTGAAGAGGTGCGAGCACTTCAGGCACAGATCGTAGGCTTCGAGCACCGGAAATCGCCGGATGGCCGCCCCATTGAGCTTCCCGTATTCCGTGAGCAGGCGCGCCGCTTCGGCTTCGTTCAAATCGAACTGCTTGCGCGTGGAACCCGCATCGGCGAAATCGAAGCTGTACGCGGAGAATTGCTCTTCCTCGGCGAGGCGGACCTTCCGATAGCTCACCGTATCCGACCACATGACGTCGTACACGTTCTCCACATCCTGCAAGTACGCGGCGATCCGGTCCAGGCCGTACGTGAGTTCGACGGAAATCGGATCGAGATCGACGCCGCCGCACTGCTGGAAGTAAGTGAACTGCGTGATCTCCAACCCATCAAGCAGCACTTGCCAGCCGATTCCCCATGCCCCCAGCGTCGGAGATTCCCAGTTGTCCTCTTCGAAGCGAACGTCGTGTTCCCGCAAGTTGATCCCAACGACTGCGAGGCTTTCGAGATACAAGTCTTGGATATTGGCCGGAGAAGGTTTGAGTATCACTTGAAGTTGCGTGTGCTTGTAGAGGCGGTTAGGGTTTTCGCCGTAGCGGCCGTCCGTCGGCCGCCGGCTCGGTTGTACGTAGACAACGCGATAGGGGTCGGGGCCAAGCACGCGCAGAAAAGTTTCCGGGTGCATCGTGCCGGCGCCGACTTCCACATCATAGGGCTGCTGGAGGATGCAATCGCGGCTCGTCCAGTAATGCTCAAGTTTAAGTAGAAGATCTTGAAACGTGAGTCCTTTGCGCTTAAACCCACCGCTGCCGCTCTTCCGATTTCGCGCCTCGCTTTTCACGCTGGCGACTCCATGAGTTCCCGCGATGCGAGCTTGCGGTCGATCTGATGCTCGATTGCGTCGAGCATGACCTCCGTCACTTCCCTTGTGGCGCGCGGCGCCAGAACATCCGGTTCCAGGCCTTCGCTGAGCCGGTCGAGGCGCTCGGCAAGCATTTTTCGCGCCGCCGCAAGCGCCTGCGGCGAAAGGGCGCGCATGCCTGGCTTGCGGCATTGGCCGCACGCGATGGCCGAGACGCTCGGCGAGAAATATGCCGGCTCGCCCGTGTTTAACGCGCGTCCGCAGCGACCGCAGCGATCGAGCGGCGGCAACCAGCCGCCGAGCTTCACGGTCCACAGAACGAAATATGCGAGCGGCAACTCCGGTTTGCCCGTGCGCTTCACCGCCTGGGCCGCAAGCAACAGCAGGCGGAAGTTCGCGTCGTTGGCCTCGCGCTCCGGCAGCACCGCCTCGGTGACCTCCGAAAAGAGCGCCAGCGCGATGCTCGAAGCGTAGTCCCCGAAAGCGCCGATAAACGACTCGATCATTTCGCACTGGTTGATCCGCACAAGGTCGCGCGTCTCACGCTCGAAGAACCAGATGCGGATGTGCGAGAGCCGCTCGAGACTCGAGCCGAAGCGGCTCTTGGGCCTGCGGGCTCCCGCAGCCACGCCCCGGACGCGTCCCATCGCGCGCGACAGGAAACTCACCAGCCGGTCCGCCTCACCGAGTGGGTAGCTTTGGAGGACGATGGCCTCGGATTCATGAAGTGGCATGTGAAGTGTCGGCATGCCGACCAGCGGGCCTTTCGCGCTTCCTGAAAGAAGTGCCCGCATTTCGATCCGCGCGAGCCGCATGCATCGAGCCAAATTTTTCTACCACAGCACAGCATAGCGCGCAATCGCTAAACGACCGATATCAATTCTTCCGGGTCGGCGTTTGAAAAAATCGCGAGGTCGGATACAGTGTTGCGTGATGCCAGCGACGCCATCATCTTCGACGTCGTGGGAGTGCGGATCAACTCGACCGACACGATCATCCGCTTGCCCCGGTTCCCTGCCCTCGATTCGAAGGTGGAGTTGATTTCCGCGGAAACAAAGCCGGGCGGCCAGGTAGCAAGCGCAATCGTCGCTTGCCGCCGCTGGGGGCTCACGGCGCGCTACGTGGGAAAGACCGGCGATGATGCAGTCGGAAAGTTTCAGGCCTAAGAAATGCAGCGCGAAGGCGTCGAAGCGCACTGGATCACGAGGCGCGGATGCGCGAGCCAAACAGCGTTCATTCTGGTCGCTGATCCGTGCGGCGAGCGGACAGTTCTCCGGAAACGCGACGCGGGGATCGCGCTCCGACCGGAGGATCTGAAACGCGATTGGATTCGTGGCGCGCGCGCCGTGCTTGTCGACGAGCACGACACGGAAGCGGCGGCGCAGGCGGCCTGCTGGGCGCGCGAAGAAAAGATTCTCGTCGCAGGCGACTCCGACAATCCCTATGCCGGCATTAAAGTATTACTTGAATATGTGGATTCCCCGATCACATCGAAAGATTTTCCTGAAAGGCTCACCGGCGAGCGCGATCTCTTGAAGTCATTGCCGAAGATTTTTCGGGAGTTCAAGTGCCGCATGATAGCAGCCACACTCGGACACCTCGGCGCGCTTGCGTGGGACGGCGACCGATTCATCCTGTCGCCCGGTTTCCGTCTGAAGGCTCTCGACACGACCGGAGCGGGCGATGTCTTCCACGGCGCGTTTCTCTACGGCCTTGTGCGCGGCTGGCAAGTGGAAGAGATACTTGAATTCAGTTGCGCGGCCGCTGCCCTGAATTGTCAGGCGCTGGGAGCGCGTGGAGGGATCGCGTCCCAGGCAGAGATTGAAAAGCTGCGGCGAAGCGGCGAGCGCTCCGAGCGCGCTTACACTCCGGAAGAATTACAGCAAGCGGCGCGGGGAGCGGGGGACAAACCGTGATCCCGCTCAAGGACATGACGCCGCGGCGGTCCGTCCCCGTGGTTACTCTGTTGCTGATCGCCGCCAATGTCATCGTCTTCATCTACCAACTCCTTCTGCCGCACGCCGCAGGCGAACTGCTGATTCGGACCTACGGACTTGTGCCAGCAAAGATCGGGCTCGCGCTCGCTGGGCGACACGACACACTCGCGCACGCGCTGCTGCCTTTTTTCACATGCATGTTCCTCCATGGCGGATTCCTTCACATCATCGGGAACATGTTGTTCCTATGGGTTTTTGGCGGCAACGTGGAGGACCGGCTGGGGCACGCGCCGTACCTTGTCTTCTACATGGTCTGCGGGATCGCCTCGGGGATATCGGAAGTGGCTTTCTCCTGGGGGTCGCACATTCCCTCCATCGGAGCGAGCGGCGCGATTTCGGGAGTTCTCGGCGCGTACATCGTATTCTTCCCCCGGTCGCGGATATTGACGCTGATTCCGCTCTTCATCATCTGGTTCACGGCGCGAATCCCTGCCGTTATCTTCATCGGCTTGTGGTTCCTCGCACAGTTTCTGAGCGGAATCGGATCGCTCGGCACGGTGAACGCAGGCGGCATCGCGTGGTGGGCGCACATTGGCGGATTCCTGGTCGGATTGCTTTGGGCGTTCGCGATGGGCCGTGATAGCGGCGCGAGCTACTACTCCGGTTGAGTTGCGGGCGCGCGCGAAATCTAAAGCGTTGCCCGAACACTCCGATTCGCGCGTCGGCTTGCTGACGGCTCGAGCTTAGGTTGACCTATTGCGCTCCACCGGAATCCAGCCTCCATCCAGGAATTGATGTGAAATCTCAATTTTTTCGCGACAAAGCACCGCTGAATTGTGCAACGGCGGCGAGGATTGTGTTAAGGTAATTGGCTTCGTCGAGAAAGCCGCATCCTGCGACACAGGCTGCGGCAAGGCGGCCCAGGGAGACAGCGATCCATGAAGAGTTCGTACAACGGGTTGGCGGTCCCGTCCAACGGCAAGGCGATCGAGTATAGCGGCGGCGAGTTCCGCGTTCCCGATAATCCGATCATCCCCTTCATCGAGGGCGACGGTACGGGACGCGACATTTGGAAGGCGTCGCGCCGCGTATTCGACGCCGCCGTCGAAAAGGCCTACGGCGGCAAGCGCAAGATTGCCTGGCTCGAAATCTTCGCGGGCGAAAAATCCTACAACCAATTCCAGGACTGGCTTCCCCAGGACACGGTTGACGCCATTCGCGATTTCCGCGTCGCGATCAAGGGCCCGCTGACCACTCCTGTCGGCGGCGGCATCCGCTCGCTCAACGTGACGCTGCGCCAGTTGCTCGATCTCTACGCCTGCGTCCGCCCGGTGCGCTATTTCGAGGGCGTTCCCACGCCCGTGCTGCATCCCGAGCGGATGAACGTCGTCATCTACCGCGAGAATACCGAAGACGTTTACGCGGGCATCGAATGGAAGTCTGGCACGCCCGAAGCCGAAAAAATCACGGCTTTCATCAACGACGAAATGCTCAAGGGCACCGGCAAACGCTTGCCCGAGCACCCGGGCATCGGCATCAAGCCCATCTCGGCTAAGAACACGAAGCGCCTGGTGCGCCGCGCGATCCAGCATGCCATCGAAAACCATCGCACCGTCGTCACGCTCGTTCACAAGGGCAACATCATGAAGTTCACCGAGGGCGCGTTTCGCGACTGGGGTTATGAGCTTGCAGTGCAGGAATTCCGCAGCCAGATCGTCACCGAGCGCGAAAGCTGGATCCTCGGCAACAAAGACCGCGACGCCGACATTTCGATCGAGAGCAACGCCGCGATGATCGAGCCGGGACTCGAGCAGGCCACTGAGGATTTCAAGAAGAAAATCGCCGCGGAGGTGAAGCAGACTCTCGATGCGATCTATGCGACCCACGGGAAGGGCCAGTGGAAGAAAAAGATTCTCGTCAACGACCGCATCGCCGATTCCGTCTTCCAGCAGGTGCTCACGCGCGCGAATGAGTATCAGGTTTTTGCGACGCCCAACTTGAACGGCGACTACATCTCGGACGCCTGCGCCGCGCAGGTGGGCGGTCTCGGCATGGCGCCGGGCGCGAACATTGGGGACGGCTTCGGCTGCTTCGAGGCCACGCACGGAACGGCTCCGAAATACGCCGATAAGGATGTCATCAACCCAAGCTCGGTGATGCTTTCGGGCGTGATGATGTTCGAGTTCATGGGCTGGAAGGAAGTGGGCCGCTTGATCGAGGATGGCATCGCGCGGACGATCCAGCAAAAGCGCGTGACCTACGATCTCGAAAGGCTCATGACCGGTGCGACGAAGGTCAGCACCACGGAATTCGCGTCCTCGATCATCGAGAACATGCAGGCCCCCGCGACGGTCGGCCGCTAGTCAAGCGCGATGTCATCCCGAACCCAGCCGCGCCGTCTGCGGATGGAGGTGAGGATGTGCTTTTTCTTCTGCCAGCGGGCGCTGCGTCTTACTTAAAGAACAGCTTGAATCCTGCGATTGATCTTCAAGGAGAGTCACGAAATGCGGAAGAAGGTCACAGTAGTCGGCGGCGGCTTTGTCGGCTCGACGACAGCTCAACGAATTCATGATGCCGGGCTGGCCGATGTAGTCCTTACAGATATTCTTGAAGGAGTGCCCGCCGGCAAGGCGCTCGACATGGCGGAATCGGGGCCAATACTCGGCACCGACGCCCACGCGGCCGGAATCTCGACGGCCACCGGCGACTACAAAGAGACCGCGAACAGCGACATCATCGTCATCACCGCCGGCTTCCCGCGGAAGCCCGGTATGAGCCGCGATGACCTGCTCAAGGCCAACAACGACGTGATCAAGGCCGTCGTCGAAGCGGTCGTCAAGCTCTCGCCCAACGCGATCCTGATCATCGTGACGAATCCGCTCGACGCCATGGCGCAGGCCGCGTTCAAGGTCAGCGGCTTCCCCAAGCACCGCGTGCTCGGCATGGCTGGCGTGCTCGACTCCGCGCGCATGAGCACCTTCGTGGCGGCCGAACTGAACGTCTCGGTCGAGAACGTGCATTCGTTCGTGCTCGGCGGCCACGGCGACGACATGGTGCCTCTCGCGCGCTATTCCACGGTCGCGGGAATTCCCCTCCCCGAGCTCATATCGAAAGAAAAACTTGAAGCCATCATCACGCGCACTCGCAAGGGCGGCGCCGAAATCGTGAACCTGCTGAAGACGGGCTCGGCGTACTACGCGCCGTCGGCCGCCGCCGTCGAGATGGTTGAAGCAATCTTAAAGGACAAGAAGAAGATTCTGCCCTGCGCGGTCTACCTCGAAGGCGAATACGGGATCAAAGGACTGTTCGTCGGTGTGCCGGTGAAGCTCGGCGCGAAGGGTGTCGAGCAGATTATCGAGATCAAGCTCACGCCGGACGAAAAAGCTGCCCTGGATAAATCCTCCGCCTCAGTCCGCGAATTGGTGAACGTCCTGGGAATCTAACTGGGTTGGCGGCTTACTTCTCGCGCTCCAAGACAAGAATGCGCGTTTGCATGGCATTCCGCTGCGGACCGCTCCCAAGTGGCTGTGGTGCCGAAACGATTGTGAGCTTTGTCGCCCTCTATCTCGTAATGTCGCCTCTGCCCAGTACCGGTCGATCCCTCGAACCAGGAGACATCGAAACCAGTTTCCAACTCCCAACGAGCGGATTCGGCTCTGCGGCCACGCTGGAGTCAGAGCAGAGTCCCCACACAAGGAACAAGAGCACGCATCGTCGCCTTCCTGAACTTTTCGTTGCGCGGCAGCATATCATGAGCCGTCGGAACCGAACGCTAGACCGAAAACCTCTGCGCCAGGGGAAACCGCCGGCCCACGCTGAAGGCCTTCGACGTGACTTTCAGCCCCGGAGGCGCCTGTTTCCGCTTGTACTCATTGCGATCAACCTGCAACGCGACCGAACGCACGAGGTCGAGCGAGAAACCATATTGGCTCGCGATCTCCTCGGGAGCCCTCAAGTCTTCCACATACGCTTTCAGGATGCGGTCGAGGATTTCGTAGGGCGGCAGGCTGTCCATGTCGGTCTGGTTCGGGCGCAGTTCCGCGGACGGCGGCTTCGTGAACACTTGGTCGGGGATGCGCTTCCGCCCGCGATTTGCGAAGCCCGCGAGCTCGTACACCATGATTTTCGGCACGTCGGAAATGACGGCTAGGCCGCCGGCCATGTCGCCGTAGAGTGTGCAGTAGCCAACCGCCATCTCGGACTTGTTTCCCGTGCTGAGTACCAGCGAGCCGAATTTGTTCGAAAGCGCCATCAGTAGGTTGCCGCGAATTCGCGCCTGGAGATTCTCTTCCGCCGTGTCTTCGGGCCGGCCAGCGAATGCGGCCTCGAGCGTCTTGCGGTAGCTGCGGAATGTCTCGTTGATGTCCATGGTCACGAGGCGAATACCAAGATTCTCGGCGAGCTGCTTCGCGTCGCGGACGCTGCCTTCCGAAGAATACGGCCCCGGCATGGCCACGCCGAGCACGTTCTCCGCTCCCAGCGCGTCCACGGCGAGCACAGCCACCAGCGACGAATCGATGCCGCCGCTCAGCCCGATCACCACCTTGTGAAAGCCGCACTTCCGGACGTAGTCTCTCGTGCCCAGCACGAGCGCCCGATACGCCGCCTCGAGTTCGTCCGTGATTTGCGAGCGAATATCGCCTTTGCCCGTGGCCGTCTCGAAGAAGACCATGTCTTCCTCGAACGATTTCGCGAGCGCGGCGATCTGCCCATCGGGCAGGATAGCGACGCTCGAACCGTCGAATATAAGGCTGTCGTTTCCACCCACTTGATTCACGTACACCACCGGCGTGCCGTGCTTTTCGGCCAGCGCTCGCAGCATGTCGAAACGTAGGGCGCGCTTGTCCAGCACGTAAGGCGAGGACGAAATGTTCAGCAGCACTGTGCTTCCCTTCCCGACCAGTTCCGCGACGGGATCGCGCTCGTAGAGGCGCTTCACCCAGAAATTCTTGTCGTTCCAGCAATCCTCGCAGATCGTGATCCCCAGGGTTTCCGGGCCGAGCGGAAAGACGTGTTGGGTGTGCGCGGGCTGGAAGTAACGGCTTTCGTCGAAGACATCGTACGTCGGCAGCAACATCTTGCGCTGCTCGAAGAGAATCCTTCCGCCGGCGACGAGCGCCGCGGAGTTCGCGACCGGTTTCCCCGTGTCGTCCTGCGCCTTCCCCACGAAGCCCACGAGACAGGGCAAGGCGACCTGCTCGGCCAGGCGGGCAAGCTCTTTCTGATTTCGTTGAGCAAAGGCGGGGCGCTCGATCAGGTCCTGCGGCGGATATCCGCAAAGACAAAGCTCCGAGAAGACGGCCATATCCGCGCCCGCGGACTTCGCCGCCTGCGCCAGCTCGACGATGCGCGCGCGGTTCCCTTCAAAGTCGCCGACCGTCGGGTTGAACTGCGCCAGAGCAATCTTCATGGGAAGCGAGTAGCATACGGGCCGCGGGCAGGCTTTTCAATCCGCGATGGCCGTTTCGTAGCGTTGAGAGTTACGAGACACCGCTACCTGAACCGCGCGATAGGCTGGCGCAAAAACGAAGGCTCCCGGAGTTAGAAACTCCGGGAGCCCAAAAAACAAACTCCGACGAGGTAGCTTCAAGCGCCCGCACCGCGCCGGGCTGCGCAGCCCGATCGCTTATACGGTGAAAGAGCTGCCGCAGCCGCAGGTGCTCTTGACGTTCGGATTGTTGAACTTGAAGCCCGAACCCTCGAGTGTCTCGATGTAGTCGATGGATACGCCCTCGAGATACATCTCGCTCATCTGATCGACCAGGACCTTGAGGCCGTCGAACTCATACACGTTGTCGCTCGCCTCGTTGATCTGGTTTTCGAAAGCCATGTGATAGCTGAAGCCAGAGCAGCCGCCGCCCACCACGGCCACGCGCAGACCCGTCGGTGCGGGTGTCTGCTGCGACAGTATTTCCTTCACCTTCGTTACGGCTACCGGCGTAAGTTGAACCATTTCTATCACCCTCCGAGGATTGGGGTCCCGTGTGTACCGCGACCGCCCACAATCCCAAGCGCATTATATCAGATGCAGGCAACGGGCGCGACGCTTCCGTAGGGGGCAGTTTCCGATTATGCCGTCACTCAGGGCTAACCGCCAGTATCGGCTTTATCTCAATGCGAACCCTGTCACTCACTTTCGTACCCTTGGAGTTTACCGGGGAAGGCCCCCCAACGGAGCCGCCCTTAGGCCGCCATCGCTTCGACCGCCGAGATCGCCGCGACCCAGGATCAATTGCTCGGACGCGGCGGATACGCCGGGAGGTCCGGCGGGCGCGAGGGAAGCTTCTGCGGGTTCTCGTTAATTTCCTTCATCACGACCTCGATCGCCTTCTCCAGTTGCGGGTCGTGCCCGCTCATCACCTGATCCGGCGTGTTGTCGACGACAATATCCGGATCGACTCCATGATTTTCGACCACCCATTCGCTGTCGAGTCCGTACCGGGAAAACTCGGGGCGGGTGATATAGCCGCCGTCAAGCAGCGGAATCTCGCCGCGAATGCCGCGAACACCGCCCCAGGTGCGCATGCCGATGACAGGTCCGATTTTGTAGTACTTGAAAAAATAGGTGAAGATATCGCCGTCGGAGGCGGCGTATTCGTTGGTCACGCAAGCCAGGGGACCGTGAAAGACGATGTCCGGCACGGTGGTGCTCGCGAAGTTTCGCGCCGCGTCCATGCCGGCGAGGATGCGCCTCAGACGCTCGAAGATGAGCTGGTCGACGAAGCCGCCCCCGTTATAACGGACGTCGATGATCATTCCCTCCTTGCGAATCTGCGGGAAAAATTGCTTCACGAATTCGTTGAGGCCGGCGCCCTCCATGTCTGGAAGGTAGACGTAGCCGACCCGGCCGTTGGTGGCTTGATCGACTCTTCGGCGGTTCGTCTCGATCCAATCGAGTTGGTGTAAATTGAATTCGCTGCTGATGGGCTTGACGACAACGTTGCGAGCACCATCCTCGGCCGGTTTTGAGTTGACAGTGAGCGTCACGTTGTCGCCGGCCGTGTTGACGAAAAGCTCGTACGGATTCTGGGGGACGCGAAGAGGACGGCCATTGACCGCGACCACGTAGTCGCCTTCCTTCACATTTACACCGGGTTCTGTCAGCGGAGAGCGCAGGGCGCCATTCCAGTTTTCACCCGGATAAATCTTCTTGAGGCGGTAGAAACCGCTGGCCGCGTCCGCTTCAAAATCCACACCCAGGACACCGACATCGATGGGATGAAGGTCGGGATAATCGCCGCCGCCGACGTATGTGTGGGAATTCCCCAACTCTCCGATGAACTCGCCGAGGACGTACGTCAAGTCGTAGCGGTCGGCCACATAGGGCAGGAGCTGCGCATACTTGTCGCGCTCCTTCGCCCAGTCCACACCGTTCATGGCGGGCTCGAAAAAGTAATCTCGCTCTTGGCGATACGTTTCAAAGAACATCTGCTTCCATTCGGCGGGGGGATCGATCTCGGCGCGCATGCCGCTCAGATTCAGCCCGCCATCGCCCGGCTTGTGGGGACCGGAAGACTGGGGCGCTGCGTCGATGATTCCGTAAACATTATTTGACGTGCCCACTTCCTCTTCTGCTCCTGCTCCTCCTTTAGGCGCGGAATAAAGCAGCTTCTTCCCGTCGAATGACAGGGCAAAGCCGTTGGCGCCGGACACCAGAACTTGGTCCTTCCGTTCCTTCATATCAAATACGTGGATTGCGAAATCCTCACCGGGCACGGGGCCGGAGAGGCCCATCACCGGAGCCGTAACGTAGTAGACAAAACCTTTCGCGGCGCCGAGTGTTTGGAGGCTCCCGGGAGGAATGGGAAGGGCTACGATGCGGTCGCCGAGGCCGTCGAGGTCGATTTTGAACGGCTCGTTTTTTCCCTCAGGTTTGGCTGCGGGCTTTTCTTCGGTCTTTTGCTCGTTTTTCTGGGCGGAATTCGGCTGCGGCTTTCGTGGAGGCTTCTGTTCGGGCGTTTCCGGAGGCTTATTCCCCGGCGGGTTTTCTTTCAGCACGTCAGGACTCTTTATCACAACCTCGTCGCTCTGGGGGGCGAACGGCGAGGGAGTGTCCGCGCGGAGAGTCACCGCGTAAACGCGCATGGCCTTTGGGTTTGCGAATTCGAAGTCGTAAACACCCAGGACTTCGTTGTAGTCCCGGGTCGAGATGAAGTAGAGGTATTTCCCGTCCGGATCGAAGACGGGATTCCAGCTATCCGTAAAGCTCGTGGTCACCGGCGTGCTCTTCTTGTCCGAAAGTGAATAGAGATAGGTGACTCTGTAGAGATTTTCGGTGGCGTTCGCGTAGGCCACCCATCTGCTGTCGGGAGACCAGGAATAATCCGTGAGATCGAAGTACTTTCCCTGGTCGATCAGCACGGGTTTCTTTTCGTCGATATCGACGTAAAACAGGCGCAGCGATTTATCCGCGTAGGCCAATTTCTTGCTGTCCGGCGACCAGACAGGGGGCAGGCGGAACATTGTGCCATCTGTCGTGATTCTGATTTCCTTGCCCATGCCGTCCTGAGGGGCGAGATAAAGCTCATCTTCGCCGGACCGGTCCGAAAGATAAGCGATCCAGCGGCCGTCCGGGGACCAGACCGCGTCCTTCTCGCGAATGCCCGGCGTCTGCGTGAGGTTGCGGACGCTGCCTTCCTTTGCCGGGACGGTATAAACATCACCGCGGGCAGAAAAGACGGCGCGGTTACCCTCCGGCGAAATGTCATACGCGGTGATCCACTTGCTAGTGTTCTCCCAGTGCTTGCGGGCCAGGTCGCGGTCGCCCGGGAGATAGACGGTGATTTTGTGCGCCGTCTCGGTGGCGAAATCGAACCCGTAGAGATACCCTCCATTTTCGAAAACGATGGAATCGGGTCCGAGGCTGGGCCAGTTCACGTCGAATTCAGTGAAGTGAGTCAGCTGGCGGATCTGCTCCGTCTTGAGATCGTAGGCGTAGAGGTTCATGCGATGCTCCGGGCCGCGATCGGAGTTGAAGTAGACGATGTCGCCATGCCACATCGGAAAAGAGTCGTTGCCGCCGAGGTCCGCGACCTGCTCGTAATGGTTGGTCTTGAAATTGTAGAAGGCAATCTGCTGCTGCATGCCGCCGCGGTATCTTTTCCACGTTCTAAAATTGCGAAAGATGCGGTTGTAAGCGATTTCATTCCCGTCCGGAGAGAAGGACATCAACCCGCCCTTGTCGATGGGCAGGCGAACCGGCAGGCCTCCCTCGACCGGGACGGTGAAGGGCCGGCCGAACCAAGTGCTGATCGTGTCGCGCCTAGAGAGGAAAACGATGCTCTTGCCGTCCGGCATCCATGTGAGTACCTGGTTGTTCGGACCCATGCGCTCGGGAGCGTGAACGGAGTCCGGCAGGAACGTGAGTTGCTTAGCCTCGCCCCCTTCGGAAGGAATCACGTAGACGTTGAAATTGCCGTCGTATTGGGCGGTGAAAGCGATGGTCTTGCCATCCGGCGAAAATTTCGGGAAGAGTTCGAGTCCCGGATGCGTCGTGATTCGCCGCGCGACGCCGCCGGTCGAGGGCACGAGCCACAGATCGCCGCCATAGCTGAAAACGATTTTGTCCTTATAGATGCTTGGAAAGCGGAGAAGCCGGCCCTCCTGCTCCTGCGAGTTCGAAACGCCTGCGATTGAGAATATGAAGACAGCGACAAAGAAAATAGCCGAAACGGCGCGGTGGTGGCGGTTCATTCGTTCACCTCCCGGCGGATATCTTACCGGCAGACAGCCTCGCAACCAAGGACCTGGCTACTACCAGCGTTCCTCGTCGGGCTCATTGAGTGATGAAGAAGAAACCAGCTGTCGCCAAACCCCGTGTACAACCGGGCGTAACGGCCCTAAACTGATCGAGTCACATGAGGCACACGATTACTTTGATTCCCGGCGACGGCGTCGGCCCGGAAGTCTCGAAGGCCGTTTGCGACATCATCGAAGCCGCCGGAGTCGACGTCCAGTGGGAAGAGACCGACGCGCCGGCAGACATCAACAAGCGCGGCACCGGCGCAATGAAGGCCGCTGCCGTTGAGTCGATCCGCAAGAACCGCGTGGCGCTGAAAGGTCCCCTCGCAACCGGCATCGCCGCCGGCCCGCCCAGCATCAACGTCGCGCTGCGCAAGGAACTCGACCTATACGCCAACGTTCGGCCCGTGAAAAACCTCGAAGGCGTGCCCTCGCGATTCCATGGCGTGGACCTCGTGCTGATTCGCGAAAATACCGAGGACCTCTACGCGGGGCTCGAGCACACCGTCGTGCCGGGCGTCATCGAAAGCCTGAAGATCATCACGGAGAGAGCCTCCACGCGTATCGCCCGCTTTGCCTTCGAGTACGCGCGAAAGTGGAGCCGCAAGAAGATCCACGCGATCCACAAAGCGAACATCATGAAGCTATCCGACGGCCTGTTTCTCTCGTCGGTCCGCAAGGTGGCCGAGGAGTATCCGGATATCGAATACAAGGAACTGATCGTCGACAACGCCTGCATGCAGATGGTCCTCAACCCGTCCCAGTACGACATGCTTCTTTTGACCAATCTTTACGGTGACATCATGAGCGATCTCGCCGCCGGGCTGGTCGGAGGCCTGGGGGTCGTGCCGAGCGGCAACATCGGCGAGAGCATCGCGATCTTCGAAGCCGTCCACGGAACGGCGCCGGACATTGCCGGAAAAGGTATCGCGAATCCCACGGCGCTGCTGATGAGCGCCATCATGATGCTCAACCACATCGGCGAGGCCGCAGCCGCGCGAAGGATCGACGCCGCATTGCATGAGGTTTACCGCGAGGGGCGCTCGCTCACTCGCGACGTCGGCGGCACGGCTACCACCGCGGAATTCACCGGCGCGCTCATCGCCAAGACAGAAGCCGGCGTCCGGTCTTAGAACGGTCCTCTACAAGCGATTCTGCGTTATATCACTCTCAGGATTATCCAACGCGGCCGCGCCGTTTGCGGATAGGTGAGGGATCTGCTTTTTCTTTTCGCGCCGATTGTCACAACTCTGCTACTGAATCGGCTCGATCGAGTGCACCGCGATTGTGTTCGACTTGACGTCGAGGACCCCGGTTAGCTTCACCTTCTGCCCGGCGTACTTGTCTCCCAGTTCCTGATTGTCGATCTTGTAGACTTTGTCCTTCACCGAGATCACGAAGACGCCGCCCATGTACTTCACGCAATACCGCGTGCAGTCGGCCGCGGTCGTCCCGATCGACTTTTTCTTCAGCATTTCCTCGTGGGAACGGCTGAGCGAGTGCACGTTCAGCGCGCACTGCGAGTCGGAGATTTCGCCCTTGAAAACCTGTTCGCGTTCGGCGCCGGAAAGGGCGCCAACACCCGCCAGCACGACAACAATTGCCACCCACAACACCTGCCTGCTCGCCTTCATCGTTCCTCTCCTGACTTTCGAGTCTTCTCGGTTGGCTGTTAGTGTCACGGCAACACGACAAATCGCATATGCATACCTTCGTGGTCGTCGCTGCAAATCACGGTGCAGACGACCGCATACTCGCCGGGCTCCGCCGGAGCCGTTGCATCCAGATCCTGAACGCCGGGCCTGAGCAGGAAATCCCAGCCGCGTACTCGCGACCGGCCTTTCGCTCGCAACAGCGCGAAGCCGTGAATCGAGCCATCCCGGTTCCGGTTCTTGGCTTTGACGGCCCTGACGCGCAGAGTCAGTAGCTCGCCCGCGTGCACCGTGATTTCCGGCTCCTTTTCGCCCGCGATCTTGAAGCGGCTGTCGTGGTCCGCCAGAATCTCGATCACTCGAGGAGACTGCGGCCTCGCTGGACGTGGTGCCAGAAACAGCGAAAGAGCGGCGCCTGCCAACACTCCGAATCTGCGTGCGCCGCCGCCGGCGCGTCTCCCGCTCGACCCCAACTCGCTCTCCTTATTGCGTCATGTAGTGCAGGATGACGCGCATGTCTTCGTCGGTGATCGTGGCGCGGACGCGCATGTGCCGGACGATAGTCGCCATCATCCGCGGCGGGAACTTGTGCGGCGCTTGGTGACACCTGCCGCAGTTCGCGTGAAATCTCTTTTCGCCCTCGATTCGCAGCGCTTCTTCATCCTGCACCTTCGAAGCGGCCGAACTCGCCGGCGCTGCGGCGGCCGTAGCTGCCGGTGCCGGCGGCGCAGGATCGTTGGCGCTCGCAATTTTCGTTTCCTGCTGGGTTCTCTGCTGTGCACACACGAACCTGAGCAGCGTTGACAGTCCAGCCGCCAGCATCAGAGTCGCGAATAGGAGAGGCCGGGATTTCATTGAATGTCTCCGTGTCCCACGGGAATCGCGAATCGATAGGTCATGCCGATGTTCCAGATATTCATGTTTCCGGCTTGCGGGGCGAACTGCCTCTCGTAGCTGCTGACGAACCGGAGGTTGTCGCGGAAGTAGTAATTCAGGCCGAATTCGAATACGCGCGTGTTCACAGACGGCAAGATGCCATCCGGCACGATGCCGGTGAAATACTGCTGCATGCGGCCGACCACCTGAACGTGGCGCAGCGCATCGTGCCACACGGGAACCTGACTCAAGCGGTAGGCCGATTCGACCCAGTAGCCACTGCCGTTGTGCGAGCGCGCATATTCGGCGCGAATATCGAGCGGCAGAGCCGGAGGCTGCCAGGCGGCGTGAAACCCGAATGCCTTCGTGCGGTCGTCCTGCAAAAGATGCTGGAACGAGCCGCCGAATTCGAGACGCGGCCCTGGCAGAAAGATTCCGGCGCGCATGCCGGCCAGGCGCTGCGAATCGAGAGGCGTATCCGTGCTCAGTGTCGAAAAATATGTCGCGTAATTCACCTCGACTCCGTGTGCCACGTCGAATCCGCCGCGAAGCATGGCCCCGGTGCCAGCGCCGCTCGGCCCCGTGGCGATCGGCAGGATCAGCGGGTCGGTTTGCAGGTCGCGAATCCAAACGGGATAGAGCCGCTCGTTGAAGACGCCGAACGGCGTCAGAAATCTTCCCACGGTCACCGTCACATGAGTGTTGGCGATGTAGTCCACCTGAAGGTAATCGACCTCTTTCTGGAGATAGCCCTTGTAGCCGATCATGCCCGGAACAGGCGCGAGATTGATTTCAAAAGTCTCGCGAGATTCAATGAGCCAGTTCTGGCCAAAAGGAATCAGCGTGACCGGCGATACCAGCGGGTGGACATTCTGCGTGCCCCCATCGAAGAACGAGTTGTAGGCCAGGCCCGCGGAGAGGATCGGCACAGGGCTGATGGGTTGCTCCGTGTCGTCGGTCGCCTGGGCAAAGAGAGCAGGTGCCAGGCAGAGCGCCGCCAGAACAGCAACCACGCGGGAAACGACTCGCCCGATCGAGAACTCTGCAAGTCTCGAGGGGCTCATCGAGCTGAAAAACTTGGGACGCATGTTCCGCCTGCTGCGCTCAGTTTTGAACCGCCTAATCAGGGCCCTGTGAGTTCAACGTTAGGGTGCGTGCCAAAACCGGTCAACTTCGCACATCCACACCGATTCTTGCGCGCTATTAGCGCGTAGTGAACAGCGAGTACCAGTGACGTGGATGAACTCGCCGCTGTACGTTCGGTCAGGTGGACGATTGGCGCCGGACGCGTCCGGCTGCCCCGGGGCTTCCCTTCTCACCTTGCTAGACTTGGACAGACTCGGTGAAGGGGGCCGAAAACGGCCCCGGAATTGGAACAGGAGGTCGCATGGCTGATGCGCCGGTCTTTACGGGGCTCTATCGAATACTGATCTGGCTAAGCTTTGTCGGCATCGTCCTGGTGCTTGTGCTGGTCCTGCGCAAATCCACGCCGCCCAATGTCCCCTACGATCCGACCGCCGCCTCGCGTGTTCAGCAAAAGTTCGCGGACGCCGACCAGGCGAAGGCCGCAGGCCAGCAGCCGCAGGTCGCGCTCGATCGCACGGAGCTTAATTCCTACTTGCAGCGAAACCTCCAGCTCGAAGGTTCGGCCCCGGGCGCGAACGCTCCTGTCCCCGCGCCCTCGGTAAGCGGTGCGAACACCGGGAACACCTCACCCGCTGACGGCGCGCCGTCAGCCGACCCCACCAGCGGCCTCGCGGGCGGCGATCAGCCGACGCTCGAGCAGGTGCAGTCTTCCGTCAAGGATGTGAAGGTGGATATGGACGGCGACCTGGTGAAGGCCTACGTCGTGTTCGATTTCCACGGCAAGGATATGTCGCTCGAGCTCGACGGCCACCTGGGAACGGAGAATGGCTACATGAAGTTCGAACCGGTTTCCGGCCAGCTCGGCTCAATGCCGTTGCCGCAATCGATGCTGAATTCCGTGGTCGATAAAATGATGGCCTCGCCGGAAAACCGCGAAAAACTAAAGCTGCCCGACGACGTGAACGACATCCAGATCGTCAACGGCCAGGCCGTGGTTTCGTACAAGTGACGATCCGACGAGCATTGTCATTTCGAGGCGAGCGCCGTTAGCTCGCCGAGGAATCTCTCTTCGCAACCACGCACCGCACAAGTGCTTGGCTCGCCGCGCAAGATCGCGACGTTTATGTAGCGCCGGGCTTCAGCCCGGCATCTTTCTTCTTCGCCGGGAATCACGCCGGCCAGATCGGCGGGTACGCCACGTACAGCAGCCAATACACGATCACGCCTGTCACCGACACGTAGAGCCACAGCGGCAGCGTCCACCGTGCGATCGCGCGGTGCCGGTCGAACCGCTCGCGCAACGCGCGCGTCAGCGTGATCAACACCAGCGGGACAATCACCACCGCGAGCGTCGTGTGCGACACGAGCAGCGCGAAGTACACCGGCCGAATCCAGCCCTGCCCTCCGAAGCGAATCACGCCTGCGTGGGAGTGAAAGTAGAGGTAGAGCGCCAGAAACAGCGTCGAGCACAGGAACGCCGCTACCATGCACGCGCGGTGAAAGCGGATCTTGCCGCGAATTATGAAAAAGAATCCGCACACCAGCAGCACGGTGCACAGCGCGTTGAGCGAGGCGTTGACCGCAGGAACCGAATGGAGCGGCAGAAATTTCATGGGAAGCACGCCCGGGCCAGCGGCCTCATCGCGCGATCATCCTGTCCAGGACGAGCCACGCGAGCAGCAGCGGGATGTGCGCCACCGTCGCGTGCATCAGCCATTTTGCGCGGACGTTCGTTCGCGACCGGTTCGCCCACAGCCCCACCTGTAGCAGCAGCATCCCCAGCACCAGCGCACCGAAGAAGTAGCGCATCCCCGCCATCCCGATCACCGACGGCAGCGCGCTCACCCATACCAGCACCGCCGACGCGCACACGATCTGCCGGAACGTCGAATCTCCCGTGCGATCGACCACCGGCAGCATCCGGATTCCGGCACGCGCGTAGTCTTCGCGATAGATCCACGCAATCGCCATGAAATGCGGGAACTGCCAGAAAAACAGAATCGCCATCAGCACCCAGCCGCCCAACGACAGCGACCCGCGCGCCGCGGCCCAGCCGATAAGCGGCGGAAGCGCGCCCGGAATCGCGCCGACGGCCGTCGAAAACGGCGTGCGCGTCTTGAGCGGCGTGTACAGCCCCAGATACAGAACGGACGCCACCAGCGCCACGAGGCACGCGAGGCCGTTCACCGCCAGCGCGAGCCACGCCGCGCCCGCGAGAATCGTGCCCACGCCGAAAAGCAGCACTTCGCGCGGCTGCAACAAGCCCGATGGCAGAGGCCGCGCGGCCGTGCGGCGCATCACGCCGTCCATTTCGCGCTCCACGTACTGATTCAGCGCGGCCGTGCCGCCCGCGACGAGCGTCGTCGCCAGCACCGTGTGCACCAGGCGCATCCAGTCGAGCGGCCCCGTCGAGCCGAGGCAAAACCCCGCGAGCGTGGTGACGACCACGAGAAACGTCACGTCCGGCTTCGTCAGGACGACGTACGCCCACGGCTTCGCGAAACCGGAAAGTGTTTCGGCCCGCTCGTTCATTGCCTTTGCCTGTTCATCGCGTTTGCCTAAACCCCTGCACTTCGAAAGCCGGCGCCGCGGCCGAGCCGATCAGCCGGTAGCACGTCAGCGTCACCAAAACCGACGCGGCCAGTGTCAGCGCTCCGCCCAGCACGTGCGCCACCGTGAGCACCACGTACCCCAGCGTCGGCTGCACGATGTCGCGCGCGTCGATCGCGACCGCCCACCACGCCGCGAAGCCGAGCAGAATTTGCAGCCCGAAGAATGAGTGCAGCAGCACGACGCTGCGCCGCACGTCCCGATTCTCGCGGAACCTGTTCTTCGCCGCGCGGCCCGTCCAGATCACCATCGCCGTCACCACGCCCGCGCCGATCAGGTGCGGCACCAGCGCGGCCTGTCCGCTGCCAAACGCGCCATGCCGGAACGCCGCGCCGAGCACGAGCTGCACCAGAATCACGAGCGTGGTCCAGGTCGCGAGCGCGCGCAGTCCCGGCGCGCCGAAGTCTTCGAGTTGCGGCTGCTCGCGGTGCCACCACGCACTGAGATAGAGCGACAGCCCGACAACAGTGATGAAAAATATCTGCGCGAGAGTGGCGTGCGCCGTCGCGGAGAGTATCGGATGCACTTCCTTCACGCGCAGCGCACCGAGCGCCGCCTGCGCGACGACCAGCACGAGAGCCGTCCAGCCGAGGCAGCGCGCCAGCGGGCGCACCTTCGCAAACGTCAGCCAGACGGCCAGCACCAGCGTCAGGATCGCCACCAGCCCTGCGGCCACGCGATGCGCGTATTCGTAGCGGATGCCGCCGACGAGCGGCGGAATGATTTTCCCGTACGCCAGTGGCCAGTCGGGGACGGAGTCGGCGGCGTCGTTGCTGGTGACCAGCGCGCCCGCCATCAGCAGCAGGACGGTGCAAATCGAGGTCGCGACCGCCAAACGGTACACGCCGCGAGAAGTTGGAATAGAATTTGCCGCCATCACCCGTGTTTAGTCGTGTTTACCGCGTCGAAGACCCTTCATTGTAAGTACCGTCGCACCAAAACGCAAAAGTTTCTGACCCGCGCGCGCCGCGGCGATGATGCTGGCAATTCGCACAAGACGCCTCCTCGCAACTTGAATGGGCCGAATTCTGGACCTAATGTAGCTCACCCCAGGTTTCTTGGGGTGAGGCCTTTCGCTTTCGCACGTGTGCTCGCGCGCCCTCTACGTTACGTGCCGCATGCTGCCGCGGGACGACGGGTCTTTAGGGGGTCCGAGCTTCAGCTCCGACATAAGGACTTCGGCAGCCACACTTCCTCTGCGCTGGTTCTGTCGCAGCAAGTACTCGTCCCGCGTCCGCCGACGCTCTCATAGTGTTGCCCACGGCCGCTGCGATAGAATCCGGGGCGCGCTTGCACCGAGCGCAGCGAACGTGCCCGCCACGCAATCTCGGGCCGGGCGCAACTTCAAGGAGAAAGCTATGGCAACCGTGCTCGTCATTGGTGCCACCGGCGATGTCGGCCAGGGGATCGTAAGCGTGCTCCTCAGGTCCGGTTACCGTGTCATCGCCGCAAGCCGGGGTGAGGAACGGCTGCGCGGGTTGGTGCAGAGGCTCGGATTCCCTGCGGCTCTCCGCACATTGAGAGGAAGCGTCGAGAACGAAGCCACGGCCGCGGCCCTCCTTGCGGCCATTCGCGAGGGCAGCGACAGCCTCGATGCGGTCATAACCACTGTAAGCGCGCCGAGGAAGAGCGGCGTTTTGCTCTTCGATCGTTCGGCGGACGACCTTTCCCAAGTGCTTCGCGACAATCTCATCACGCACTTCGTGTCGGCGAAGACCTTCATCCCCGCCATTGCAAACGGAGGGGCGTACCTGAGCATTGGCGGCGGATTGGCCGATTTCGTGAGGCCCGGTTTTGGTCACCATTCGATGGCCCAGGCCGCTCTTCGCATGATGCTCCGGACATTGGCTGTGGAGCTGAGCGACCGCCCGGTCGTGGTTCGCGAACTGCTGATCGCCTCGATGGTCAACGGAGAGAGCCGGCGAAGCATCGCCCAGCCGGAGTGGGTCACCGATCTCGACGTCGGCGAGCACGTCCGCGCGATACTCGAACGCCCCCATGAATTCCCCGACCTGATTCAAACTCTGCGGTCCCGGGGCCAGGTCGGCTTGCCCTGAAGGCTCGCCAGTGGCGAGGCCGAATGGGCCAACCCGAGGCCCAGTAGAAACTAGAACCCTACCGCCATCCGCTCATCGAGCTGCGCGAATACCACCGGCCACGCCCGGTATAGGACACCCGGCGCCGCAGTCATCGCGCGTTCGACGCTCAGCCGAAACGGCCTCGCCGAAAGATCCGGCACCGCAACGGCCATCGTCATGGGGCCCTCCCTGCCGTAATGTAGCTCACCCCGGCTTTTTCGGGGTGAGGCTTTTCGCTATGCGAACGCGAAGGCCGAGCACTCCCGCGCCAGCGGCGCGACACGCCACAGCCCCCGCGTTGTCATCCCGAACCCAGCCGCGCTGTTTGCGGATCGGGGTGAGGGATCTGCTTTTCAGGTTCTCTCTTTTGTCTTGTATTACGCTCGCCAGCGTAACTGCAAAAGCGAAGTGAGCAGAACCTACTACGTCTACATTCTCGGTCCACGCCGTCAATTCCCGAACGAACTTCACCGGGTTGCCGTCACCCAGTTTCCCGCACAGGCGAGCCAAGGCTTCCTGCTCTCGATCGCCGAGTGCGGCCATCTGCGCCCGGATCAGCTTCGCCTGCAGCGGAAGGACTCTCGCCAGGAGGTTCTTCCCTTCCGGCGTAAGGTGGACCACCATTTTCCTCCGGCCGTTTTCATCGGCCCGGCGAACCACCAGTCCGTGCCTCTTAAGCCTGTCGAGCACCGCGGTCATGTTACTGCCGCTGCGCAGGACTCTCTTTGCCAGCGTCCACCGGGTCATCGGGCCGAGGCGCAGCAGCGTCTCGAGCGCCCGGAACTGACTCGTCGTCGGCCCGAGCGAATCGAGCTGCCGGTCTGGCAGCGCCATCGCCGATTCCGCCGCCCTCACCAGGTTCGTGTGAGCCCTCACCGCCCGCTCAGCCCTTTCGTCTCCATTGAATTCCATTAATTCCGCCCTCCAGGCCCCTAGGGTAATCCGCGAAAAACGGAGCGTGGGTGACAAAAGCCTGTGGACTTTGAGGCGGAAAAGGGAGCGCGCCGGAATTTGGCGGTTAAGGGCCGTTTAGGGTGCAGAAAGTGGCCAAAATTGCCACCACTCGTAAACGATTTAATCTTTCGAACTCGAACGAATTTCTAGGACAAATCAGGAAGGCCGACGTGAAGTAGCTCGACGGGACCGGCGGCGGAAGCCATGGCGTGGCGCGGTCGCCAAGGTCGAGATGAATCGTGGCGCGAGGCTCGAAAGCGCGCCCATCGATCGTGCCGGAGCCGCTGGTGACGAAATAGATCGAGAGATCTTCGAGCGCCAGCGACGCGCCGGCGTCGATCCGATACAGCGCGACGCGCGTGCGGCGCTCGGAAAATTCGCCGAGATGTTTGCAGCTCACGCCGGGCTGGCCCTCGACCGGCATCCATTCGAAACTCTCAGGGTCTATGAAGACGGGACGAAGATAGCGCTCGCGCGGATAGGCGAGAGGGCGGCCATTCACCTGTTCCCAGACGGCTTCGTAGGCGTCCTTGTTGATTTTGCCGCCGTCGGGTTTGAGGCGCGTGTAGACGCCTTTCGCAAACGCGCCGCTCTTCGCGAGTTCCGCGGCGGCCCGCTCGTACTCCTCGGCGGAAATGTAGCCGCTGCCGCTCGCGCCGCCGAATTGCAGGACGAGCGTCGTGCTGGGCGTCGGGCCCGACTGCGGCCCGTAGTAAGTGCCTTCCGGGAAGTACGCGACGGAGCCGGGCTTCATCACGCCGTCGGCGCCGAAGTCGAAATCGCCCTCGAGTTGGAAGCGCACCTGATCGAAATTGTGGCGGTGCCGCGGCGAATAGTAGGTCGGCGTCGACGAGAGCTGGAGCGAGAAATTTCCGGGCGTGCCGGGCTCTCCCGCGAGAAGCCTGCGCGACCGCAAAGTGCCCTCGCGGACGTGCGGCCGCTCTATCATCGGCACGCTTTCGAGGCTGATCACCTGGACCATCGGTTGTCGCTCGGTCCGCGCGCGGCTACTGGGCCGGACGCGCGGGCGGCCCTGCCAGCGTCGTATCCTGATCGAGGAAGAGCGTCCATTTGCCGCCGGACTTGTGGACCCACACCGAGGAGCCGCGCATGTGCAAGGTGAGGGGCGGCGTCGTTGCATTCGGCCGCGGCTTGAATGTGATGTCGACGAGGCCGGAGACGATCGCTCCGCCGTCGAAGAGAACCACCTTGGGATCCTTCAGGTCGCAGGCGGAGAGGGACAACTGTCCGTTCGTGATGGCGGCGAGAAATTCAGTTTTGGACTGCGCCGCGCCGTTGCCGTGAATGAAGATGGCGTCGTCCGCCATCAGCGGCGCGATGGCCGCGGTGTCGCCGGCCACGCACGCGTCCTGAAACTGCTTCTGGAGCTTCAACACTTCGTCCTGGGCTTGCGCTCGCGGAGCGACTCCCGCGACGAGAGCTATTGCGGCGGCTGCGGCCGCGATTCTCAGGAGCAGCGAGCCGCTCCCCATGCGATTCCTTGGACGCATCATCCACTTTCCTCCCGATTGGTTTTGTTCGCTTGCCACTAACCCGACGGCGGCAGGCTGCTATGCACGCTGCGGCGCGTTGTAGAAATTGCCCGAGCGGAGCGTCACGAGTGCTTTGCCGGGATCAAATGTAACACCGATCGGGTCGCCTCCGTCCGCCACGACTCTGATTTGCGCCTTCAGCATGCGGCGCTGCATGATGATGCCGCGGTCGCTCGAGGCGAGATGCTCTTCGGAGTGCAGCGAGATCGGGCCCTGGCCGACCTGCGCCTCAAAGTCGCCGGGCGTATCCTGACGCTCCTGCTCCGTCATCTCGCCCCAGAGCTTGCCCCGGAACCTGATTCCGCCGAGCGGCGGCGCCCCCTTCGGCATCCGCGAGACGGTGACCATGGTGAAATGTGAATCGTCGACGGGCAGCGACCATGTGATGCGGTTCGCCTTCACCTGCTCTATATCAATAGGGTTGGGAACACACATAATGTTCGGCATCAGGAACGACGATACGCGATCGTACTCGCGGCCGTCGTCGAGCTTGCGCTTCGCGGAGTAGCAGACGCCGTTTCCCGTGGTGAAGAAGTCGACCTTGGGCATCAGCGCGAATTGCGGCACGAACTGGACGGTGCTGAACGTCGAGTGCAGGACTTGGACGTGGAACGGGTCCATGACGTTGTCGTTCATGTGCAGCCAACTGTAAGGCGCGACCGGAAGGCTGTTGTCGCCGGTGGCGCCGAAGGCGCCCATATCGGCGCGCAACTCTTCATCCGGGCCAATGTCTTCGAGGATGTCGTAGCGCGGCAGGACGGGTTTTTTCTCCGGCGGACCCATATAGGCGAACACGACGCCGTAGCGTTCCCCGAGCGGATACCAGGGCTGGCGGGCGACGTCGAGATTCTTGCCGGCGTCGGGTTCGCACGGCTGCCGGAGACAGCGGCCTTCGACATCGAAGAGCCAGCCGTGGTAGCAACAGGCGATGCCTTCTTCGGTGACCTTGCCGTAAAAGAGCGTGGTGCCGCGATGCATGCAGCGTGGATAGAGCAGGCCGGGGCGGCCTTGCTTATCGCGGAAGAGGATCAGATCCTCGCCAAGGATGCGGACGTATTGCGGGCGGTCCACGACATCCGCGGAGACCGCGACGGGCTGCCAGTAGCGCCGCATAAGTTCCCCACACGGCGTACCGGGCCCCACCTGGGTAAGTTCGTAATCCGGATGCTGGGGGATTCTGCCGTAGGCGCTGCCATCCGCCCGCTTCCGCTGTGTCGCTTCGGCCATGTTCGCCCTCCCAAGCTGCTCTAGGGTGACTAGCGCAATAAACTCCCAGGCGGGCGAGTTGTCAAGAGGCGAGGCAAGATCACACAAAAGCGAAAGCAGATCCCTCGAACTGCGTCCCGCGCCCGCAGAAACCGCGGGAGGGCAAAGGCGCGCGGGGCTTCGCTCGGGATGACAACGCAGTCGTGTGTGCGTCGCTGGAGGCTAGTGGCTTGGCGCGGCGGCAGGCGGCGGACCCGCGAGGGGCGTGCCCTGATTCAAGATGAGCTGCCAGCCGTCGAGCTTGCGGACCCAAACAGTCGACCCGCGCATGTGGAGCAGGCGCGGCGGCGCGCCGGCGGCGGAGGGCGGCGGGGCGAGCCCGACATCAATGAGGCCGGTGACGATGGCGCCGCCGTCGAAGAAGACCACTTTAGGCTCCTTGAGCTCGTAAGTGATGACCTTGAGCTGGCCGCTCGTGATGGAATTGATGTACTGGGCCTTGGTTTGCAGGGCGGCGCTGCCGTGAACGAAGACCGCGTCATCGGCCATCAGCGCGGAGAGCGTGGCCATGTCGGCGGCCACGCTGGCTGCCTGAAATTTCTTCTGCAGATCGAGGACCTGTCCTTCCGTCAGAGGTCCTTTCGGCGACGCGGCATTCTGGGCGTGAGCCGAGCGCGGCGCCCCCAAGCCGGCGACGACAGTCGCGACAATCGTGATGAATATTGAAATGAACCGATTCCTCGACAGGCTCATGGCGTTCCTCCGATTTCGTTTTGTTCCATCAGGGCGCCGATTCTACATCGGAGAGGCCGGGAGCCAAAGCGCGATCAGTGCGAGGCGGGCCCTAATTCGAGCGCAAGGTGGAACGAACCCTTTCCTCAGGGGCTAAAGCCCTCGCATCTTTGAGCGGCCTATGTCGGAGCTGGAGCTCCGACCCCCTAAAGAGCCTCGGCTTCAAATTGGGGCGTCACTCAGTGGGACGCGGAGTTGAACTTGAAGGAGATGGACTTTGATTCCTTGGGGCCGAGAGTGACGGTCTGGTCGAGCGTGCCGAAGCGCTCGTGCCAGGCTTCGATGGTGTACGTGCCGGGCGGGAGGTTTTTCAGGTCGAAAGCGCCGGATTTGGTGGTGACGTCGAAATAGGGGTGCGCGAAAACGAACAGGAAGGCGCGCATCCACGGGTGGATGTTGCAGGCGACGGGAATGGCGAGCTCCTGATTCGGGAAATTCGTGACGAAGGGCTCCACGCCTTGAGGGAGTGAGCGGTTCCAAGGCTTGTTGTCGCGAGGCATCGGGTGGACGTTGTGAGTGACCGGGTCTGTGTTCTTGATCTGGAGCGGCTGATGCGTGCGGAAAGCGAGGACGCGCGGAACGTACATGCAGCCCTTCTGGTCGAGGACGGCAGGCTCGGTGGGCGTGTCGTAGCGGTAGCTATCGAGACCGGATTTGACGTAAACAACGACGTTCGCGGGGGCATCGTGAGAGCCCAGGACGACAACCGGCGGAACGACGGGCGCTGAATTGGCCTGGACGCAGGCGGGCTCGGCGCTCATGTCGATCGGGCGGAAGACCGGCGGCGTGCCTTCGAGGGTAACTATACCGCTGATCGATCCCGCGGTGGCGGGATCAACGACAGCAGTGGGTTCTGGTGCCGCCGAAGGCCCTTCGTTTTCTTTCTTGCTACAGCCGGTGATTGTTAAGGCGAGAATGATTGCAAGCGCCAGCAGAGCGGGCCGAATTCTCAAGAGCGAAAAATCCTTTCTGCGCAACCAAGTATCTTAACAAGCTGACGGGAGGACGGAAAAGCGAAACACAGGGGATACAGAGGGTAGCCAGAGGTCACGGAGAAAAGATATCCCTCGCCCCGCGCGGAATAACGAACACCCTACTGCTTGGCGGCGAGTGGGTGGCCTACAGCCAAGAATGCGCGGCGGGCACGGCATGCCGTGTCCCTACAGCTGAGCGCAGAGAGGCGGCCAACCGGCCCGCCGCGGCTGTTGCCACTATGGACCGAAGCACTTCGGATGGTCACCAGCCGAGTTGTGACCCTTGTTCTGCTCGTCGGCCGTTCTTGGAACGGCGCGAGCCGGCCTCGCGGCCTACCGAGATGGACGATTGTGTGACGAAAAGGGATTTGGGTTCACTCGAAAGGGCCTCGGGTGTATAAGGGGCGGTCGAGCGATTCGCGACGGAAGTTCCAGACCGTGCGCAAGAGCCTTCGGAATATCAACTGTGCAAGGGGCCTGAGGAGGTACACTATGCGGACTGCCAAAGTTCTCTATTTCGGCGCACTGGCCATCGGCATCGCCGGATATCTGGCCAGTGCGAGCTTGACCGGTCTCCAAGCCCAGCAGGGCGCGCCGGTGAAAGTAGGCGCGAATGACATCGGCGGCGCGGTCTCCAGCAGCAAGGGACCAGAAGCCGGAGTGTGGGTGATTGCGGAGACGACAGACCTGCCCACGCGCTACATCAAGGAAGTAGTCACGGACGATCGCGGCCGCTACCTGATCCCCGACCTGCCCAAGGCGAAGTACACGGTGTGGGCGCGCGGGTATGGATTGGTGGATTCGCCCAAGGTGGAGAGCGAACCCGGCAAGCTGGTTGATCTCAAACCCGAAGTGGCGCCGGACGCGAAAACCGCGGCGCAATACTATCCCGCGAACTACTGGTACGCCCTGCTGGAAGTGCCCGACAAAAATGAGTTCCCCGGCAGCGGCGCCAGCGGAAACGGCATTTCACCGGGCGTAAAGACCCAAGGCCAGTGGATCCACCTGATCAAGACCGACAGTTGTGAATCGTGCCATCAGCTCGGCAACCAATACACGCGCACGATTCCGTCCATGTTCAGCGACCTCGATCCGGCACAGGCCTGGATGCGCCGCCTGCAGTCCGGACAGGCCGGAGCGATCATGGTGGGCGGGCTGGGGCAACTCGGCACGCAGCGATCCACGGAGCTGTTTGGCGATTGGACCACGAGGATAGCGAAGGGCGAATTGCCAGCGGAGCCGCCTCCACGGCCGCAGGGCGTCGAGCGCAACGTGGTGATCACGCAATGGGACTGGGCCGATCCGAAGGCGTATCTGCACGACGAAATTTCCAGCGACAAGCGCGATCCAACCGTTAATGCCAAGGGCCTGATTTACGGATCTCCCGAGGAGAGCCGCGACTATCTGCCGGTGCTCGATCCGGTGCACAACACGATCAGCCAGGTGAAGGTTCCGTATCGTGATCCGGACACGCCCGGGCAGCCGAAGCCGCTGAAGCCGTCGGCCGTTTGGGGCGATGAAGCAATCTGGGACAGCCACACGACCGTTCACAACCCGATGTTCGACAAGCGCGGTCGCTTGTGGTTCACGGCACGAATCCGCGCGAGCGACGCCCCCGCGTTTTGCAGGGCGGGGTCGGACCTTCCTTCGGCCAAGCTCACGCCGGTCGAGAGGTCCGGCCGACAGTTGGAGATGTACGACCCGGCGACCGGGCAGATCTCGATGATCGACACCTGCTTCGGCACGCACCATTTGCAGTTCGCCGACGATGCCAACAACACGCTGTGGACCAGCAGTGGCGGGGGCGGCGGCGTCGTGGGTTGGCTCAATACCAAGATGTGGGACGAGACGCACGACGCGGAGAAATCACAAGGCTGGACGGCCCTGGTGCTGGACACCAACGGCAACGGCAAGCGGGACGCCTACGCGGAAGGCGAGCAGAACGTGGCAACCACACCAGGCGGTGAGAGTCTGGGCGCAGCTTCCGCTCTGAACGCAGTAGCGGACCCGACCAAGGACACGCGTCTCAACGCGGCGTTCTACGGTCTCGCCGTTGGGACGGACGGAATGGTCTGGGGTACGGTGCTGGGCTTCCCGGGTGGGATCGTGCGATTGAATCCGGGACCGAATCCCCCGGAAACCGCTTTAGCGGAATACTACGAAGCGCCGTGGAACGACCCGAAGGCGCCCGTTTGGGGCTATTCGCCGCGCGGCATGGACATCGACCGCAACGGCGTCGTCTGGGTGGCGCTGGCCAGCGGGCATCTCGCAAGCTTCGACCGGCGGAAATGCAAAGGTCCGCTGAACGGGCCGAAAGCAACCGGGCGGCAGTGCCCGGAAGGGTGGACGCTCTATCAGACGCCCGGACCGAAATTCAAGAATGTGGCCGACTCCGGCAGCGCCGACTCCCACTACTACGCCTGGGTGGATCAGTTCGACACGCTGGGGCTGGGAAAGAACACGCCAATGATCACGGGCAATTCGTCCGATTCGCTGCTCGCCTTGGTGAACGGAAAATTCGTGATCCTGCGCGTGCCCTATCCGCTGGGATTCTTTGCGAAAGGGATGGACGGGCGTTTCGACGACCTAAAAGCCGGCTGGAAGGGCAAGGGCCTCTGGACGACCTGGGGTACCCGCACACCGTTCCACAGCGAGACCGGAAAAGGGACCAGCCCCAAGGTAGTCCACTTTCAAATTCGACCCGATCCACTCGCACATTGAACTGCTGAAAGCCGCGGGACCACCGACGGGACTCGCGAAGCCGGTAATGACGATCGTCAGATGGTGGAGAGAGATCCCTCGCTCGTCCGCCCGGCGGACTCCCTCGGAATGACGATGCTGGTCGCATCGTCACCAGCCGACGTTATGACCCTTGTTCTGTTCGTCGAGCCACTGCTTGAGCGGCGCGAAGTAGTCGAGGATCGCGGTGGCGTCGATGTCTTTTTCGCCGGTCATGGTCTCCAACGCCTCGGGCCACGGCCGGCTCTCGCCCATTTCGAGCATCTTCGCGAATTTCGCGCCAGCGGCCTTATTGCCGTAAATCGAGCAGCGATTGAGCGGGCCCTTGTAGCCGGCCTCGCGGCAAAGCGCGCGGTGAAACTGGAACTGGAGCACGAAGGAGAGGAAGTAGCGCGCGTAGGGGACGTTGGCCGCGATGTGGTACTTCGCGCCGGGATCGAAATCGGCTTCGCTGCGCTCGACGGGAGGCACAACGCCCTGATATTCGCGGCGAAGGTCCCACCAGGCCTTGTTGTACTCGGACGGTGGAATCTTGCCGGAGAAAACGCCCCAGCGCCATTTGTCGATCATCAAGCCGAACGGAAGGAAGGCAACCTTCTCGAGGGCGCGATTCAAGAGCAGGCCGATATCGGCGGAAGGGGGCGGAACGGAATCGAGCAGGCCGATCTGCTTGAGATATTTGGGTGTGACAGAGAGCGCGATCGTGTCGCCGATGGCTTCGTGGAAACCGTCGTTGGCGCTATTGCGGAAGAGCGGGGGCTGCTTGTCGTAGGCGCGCTGGTAGAAATTATGGCCGAGCTCGTGGTGTATGGTCGAGAAATCTTCCGCGGTGGGTTCGAGGCAGACCTTGACGCGGAGATCGTCGACGTAGTCGATGTCCCAGGCGCTCGCATGGCAGACGACGTCGCGGTCGCGCGGCCGGGTGAACATCGAGCGCTCCCAAAAGGTTTGCGGCAGCGCCGGGAAACCGAGCGAAGTGAAGAACCGCTCGGCATCGTGGACCATGTCGAGCGGGCCGATGTTCCGCGATTTCAGAATCTGAGTCAGGTCGTAGCCGGGATCGGCGTTCGGTGGGGCGACGACCGGATAAATGTCCGTCCACTCCTGCGCCCACATGTTGCCGAGGAGGTGCGCAGGAATCGGCGCGTCTTCGCGAACGACGGACGGGCCATATTTCTCGGCGAGCTTCCAGCGAACGTAGGCATGGAGCGAGACGTAGAGCGGGCGGACCTGCTGCCACAGGCGGTCCATCTCGGCGGCAAAGGCGTCGGGCGGCATGTCGTAATTCGAGCGCCACATCGCGCCGACATCGTCGAAGCCCATCTCCCTGGCGCCCTGATTGGCGAGCGTGACCATGCGCGCGTAGCGCTTCCTCATCGGCGGAGCGATAGCGTGCCAGCCTTCCCAGGCGTGCAAAAGTTCCTGGGGATCGCGGCTGTTGTCCATGATCTTTTCCATGTCGTCGAGCGTCAGGCACTTTTCGGAAGGGCCGTCGGGGCACCATTTGCCCTTGCCATAGTCGCCGTTGAGCGACGTATTGATCTCGGAGAGTTCTGCAGAGAGGGCCGGATCGCGGGGAGCGGGGATATCGACCGAGTGCTTAAGGAGCTTGATTTTGCGTGCGACGTCTTCGGGGAGTTTCAGTCCATCGTAGCGGCGCGATTTCGCGGCCAGTTCGGAAGTGGCGTCGGCGACGGCCTGGTCCGCCTGAGCGGCCATTTGCTGAGTGTCGTCGGTGATGAAGGTTTCGTACACCCATTCGGCGCGCTGGTCATTGATCCAGAGATCGAAGAGGCGCTTTTCAGCGGAGTCGGTGAACTGGCGGGCCTCTTCGACCGTGGGCGGCGCGGACGCAGCCTGGGCAGCCCGCTCAGCAGAGTTTTTCGGGTAGACCGTCGCGATGGGGCCTGCGATAAGAATTGCCGGAAGAGCGACACGCATGCACATCGAACGGAGCCGATTCGTCATCACCATTGCTCCGTGAAACCGCGAGACAGTATACAAGACGGCGAGTTTTGACGGCAGGCGAGCCGAAGCGTTAGCACGGGTTCGGTTTCGGATCATGCTAGGATTCCGCGGCGCAGGATCGCCTCCAACACGACGGTGCGTTTCATTCTGAAAACTTCGTTGGCGTTTGCCGCGGTTGGCTACCTCGTCGCTCTTGGGCTGTATTTTGCTCCGCTCAGTCGGCATATCCCCGGCGCGATTGTATACGCGATCTGTCCCGCAGCCTATTTGACCATTACCGTTGATCCATCGTTTCCAAGCGTGGCGCTACTCCTCGGACCAATCAATGCATCTGCGTATGCCGTCGGAGGTCTGGGTATCGGGTCGATTCTTTGGTCCGCGGCTAAACTCCTGAGGCGCGAACGTCGCTAGCGTACTGGGACGGCATTTGATTAGGCAGAGCCGGCTACGAGCGGCCGTCGAGGACGGCGGCGACGGCGGCGACGGCGCGGTCGATAGCGGCGCGGTCGACGTCGTAGTGGGTGACCATGCGGATCGTGTGCGGACCGGTGGGGCCGCAGAGCACATTGCGCTTCGCAAGGGCGCCGCAGAGATCGGCGGCGGTGCGACCGGTCGCGGTCACGTCAAAGATCAGGATGTTGGTGACGACTTTCTTCGGATCAATTGCGATTCCGGGGAGCTTGGCGAGGCCTTCGGCAAGATGGTGTGCGTTCTCGTGGTCGCCATGAAGGATTTTCGGAGACTCTTCCAGCGCAATCAGGCCGGCGGCGGCGAGGACGCCCGCCTGGCGCATGCCCCCACCTAGAAGTTTGCGCGTGACGCGGGCTTTCTCGATGAAATCGCGCGAGCCGACGAGCATCGATCCGACGGGCGCGCCGAGTCCTTTCGAGAGGCAGAACATCACCGAATCGAATTTGCGGGTGATGTCGGCAACGCTGCGGCCGAGCGCGACGGAGGCGTTGAAGATGCGCGCCCCGTCGAGATGCACGGGAAGGCCGGCGGCGTGCGCGCGGTCGCAGATTTCGTCAGCGATTTCCGGCGGGTAGACCGTGCCGCCGTGCATGTTGTGGGTATTCTCGAGTTCGATCAGCGCGGTCTGCGCGCGGTAGTAGATGTGCGGGCGGATGACCGGCTCGATCAGATCCCAGGTGAGGACGCCGTTCGGCGTCGGCACGGTGTTGGGCATGCAGCCGGCGATGGCCGCGACGGACGCCATCTCGTAGAGGTAGATGTGCGCCTGCCCTTCGCAGATGACTTCCATGCCCGGGCGCGTCCAGGTCTTGACGGCGGTGAGGTTGGCCATCGAGCCGGAGGGGAAAAAGAGCGCGGCTTCGCGGCCGAAGATTTCGGCGGCGCGGGCCTGGAGACGATTGACCGTGGGATCTTCGGCGTAGACGTCGTCACCGACTTCGGCCTCGGCCATAGCGCGGCGCATGGCGGGAGTGGGGCGCGTGACAGTGTCGCTGCGAAGATCAACGATGGGACGCGGATCCGAGCCGGTGGGCATGGCGGGACCATGATACCTGAGGTGGGCGGGAGTTCAGAATTCAGAGTTGAGAGTCGAAAGTCAAAGGCCAGAAGCGAACCACAGAGAACACGGAGAAGGCACAGAGATCACAGAGAAAGACCCGGAAAATATTCCTGGCTAGGCGCGCGTCGCGGAGTAGAGGATGACGTTGCCAAAATTCCAGGAAGCGATGCGGACGGCAGCGAAACCGGTCTGCTTCATGAGCGCGGCGAGTTCGGCGGGCGACGGAAACTTCGCGACGGAGCCGGGGAGATATTCGTACGCCTCAGAGCTGCCGGAAATGGCGCCGCCGATGCGCGGCAGGATGTGTTTGAAGTAGAAGCGAAATAATCCCGCCATCGGACCGGACGCCGGCTCAGTGAATTCGAGAATGCCGACTTCCCCGCCCTGTTTGAGGACGCGCGCGATTTCGCGGAGGCCCTGCTCGTAGTTCGCAAGATTGCGAAAGCCGAAGGCGGTGGTGACGAGATCGAAGCTCACGTCGGGAAACGGGAGTCGCAAAGTGTCGGCGGCAGCGAAGACGACGGCGTGGTTGGTGTGCTGCGCTTTGTCGCGCGCGCGCACGAGCATCGGCTCGACGAAATCGCTGCCGAAGAGCGGGGCGCGGTGCGATTGCGACGCTCGAACAGCGCGCGAACGGGCGCGGTCGAGGGCAAAGGTGAGATCGCCCGTGCCGCAGCAGAGATCGAGGACGCGAGCGTCCGGGCGGCGGAGGATTTCGATGAAGCGCCGGGCCGTGCGGCGGCGCCAGATGCGGTCGAGCGAGAAAGAGAGGAGATGATTCAAGAAGTCGTAGCGCGGGGCGATGCGCGTGAACATCTCGCGGACGCGCGCGGAGGCTTCGCGTTCGTCACGCGAGCCTTCAGGGCGCGTACCGGAAAGTGGCGATTGTTTTTGCGCGGCGATCATCGTTCGAACTTGAATTGAAACATAAGGAGGCGCCTTTGCCTATTGAAGAGGCGCGGGAGCGGCTTAGGAAGGAGAACGCTGAATGGCTCGCATTGACTATGAGGGCTCGATCGAAGGAGATGCCGGTCGCTCAATAAAACGAGCGCCTTCTCCTCGCGCCAGGATTGGATGTCCACCAAGACACTCACCCGACTTTGGACATTCTGTGCAGCGAGCTGAAGGCAGCGATTCCGGTGTCAAGCGCGGCTCGGCGCCGAGCCAGTAAAGCCCATTTGCCATCACACAAAAACCAGTGGCGGCGAACCAAACCATTGCGCCACCAACGAAGCCCGTGAACAGACTCACCCATGGGCTGTAAGTGAGTATCAGCACTGACGCGACGGAGATGTTGATTCCAACTGCAAGATAGATGCGGCGCTCAAGATACCATCTGTCTGTCTGCAAGAAGAATAGGTTCCAGCGCGTTGATTTGTCTGACCCGAGCATTGCAGTGAAGCCAAGCAAGCGCAGCACACTGCCCACGGGGCAAAAGCCCGTCAAAGCGACATTGATGGAAACGAGCCCCGTAGCGGTGACACCCAAGATCCACAGCCGATTCACCAACAATGCCATCGCTGTGCTTACTAACAGAACCACTCCGGCGATCAACCAGACGGTCCGCTCAATGTACCACCGGTTGGTGGGGACGATATAAACACCTGAGCGCAGTGCCATGGCTGGGACTATATCACCAAGAAAAAACAAGGCAAGCGATCCTTGCAGCATACGGCTATCGCGCCCAAAACGTCCCGCGGTTTCTCTGGACAAGAGAATCCGCTTCCGATTGTCTCGATGAGAGTGATCGGAGCCTGAGCAAGATTCCGGAGCCTTCGCTACTCAACGAAATCCTTTGGCGAGCGCTCGCGGCCATCAGGCCAACAGTTGTCACAGTTTCGAGCCTAGACCGGCTCGCGCGGCGATGGCGGGCAGCGCCGCGAACGTGCGGGCGACGACCGGCCAGGGAAGCTCAATGCCCCACTGCGTCTTGCCGATGCGGCGCGGCAAGACCCAGCGAACGCGACCGCCGCGAGATTTCTTGTCACTCGACAGAATCGGACGGAGCTGGGCCGCGCGAATCTTCCCGAGGGGCGGAAGAGGCCCGACGCTCGCCACGAGCCGGATGATTCGCCCGGCGTCCGATTCCCGAAGGCGGCCGGTGACGACGGCAAGGAGCGTGGCGGCGATCATGCCGCAGCCGATGGCTTCGCCGTGCAGGAAGCGGCGGTAGCCTGTGACGGTTTCGAGCGCGTGGCCGAGCGTGTGGCCGAAATTCAAGATTTGCCGCAAGCCGCCGTCGCGTTCGTCCGCGGTGACGACGCGCGCCTTGATCGCGGCCGAGCGCGGAATAATGTAGGCGAGCGCGGCGGGATCGCGGCGGAGCACGGTGTCCATGCGGCGCTCGAGAAACTCGAAGAGCGTTACATCGGCGATGACGCCGTACTTGATGACTTCGTAGAGGCCGGCGCGATATTCGCGGTGCGGAAGAGTGCGCAGCGTTTCTGGATCCGCGATGACGAGGCGGGGCGGATAGAACGCGCCGACGAGGTTCTTCCCTTCCGGGAGATCGACGCCCGTCTTACCGCCAATCGCGCTATCTACTTGCGCAACGAGCGTCGTGGGAATGTGGACCAGGCGCACGCCGCGAAGATACGTCGCGGCCGCAAAGCCAGCCACGTCGCCGACAACGCCGCCTCCGACCGCAACCAGTACCGCGCTGCGATCGGCCCCGGCGCGTACGAGCTGGCGCGCGATGGCTTCGACCGTCGAGAGGCGCTTCGCGGACTCGCGGTCGTCAAAGAGGATCGGACGGCGCGCCGCGGCGCTGGGAATCCGCGTGCCCACGGCTCTCCCCCAATACCGCCAGACGCGCGGAGAGGAGAGGACGAACGTGCCGGTTGAATCGTCAAGGCGCGCGATAAGCGAGGCGGCGCGAGCGAGCGCGCTGCGACCGCAATACACGTTGTAAGGGCCGGTGGAGCTTGTTACCCGGATTGTCCGCATAGAGAAAGAAAATGTAGCATAGTTCATCAGCGCGTCCGCTGCGAACCGCAGGTCCGCCCGGAACCAATTCCGGCGCCTGTGCGTAACTCTGGAGAGGGAGAATTAACGGTTATGCTGACGTTTCTCTTATGGTGCATCTTGTTTGTCATCTGCTGGCCGCTGGCGCTACTGGCGATCGTGTTGTACCCGATCGTGTGGCTACTGCTCTTGCCGTTCCGTCTGGTCGGAATTGCAGTGGGCGGCGTGCTGGAGCTGGTCCGCGCGATTATTTTCCTGCCGGCGCGAGTGTTGCAGGCCCGCGACACGCGTAGGAGCGGAAAGTCGGCGCCTACAGAACCGCCCTGAGGATCGACGGCCGAGCCGAACGTCAGCGCCTTTGGAGCTCAGCAACGGATTCGAGGATGACGTGGCCGACGATTGCGAGGCTGCGCGGGCTGATTTTGTCGAGAGTATCCAGGTGCGTGTGCCAGTAACCCAGCGCCTGGTATCCGTCCAGGTCGATAATATCGACAGCAGGAATTTCCCGGCGAAGGAAGGGCTGATGATCGTCCTCCACCGCCGCCTGCCGGGATACGAAGATGTCCTTATAGCCGAGGCGGGCGGCGGTTGACCAGACCAGATCCGTGAGCCACTTCGTGGAGTTGGTGTCGCGCTCGATTTCGAGGTTTTTCTGGCCGATCATGTCGGCGAGAATCACGGCGCGGACGCGCTTCAAGTCCCCCGCGACGGCGAGGCGGGCCGAAAGCTCGCGGCTGCCGTAAACGCTGTCGGTGTTGGTCCACTGCGCCTGCCCGTCCTGCACCACCTGCGCTTCCTCGCCATCGAGGAAGGCGATCCACACAGCGTTGCGCTGTTTCGCCCCGGCGCACAGCAGTCGCGCCATTTCGAGCATGAGTCCGCTCGAAGAACCGCCGTCCTCGGCGCCCACGAAGTTGTAGGCGCGCAACGTGTCGTAGTGTGTGAGCAGCAGGATGACTCCCTCCCCGGTGCCGGGAACCTTGGCCACGATGTTTTTCATTTCGATCGAGCCGATGGGAGTCTGGGCGTTGAAATCGTCGGTATCGACGGCGCAGCCGAAGCTCTTGAGCTGCGCGATGATGTAGTCCTGCGTGTGGTGAATGGCCTCGGAGCCGGGAGGACGCGGGCCGAACGCGACCAACTTCGCCGTAAAGTCGTAGGCTGCGGCACCGTCGAAGCCGCCGGTCTGGGCGGCGGGAGGCGGTGCGTCGGTGGCCGTGACTACTACAGTCTCCTGCGTTGAGGAGGGCGGGGCCGCGACAACGGAAGAGTTCGAGGACTCGGTGCCGTGCCCGCAACCCGCCGCCAAGACACCGGCAGCCGCGATCGCAGCGATCAGCAGCACCTTCCGCACAGAATCCACGCTAGTGAGCCTCGCCTTCCGCGAGAGCACGGCTGCGCTTGCGTCGCAGGACCGCGTACGACACGAGCACACCGACAAAGTACAGGATGACAATGGGCGCCATAAAAACCAGCATCGTGGTAGCGTCGGGCGTGGGCGTAATGATAGCGGCGACGATCGTGATAACCAGCATGGCGTAGCGGAAGTTTTTCAGCATGAACTTCGGCGTGACGATCCCGAAAAGCGAAAGGATAAAAACGAGCACAGGAAGCTCGAACACCACGCCCAGCCCGACGAGGATAACCAGGATCACGTTGAAGTATTCGTTGATGCTGATCAGCGGCGCAATGGAGGGGTCGTTCCCGAAATGGACGATGTAAGTCAACACCTGCGGAAGCATCACAAAATAGCCGAAGGCGATTCCGCATAGAAACAGAAACATCGAGGAGCAGATGAAGGCGGCAACAGCGCGGCGTTCGTGCTTGTAGAGTCCCGGCGCCACGAACAGCCAAACCTGGTAAAGCACCCAAGGCATGGCGATCACTACGCCGAGATAGAGTCCCAAATTGATCACCAGGCTGATGTAGCCGGCGGGACTGGTGTAGTACAGCTTATCCTCGAGATGGTTCGCGCGCAGTGCAGTGCGCATTGGCTCGACGATGAAACTGATGAAATGCTTGGCGAGCGCCAGGCCCACCACCATGCCTACGCCCACGGCGGCCAAAGCGCTGATCAGGCGTTTGCGCAGTTCGACCAGGTGGTCGAAAAACGACATCGACGCGCCGGCTTCATCCTCGGCGCGCGGTCGAAAAGTACGCTCAGGCTGGGCGGGTGCCGCCATCGCTCACTTTTTCGGGCTCAGGACTCGGGACGGATTCGGGCTCGGAGGCCGGCGGAGGTTCGGGCCTTTTGTACGCGCCGGCGAGGTACGGGTCCTGAGCAGCCACATCGGGATCCAGAACAGGTATGAAAGGCTCGGGGGGCGGTCCGCCGGCGGCAGGCGCGATCGCAGCGGCGTTCGGAGGGTCCGACGGAACTGTCCCGGCCGCCGGTGCGACGGGCGCAGCAGCAACTGCCGGTTGGGAGGCGGCCGGTGCCGAAGGCACCCCGCCGATGCGGCGCGCTTCTCCCTCGCGTTCGAGGTCGCGGAGATGGCCTTCGAAAGTGCTTCGGAGGTCACTGGTGTGGCGGCGGAACTCGGCCATAACTTTCCCAAGGTTTCGCGCCAGTTCCGGCAGCTTTTCCGGGCCGAAAACGATCAGCGCAACGACAAAAATGACGATGAGGTGCGGGACACTAAGCATTCTGCGGCCTTTATTGGCGTCTTCTCCGGGCCGTTTCTGCATCATAGAAGAGCCTTACGAGACGTGTCAAACGCGCTGAACGGTGATGCCTTCTCGGAGGCCGTCAAAACGAATGTGCTATACTGCGAAGCGAGGGGACGAAGAGACGAAAAGAGGCCGTATGGATTCATCATCGGAATCATCAGGACAGCCAGGCACAGGGCGGACATCGAGAGCTTCGGCGTCAGCGACGCGAGGAATTGTGCTGTTGTTGCTGGTCCTGGCAGTGTCAGCGATTCTGGGCGGCCTTTACAACCCATCTGTGCGAGCCACATCCGCGGGTTCGCCGCCGAGTTCCGACGATTTGCAGGATTCAGTGAAGAGCTTCACGCGCGTCCTCGCAGTTGTCGAACGCAACTACGCAGATCCCGTGGACACGGACAAGGCGATCTACGACGGCGCGATTCCCGGAATGCTGCACGTGCTCGATCCGCACTCCAATTTCTTCGATCCCAAGCAATACGCCCTGTTTCGCGAGGAGCAGGAGGGAAAGTATTACGGCGTCGGGATGATCGTGGAACAGCGCGAGAATCAGACGGTCGTTCAAGCGCCTTTCGTCAACTCGCCCGCCTATAAGGCCGGAATTCGCCCGGGTGACATCATCGTCCAGGTCGACGGAAAGAAGTGCGCCGGTTTGACCACGAACGAAGTGGCCGACATGTTGAAAGGCGCCAAGGGCACGACCGTTCACATTTCACTGGGACGCGAGGGCTGGGACAAGCCGATCGAAGTGACCGTGGTGCGCGACGAAATTCCCCGCCCCGGAGTCGAGTTCTACACGATGGTGAAGCCGGGAATCGGCTACGTACACGTCTCGACGTTCAACGAGACGACCGACAGCGACCTGACCGACGCCCTGAAGCAACTCGACGTCTCGAAACTCGACGGGCTGATCATCGACCTGCGGAACAACGGCGGGGGCTTGCTGAATCAAGCCGTCGGCATGGCGGACATGTTCCTCGACAAGAACGAACTGGTGGTATCGCACCGCGGGCGTTCATCGCCGGAGCGGCCATATTATGCCGTACGGGGCAACCAGGGAGTGGAAGTGCCGCTGGTGGTGCTGGTGAACGGGCAGAGCGCTTCGGCTTCCGAGATCGTCTCGGGGGCGATTCAGGACCACGACCGCGGGCTGATCGTCGGAGAGACGAGCTTCGGAAAAGGGCTCGTGCAGACGCAATTCCCGCTGAGCGAAAATACGGCGCTGCTCCTCACCACGGCGCGCTACTACACGCCGAGCGGGCGCCTTATCCAGCGCGATTACAAGAACGTGACGCTCTACGATTATCACTACAACCCAAAGCCACCTCACGCACCGGAAGTGAAACTGACGGACACGGGACGTCAGGTGTATGGGGAAGGCGGAATCACACCGGATGCGATCGTGCTGGACCCGAAGCCGGATGATTTTCAGGAGTTGCTGGAGCGGCGCGGCGTGCTCTATCCACTGCCCTCGGGCGTTGGCGATTTCGCGCGGTTCTACCTGGGTCAGAAGCCGGACATCACCAAGAATTTCACCGTGGACGACGCGGTGCTGGCTCAATTCCGGAAATACCTCGGCGAGCAGCACATCCCGTTCACCGAAGACCAGATTCAGCAGAACTCGGCCTGGCTGAAATGGGAAATCAAGCGCGAGGTGTTCACGACCGTCTTCGGGCTGAACGAAGGGTATAGAGTCGCGCTCGAAAACGACCCGCAACTCGACAAGGCCGTCGAGGAGATTCCTCAAGCGAAAGCCCTTTACGCCAGCGCGCGCAGAATCGTGGCGCAACGCGAGGCTGCCGAGGGCGGTGGTCAGCGGTAGCGTCCCCGGGGCAGCGGTCTCTGCATCACATCCGAAACTTCTCTGGGAGTGGTTTGGCTACTTGGTAGTCTGTGCGTCGAGTTGAGCCAGTGTGCTTTTCACGCTCGAAGCATCGAGCGAGTTGGCGGGGGCGGATTTCAGGTACTCCCGCAACTGGATGGCCTGTCCGTGGAAATTGCCCTGGGCCTGGTAGATCTGGGCCAGGACCAGGTGAACCTGCGGCATGTGGTGCCACGTGTCCAGCTTGACGGCGTTCTGCGCGTCCTTCTCAGCCCGAGACAGGTCCCCGAGATGCAGTGCTGCTGCGGAGGCATAGTAGAAAGAATAGGCGTTACCCGACGGGTCCAGTTCGAGGGCGCCGCCCGACAGAATCGAAACTTCCTGCCAATCTCCCTCGCTGGCCGCAAAGTCGGCCAGACAGAGAAACGGCGCCACGTAGTTGGGATCGACGCTCCGTGCCTGCGAGCACGCTTTTCGAGCGTCATCTCTCTTCTTCTGGGCGTCGAGGATCTGGCCCAGCACTACCCAAGCGGCGGCATAATTCGGGTAGAGCCGTATGGCGTTGCGCACGTACTGCTCGGCCTCGTCCAGCCTCTTGCCCTTGAACGCCCCGCAGCCCTTCTGATACTCGCTCGTCGCCTTTCCGGGAACGGCGAGCCGTGCCACGCTCACCGTGGGACTCTTCGTTCCAGCCTCGGTCCAGGAATTGCACGCCTCCGCCGCAGCCACGCGGCTGGTGTCGATCGGGTCCAGCATGGCTGTCGAAGCTGTGGAACCTGGCGCCCACATGTCGGCACCAAGAGCTGGGATGGGCGAGATGGGTGCGGGTACGGTATCCGGCACAGAATTCGGTGGCACGGGAGGAGCGGGTGGCCCCGTCTGCCTCTGAGCGAGGCCGGGCACGGCAACGACTACTACGGAAAGAAGACAGATCGCCGCGTGTCGCACGGCAGCGTACATGGCTACATCATAATCCCGCGGGCATCCCGTCGCGCAACTTTAATTTCTCGGCGCGTCACCGATGGAAGCCGGCGGCACTGGAGAGCCCAGAATGGTGGACGGCAGGGGATTCGAACCCCCGACCCCCGCGTTGCGAACGCGATGCTCTCCCAACTGAGCTAGCCGCCCACCGCAAACTAAGTTGCTTGATTGAAGTGACTTCCACTATACCGCCTCTGCCCTGCGAAACTCAACAACGGGGCGTGTGTCAGTATTTGTGTCAGTTCGAACGAGAGTTGCAACCGCCTGATGCAGTCGGTCCATATCAGCGTGGGCATATCGGAGTGTCATCCTCAGTTCCGGAATCCCGTGATCCAATAGTGCCGCAACATCTTCCAGAGGGACTCCGTTTCGACGTAGCCGCGTCCCGAATGTGTGGCGGAGATCGTGCCAGCGAAAATCCTCGATGCACGCTTTCGTTAGGCAGTTCTCAAACCACTTGCGGCAAGAACGAATCTCAAGACCGCTTGGCTTCCTGATCACAGGTCCCGTGCCGTCCGACCTTTCACGCAGAATCTTGAGCGCGTCCAGCGCGACCGCGTTCAGCGGCACAATGTATTTCTTTCCTGACTTGGCGCGGGGGACCGTAATAACCTTCCAGTCGAAATTGACGGAACTCCAGTCAAGTGGCGGCATCTCTTTGCGGCCCTTGGCGTGGATTCCGTACAGGGTGCTGCGTCGTACTCCGGTATGCAGTGCCAAATCAAACTCGGGTTCCTTCTTCGGATAAAGTTCGCGGATAGTCTTTCGCAGTCGGTCCTCTTCCGCGTACGACAACTCGCGGGTCCGCTCATTGTTCAGTTTGTATCGGTGTGCCTCCGTAGCCGGATTGACAGTTAGTTCGCCGCGTTCGATCGCTCGGCTGTAGATGGTTGAAAGCAGCACGCGGTATTCGTTCGAGGTCGTCTCCGTCCAGCACTCACCACGCGGGGCCACGTTCTCATAAAGCCGCGCATCGACTTCGGCTGTGGTGATTTCATCGGCCAAGCGGCTTCCCCACCATTCTTTCATGCGCTTGATTCTGCCCGCGTCAGTGTCCCAAGAACGCTTGAATTTTTTCGCGTACTCCAAAGCCGCATCAGCGATTGCCGCGAATGATCGGCGCTCGACACGAGGCACCTTCTTGACGTAACGCGCTTCCGTAAGTTCGCGCTGCCAGATCGTGCGCTGTTGGATAGCCGTCTTTAGGGTGACGTTTCCGATAGTTCGACGCTCGCCCCTGCCGTCGGGATGCGTCAAATACGCGACGTAGCTTCCGTTGCGGAGGCGAAGTCCACGCGGCAGTCGCTTCGTTGGCTTGCCGGACTCTTCGATCCGATGCTGCTGTGCTTGTTCGGTCATGACTTCCCCTTTTTGTTCCAGCGTGCCCTTGCCGCTTTGCGGGCGATTTCCTTACGGCGTTTCGGTGAGAGTTTTGTCGCACGCTTTTTGCCGCCCCTCTTACCCCACTTGCGGAATGCTGTTAGGTTGAGGTCCATAGCTGCGAGTCTATCCTTAGGGGGTAAGCATGTCAAGGCGTGTTTACTGCGTTTGGTGATCCTTCCTGAGAAATGCGTCAATCGACGTGCGCGGAATCAAGGTGCGAGTGCCGATTTTACGGCGTACCAATTCGCGGCGAGCAAGTAGATTCCCGATGGTACGCACCGACACGTTGAGCAACCGAGCCGTCTGTTCCTTCGTCAGCAGCAGTGGCGCATCGGGCATCCAGCCGGGGTTTGTCGTCTCGCTCATTTCGCTACATCACCTGCCCACAAACAAATCTATCTGGTGCGCCGTGCTGCCGAAATTCCAAGGCTGAGCAACAAAGACTTGCGGCCTCCGATTTTGCGGGTCTTTGGGCAATTTATTGCGCCCTCTGCCGGTACATGGCGACCGCCGCTTGATGTGCTTCGAGCCATTGATTGATTGTTTGCTGAAACTGCTCTATGGGCACGCGGGCTTCCCACTGGCGCTGCATCTGGGCTGGGAGGCTTTCGGTCAACTCCATGTAAAGCCTCGCGCATTCACGATCCAGCCAAGGGATCATGCCCGCTGGGTAGTCGGGCACGTTGATCTGCTTCCACGCCTCGCGCATTCGCTCAGCGTAAGGGTCGCCTTGGTTGCCCTCGTCGACCTCTACCGACTGCCTCGTACAGATTTCGCTCACCGCTTCAATCGCTCGGCGGACTACCTCAGCCTGATCCATCGCTCCCCCCTCTCTCGCCCTATATCCGTCATTGCCGTCAGTTGCCGTCATCCCTAAGTCTTTTCACTACTTACGGCTGACGCTTCTGACGGAAATGACGGATATACCGTCAGGTACCGACTTGCGGCCTCAAGGAGGGCTTTGCGGTCATAACCCCGATAGCTCTCCACCCGGCCAGGCTTGATTCCAAACCCCCGAAGCCACTTCGCAGCTTTTCGCGGCGTCAAATCGACTTCGTCCCACGGGCTTTCGGGTTGCTTCTTTGCTCCATCGATCAACTGGTCCGTGGGAATCACCTTCTCCACTCTCTCAGCGGCAACGGCTGCGAAATCAGAAAGCACCCGCAACGGCAATGAGTCATCGGCCATATCGGAACGCGAAGTAGAAAGAACTGTGGCGCATGTGCGAAGCTCCGCAAGACGTGAAGGGTCTAGGACGCCGACGAGCGCGAACAACGGCGCCCAATTGTCGGCGGCACGATCATCGAGAAACGTCAAATCGGGTAGCGACTGATATGCGTGCGCGACTGCGGACTTTGCGTGTTCCATGACTTCGGCGATTCTCGCTCGCAGGGGGTCTGCCTCACGGCGGACAGCGCGGAAGCGAAATCGCTCGACGCGCTCATGTTTGGTCTTTCGCTGGAGGGCGACGTGGATGCTGCGATCCGTAAGTGTCGCAGCCAAATCGCCGATGATGCTGAGCGCCTTCGGTCCAAAGACGCTAAACCGCTGTCTTTTCCCATCCTGCGAACAGCGGATGACAATCGCATCGCAGCGATGTCCAGCATTGAGCAAATTCGTCAAAATCTGGGCGCGCTCTGATTTTTGTTTTAACCATTCGATCTCATCCAGCAGCAAAGTCGGCTTGTCTTCCATGATGGTTCGAAACAGGGCCGCTTCGCTGATGTTCGCGGCAGGAACCGGGCTTCGAGAAAGCTGGCCGATGCAGGCCAGTAGAGTTGATTTCCCGCACCTCGGCGTGGGGCTGGTGAGGGCCAGATACGGGAATACGTCAAACGCCTCGAAGCAGTGGGTCGCAAAACTCCAGGCTGCCACCCCAAGCGCAGCGCCTAGGGGCAGAATTACATACCGTGAGACAAACGTCTCGGCTTCGCGGAGAACTGCGGCCCCATCAATGGCGTCGGTACCGTCTCCACGAGTTCCGTCTGCAGGTGGTGCTTCAACTGCACGTTCAACTGTACGTGGTCCACCATCACGATCGCTGCGAGGTCCGGCATCAGGAGGAGGAACAAAAGCAGCGGCTTGCATTGGTGCAGCGCCGTTCGCTTCAAGTGCCTTCTCGATGGTCCGGCGTCGGTAAGGAGACCACATGAAAGCAGTTCTTTACGGACGTGTTTCAACGACGGATCAAAACGCGGGAATGCAAATCCGCGAGTTCAACGAGTACGTCGCTCGCCGGGACTGGACCGTGGTGGATCAATACGTTGATCTCGGTGTCAGTGGCTCGAAAGAACGACGGCCCGAGTTGGACCGCATGATGAACGACGCACGCCGCCGAAAGTTCGACGTTGTGGTCTGCTGGAAACTGGACCGCATGGGCAGGTCGCTTCGGCACCTCGTGAACCTGCTGGCCGAGTTCGAGGCGCTCGGCGTGATGCTCGTCAGTATGCGAGACAATCTTGATCTCACGACGCCGTCCGGCAGGCTGATGTTCGGAGTCATCGCGGCGATGGCCGAGTTTGAGCGCTCGCTTATTCAAGAGCGCGTGAAGGCCGGGATTCGGAACGCCCGAAGCCGGGGAAAGAAGTGGGGCCGGGCCAGAATCGCCGTGGATGCCGCGCAGATTGCCTCGCGGCGAAGCCAAGGGGCGTCATGGGCCACGATCTGCCGCGAGATGGGGATTTTCCAAGGGAACAGCGCAGAGAAGCTTCTACAGTCTGCCCCAAAAGCCCAGCTTGCCCACTAACCCCGAAATCGAGAGTGTCCTAACCGTCTGAATCTGCGGCTTGCCCAAAGTAGACTTTGGCTTGCCCAATGACTGATGCCAGCTCAATCGGTCGATGCAACACCATCTAATCAGTTGATCTGACAATACTTCCTCTAGGGAACCGATCTCTAAGGTCGTACTCAATCAGAACCTAAACAGGGCTGTGTTCCGTTCACATAAC
>JBEKBY010000002.1:0-201751 GCA_050015155.1 Candidatus Acidiferrales bacterium | reverse complement strand
TCATAAATCTTACTTTTCCGGGAGCGCATCTATCGACCGGCGCGTATGCGCTGGTAGCGATGGCGGCGGTGTTCGGTGCGGCCTCGCGGGCGACATTTACGTTTATCGTCTTCGCATTTGAGATCACACGAGACTACAATTCGATTCTCCCCTTAATGCTTGGATGCGTGATCGCAGACATGATCGCCATCCATTATCTACCGAGGTCGATCATGACGGAAAAACTTGCAAGACGAGGGCTGCGCGTGCCCGAAGACTATGAGGCAGGTGTACTTAAAATCGTGCGCGTCGAAGAGGTAATGCGAAAAGACATCCAGCCAATTCCCCGAAACATGACGGTTGAGGAACTCGCCGAACGAATCAGCGGCAGGCTTCCCGAACGCGGGGTGGCCAATGGTCAACGATCATATAACACGCCATATGGCGACTTCGCTCCGCGATTAGGATTTGCCTGGCAGCCACTGTCAGGCGGAAAACTCGTAGTGCGTGGCGGAATCGGCATCTTCTACAATCGCGTCGGCCTGGACAGCGTCGTACATGCCTACGAGCAGGGGTACCCGTATGCCGCCACGTACGATTACTCTCCTCCGAGCAGTCGGTGGTTGGCGGCCACGTTGCAGCAACCCTATCCCGCAATATCACTGGTTTGCATGCCCTCCGATCCGAATTGCAATTCGGATTTCGGCCTTGGCTTTGCGGCCCGTTACGCGAACGCGACCACCCTCGCGGATTCTAGCTTGAGCACACCGTTTGACCCCACGAGCGTGCATACGCCGCTTGTCCGGGAATACAGCCTGGGAACTCAATATGAGTTCGCGCACGGCTGGGTGCTCGATTTTGGCTACGTCGGATCGAGCGGAATCAATTTGCTGGATTACAACCACAACCAGGCGCTCCTGGCGACACCGACCAATGAATTTAGTTCCCTCTGCACCGGGACCCCGCCGATCTGCAACACCGCCCCCAACGCGCAATTCCGCGTGCCGTATCCCGGCTACCAGACGGATGGTCTGGCCGGCTCGGACGATAATGGCTACTCGAACTACAATAGCTTGCAGGTGACCGTGCGCCACCAGTTCTCGCACGGGCTCTCCATGCAGGCGGCCTATACCTGGGACAAGGACCTCTCCACGGTCTTCTATAGCAACACCGCGAACATAAACGAGGCTTTGGATATGAACGCGCAGTACGGGCGAGTAGCGTTCGACCGGCCCCAGCGTTTCGTCGTGAACTACAGCTGCGACTTGCCTTTCGGCAAAGGCATGGAGGGAGTCGCTGGCAAGTTAGTGAGCGGGTGGAATATCTCCGGAATCACCATCGTGCAATCGGGCGATCCGCTGCCGTTCACCCAATCGGGCGGCGCGCTAGCGGCGTCTGGCGCGGCTTACGGTACGAGCACCACGAGTTATCTCGATGGAGTCTCGACGGCTCAATACTGCTCGGGATTTAACAACGGAAATATCCTGGCCAAGGGCTCCATTGTTTCGAAAGTGGGCACTAGCCCTGCAAACGGCACGGGCTATTTCAACCTTGCCGGCTTTTGCCCGGCGCCCATCGTACCTTTCGGGGACGCGACAGCTACGAGCTTTGGCAATTCCGGTGTCGGGGCCGTACTTGGCCCGGGCCAGTTCAACTGGGACATCTCCATCCTAAAGAGCACCAAAATTACGGAACGGGTCAACATGCAGTTCCACACCGATTTCTACAATGCCTTCAACCACCCGCAGTTCGCCGATCCCGGCGGGTCCACCTTTGGCACCATAGGTTACGAGGACATAACCGGCACCACCCCCTTAGGGGCTGAGGATGTGGCTATGACCCACACGAACGTCAACCCACGCCTGATCCAATTTGGGCTGAGGTTTACCTTCTAGGGTTTAGTACGCGGCGAGCGCGCGAGACGTATCGCTCGAACCCGGTGTTCCGGGCAGGAGTGCCCAAAGCTCTATTCCAGACGCCGCAGAGTGCGAGTCCGTGCATCGCCTACTCGTGGGATCTGACGCCAGACGGCAAACGCTTTTTATTCCCAGCGCCAGCCGAGCAAAGCACCGCCCCTTTCACTGTGGTGCGGAACTGGCTTTCCGAATACGGATTGTCGTCGGAGCCGTCCGCGCGGCTCCTAATTCCTAAGGGCCGAACTCCCAAAACTTTCGGGGCAGCTTCGAGATGTTCGAAAGCGTGGTCGTTGAATTGCCCTATCCTTCGATCTGCGCGACAGAGTTTAGGGCGCGGCTTGCTGGATCGATGTTTCGACGCTGGCATCGTGATAGTCCAGCACCGTCTGACTCGTTGTAGAATGCCGATCACTACGACGGCTGAGGCGAAGCATCGATCGGAGAGCCGATGTATTACTTAGTCTTCGTTACATCCGCCTGCCTTTTCGCCAAGTCTGCGTTCTGCTTGCATTGATCCTGCAAGGGTCCCGCGATCTGACTGCATCCACGAAAAGCGTCCGCCGCTTCGTTATAGCGATTCAAGTTTTGCAGATCTACCCCCAGAACATATAGATCGGTCTGATCGGGGGTTGGATTGCCCTTGGTGGATTGTTCAAGCTCCTTCGCCGAATTGTCGTAGTCCTCGCGACGGAAATAGACGAGGCCCAGCGCACTGTGCGCTTGGAAAGATCTTTTGGCTTTGGAAGCCGCAAACTGCGCGCCATTTAAGTCTGTCGGTTTGGGCAGCTTGGCCAGAACCTCAATGGCATGCTTCGCGTATGTCTCCGCTTTGTTTAGCTCCTGGTCGGCGTCTGGATCATTTGGACTGTAAACATGCGGTATCGTCCAAGCGACCGTCGTAAGAACGTCCACATCATCGGGACTGAGCGCGAGTGCGGCATCCGCAAACCGATAGGTATCCTTCCAGTCCTGCTGCGCGTGGTAGGCGTTCATCAATCCAACGTCGACGCGCTCTGCAAACGGGCTCTTCGGGTACTTCTGCAAGAATTTGTCTCCGAGTTGGATTTTCTTGGCAGGTTGTTGCTCCTTGGAGAAATCCTTGTAGGCGGCAACCTCATCCTTATCGCCCAGAGCGTCCATGTTCGAAAGTTCCATTCGCTCCTGCGCCTCGTTTCCCGCCACCCCCAAATTAGGGCCCGCGCTCTGGTTCATCTGCGCCCGGGAAATCGAAGGCAAGGCAAGAAGGGCCGTCACCGCGATGCACGTAAAGCACAGCGACTTTCTTGGCGATGAAGAGTTCATATCGTTTCTCCGTGCTTGTTTCTTCTAGGTCTTCGTTGCGCTGGCCAGCTTTTTCGCTGCGTCGAATAGGTTTTCATCCGTAGACCTATATCACATTTCTCGTTGCAAGATGCGTTGCAAGTTCAGCGTCCCGGGTAGCCCGAATCACTCCGAATGGCATGGATTGACCGTCTATGAAAGGAAGCGGGATGGAGGAAAAGCGTCTATTCGTAATTCAGTGCTCGCTAAGGAATATACAACAGCGCCTTGCTTCAGTTAGCTTGCTGGGTTCCTGAAGCTATCCGCCTGCGGTATTCCTTTATCTATCAATCCGGCTACGCGGCCCTCTCATTGTTAGCTGCAATTGCGGCTCCGATCCTGTTGTGGAACATTGTGATCGCGCATGTCCTTCCCAACATCCCCAGCGACGGCCCGTCGAAACCGTGGCAAGAATCAGTGTGCATTCTTACCGGCAAGTGGCTCACCCTGCCTAAGCGCGGTGCGGATACGCCGTCCCTTGTGGTTCACTGCCAGCCGGGACAGGACTCGTTCGGCCATACAAACGGGAAGTTCATTGACGGTTACTTCGTGGCGGGCGCAGTGCTCGACGGGCATGTAGACACTTCTGGCAGCACTGTAACGGTCGTGCAGTTTCGGCTGGATGACAGAGATTCAGATGGGATATTGGCCGCCCAGCACTGACTTTGGAGGGGCATTCTTTACGAACATTCATCTGAACTGGTGACGATCGGGAATTTGCCGCCTGCGATCAGTCACCAATCACAGCGCCGAACGAAACCCAGGCTTTGCCGTTGAATCTGATCAGAAACAACTGCTTGATCGGCTGATAGTCGTTCGGACTCGTTGTGATTCTGATCCCGGGACGGAGCATCCCGAGTTCCAAGTCGAGGCTGGCGGCTTGCTTCATCACGTTCGCACGCGTCAGATTGTCGCCGCATTTTCTCAGAACCTCGACCAAAGCTTGCGCGCGTTCGTAGCCGGCCACATTATTCTGATCTCGAAGGCTCGCCTGCGAATTGTATTTACTCATCCATTCCAGGAACTCGCGCACGGCGGGATCGCTTCGCGTTTGCGGCTCGAGCCAGCCCTTGGACCGCGCATTCGAGATGATTCCCGTGGCCTTCTCGAGTCCAGCGGGATCGAGGAACGCAGCGATCGAGAGCGAAGCGTTGGGAATGAACTGCAACGGGTGCCAGTCGATGTCGTAAGCCGTGCGAATTGCCTGGGTCGCAAACGCGCCAACTGACAGGTTGAGCAAAACGTCAGCGCCCGAGTCCTTGAGCGCCATGATCTGCGAATCGAGCGTCGCATCCGACGCCTGGTAGGGCGCTTCTTTGACGATCATGGCGGACGCCTTGTCGCCAAGCCCGTCGCGCACGCCCGCCAGATACTCTTTTCCGGCATCGTCATTCGCGTACAGCACCGCGATCTTCGCGCCAGATCTGTTTTGCAGAATGTACTTCGCGTAGGCCAACCCCTCCGTTCGATACGTCGCGAAAAAACCCATGGTCCAGGGGAAGTGCGAGGGATCATCGAATACCGCTGAACTGGATTCAACGAAAAGCTGCGGCACTTGCTTCTCGTTCATGTAGGCGCGAATCGCCAAGTTGGTGTCGGTCCCGATCGAACTGAAGATTAGCAGGACGCCATCCTGTTCGACTAGTTGCCGCGCCAAATCGACGGATTTCGCGGCGTCCGAGCCGTTGTCGAGGCTTATGAAGTTGATCTTGTGGCCGTTGATGCCGCCGCGATCGTTGACCATCTGAAAGTAGGCGGCTTCGGCGTGTCCGACTGCGCCGTAGGCACTGCCCCGCCCCGTGTACGCCGCGATGTTGCCGATCTTGATCTCGTTATCGGTCGCGCCCGGATCGTATGTTTTCTGAGCCACTGCGGCTGGGGCAAGCATCGCGCTTGCGAGCAACATCATGGGGAAAATGCGGATTATGTGTCTGTTCACTATGTTGTTCATCTCCGCACGCGGCCGAGCCTCTCATGTCGAATGTTTCTCTCACTGAGATCGGCACGCGGGCGGATGATACCACGCTGACAGGTAGCGACTCAGGTCCCGAACGCACGCAGCCTTCTGAGAAACGAAGAGTGCGGCACCCCTCAAGTTTTATCCGTGACCCGAAAAAACTCTGGTGTAACGCGTTCGTTCGCGAGCCCAATTGGGGGCGTGCAAAGATGCGGCTGCTAAGGTTGGGCCACCCGCCTTCGCCTCCGAGAAATCAATTAGAGGCGCTGCGGGGAGATCGGAAAGGACCACACTCGATCCGAATCAGTGATCAATGGCGCATCTGCTTTGTCTGGCGCGATAGCCATCGCTACGACGTGGGAATCGTCGACTATCACTAGCAAGGAGTAGAGATGAACGAGACCGAAACGCTTATGTCTCCTGTGCACCCCGGTGAAATCCTCCGTGAGGATTTCATGAAGCCACTCGGCCTGACGGTCCACAAGCTCGCGCCCGAACTACACGTACTTGCGACGCGCATCGGGGAAATTGTGCATGATCGGAAATCACCACTGAAGCGAGATGCCCGGTCGGATCCGGGCCGGCCGCAACGGAACCGTCGTCAGATCTTCAGGCCGTGCTTCTGGCCGGCGGGAATGTGTGGAACAAGCAGATGAGAGTTGCCAAAATGGATCTCGTGCGTCACCGTTTGCATGAACGGCAACATATAGATACCCCAAGTGCCCAGTCTGCTCAGGACGTCGTCCTGGTTTCTGATTATCAATTCGAGAGCGTAGCCTCTCTTGATCACGCAAGCAGTCGGCAAGAGCGATATTCCGTACCGAACGACTTTTCCCGGCGGAACGGGAACAGGATCTTGTCTTGGATGGATGGGGTCGCACGCTTTTGACTTGCTCTGGTCGAGTGCTCTGTGCGCCGCTTTCAGGTGACCCTGGCTGATCAGCTGCCTGTTGCCGTCCGGATCGACCATGACCAAGTCTATCATCCAGTTCGTATCTTCCTTGTCGATCGCAGCGTCCAGGTAGAGCGCCACAGGTCCAGTGATTTCGGTGTCCCCGACAAGCGGAGGAGTGCGGTAGGTGAGGCAGCAGACGGCCGGGTCTTGGTACGGCGCCACTTGAGTGAAACGGTCGGGCTCCGGCCTTCCGGAAACCGAGTCTGTCGATAACCGGCCGCCCGGATGCAGGTACAGTTTCGCCCAGTTCGTTCTCTCGAGAGGCCATTCACTCTCAAAACGCCACTTGTTGACCCCCATCACGAACATCTTGATGGGTGGTTCTTCCATGATTCCCGTGTCGATGCCCTTAAGCCAGTAGTCGTACCAACGGACGATCTCGTCGTGATACCAGGTGTAAGGCCGAGGCGGATAGCCGGGCGGATAGATGATCAGCTTCTTGTTCTGTGCCGGCGTGCTTACGTGTTCGTAGGCCTCGAACGTTCCGAACATATAGAGCCGGATGCCCCACGGAGCGCCGAGATAGATGGGGAGCTTGATCTTATCAATGTCCGGTGACACCCCAAGGTCAGGTTGCTCGGGCCGGGGATGGAAGGAATTCAATAGGCTGTTGAGGGTGAACCCGGATTTCAGCGGGTATTTGATGTACGAGTACCACTTGCTGTTGTACTTGATATCAGGATGATTGAGAGCCTCCTCGAGCCTGGCCTGCAATTCCTCCTTAGGGAGGTTGAGCAACTCAGGCCGCTTCACTTTGTATGGATAATTGGGTACGGGGAACACGCTGTCGTTGCCGTGCCGGCCGTACATGATGTGGTACGGCATGGTGTCGAAGATGCCGTGAAAGTGATCGCCCGTGCCGGCGGGGCATTCATCGGGGTGAAGCGCTTTGAGGTGCGGCGGCGGATCGGCGCCGATGGCCATCTGTGCCGCGGCATACGAGGAAGGACCCATCATACCCACGTTGCCATTGCACCAAGGCTGCGCCGCGATCCATTCGATCAGGTCGTAGATATCCTCTTTCTTGTGCAGAAGACCTATATCGACGTCGGTCCTCTCTTCGCCACCCTCCGAGTTACCAACTCCTCTGGGGTCGGGTATGACATGGGCGTAACCTCGGGGGACGGTGTACATGAAGTTCCCGGCCTCCATGGTTCCGTCCCAGAAAGGACTGTCGACATAGGGCTGGGGCTTGTCGGCCAGCCATCGCACGGCTTCCTGCAGGTCCTTGCCCCACATGCCCCAAGCCAATATTGCCGGAAACCTCTCGTCCTCGACTTTGGGCCGGTGCACGTCCACCGCGATGCGCACGCCATCGCGCATGCGAACCATGATGTCCTTCTCGGTTTTCACCTCGTAGGTTGGCTGCGATCCGCGTTGCTTCACGAGCTGCGGGTAGCCATCAAAGTAGACGCCCTTGAGTTTGGTACCGTAAGGGACAGGGCTTGGAGCCGTCACCAGCCCCGTGATCATGAGCCGGATCGAATCGCCCGCATAGATCTTCGCGCTCATGGATGTTTAGCCCTCGACAAACCGCATCAAGCAGCATCAAGCTGTCCACGCCCAACTGAGTTATGCTCCCAAAAAACGACCGCCTCATCCCCTTTTAGCAGGAACTAAACAAGTGCGCCTGCCTCTGGTGATACGCCATTCGGATCAAGCGCTTTCTGAATCTTGTTCCACCATAAATGGCAGTTGGATAGACCTCGTCCGACTTCCTCATCCTGGCCCATCAACAAGGCGAAGTAGCGTTCGTTAAAAGCCCTCGTACTTTGCTCTTTTTTCCATTCCTCGACCGCCGTTTTGGCTTTGAGGTTCTGAGGATCGAATTTGCAGAATATTTCCGTTTTGCCAAGATGCCCCTGTTCTACTCCCCAGCCAAAAAAGGCTCCGCCATCATCGACGATCAGGCCCTTTGCGATCAAAGGCTCCTTCGCCTTGCCGGCTCCGATCGCCCACCTGATCGTCAAATCTCTCTGGCCCATAACGGGAATGGAATTAAAGGCGCCTCCTGGACGAAACGTCTCTCTAATAGAGGCGGAAATTCTGATGCACTGGCACAACAGGATTCCTTCAATCCTGGGATCCTCGAGGGGTGCCAAAGACTTCCCGCCAGCTTCGCTGACAACGTGCTGTAGGACTCGTTTCTTGTATTCAAAGTCTGCCGCGGAGTTGCCGGCTATAATGACAAAGAAGCCGGGCCCCTGCACCGCCTTGCTGAGCCGCTTGAAGGTTTCTTCCTCTTCTTCATTACTGGTGGTGATATTCGCGGCTACCATGGCCACATTAAAACCCATGAGCTCGAACGCTATTTCACTTTCTCCGATCTTGAGCTCCGCCTCCCACATTTTCTCGACGGACGGGAAGCTGAAATATCGCGCCATGAAGTTAGGCGGTATCTCGCTCAGGAAATAATTTGGCGATATCCCTTCGATTGAAAATTTTGAGGGGCCCGGCCAGTGATAGATCTTCATGGCGGCCTTCGTAAACACACCCGGCGTTACGCCCGGCGGCACAGCACTCGTAAGTATGCTCCTTAAGGACGGGCCCGGACCGTCACCACAGAACCACTCATCCGAAGACCCCAACGAACCAGACCTGATGATGTCCCCCGCGGGAGTGACCCACTCGATTGCCAAATGGTTTCGGTCATCCCCACTTGTGGTTTGATCCAAATGCCCGTGACCCCGGAGCATTGCCGAGCAGTTGGACCCGGCTCCCTTTAGGTTAAGATGCAACCCCCTTTTCATTAACTCCGCTTGCAGCTGTGCCGAGATCACATACGGCTCAACCACGGCATACATATTCTTCTCGTTAATTTCAATGATGCGGTTCATCCTTCGCAGGTCCAGATAGAGAGTGCCCTTGGCGAACTTCCCCGTCCAGCCTGTACACACCGGCCGGAATGGCAACTTGTATTTGTTGCATAGCTTGACGATCGCTTGAACTTCCGCCGTGTTCTTCGGAAGAATTACAGCCGCAAACTCAGTCGAGTGATAGGAAGGCATGATTACCGGGTCATCACAGATATACTCCGCTCCGACCACATCTTCGAAAACCGAATAGACGTCCTTGCTCAACGCCATGATCCATCACCCCCTTACTAGATTGCTGTCTCTACGAGTTCAACGATGTCGTAAACCTTCAGAGTGCTGCCGGTTTCACTGATCGCTTCGCTAAAGATTTTCTCGCACCAGGGACAGGCGGTAACCATCGCCTCGGCGCCAGTCGACTCGGCTTCCTCTATTCTTTCCCGGGCAGTCCATTTGGCAAACTCGGGATTTGACTCGTTCACACCGCCACCGGCCCCGCAGCACCAGGAGTATTCCTTAATCCTAGTCATTTCCGTGAGTCTTACACCGGGAATGCCCTTGAGAACATCCCGAGGCGGTTGATAGACGCCATGCGTACCTCGCCGGTATACCTTCGGCGGGTCGAAAACAAACCTGTCCCCCGGAATCTTTTTCCCTTCCCAGTGTATCCACGGCTCACCCAGCCTGCCGAGACGGCACGGGTCATGGTATGTGACCGAGAGGTCGACTTTTTTCCGCGGCTTCAGCCTGCCGTCCCGCATCAGTTTGTCGATGTATTCCGAGATATGCAGCACTTCGAGGCCGCCCTTCAGGTTGAACTTGTCGTAGAGAACCTTGAAGGCCTGGTACCCGTCGGCGCACGCCGTTACCACTGTCTTGACGCCAGCTTCCTTAATCATGGCCATGTTCTTCTTGGCTTGACTCAGAAAGTCTTCCTTGTAACCCATCTGGTAGGCACGGCCGCCGCAGCAGGACTCGGCGTCACCGGCGATGCCGAAATCGACGCCCGCCTTTTGCAGTATCTTCGCGGTGGTTTTGGCCAGCTTCTGCATATTCTTGTCATAGCTCGTGAGACAGCCGACGTGATAGAGCACGTCTACTTTCTCCTTGGTGGCGTCCTTCAGGTTCAAGCCGGAAGCCCAGTCGCCCCGTTTGCCCGTGGCGGGCACCATCGAGTCATGCCCTCGGAGACCGGCGATTACCTTGTCCAGGGCGGGGTGGGTCTTACCGTCCTCGACACACTTGATCCTGAATTCATTGATGGGCTCCATGACTTCCATGTCCATGGCGTAATTACACGAGACGCCACAGGCGCCGCACATCTGGCAGTTATAGACGATGTCGAGGAGCCTATCCGTATAGTTAAACCCCTCTTTCAACATCGTCGCCCCGATATTTAATCTGCCGCCGCCTGAGTAACTGTGGAAGTTATATTTCGATATGCTGGGACACACATTTGCATACTGAAGTCCATTCACCCTTTGCATGGGTATAAACTTACATGCCGAACACCGGCAACACATCTCCATATCGCCTTTATATTGTTCCAATTCCATCTCGGCTATCTCCTGTGATCATTCCACGATAAATTGTTTCTGCTCGCATCCCCTAAAAGCACACTTTCCCCGGATTCATCACGTTGTTTGGATCAAATATCTTCTTGAGCTTGTCCAAAACAGAGACGGTAGCCGCGTCTCGATTCAAAATCATCCCTGTACTTTCACCATAAGGCCTCGAGAAGAACGCGCCCTTAGCCATTAAGTTTTTGACTGCCAAGGTGAATAGGTCCTGGACTCGCTTGAGCTCCCGGCGGTTTTCGGGATCGTAAAACAGATTAAACTCACAGTGATAGCTGGTGCCCTGTACTATCGGCTGGATGTACACACCGATGTGGGAAGTGGGGTAACCGGCTTTTTCCGCCAGATCATTCATGGCCCCAATTTGACCTTGGAGCTTTTCAAAGATGGTCAGGTAGAATATGTCCTGGCAGGCCCCCTTCTGACGAAGCTTCCAATAGGGCTCCCCGCAGGGCTGCTGGACCGCTCTCAAGATTTCATTGGCTGAAACTCCACCGGCTGCTTGTGCTGCTGCTACCGCCAACCGCTGGGTTATATCCGTAATGTCTTTAATATGAGAACGAACCCTTTCCTCCGGGAAATATTCGTAACCGGCTACGGTATAGAAAAGAGTCCATGTCGGTAATGCGTCCTTAAGGGTCTGATAGTCATTGAGCCAGTTTTTGGTAAAGATAGCCGCCAGGTTGGTACTGTTGACGATAAAGCATTCGTTGACCAGTCTCAGTCTTATCAGCCAGTAAGTCAGCTCGAGGAGCTTGTCTAGGTTGGAGGAGCCAACCACAAAAGGCTCTTCAAGACTGGGCAATAGTTCACACCTCATCGATACCCACGTTACGATGCCCATGGTTCCCTGCGCCCCCTGGATAAGCCTGTGCCAGGAAGCCGTACCGGGTCCATACGGCGCTTTTTGCACGCCCCCGACGGCCCACTGCTCCTCCACTGTGCCCGGCCCAGCTGCCTGCCCGGTTCTAAACTCGTCGCCAGTTCCAAAAAAAATCTCAGCACAAGCCAACGGGTCTGATATATCCCATTGATACTTGGGCATGATTACAGGCTCTCTCTCAAGTATACTGCCGACAACAGACTTGGATTTCCGCGGCAGTAAAGGCATATTGAGCCTGAGCCCTTCTCTTCTTACCTCCGGGATTAGTTCGCCGAAGGTCACGCCCGGCTCGCACATCGCCACCCGTCTCTTGCGGTCCACGACCATGACCTTTTTCATGCCGCTCATATCGACAATGACCGCGCCTCCAACGCTGGGAACAGTGTCGCCCCTGAAGTGAGGAGGACCCGAGCTTACCGGCACCAGGGGTGTCTTCGTCTCGTTGGCAAGCTGGACGATTTTCCGTACATCCTCGGTGTTTCTCGGCCGGGCGACCAACGCGGGCCGCACCGGATTGACGAAGCTCATATCCTTCGAGTACTCATCCAAATCGGCTCGTTCATGGCTTGCGCCGAAAGCAATCATCGTTTCTAACGCTGCTGCGTCACTCATCCGTGACCTCCCTCATTCGCCGCGACTTTTGGTCCATGGAATCCGGACGGGTATCCCGCACTACGGCTGCAAGGACCGGAAGACCGTGATGCATCGATTCGCTTCTGCGAGCTGGAGTATGGCGCGACACAAGTAAGCTGTTTCGCGGAAACTGGACGAAGTATTGGACAAAGACCTCGACCCGTCCAATGTTTTCTTGCTTTCACAGCTGATAACGAGCGGACATCAGAGACCGTGATCCACAGGGCAAGGCAAAACGGATGTGAGGCGAAAAACTCTGCGTGCCGTTTCCAGAAAATTGAGCACCGCCGCCGACGTCTCCTTTTTCCTCCAGGCCATGTAAACCTCTATGGTTGACGGCTCGTCGAGCGGGATTACGGCTATACCCGTGCCAAAACTCGGGAACTTGAGGGGCGTGCCTGCAAGTACGTAAATTCCCTTTCCCGATGCTACGAGCGCGGCGCCTGCTTCGTGGGGTACAGCCGTCGTGCGTTTACTCTTCAGCGTTAGCCCCGTGTCACGGCACATCTGCAGCACCTTCTGGTTGACGGCGGGCGTTTGGTTCGGGAGCAGCAGGACCTGACCGGCAAGTTCTTTCAAGCGGAGCTTCCGGCGCTTCGCCAGGAGATTTCTCTTGGGCAGAATCACCCAGAACCGTTCCTCAAAGAGCCGTTCGGAATTCAAGTGGGCGGGCTCGACCGGGGGCCAAAAAATACCAACATCGATCTCAGCTTCCCGCAGGGCTCGGTTTTGCATCGCAGCGAAGACGATGTCCTGGTACTGAACGTCTACTTTGGGGAATTGCCTGGCGAATTCGGTCACGAGACCTCGGATGCTTTGGGCGAGCGGTATGCCAACTCCGACCTTCAAGCTGCCGCGCTCTCCTTTGTCAGTCCGGTTCACAGATTCTGCGAGCTCGGCTGCCTCTGCCATCAGAGCTTTGGCTTTGTGCAAGACCACGCGGCCGGCATCGGTCAAGTACACCTGTTTGCGGTCCCGGATGAGCAGCGTGACCCCCAGCTCCTCCTCCAATTGACGGACCTTCCGGCTGACCGAGGGCTGCGTGATGTGGAGCCGCTCAGCGGCTTTGCGGAAATTCAAAGCCTCCGCCACGGCAATGAAATACTGCAACTGGCGAAGCTCCATGGGGCAACCTTCCTGATAGGTTCTGCGTATCAGAAATGGAAACAGAATACTTCCGGGCAGTCAATGGGATGTGCTGCGCAAGAATGGACGCACCCGGCGCCGTGCGCGGGCCTCACCATGCATCTTCCGTGTGTCTGGTGTGTCTAGCGCTCGCTTGACATTGTCCTTGACATTCAAGCGAGCGCTAGATAGATTGCCTAGTAGTCGCGGTGTTCTCTCTTGGATAGCCTATGTATTCTCTCCCAGAAGACATCACCCCCTGTAAACCAAGCCAGACAGATTGGGATCGGATTGTAGCTACCCGGCAGTTCAAAGACTTGGTGGCCACCAGGAAGGTGTTCATCAGTCCGGTGTTCGTGTTCTTTCTTGTCTACTATTTCACTCTGCGAGCCATGGTTGGGCTCGCGGCGTGTTTCATGCACACAAGCATGTTTCAGGGGCCGAACTTCGTTTACTTGATCGCGCTCTCCCAGCTTTTCGTGGCGTGGCTTGTCTGTGCCTCAAGGCTGCCGGAGACTTGGGTCGCGCAGGCAAGCAGGGGACTATGAGGGATGGAGGTATTCGATGCTGAGCGTTGAACTGGCAAACACTCGAGCCTCGGCAAGCGGCGAGAAGGACAGATGGATCCCTTCATCGTGCAGTCTGTGTTATGGCATGTGCTCAATACTCGCCCATAACGTGGACGGCGTGCTCACGAAAATAGAGGGTAATCCTGAAAGCGCCTGCGGCGAGGGGCGACTGTGCGCCAAGGGCGTAGCCGGCATCATGACCCTGTACGATCCTAATCGGGTCAACGTGCCGCTCAAGCGAACGAATCCGACAAAGGGCATCGGGATCGATCCCCAGTGGGTGGAGATCTCTTGGGAGGAGGCGCTGGACATCGCCGTCAAGAAGCTGAAGGAGGTGTACGACCACGATCCCGGGGAACTCTTCCTGCAAGGCACGACGACCTGCGCGTCCGAGATGCACTGCGGTTTGTTTACCTTCGGCATGGCGTTTGGCACGGATGCCGTGTGGGTAGCCGGCGGGGGCATTCACTGCGGCAGCGGGGCCCACCAGACCGGCGGTCTGATGCACGCTTCGTGGTCGCTCGTCCCTGATTTCAAGATGTGCAACTATGCGATCTATTTCGGCGCCAGCAAGGGGCATTCGGCGGGCCACGTTGCCAACCAAAACGCACAACTGGCAGCCGACGCACGGGCGCGCGGCATGCAGATGGTAGTGGTGGACCCAATGTGCAATTTCGCATCGGGCAAGGGCAATGAATGGGTGCCCATCCGCGTGGGAACCGATGCCGCGCTGGCCCTGGGGATGGCCAATGTGCTGGTCAACGAGCTCGGCATGTACGATCGCCATTACCTCAAGCAGTGCACGAACGCCGCGTACTTGGTCAAGGAAGACGGACATTATCTGCGAGACGCAGCAACCAACAAACCTCTTGTCTGGGACGAAACTGCCGGCGCAGCGAAGGCATTTGACGCCGTACCGGTCGACGGCGCCGCCCTCCTGGGCACTTTCACGGTGAACGGCGCCAAGGTGCAGCCGGGCTTCCAGATATTGAAGGAGCACCTGAAAAAGTACACGCCGGAGTATTCCTCCGGGATAACTACGATCGCCACAGCGAACATCCGGAGATTGGCCCGGGAGTTCGGCGAGGCGGCCCGGATCGGAAGCACGATCGTCATCGACGGCGAGGAATTTCCCTATCGGCCGGCGGCGGCAATTTATTTCCGCGGGTCGCAGGGCCATAAGAACGCCACCTGGAACTGCGTGTCGATCGACCTCCTCAACCATCTGGTGGGCTCGGCAGACAATGTCGGCGGAGCACTGGGCTTCAACCCAGTTTGTTACGGCCATCCCGATACCGGCCGGCCCTACTACGCACCCGAGCCGACGCCGGACGGATTGATGATCACCGGCACGTGGATGCATCCACACAAGCCCTTCCCGGCCAACGATGCGAAAGCACCAACGAGTATCGGCATGCGCGAGTTCTTTCCGTGGGCGATGACGTCGCCCTTTTATGGCGCGGCAGACCGCGAGGAGTGGTGGAACAAGTTCCACATCAAACGCCGGCCCAAGGTGATGATCAACTTCGGCGCGAACGCCATCATGAGCGTAGGCAACAAGGATGTCGTGGCGGATGCTTTCAAGGACGTCTTCATCATCTCTTTCGATATCTTCAAGAACGAGATGGCCGACTTTGCCGACGTCATCCTGCCGGATACGTCGTATCTGGAGCGTCTCTTCCCATCGCCCAACTATCCTTTCATCTTCAATCATCCGGCCAGCATGGGGAACTGGAGCTGGCCGATTCGCCAGCCGGTAGTGGAGGCCGGTGGCCAGCGCCGCGATTTTCTCCGGGTGATGTACGAGATCGGCTGCCGGCTGGGGTTGCTCGAGCGGCTGAACAACGCCTACAACACGCATTTCGAACTGAAAGATCCTTACAAGCTCAAGCCCGACGTCAAATACGAGTTCGAGGAAATCGTCGACAAAGTATTGAAAAACTTCTTCGGGGAAGCCCACGGCTTGGAATGGTTTAAGGAAAACGGCGTGATGAGCTGGCCGAAGAAGGCCGAGGAGGTCTACTGGCGCAGCCGGGTGCCCGTCCGGGTTCCTGTTTACTTCGAGGTATTTCAGACGACCGGCGAGCAGGTACGCGAGGTTGCCAAAGAATTCGGCATCGAGAACGATCTGAACTACCAAGCCTACCAGGCGGTGCCGGACTGGAACCCGTGTCCGACGCACGAGTGCACCGACCCGCAGTACGACCTCATCAGCTTCTACTATCGAGACACGATCCACACCAATTCCCTGACGATGGAGAATCCCTGGCTCGACGAAGCCGCCCAGATGAACGATTACTCGTACAACATAGCCGTAAACGCCGCCACGGCCAAGAAGAAGGGCCTCAAAGACGGCGACCTCATTTGGGTGGAATCCAGCTATAAGCGCAAGGTCAAGGGTAGGCTGAAGACTATCCAAGGCATACATCCTGAGGGCGTGGGTGTGGCGGCCCTGGCCGGCCACTGGTCCAAGGATCTGCCGATCGCCAGGGGCAAGGGCGTGTTCTATAACGAGTTAATCGAGGTCGATTACGATCACCTGGACCCCGGAAACCTGAACATGGACCTGTGCGCCAAGGTGAGGATCTATAAGGCTTGAAGTGACTACGGTCGCGAAAACAAAAATTGCAGGCGCCGGGGCTGCTGCTGAAACGACGTTGTACGTTGTGCCATTCACAGCGAGCCCAACATGCGGCTCCGCGCGAGAATGAAGGCAGATAATGCCCAGATGGGGTATGGTCATCGATCTGTTGAAGTGCATCGGCTGCTACGGCTGCCAGATGAGCTGCAAGGCGGAGAATGCCACGCCTCCGGGCGTGACGCTTGCCAGGGTTGAGGTCACGGAGGTCGGAACCTACCCGAACGTGACCCGCGTCAATCTGCCCCTGCTGTGCATGCAGTGTAATGAGCCTCCCTGCGAGAAAGTCTGCCCTACGAAAGCCACGCAGATACGCGACGATGGCATCGTCTTCGTCGACGAGGAAAAATGCATCGGTTGCAAATACTGCATGATCGCCTGTCCTTACGGGGCCCGCTATTTCGTGGAAGACAAGGGCGGATACTTTGGCGACCAGGGACTCACGCCCTATGAGGAGGCCGGTTACCGGGAACAGCGGAAGGGCGTCGTGCTGAAGTGCGACTATTGCCGGCATCGCATCGACGCTGGCTTATCCCAGGGGCTAACACCCGGCGTCGATCGGGAGGCTACTCCGGCCTGCGTCACGAACTGTATGGCCAAGGCGCGCTATTTCGGCGATCTCGACGACCCGAATAGCGAGGTTTCGCAACTGGTGGCCCGCGCGCAGGCCTTTCAGCTCAACCCCGAGTTCGGTACGGATCCCAACACCCATTATCTGCCGGCCGGCCGTTCCGTCGTGGCAACGGGGCCAGCGGATATCGCGATCAAGAAGGGGTAGGGCATATGGAGATAGTTCCGCAAGGTGTATGGCGCTGGAAAATCGCGGCCTATCTTTTTCTCGCGGGTACAGGCGCCGGCGCCGTCATCGTTGGGATTCTGGGTGATTTCATGGGATACGTTATCCCAGCGAAAATAGCAATTGCCTTCGGCGTGCCGGCTGTAGCCCTTTCCACGCTGTTCCTGATCGCGGACCTGGGGCGACCGGCAAAGTTCCTTCGGGCCGTGTTGCATCCCGGCACATCGTGGATTTCGCGCGGCTTCTTCATCATTTCAGCCCTGATTGTCTCGGGCGGTTTCACCATCATCTTGGGGGTGTGGCCGTACGGCGACGTTCTCGATGCGAACCAGGGGCTCCGCACGGCGCTGGAGGTCATCACCCTCGTGTTCGCAGTGGCGACTTGCATCTACACAGGCCTCCTGATCGGCGTCGTGGTCAGCCGGCCGTTCTGGAACAATCCCCTGCTCCCCATCCTGTTTCTCATCTCGGCGGTTTCCACCGGCATCGGCGGCGTATTCTTCATCACACCGATCGTTTGCTCCGTGCTGGGGATCGCCAGTCCTGAGACGGCGGGATTCGTGGCGCATCTCGAGTTCGTGGATATGATCCTGGTCATCGCCGAAGCGATCGCCATCTATCTCTATCTGACCCTGGTGTTTGATCGCGCGCCCGAGGCGGCCCGCTTGCTGCTTACGGGCAAGCTGTCGGGTCTGTTCTGGGGCGGCTTCCTCGGCGCCGGCCTGTTGGTTCCGGTGACGATCGAGTTTTTTTCTTCGCTTGGACACACGGGTGTCTCGCAGTCGTTGGCGCCGCTCGTCGCAGGAGTGTTTTTGCTCGTTGGGGGCTTCCTCATGCGACTCTTGATCCTCGCGGCGGGGATCAGAAGTCCGTTGATGATGCGCACGCCATTCAAGGTGCGGCCGGGATTCTGATCGTGAAGGAACGAGGATGCTTGCTCCCGATGTTTGCTCCGCCGTCGGTCAAGAGTTGATCCACGCTGTCGGCGCTGAGAACGTATCAAACGATGCGGCAACGCTGAAGAGTTGCGCCTTCGATTGCAGCCTTATCACCGGGACCTGCCCCGATTTCATCGCTTACCCACACAACAAGGCGGACGTTCGAGAGATTGTCCGGATCGCCAACGGCCACCACGTAGCGCTGGTGCCGGTGAGTTCCGGCCCCCCACGATTCCATGGGGACACCCTGCCCAGCCGGGGTGGGATCGTCGTCGATTTCAGCAGGATGCGGCAGATCATCAAGTTGGATACGGTCAGTCGTTACGCAATGATCGAGCCCGGTGTGACGTACGGCGAACTCGTGCCGGCGCTGGAACGCCAGGGCATGAAGCTGAACGCCCCGCTCGCGCCGCGAGCCAACAAATCCGTGTTGGCGAGCTGTCTCGAGCGCGAAGCGACCCTGATTCCGAAGTATCAGTACGATTACATGGACCCGCTGCTGACGTTGGAGGTCATCTACGGCAGCGGCGATGAATTCAGGACAGGCTCGGCATCCGGCCCTGGGCCTCCTGAATCATTGAAGGCGGACAAGGTCAATCCCTGGGGCCCCGGTGCTACTGATTACTACCGGCTGTTATCTGCCGCCCAGGGGAGTATGGGAATTGTTACCTGGGCCGTGATCAGGACGGAAGTCCTGCCCACGTTGAGGAAACTCTACTTTATCCCGCTGGAAAACCCTCAACAGATGTCGGCGCCTCTCGACGCCCTGTTGAGGAAGCGTGTGGTCGACGAGTGCCTTGCGCTGGACAATACCAACCTGGCCACGCTTCTGGCTGACGATCCATCAAGAGACTTCGCGGCATTGAAAGCCGCTCTGCCCCCCTGGACGATCATCGCCTGCGTTGCCGGATATCAGCGCCGGCCTGCTGAACGAGTGGCGATCCAGGAAAAATACCTGACCGATATTTGTCGGGGCCTCGGCTTGCAAGCGCAAACGACCTTGCCGGGCGCCGGCGGCATGGAGGACGCCGTCCTCCGGCTGATATCAGGTCCTTGGAACAGAGAACCCTACTGGAAACTGCGCCGGACCGATCGTTGCCACGAAATCTTCTTTCTCGCGCCACTGAGTAAAGCAGGCTATTTCGTGGAGCTGATGAAGGATCTGGTAGCTAAATCCCGCTGTTCGAATCTGGATTACGGCGCTTACGTGCAGCCTCTGGTGCAAGGTCGCGGAGCGCACTGTGCATTCCTTTTGCCCTGCAACAGTTCGAGCAGAGACGAGGCGGACGCCGTGCGCGATCTTTTCTTCTGCGCCCCAGAAACCCTGATGAAGAAGGGCGCTTTCTTCAGCCGCCCATACGGGGCTTGGGCGGACATTGTGTATCGCAACTACCCCGACGGAGCAACGATGCTGAGGACGCTAAAACACATTTTCGATCCAAACGGCATTTTGAATCCGGGAAAGCTGTGCTTCTAGGCGTTTGCGCGAAAGAGGCTTGCTAGTGCTGCCGCTGAAAGATTTCAGACAAACGATGGAATCGTGCAATCACTGCGGCCAATGCAAGTGGGTGCTCGGCCCCAAAATGAGGGGCTACGACTACGCCGAGATTTGCCCGATCCACCAGCGATTCGGTTTCGACGCATATTCCGGCCAGGGATTGCTGAACATTGCTGAAGAACTGCTCGACGGGAAACTCGAATATGAAAACGGCCTGGTCGAACTCATCTATAGCTGTACGACTTGCGGCGCCTGCGACATCAACTGCAAATCCATCCGGGATATGGAGGTGCTGGAAACGATTCTCGCATTGCGGGCCCGGGTCGTCGCCGATGGCTGGGGGCCGATGCCCGCGCATCAGCAGGCCGCCCGGTCCGTAGCCGCGCATCACAACATCTACGGGCGCGAGCACGAGCGGCGGTTCGATTGGCTCGCACCCGATATCGAGCTCTCGACGAACTGCACGGTGGCGTACTTCACTGGCTGCGCCGCCGCGTATCGCTATCCACAGATCGCGCAAAACACGACGAAAATCCTGAACGCCGGCGGGATGGAGTTCACCGTGCTGCACGCCGAGGAGTATTGCTGCGGCGGCCCGCTGTGGCGCACGGGGCAAGTGGAAGAGGCGCGCGAAGTTGCCGAGCACAATCTTGCTGCACTCAAGAAGCAAGGCATCGATACGGTCATCACGAGTTGCGCCGAGTGTTTCGGCGCCTTCCGCGATTTCTATCCACGCCTGGGCCCACTGAACTTCCGCGTGATGCACATTACGGAAGTCGTGCGGCAACTGATCGCGCAGCAGCGGCTGACGCTTCGCAACCAGGGAAACATAAAGGTCACCTATCACGATCCCTGTCTTCTGGGCCGTCTTTCAGAGCCATACGTTCCGTGGAGCGGGGAGATCAAGTCGTTCGGACGCCACGAGCCGCCGAAACAGTGGCGTCGCGGAGCCCAAGGTGTTTACGATCCACCGCGCGAGGTCTTGAAGGCGATTCCCGGGCTGGAGGTCGTTGAAATGGTGCGCAACGAGGAGGAGTCGTATTGTTGCGGCGCTGGCGGCGGCGTAGCCGAGGCTTTCCCGGATTTCAGCCAATGGACTGCCAACGAGCGGTGCAGGGAAGCCGAATCCACAGGCGCAACCGCGGTGGTTTCCTGTTGTCCGTTCTGCCAGGCCGCGTTTGAGAAGGTGCTCGGCCCCGCGAACAGCGGGATGAAGTATTTCGACATCACCCAACTTGTTGCCGACGCGTTGGGATGAAAGCCCGGAGATTCGACTCATGAGCTTGCCAAGGCAGGTCTACGCCGAACTCGAACGAATCGTGGGCCCTGATTACATCAGCGACCGCGAATACATTCTGGCGGGACTGCGCCACCGGATGCCGAGTACTCCCGTAAAGCCACACAGTCCGGCGGCAGTCTTGCTTCCGGCCACCGCCGAGGAAATCCAGCAAATCGTCAAGGTCTGTAACCAACATGGGTTGAAGTTTATCGCCACCGTGTCGAGCTTGATCGGCTTCGCTTATCCGACCGCCCCGAACACCGTCATCCTGCACCTGAAGCGAATGGATCGCATCGTGGAGATCAACAGGACTGATCGTTACGCGGTGATCGAGCCCGGAGTGCGCCACGGGCAATTAAAGACCGAACTTATGAAGGCTGGTCTGAGCTATCCGGTCGCCGCTGTCGGCCCCGGCGGGTCGGTTCTGGTCAACTTCGCATGCTCGAGCGGCGACAACCACAATCAGCACGGGGCTTCCCGGACTAATCGTTACATCCTCGGCGTGGAATGGGTGCTTCCGTCCGGCGAACTGATACGGTTGGGCTCGCTCGCCAACGAAGCGGGCTGGTTCTGCGCCGACGGCCCCGGCCCCAGCCTGCGCGGGTTGATAAAGGGATATGCAGGTCCGTTCGGGGGCTTCGGCGTGATCACCCGAATCGCTATCGGCCTCGACGAGTGGAGGGGGCCGGCCGTGATGCCCACGGAAGGGCGCTCGCCCGACTATAAGATCCGACTGCCCAACGATCGCCACAAGGTTTTCATCTTCAAGTTCCCGACGCTGAACCAGCTTCGCGATGCCATGATCGAGATCGGCAAAGCGGAAATCGGTCAAGCGGCGCTGAAATATTTCAACGCCACCGCCGCGCTTCTGGCCACGCAGTCAGCCAACGACTTCTGGGAACTTTGGGAGAGCGGGCTCTTCCAGCGAGAACTTTCCATGCCTCTCTATGTCTATCTCGCGACCAATTCGCCGGAGGAGATGGCGTATGAGGAGGCGGTGCTGTGGGACATTGTCGCCGAAACCGGGGGCGCGGAAGTCGATCCAGCCATCCGTGCAATCTACGAGAACAACATGGATTTCTTCATCCTCGTAGGATTTCTCCAGCGAGTGCTGCGCTTGGGCGGGGCGTGGGCACCGGCCAAACTCAGCGCGGATTCGGTTCGTCACATGTTCGAGGTTGGCAAGACCATCCCTGAATTCCTGAATGAGTTCACGGCTAAGCGGCTGATTTTGGATGCGCCGGATAACTTTCAGATCGTCTCGATGGAATACGGCCATCTCGCTCACATCGAGCTTCTTTTCCTATGGGAGCGAAACATGCCGGGCTGGGGAGAGATACCCATGCAGGTCATGGCCCGGTCGCACGAAACCGAGATCCGGCATGGGCACCATGCCACCATGCCCCCGCGTTCGATGCCGTTGCTCGAGGCTCTGGGTCCTCTCTACAGCAACTGCCACATTTGGTCCGAGAAGATCCGGGAGGCGTTCGAGGCTGGACGGTAGAGATGCAAAGTTGACGGGCGGGCCGCAAGAGGCGCCGTCCTGCTTGGTCGGAGGGAACGAATATCGGCGCAGGATCGGAAACATGAATGGGCGATTTACATCCAAAGTGGTTTTAGTGACTGGCGGCACGTCGGGCCTCGGCCGCGACGCGGCGCTCGCGTTTGCCAGAGAGGGCGCCAAAGTTGTCCTTACCGGGCGGCGTGTCGAAGCGGGCGAAGAAGTGATTTCGGAGATTCGCAAGGAAGGCGGCGAGGCAATCTTCATCCGAGCCGATGTTTCGGAGGCTCCCGATGTGCAGGCGTCCGTCCAGGCTTGCGTGAATACTTACGGGGGTTTGGACTGCGCCTTGAACAACGCGGGAATCGACGGAACGCTGATGGTCCCTATGGTGGATTATAAAAAGGAGATCTGGGATCAAGTAATCCTGACCAATCTCACGGGAACGTTTCTTTCCATGAAGTACGAAATTCCGGAGATGCTGAAGCGCGGCGGCGGCTCCATCGTCAACATGTCCGCGATGGCCGGGTTGCGCAGCGGGCGCCGAACCGGGGCGGCCTACAATGCGACCAAACATGGGATCATCGGGCTGACCACGACGGGGGCCGTGGAGTATGCGGCTCAGGGGATTCGGGTGAACGCGGTGTGTCCGGCGCTGATCCAGACGCCCATGTCGGAGGCCACATTTCTCAAAGACGAGGCGATGGTGCAGAAAGCGATTCAGATGTATCCGCTCGGCCGGATTGGACGGCCGGAGGAAGTGACTTCGCTCGTGCTCTGGCTGTGTTCGAGCGAAGCCGCGTTTATCACCGGCGCCGCCATCCCCGTCGATGGGGGAGCGCTACTGATCTAATTGGGCACATCCGAAGTGCGAAACGCACGAGGAAAACAAGGAGGAAGAGATGGCGTTCAAAATAAAGGCCACGTTGGTGGAGTTCATGGGGGACGAGGAAAGGTTTCCTTGTCACTTCTGCTACAAGATCGGAGACTCGTTCATTTACGACGGGGAAGAGTTCCAGGGGAGGGTGTGCCCGGGCGTTCTGGGGCCCATGACGCCCGTCCTGGTCGGGATCCGCGCCGCGGGGAATAGTTTCTCTCAGGGTATCCCATTCCGTTATTCGGGGCTCAGTGCGAAGGACGAGAGCATGAAGCAGTACGACGGGCTCGGGTTTCGGCCGCTGAAGGAGGTGCCGAAGGGCGCGCAGCCGCAGCACGTGAAGGGGCTTCCCGCGACGCCGCCGACAACAAAACAGGGCGGCTGGACCTTTGTGTGCGGTGACGCCCGCACGTCCGCCTTCTTCTTCGTCGAAGCCATAGACATCGCTTCGAGAGGATACGATATGCCCTATTACAAGCGCTCGATGGCGATGCTCGGGAAAATCAAGGCCGAGCCCGGTCTCACACGCGACGAGATCATTCAGAGATTCACCGAGTGGGAGAGGAACGAGATCTACCCGCCGCTGAATCCGATGTTAGTCGAGTGCCTGCTCGATGAGATGGCGCAGGTGAATTACCTCGAGAAGCGTGACGGAAGGTACTATCCGCTAGAGCGCGCCTTCAAAATGGCGTAACCAGCAGGCCGGGACAGACGCGCGCAAATTTTCGCGGCTGCCCGCCGGCCTTATTTTCCCATGTCCTCGAACAGCCCCGTGTTCGGACTGAGAATGTTGTTGGGGTCGAAGACGCGCTTAATGCGGGTCGGGGCCTCGCCGTAGCCGCGCACCTGCCGGAGGCTCGGAAACCCTATCCCCACCATGATGGGAACTTCCGGCAGAATTCGGGTGGTTACGAACCTCTTCACTTCTTGCATCACCTCTAGAGTCCGCCGCGGCCGACGAACACCTCCATCTGTGCCGCTGTTATAAGTGGCCGGTCCGAGGGCTTGGGCCTCCGCCCTAACCACGACGCCACCTCCACGTTTCCCGCCGACTCGATATAGGCGGACGTTGTCCCCAATTCCTCGAGCATCGCTTCGTACGGCCCTGGCGGAAAATGCCTTTCCTGCGTCTGCGCCCACATAGAGACGTGCTTCAATCCGAGATTCCAAGGATCATCGGATGCATCCAAAGTCACACCGAACAATCTTCCGCGGCCGTTCAATCGCTAATCCCCCTGGTCCAAACCTGTCCTTCCCAGTGGGTCCGTTTCCCCCGGGAACTGGCCCGGGTGCGTAGAGCCGGCTTCTGCCGCTTGGCCTTTTTCAGTCCGCGTGCGCGGGCCTTGAGCCCGGCGAACGAGAATTTCAGGATGTGGTCTGCCAACTCATGGAGGTGCTCGTTCGAGAATGTCTCGCCTTGTCCGCCGATCAGCACACGGAAATGCCGGTAGTAGAAGCATTGTCCGAGAATGCTTCGAGTGGCGAAGCGAACCTGTTGTTGCGACGCGTCTTTGCCAAGAAAGTCTCTGCAAATGGAGTCCAAGGCCTGGTACAAAGGCAAGATTTTGGAGTTGAAGAACGCGCGAAGCCCAGGGGTCAAAGTGACGGTCGCCTGTTCGATAAACCGCCACCGCCATTCCGGCTGTCCCTGTGCGAAGCACTGTGCCAATACCCACTCGATCATGTCCCTCAGGCGAGCCTCTCGCGACCGCGAGGCCGCGAAGGCAGGGATCGCGTCAACCAAGAGGTTGTCGGCGTAACGGAGCACCGCCTCGTAAAGGTTCTCCTTATTGCCAAAGTGATAGTGGATGGCGGCGATGTCGGTGCCGGCCTTGCGGCAGATCTCTCGCGTTCCGGCCAATCGGAACCCCTTCTCCGCAAACAGTTCGCCCGCGGCATCAAGAAGGCGCTGTCGAGTTTCGGCCTGGGACTGTTTCCGAATTTGCACTCCGTAGGCTCCTTTCCTGGAAGGCGGCCATGCTGGTCCAACGCGAATTTGCTTGGAAGTGGCGTGCCGTCCCTCGGGGAGCGTACCTTCATTCCTGCAAATTCACCATAAGATGTGGCTGCTAGACGAGGCGATAATAAGACCCTCATTGTGGCTGACTCAACTGAAATTAGCCCTAAATCAAATAATGTATGAAGGTCAGCCCGTAACAACAGCCCGTTCGAAAGATGGTTGGAGCCGGGACCGACATAAGGAATTACTAGGTTTCTCAGTGATGATTTATCACTCGTAGTTGTATTGCCCAGGGGCGCTCCGGCGCTGACCTCCGCTCGAGAAATGAGAGGGCGTCGGCGCGGAGCTCACTCATGTATTCTCTCTACACTCCTGCCCGTTGAGGCAAACCCTTGGACGAAGAACCGGCTCGTGAACCGGCGAGGGCAGCCGTCGGACGAATCAGGCGGAAGCAATACATGGTCAACACAACGGAGGAGGCCAGTATCAGAGCGCCGCCGAGAACGTGCGCGACCGTGAGAAGGACATACAACGGGACCGGCTGGACGGCGTCCCATACTTGCCTCATCTCCCACCAGGCTGCGCCACCGAGCAAGAACTGGATGCCGAAAAACGAGTACAGCAGCGCCACGCCGCGACGAAGATCACGGTCCTGCCGGAAACGATTCTTGACGGCGCGGCCGGTCCAGACCACGAGGGCGGTGACCACTCCGGCACCGACCAGGTGCGGCATGATGCCCAAGGCCCCGTGGCGGAACGCCGCACCTAGGACGATCTGCACCAGGATCGCAGCGGTCGTCCACACGGCCAGATATCTCGCGGGCGGCGCGCCGGAATCGTCGAGCTGCGGCAGATCGCTCTGCCACCAGGGACTCAGGTAGATCGAGAGGCCGACCAGCATGATGAAGAAGATTTGCGCCACGGTGGCATGCGCGGTAGCCGAGAGGACCGGATAGCCCGCGAGGACGCGGAAGCCGCCGAGGTTCGCCTGCGCGATGACCAGGGCGAACGCGGACCAGCTGAGGTGGCGCGCCACCGGCCTACGCTCCACGCGCACGACCCAGACAGCCAGAATCAACGTGAGAACCGCGACGAGGCCCGCGATGACGCGGTGAGAGTACTCGAAGCGGATGCCGCCGACGAAGGGGGGGATCGCGCGTCCGTAGGCGAGCGGCCAGTCCGGGACCGAGTCGCCGGCGTTATTGCTGGTCACCAGAGCGCCGGCCATAAGAAGCAAGACCGTGCACCAGGAGGTTGCGACCGAGAAGCGGTAGAGTCTGCGAGAAGATTCGGCTTGATTCGATGACATCATGTATGAAAACGCCTCCATTGTATGGAGCGAGCGCAGAAAAGGCAAAGAGTTCTGGAGGCTGGACGCTAGAGGCTCGAGGCTGGAATCGGACCGGCATCCGCGGTAAGTTTTCGACGCGATTTATTTACCGTAAGCGGAGCGAAATCAAGGAGCGAATCCGCCGGTTTCAGGGTTCCGAAATCAGATGTTCGACATCCTCGTCAGAATGCCAGATGGAAACGGAGTGAAGATGCAATGTCACGTTCCTCCGATTTGGGCCGAGTGCTTCAAGCCCACGCCCGGTGTGTACCAGGCCAAGATCGACAAGCACGACGTTCGTCTTTTTTTTCAGACACAAGGAAGGCCCGAGTACAACAAAGACGGGACTATCAAGAAGCCGGGCAAAGTAAAGGAACTCTGGGTAAAATTCAGCTTCGAGTAAGAGTCGCCAGCGGATCGCCCCGCGTCGTCTCGCTTCTCGATTAATTGATTTCTATTCCTTGCCGCCATCTGCTATCAAGCCAAAACATTAGACTTATGGCTGCGAGTTTCCGCCGGCTGATTAAAATTCAGCGCGCGCGGGCAGACTCCTTCCCTGAATCTCGGTTGCACCTTACTGCTCATCTAATTTCCTTCGCATATACCAGTCGCACACGATTCGTGCCACCGAAACCAGAAAGTTGATCGCACCTCGACTCGTCATTCTCATAAAACACCATTTTGTTGAGAAAGGTGGCGCGCCCGGAGGGGTTCGAACCCCCGACCTTGTGCTCCGGAGGCACACGCTCTATCCATCTGAGCTACGGGCGCGCGTTTGTGCTGTCAACGCTGTTGTCGAGGATTCTGCGAGCACCAGCGTGAATTGATTTTACCCTGCCGAGGCGCAGGCGAGCAAAACAATCCCTTCATTTTCGCGGGCCGCAGCACGACGTGCGCCGCGCGTCCGACATGGCAAGGCGCGGCGTCGTGCGGATGGTATAATTTCGCTCCTCTATCTCCATGACCGACTCTTTCGTGCACTGGGCGGAAATCACCGGGACGCGGGGCCTGCGCGTCATCATCATCGCCATCATTGCTTTCGTCCTGACGCGCATCCTGAAAGCCCTGACGACGCGTCTCGTGCAGATTTCGAAGGCGAACACGCGCGTGGCGCAGCTTCGCGAGCAGCAGACGCGCACCATGGCCGGCCTGCTGTACAGCGTGGGGGCGGCCATTATCGTTGTCCTGGCGTTTCTGTTCGCGCTGCCCGAGTTCGGCTTCAACGTCACGCCGGTCGCGGCGGTCGCCGCGGTCGCGAGCCTTGCGTTTGGCTTCGGCGCGCAAACCCTCGTCAAGGATTTGATCAACGGATTCTTCATCGTCTTCGAGGATCAGTACGTCGTCGGCGATATGATCCAGGTGAACGGCGAGACCGGCCGCGTTGAGTACCTCACGCTCCGCCGAACCGTCCTGCGCAACGCCAACGGCGCGATCGTCACGATCCCGAACTCCCTCGTCGGCCAGGTGGCCAACTTGAACCGCGACTGGTCGCAGGCGTTCATTGATGTGACTGTGCCATCGGACGAAATGGTCGACCGCGCGCTCGCCGCGCTCGAAAAAATCGCGGGCGATTTCCGCAATGACGCGAGCTGGTCCCCCGCGCTGCTGGACGGTCCGCGCGTCCTCGGCGTAGAATCTCTCTCTTTGGATGGCACCGCTCTGCGGCTCCAGGTCCGCACGGCTCTCAATCGCAAAGAGGACGTGGCGCGGGAGCTTCGCCGGCGGATCAAGCTGGCCTTCGAGGAGTCGCGCATAGCGCTCAGCACGACGCATTCCGTCGAACTGCGCGGCGCCGCCGCGCCGAACCAACCGTGACAATTCGCCGAATTCGCTTGTAAGCAGATTTGACTCCAACCTTGCACAAGGAGGAAGTGATGGGAGAAGTGACGCACGACCAGGTGAACCTGATGCTCAAGCTGTACGACACGCGGCGCGAACCGCTGCTGCGAGAGGCGCGGGCATGGTACATGGGCAACTTTCGTCCAGCATCGTTCGAAGAAATGGCAAAGCAGGCCCCCATGGGCAGCCAGCAGAACGCGTACGTTCGCATGGTCCTGAGCTATTGGGAAATGGTGGCGAGCATCGTGAACCGCGGGCTGATCGACGAGGAGTTCTTCTTCGAGAATTCGGGCGAACAGTGGGCCGCGTGGGAACGCGTAAAGCCCATCGCCGAGGGCTGGCGCGCCGCTTACAAGAATCCGCACATGTTCGCGAATCTCGAAAAGCACGTCCAGCGGTTCGAGGCCTGGCGAGACAAGCGCGCCCCTGAAATGAAAGAAGCGATGCGGCAGATGATGGCCCGGGCGCAGTCCGCGCCGAAGCCGAAAGGCAAGAAAAAGTAGCCGGAGAATCGCGAAGTCAGGCGCCCCTGGGACGCTTCCCGCGGCCTCGCGCCCGGCCGGGTGCCCCGAGGACAGCGGTTTGATTTGCGGCCGCTTCGCTCTCGCGGCGCGTGATTTCGATCAGACCTTTCACAAGCGGGCTCAGGTAGCGGTGCTTGTGCCAGATCATCGCCAGCGTGCGCTCCGGCTTCGCTCCGCTGAGTGACCGGTAGCGGACCATTCGGCTGCGGTCGGCCCGCGCCGCCATTTCCGGCACCAGCGAAACCCCCTGTCCGAGCGCGACCAGTTCTTGCACGGTCATGAGCTGCGCGCTCCGGCAAGTGACTGCCGGGACGCATCCCTGGCGGTCGCAAAAGCGCACAATTTGCACCCCGAGGCAATGAATCTCGCTCAGTAGAACGAAGCGCTCCCGCGTCAGCTCCTCGAGCGTGATCCGGCGCCTCTTCACCAGCGGGTGCGCGGCCGCCATCGCCACGAAGACGGATTACTTGCGGTAGATGACGCCGTTTTTCATTACGAACGAAACTTTCTGCAGGGCGGTGATGTCTTCCAGGGGTTTGCCGGGGACGGCGACTACGTCGGCGGCGTAGCCGGGCTTTAGGATGCCGATTTTATCTTGCCAGCCCAATAATTTTGCGCCGTTCACGGTGCCGGCCTGGATGGCGGCCAGCGGCAACATTCCGAACTTCACCATCAAGACAAACTCGCGGGCTTGCGTGCCGTGCGGAAATGGGCCGACGTCAGAGCCCATGGCGATGGGAACGCCGGCAGCGAGTTGCCTCTTGAATTCGCTGGCGTGTAGGTCGAGCAACTGGCGTTCGCGGGCGGCGGCCTCGGGCGTGGCGGCGTGGTCCGCGAAATATTCGGTGATGGTAAAAGTGGGGACGGCGAAGATTTGTTTTTCGCGCATGATGCGCATGGTCTCGTCGCTAAGCTGATAGGCATGCTCAATGGATTCGACGCCGGCGCGAGCTGCGTAGAGTGTCCCGGGTTCACCGGTGTCGTGGACCGCGACCCGATGGCCCGTGCGCGCGGCCTCGCGCACGGCGGCGACGAGTTCGTCCTCGGTGTACTGGAATGGAGTGGAGAGGTGACCGTTCACGACCGAATCCTCGCCGGTCTCGTAAATCTTGATGAAGTCCGCGCCTTCCTTGATTTGTTCGCGGATGACGGTGATGAACTCGGCGGCGTTGTTGGCGTAGGTAGCGTTGGGAAGCACGTGCTGCTCAGGGTTGTAGCCGATGGCGTCTTCGTGGCCGCCGAGAATGTTGATGGCATTGCCGCTGATGCGCAGTCGCGGGCCGGAAATCTGGCCCTGATTGATGGCGTTGCGGACAGCTGTGTCGGCGGAGCCTGCGCCTTCGGTGCCCATGTCACGCTCAGCAGTGAATCCGGCCATGAGGTCGTCACGAGCGGCGAGGGTGGCCATGATTGTGCGCTGGGGAACGGATTCCTGGATGGTTTGAAGATCTTCCGCGCCGGGATGAAGAAAGAGGTGGACGTGCGCGTCGATAAGGCCGGGGAGAAGAGTGGTGTCGCCGAGGTCAATGATTTCGGCGCCGGAGGGGCGGGTGACTTTCGTGCCGACTTCGGCTATGGCGTCGCCATAGACTAGGATTTCGCCGGGGGTGATGATGTGACCGGATTCGACGTCGAGCAGGTACGCGGCGTGGAGGACGATGGCGTGCGCGCTTGGCGCAGGTTGGGGCGATTGCGCGGCTAGTGGCGCATGGGAGAGAAACGTGAGAACGAAGGCTAGGAAGGCGCGTAGCGTTTTCATGGGTCCGCGGTGATAGTAACATGCGGTCCGGAAAAATGTGGGAGCCCGCGTGTGAGGCGAGAGAGAATTAACTGACCGATATCAGCGCGGTATGATGGAGGCGCGGGTGGGAATCGAACCCACGAATGAAGGTTTTGCAGACCTCTCCCTTCCCACTTGGGTACCGCGCCCCGGGAAGCACAGTATAGCGAAACCCCGTCCTCGTTTCAGCATGCGGCGGCGGCTCCGAAACCATCGAACGGCTTCTCTGTAGGCGTGCTTCGCGCTAAAGTGAATGCCGATGATCTTCCTCGTCTGGCTCGCAGCGAGCATCCTGACAATTGCGGCGGTGGCGATTATCGTGTGGTCGGCGGGCCACCGCTCCGAGGCGCAGATGTACGCGGTTCGCCAGGAAATGCAGAATTCGCTCGTCGCTCAGGGCCAGGGGGTCACGGCCCAGATCAATCACCTCATGCAATCGGTCACGCAGCAGCTCGGCCAGGTTCGGCAGGAGCTACAGACCGGAGTGGCTTCCACGGGTCAGCTCGCCACCGACGCCCAGCGCGAAGTCTCCCGGCGCTTGCAGTCCTCCACCGACATACTGCTCCAGATGAGCCAGCAGATCGGAGAGGTGCAGCAGACGAGCCAAGACCTGTCGAAGGCCGCGCAAACGCTCCAGTCGGTTTTGAGCGGAGCCAAGACGCGCGGAGCGCTCGGCGAGGCCATGCTCGACCGCTTGCTGGCGGACGCGCTGCCGCAGAGCGCCTACTCGATGCAGTATCACTTCGCTTCGACCGGCGCGATCGTCGATGCGGTCGTGCGAAGCGGCGAGCGGCTTCTCCCGATCGATTCGAAATTCCCGCTCGACGCCTATCGCAGGCTCGCCGAACTCGGCGAAGATGCGCGCCGCGACTTCTCTATCGCCGTCCGCAAACACGCGGACTCCATCGCCGAGAAGTACATTCTTCCTCACGAGCATACGTTCGACTACGCGCTGATGTTCGTTCCCTCGGAAGGCGTCTACTACGAGCTGCTGATGACCGAAGACTCGAAATACGGGAAGCTCGACGAGTACTGCCGCGAGAAGCGCGTCTTCCCCGTCTCGCCCAACACGTTTTATGCGTGCCTCAGCGCCGTCGCCGTCAGCTTACAAGGCCAGAAAATCGAGGAGAATGCGCGGCACCTTCTCGCCGCCCTCGCGGGTCTCAGAAAGCAGATGGACATCTTCGCGGAGGTGTACGAGCGGCTCGGCAATCATCTCCGTCACGCGCAGCAGAGCTACGAGGATGCGGACAGCCGTCTCAGTCGCGCCCGGAATTCTCTCGAGCAGATGTCCCAGGGCGCGCTTCCCGACGCACCCCAAGCCGTCCTGTTACCACCGTCGGACGAATGATTCTCTAGAGGGCGTCGCTCGCGGCGTCGAGGAGTGTCCGAAAATCTCCGGCCATCGTCGTGGAGCGGATTTCGTTCAGCGCGCGGGCGACCTTTTCGAGATCGCGAGGGTAATGCACCAGCCGGCGTGCGAGTCCTTTGATCTCGGCTCGCAAGTCTTCCGGTGCGAGGCCCGCGGCGGCCTCCAGGTATCGCCGCGCCGATTCGACGTCCGGCGCGGAGACCAGCCGCGCGTGAAATGAGAAATTCCCGGATGTGATTGCCTGCACCTTGATACCCGCGAGATTCTGCGAGCCGCCGCCGGTGACGACTTCCTGCGCGTCTCCTTTCATAAAGCGCAGCACGCCGGGGGTTTCGTTTTCGACGATGAGCTGGAGTGTCCCCTCCGACCCTTGGACGCGGACCGCGAGGTTGCCCTGCTTGCCCGGGAGCAACGCGGGATTGGGCGGCTCGAATTCGAGCGACACGACTGCGGCCGCCGCGCTCGCTTGCAGACCCGGAGCCACGACCGAAATGGTCGCGGAACCGGGCGTCACTTTCGGTCCGGGCAAAACTACAATGCATTCGGGAGATGCCGCAAGCACCAGCGTGGGCTGCTCGTTGATCTTCACGCGATTCAGGTCGGCATCGCCGCTCAGCCAAGCCCCGCAAATCGAAAACCGGTCGTGCAGCGAAATTATGGGCGCGACGGCGATCGCCTGAGAACCGGGGGCGGGCGGCGCGGAATCCACCAGCGCGGCAGACGAACCGCCGGGCGTTTTCGCAAGCAAGTAGCTGCCCGACGCAGGAGCTGTGAAATGACCGCGCCCGGTGCGGTCCGTGGTCACTTTCTGACCTCCCACTTCGACGATCACGTCGGAGGCGAGCCGGCCATCCACGCCGAGCGCCGCAAACGTTGCTGGCTGGCCGGCAACAACTTTTGGAGGAAGCACGATCGTCAAAGCCCACGTTGTGAGGGGCGTGGACGGCGCCTGCCCGCGAACCGTCGATGGTAGCGCGAGCCGGGCGCCACCGAGCAAGCCGGCCGAGAAAACGCCTGCCAGCAGGAGAGCGCGGAAATGTTGTACAAAAGACGGCGCGGGATGAGCAGCCATGGGTCCTTGCCGGCGTGGTGCGCCCGGCACGACATTGTAAAGTGTAAAGGATACTCGATGCGAGATCAGCATCAGTCGTCGAGACGGACGACGAATGTATTGAGCTGTTCGTCGGAGCGCAACTCGCCGGCGAGCTGGCGCGCGGCATCTTCCGTAGGCAACCGGCCCACGCGCACGCGATAGAAAATGCCGCTCGGCGAGTCGTACACGGCAATGCTGACCGGTGAGTAGCGCATCGCGAGCTGCGCGCGCAGCCTCGCGGCATTATCCTGACTTGCAAACGCGCCCACCTGAACGCCGAAGAAGCCAACCTGCGGATTCAGCCCGGACGTCAGTTCGAGCCGGACTGGCGCCGTGCCCGTCCCCACCATGCCGATCGCCTGTGCGGCCGAAAACGAGAGATCGATGATCCGGTTCGCGACAAAAGGGCCGCGGTCGTTGATGCGGACTTCCGTCTGCTGCCCGTTGCGGAGGTTTGTCACGCGCACGACCGCGCCGAAGGGCAGCGTCCGGTGCGCCGCCGTGAACGCGTGCATGTCGTAGATCTCGCCGTTCGACGTGCGGTGGCCGTCGAACGGAATCCCGTACCACGATGCCACGCCCTCTTCGACGTACTCGCCCGGAACGACGGGCTGTCTCTCGGTGGGGGGAGGCTGACGCGATGACGGCGACGGCTGCGGCGTCGGCGCCGGAGGCTGCGTCGTGTACGTTCGATGGCCGCAGCCCGCAGCGGCCACCACCGAAATCGCCAACACGACCGCCAGCCGCCACGGCAATCGAGTTTCGCGATTCACTCGTTTGGACTCAAGTCCGGTATTATAGAAACGCACTCGCGTTCCCGCAAGGAACCCTATTGGCTTCGCGGCGATCGGCCTGATGAAAAGAAAACCGGTGAAAAGATGAGCGGATTCTTCGGCCGCGGCGAGCCGCGCCCCAAACTGTGTCCATCGTGCGGCACGCTTGTTGGCGCCACCGCGTCGCGCTGCTATCAGTGCGGCGCAAACGTGAACTTCTCGCTCGCCGCAGCCAGCCGGTCGCTCGGCCGCCTGATGCCGATGACGTCGCCCGCCACGTACGCGATCCTGACCCTGAGCTGTGCCCTTTACTTCGTGAGCTTGCTGTGGACGCTGCGCATCAGCGGTTTTGCGGCTATGGGCGGCGGGTTATCCGGCCTCTTCAATTTCGGCGCGATCCAGGGCGATGTCCTCCAACGCCTGGGCGCCTCGCTTCCGTTGCCGGTAGATATTGCGGAGCCTTGGCGCTTCGTTATGGCCGTGTTCCTTCACGCCAGCATCTTGCACATTCTCTTCAACATGTGGGTGCTGATGGATATCGGCCCTCAGATCGAGGAACTGTATGGCTCGGCCCGGTATCTTTTCATCTACGTGGCGACGGGAATCGGCGGCTACGTGCTGAGCAGCTTCTTCGGACATTTCAGCGTTGGCGGCTCGGGTGCGCTCCTTGGCCTGATCGGCGTGCTTTTGGCCGTCACGACGGGCCGGCGGAGCGCTGGGATGCAAATGCTCCGCAGCCAGGTCATCCGCTGGCTGATCTACATCGCCGTGTGGGGGCTGCTGTTTCCGGGAATTGACAACATGGCCCACCTCGGCGGATTTGTAAGCGGATTCGCGCTCGGCAAGCTCATGGCGGACCGCCCGCCGACCTCGCCGGAGGAGCGCAAGCGAGCCTACGCAATGGGCTGGGCCGCGGCGCTCGCCGTCATCGTAAGTTTCGGAATGACCGCGTTCACGGTCTTGCACACAAGATAGGCTGTAGCTCTATTTTGCCGGAGGGCCGTGCGAAGCCCCTTCCGCGTGCAACTGCCGCGACACCACGATGCTGTAGTGAATTCCCGAAATCATCACGAATACAGCAACGCAGTAAGCGCACACCTGCCGCACGAGCCACAGCGTTGGGTCTTCCCAAGCCGCCAGCAGAAGCACCAGCGTGACCAGAAGGATTTCGAAAAAGGTTGTCGCCTTTCCCCAAACGCTCGGCGGAAACGGCCGATAGCCCACCGTCAGGAGAATCACGGCGCAGGCGGCCAGGATCAGAACGTCGCGGCCGAGAACCAGGATCGCCAGCCACCACCCGATCTTTCCCTTGAGCGCCAGCACGAAATAGGACGACGAAAGCAGCAGCTTGTCCGCGATGGGATCGAGGTAGGCGCCGAGCGCCGTCCTCTGATTCAAGCTGCGCGCGAGCAGCCCGTCGAGCCCGTCGCTCACGCCGCCCGCCACCAGAATCCCCAGGGCCACCCCGTAATGGTCGTACTTGATGGCAATAATGAAGAAGGGCAGAAAGGCGAGGCGCAGGAACGTGAGCTGGTTGGGAACGGTCAGGATTCGGCTGCGCATGGATTTGATCCGAGCTTTGCCCGCGCTCTGTCCGGCGAATCAATCGGCGCCCGGTCAGGCAAACTGCGCGAGGTAATCCACCAGCGAGCGGCCCACTTTTCTCTCGAACATCTCCGCCAGCGAAGGGATCGAGCCGCGAGCCTCGTCGAGCGCGATTCGCTCGATCCGTACCATCGGGAAGAACAGCGTCGGCAAGCCGATGCGGTCGCCTTCCGGATGCAGCACCTGGCTCACGAAATCATCGAACGATCCGAGGTCGATCCCCCGCAGCGTGACTCCGGCGTTCGAAATATCCATCAATTCGCCCCAGAGTCTTTCCTTGGGGCTGTGCAGGCTCACGACGACAATTGAATGCGGCTCCATCGTCTCTCCTCGACGACCCCGTAGCAATACCTTAGCAATGGTATCGCAGTTGCCGCTGCCCACCCGGGCGGCGCGCAAGGGTTATCCCGCACGCGCGGGTATCAGACCGAAATCGTCTTCAGGCCGGGCGCGCGCAGGAGCGCGGGCTCCGTCACCTTCTGGACGTCTTCAGGCGTCGCGCCGGGCGCGACCTCGCGCAACAAGAGCCCTTTCGGCGTCACTTCGATCACGGCCATGTCGGTCACGATCAGGTCCACGACTTCGACGCCCGTCAGCGGCAGCGTGCACTTCTTCATGATCTTCGGCCCGCCGTCCTTGGTCGCGTGCTCCATCGCGATGATCACGCGTTTCGTTCCCGCCACCAGGTCCATCGCGCCGCCCATGCCCTTCAACATCTTCCCCGGCACGGCCCAATTCGCCAGCGTCCCCTTTTCGTCCACTTGCAGCGCGCCGAGCACGCTCACGTCGATGTGCCCGCCGCGGATCATCGCAAACGAGTCCGCGCTCGAAAAATACGAGCAGCCGGGAAGCTCCGTCACCGGCTCCTTGCCCGCGTTGATCAGGTCGGGGTCCTCTTCGCCTTCGTAGGGATACGGCCCGATGCCCAGCATGCCGTTCTCCGATTGCAAAATCACGTCGATCCCAGGCGGGAGGTAATTCGGGATCAGCGTAGGGATTCCGACGCCCAGGTTGACGTAAAACCCGTCGCGCAACTCTTGTCCCACGCGCCGCGCGATAAACTCCCGCTTGTCCATTTATGCTCCTCGCTTCCGCTTCGGCCCGGGCTCCATCGGTTTCAGGTAGTTCGTACCCTGGAAGATTGCGTCCACGAAGACTCCGGGCGTGTGAATGCCGTCCGGATCCAATTCGCCGAGTTCGACCATCTGTTCGACCTCCGCGATCACGTAGTCCGCGGCCGTGGCCACCACAGGATTGAAATTGCGCGCCGTCTTGCGATACACGAGATTGCCCCAGCGGTCGCCCTTCCACGCCTTGACGAACGCGAAATCGCCCCGCAGCGCTGGCACCAGGACGTGCGGCCGGCCGTTGAATTCGCGCACCTCTTTGCCTTCGGCCACCATCGTGCCGTAGCCCGTGGGCGTGAAGAACGCCGGAATCCCCGCCCCGGCGGCCCGCATCCGCTCGGCGAGCGTGCCCTGGGGATTCAATTCCATCTCGATCTCGTTGTTCAGCGCCAGTTTCTCGAAGAACTTGTTGCTTCCCACGTAGCTCGCGATCAGCTTCTTCACCTGCCGGTTCTCGATCAGCAAACCGATGCCGTAACCATCCGTTCCCGGATTGTTCGAAGCGATCGTCAGGTTCTTCGAGCCTTGCCGGAGCAGCGCATTGATCAGGTTTTCCGAAACCCCGCAGGTCCCGAATGCGCCCATCAGGATCGTCGCGCCATCCTTGACGCGGCCGATCACTGCTTCAGCGTTCGCAACACGCTTGTCCATCTATGTCTCCTCAAATCGCGATTACAACGGAAGGGATGAGACAGTTTACTACAACTCCGTAGCCTGCATGTTTGCCGCCCACGGCGCCCTACTTCTGCGCTTCGCTTCGCTGGCTAATCCCTGCGCGCGGCCTGCTTCAGCACTCGGATTCTTCCCGCCACGGCGGCCGCGGCATCGTCGGCGTTCGCGGCCTTCTCGATTTCCGCGACGAGTGCCGACCCCACGACGGCCGCGTCCGCGATTCCGCCCAGCACCGATACGTGCGCCGGCTGTGAAATCCCGAAGCCGACGGCGAGGCGCAGTTTCGTGAACCGCCGCACGCGCCGCACCAGCTCCGGCAACTCTTCGGACAGGGCGTTGCGTTCGCCCGTCACACCCATCCGCGAAATCAGGTACAGGAAGCCGGTCGAACACGCGGCAATCTGCGCGAGCCGCGCGTCGGTCGATGTCGGCGCCGCAAGGAAAATCGTGTCCAGCCCGCGCGCGTGCAGCGCCGCGCGGTACTCGCCCGCTTCCTCCGGCGTCAAATCGGTCACGAGCACGCCATCGGCGCCCGCCGCTGCAGCCGCGCCGGCGAACTTCTCGAGTCCCATCTGCAATATCGGATTGAAATAGCTGAAAAGCACGAGCGGCACCTCGCTGCGTGTCCGGATTCGCTTCACCAGCTCGATCACGTCGGCCAGCGTGGTTCCGCTGCGCAGCGCCCTTTCGCTCGCCCGCTGAATCGTCGGACCGTCGGCCACGGGGTCGCTGAACGGCACGCCGAGTTCGATCACGTCCGCGCCGGCACCCGCTGCCGCCAGGACGATCTTCTCCGTCGCGTCGAGCGACGGATCGCCCGCCGTAATATACGCCACAAGGCCCATCTCGCCCTTTTCGGCGAGCGCGGCAAAGCGCCGCGCGATTCGACTCGCGGTTTCTGCGGGCGCCTGCTTTGTGGCGGATGACTTCGGGATGGCCGCTTCAGACATGGCGCGCCTCACACATAACGCGACAGTGTTTCCATGTCTTTGTCGCCGCGGCCCGAGACATTGAGGATCACGATTTCCTCTTTCTTCATTTTCGGCGCGCGGGTGATGAGCTCGGCGACGGCGTGCGCCGATTCAAGAGCGGGGATGATTCCTTCGAGGTGCGCGAGCGTTCGCGCCGCTTCGATCGCCGCTTCGTCGCTGACGGCCGTGTATTCCGCGCGGCCTTGCTCGGCGAGCCACGCGTGTTCCGGGCCGACCGCCGGATAATCGAGTCCGGCCGAAATCGAATGCGTCGTTGCGATCTGGCCGTCGGCGGTTTGCAGCACATACGTGTACGTGCCTTGCAAGACGCCCGGCCGCGCGCCCGTGAAGCCTCGCGCCGCGGCAAGCCTCGCGGCGTGTTCGCCGAGCGTTTTACCTCGCCCGCCGGCTTCCACGCCGACCATCTTCACTCGCTCATCGCCGAGGAACGCGTGAAAAAGCCCGATTGCATTCGATCCGCCGCCGACGCAAGCGAAAAGATGATCCGGCAGGCGCTTTTCCGCGCGCAAAATCTGCTCGCGTGCCTCCTCGCCGATAATTTTCTGAAAATCGCGCACGATCCGCGGATACGGATGCGCCCCGAGCACCGACCCGAGCAGATAGTGCGACGTGCGCACGTTCGTCACCCAGTCGCGCATCGCTTCGTTGATCGCGTCCTTCAGCGTGCGGCTGCCTGCGTCGACGCCGATCACCTCCGCGCCGAGCAGACGCATGCGAAACACGTTCAGCCGCTGCCGCTCCATGTCTTCCGTGCCCATGTACACGGTGCACGAAAGCCCGAGCCGCGCGGCCACCGTTGCCGTCGCCACGCCGTGCTGCCCCGCGCCCGTTTCCGCAATCACGCGCTTCTTGCCCATCCGCACGGCCAGCAGGCCCTGGCCCAGGCAGTTGTTAATTTTGTGCGCGCCGGTGTGCAGCAGGTCTTCGCGCTTCAGGTAGATTCGCGCGCCGCCGAGCTGCTCGGTCAGCCGCGAAGCAAATTGCAACGGCGTCGGCCGCCCCGCGAAATTCTTAAGCAGGTCATCGAGCTCCGCGTGAAAGCCGCGATCCGCCTGCGCTTCGGCGTACGCGCGCTCAAGCTCTTCGAGGGGCGCCATCAGCGTCTCCGGAACATACCGCCCACCATAGGCGCCGTACCGCCCTCGCGTGTCCGGCACCACCTGTGCGATCGAACTCATCTTTTCCTTCTCTGCGCACCCTTCACCGCGCGCATCAAATCTTTCATCCGCGCCGCATCTTTCTTCCTGGGCTTTGCCTCGACGCCGCTGCAAACATCCACCGCATACGGCCGGGCCGCGCGAATCGCTTCGCCGATGTTTTCCGGCGTCAACCCACCTGCCAGAAAAATCCGGCCGTACCGCTTCGCACGCCGCGCAATGCTCCAATCGAACGTCTTGCCTGTTCCGCCGCGCGCCCACCGATCGAACCCATCTAGCAGGAGAGCGCTCGCGCCCTCGAATCGTGCCAGTTCTCTCGCCGCCGTCGATTTTCTCACGCGAATCGCCTTGATCACATCGATCGCAGGCCGCGAGCGCTTCAGCCGCGCGACCACAGCCGGCGGCTCGTCTCCGTGCAGTTGTACTGCGTCAAGCCCCACCGCGCGCGCGACTTCGAGCATCTTCGGCTCGCTCTCGTTCACGAAAACTCCGACGGCCGAAATTCTCTTCGGCAATCGCCGCACGATCCCCTTCGCTTTCACGGGCCGGATGTAACGCGGGCTGCGCGCATAAAAGTTGAAGCCCAGAATATCCGCCCCATCCGCGACGGCCCGCCGCGCGTCCGTCCAATTCGTGATCCCGCAGATTTTCACTTTCACCCTGGCCATCGCGGTCGCTCAGACAGACCCGATTAGCTCGCGCAGCGGCGCGGCCGGGTCGGCGTCCTTCATCAAATGCTCGCCGATCAGAAATGCATCGAACCCCGCGCCCCGCAGCCGGGCCAAATCTTCGTGCGTGCGCAGTCCGGACTCGCTCACCGCGATGCACTCCTCCGGAATCGCTTCGATGAGCTCAAGCGACGTCTCGACCCGCACCTTGAAATCCCGCAGGTCGCGGTTATTGACGCCGACGATCCGCGCCCCGGCCGCAATCACCCGCTCGAGTTCCTCGCGCGTATGCACCTCCACCAGCGGCTCCATCTTGAGCGATCGGCCAAGCTCGAGCAGTTCGCCGAGCGCCTGGTCACTAAGAATCGCCGCGATCAGCAGAAACGCATCGGCGCCCGCCGCGCGCGATTCCCATACCTGCCACGGATCGACAATGAAATCCTTGCGCAAAATTGGAATCTGCGTCGCCTTCTTCGCGGCCTTCAAGTCCGCCAGCGAGCCGAGAAAAAACTCCTCCTCCGTCAGGACAGAGAGCGCCGCCGCTCCCGCGTCTTCGAGACTCGCCGCCAGCGCCGTGGGAGCGTAGTCTTCGCGCATCACTCCGCGCGAAGGCGATGCCTTTTTCAGCTCTGCGATCACGTTGTAGCCCACCCTCGCAAGCGCGCCCGCAAAGTCCCGAGGCGCTTCGGCCTTGCCCGCGGCCAGCTTCAGCGCCACGTCCGGTAACACGCGTTTCCGGTGCGCGATCGACTCGCGCCGCGCCTCGACAATCCGGTCGAGAATCGTCCCTTCGCGTGACCTGGTTTCCATAGAAGGAGGCGCCAGCCGCCCCGGTTTCATCCCACTCGCGGCGGGCGTTCGTTCAGTTTACCCGATGGAAGTCGCGCACGCCAAAGGTGCATATTTCGGCCCTGCGCACTAACGAGGCATGGCCAGCCCGCGCGCTAGTTTGTCGGGTGTGCGGACGAAGAACTCAGCAGCGGTTCCGAAAGCCGAATGGGAATGCCGAAATTCGAGCCTCCGAAGCCTTTCAACACGGCATACGTAACGCCGATCACCTTTCCCTGTTGATTGAAAAGTGGTCCGCCCGATCCACCGGACGTGGTCTGCGCGTCGAACACGATCTTATCCGGTAGGACATCTCCGATGTGCCCCTGCGTGATGATGGGCCGGATTAGGTTGCGGCGAGCCAGCTCGTCGAGCACTTGCGAGACGTCGCCGCCGCTCTGGGTCAGGATATCTTGTGCCGTGTTCTCGTCGGTGCGCGCGAGAATCGCCGCAAGTCCCGTGGCGTAGCCCATCAGGACGATCGGCTGGCCGGTCACTGCCGCTTCCTTCGCCGAATCGATGGAAAGGGCCGGGCGCGCCAGGCCCTGCGTCGTGATCCGCATCGTTGCCAGGTCTGCATCCTTTGAAATCTGCTCGATCTCAGCGGTGTACGCGCGCGGATCTCCCGGAAAATAGGCATGAATCGACGAGATCACCGGCTGAAACCCCTGGTTCGTAAGCTCGCTGATGTCATCGTTGTTCCACCAGGGTTCGGCAACGTGCCGGTTGGTGATGATCCGCCCGTCGGCGCCTGCCGGGAATCCCGTGCCGAACACATCCAACCTTACTTCCGGTCCGCGCCCATCGATCGTCAGGAGCGGATTCCCATCGCTGCCTTGCAGCGGTTCGCCCTGCTGGTTCAGGCCGGCGTAGCGCAGCGTCTGGCCGCTCTGTTGCTCCCGAAACGCCACCGAAATATGCAGTAAGCAGACGCTCTGCACGTCCGCTCCGATGAAGTTCCCGGCGGAATCGCCTCCCTGCTCAACTCGCTTCAGGCGCGCGTTCGTCTCGTCCAATTCCCGTTGCAGCTCGGCTCCCTGGCTGGAGCCGGCATTCGTCATTTGAGCCTGAAGGTCCGCCGCCTGTTTTTGCAACTCATCTTTTCCGGCAAGCGCTCCATCGGGCGTTCCTCGCTGGCGGAGCCTGCGCACCTCGGCAATCACGTCCTGCTGGTGCATCAGTCCGCGTTCCAGGCGCATGATCGTGGCGGTCGTGCGCTGCATGTCCTTCTGCGAATTGTGCGCCAAGAGAAAATAGATCGCCGCCATGACGACCACGATGGCAAAGACCGCGCCCAAGCCAATTTTCAGGCGGCGGTTCAGCGAGGAAGCGTCGCTCGCCATCTTCTCCGTGACGGCAAGCGCCTCGAATGCCGTTTGCGCAATCTGCTGGCCTTCTTCCGCGAGCCGCGTTCTCTCGAGGAGCCGCGTGTCCGCCCGACGCGCCCGCAATAGCGCTCGCACGCGCGCCAGCAGCTCTGCTGCTTCGAACGGCTGCGAGACCGCATCATCGGCGCCAAGGTCGAGCGCCGCGGCTCGCTCTCCCGCTCCGAGGCCGACCAATAGGATGATGCGAATTCCCTCCGTGGCGAGGGCGCCGCGAAGCGTGGCTATCGTTTCGTGCGCGTGCAGGACGTTCCCACCGGGCAGTCCCGCGTTCACTAGGGTATCCGCCGGACCGCCCGGCAGAGTGTCCAGCAGAAGCAGATCGGCCCCGAGCCGCCGGACGGCGTCCAGCCCTTCGCCGGCGGTTGCAAAGGCCGAGGCGTCGTATCCCGCGCTTCGCACCAATGCCAGCAGAACCTCGCGGCTCGCCGCATCCGCTTCGACAATCACGATTTTCTCGCTGGTGCTATTCATGACTCCCTGCCCCTAAACCCATCTTAGTGCATCCGCGACTACGTGCAAGCGCGCGCCTGCGGACTGCCGGCTTGACTCAGAACTTCACACTAATATGACGATTTTAGTTCGCGACTGGATACGGCGTGCGTACTTTGCTTTGTGGCCTCCTTGATCAAAAGTCCACATAACCTCATCCTTGCAACTCGCCTCCCGGGTGTTACCCTGGCCGTGCAAATAGGATCAGAAGGAAAAAAAGAGAAGGAGAGGAGGAACAAGGTGGCTAGAACGACGAGCAGTGTCGATCAATTGCGGGCCCTGATTCCGTCCTCGGCGCACGGCGTGGCTACCACACGCTCGACGCTCGACACTAGCCCACTCGACCTTCCCAGCTACTCGGTACTGTTGTCGAGTAGAATTGGCTGTAACTTGCTGAAAACACTCACCGGTGGTGCCCTTCTACCCGTCACTGAAACCGGGGGTCTTCGCAACGTACTTCACGACATTTGAGAGGCATCCTTGCTAGCGCTCGAACAACTGAATCAGCGAATCATCCGGTGCCGCAAGTGCCCGCGCCTCGTCGCTTACCGCGAGAAGGCCGCGCGCGAAAAGCGCCTTGCCTACCGCGATTGGGACTACTGGGGCAAGCCAGTTCCGGGGTTCGGCGACCCGCGCGCGAAGCTGCTCGTCCTGGGCCTCGCGCCCGCGGCGCACGGCGGAAATCGCACCGGCCGCGTCTTCACCGGCGACCGCTCGGGAGATTTCCTCTACAAAGTGCTTTACGACGCCGGCTTCGCGAACCAGCCGACTTCGACCAAGCGCGACGACGGCCTCGTCCTCAAGAATGCCTACGTGGTGGCCGCGCTTCGCTGTGCCCCGCCCGCCAACAAGCCGCTGCCTTCCGAGGCGGCCAACTGCCGTCCATACTTCGAAAAAGAACTTGAGATTCTCCGGCCGCGCGCGATTCTCGCTCTCGGCGGAATCGCCATGCGCGTCTATCTCGGCTTGCTGAAAGAGCGCGGCAAGATTGCGAGCGCGGCCGCATTTCCTTTCCGGCACGGTGCGAGCTACGAACTCGGTGACGGTCTGCCGCGCCTGTTCGTTGCCTATCATCCGAGCCAGCAAAACACCTTCACCGGCAAACTCACCGAGGCGATGATGGCGCGCGTGCTGCGCGATGTCTGCCGATTCCTGGAGAGCGATTCCTCCCGATGAGCGCCGTCGCGATTGGCCAGATAGGCGGCGAAGCCGTCATCGAGTTTCGCGGTGTGCACTACAAGCTGCCGAACGGCCAGACGCTGCTCAACGGCGTCGGCTTCACGATCCAGCGCGGCGAGACTCTGATCCTTCTCGGCCGCAGCGGCGCGGGAAAGACGACCGCTCTGAAACTCATCAACCGCCTGCTCGAGCCGAGCGGCGGCGAAGTGCAGGTCGAAGGCCGCCCGACCGTCGCCTGGAACCCCATCGCTTTGCGCCGCCATATCGGCTACGTCATCCAGGAAGCCGGCCTTTTCCCGCACTACACCGTCGAACAGAACGTCTCGCTCGTTCCGCGCCTCGAAGGACAGCCTTCCGCGCACATCCGCTCGCGCGTCGAAGAACTGCTCGCTCTTGTCGGCCTCGACCCCGGAACATTTTTGCAGCGCTATCCGCATGAACTTTCCGGCGGCCAGCGCCAGCGAGTCGGCGTCGCCCGAGCGCTTGCCGCCGACCCACCCATACTCTTGATGGACGAACCCTTCGGCGCGCTTGACCCGCTCACACGCGCGGAAGTCCGAAACGAATTTCAGGCCCTGCAACAGCGCCTCGGAAAGACCATCGTCATCGTGACGCACGACACGAGTGAAGCCCTCCTGCTCGGCACCCGAATCGCGCTGCTCGAAGCCGGAGAGCTCCGGGGCATCTATTCGCCGAGAGAATTCCTGTCTTCGAACGAACCGGTTGCCGCAGCATACGCCGAGCAACTGCGCCGCCTGGAACAATTCGAGAGGGACAAATGAACGTGATTCAATATTTCCTGAAGCACCCGAACGAAATTCTCCAGGCAACCGTCGAGCACATCTCGCTTGTGGCCGCAGCGATGCTCATTGCCGTGGCCATCGGCGTCCCGCTCGGGATTCTCGTTGCGCGCCGCCCATGGCTTGCAAAGCCGATCCTCGGCACCGCCAATATCGCCGAAACGATTCCGAGCCTCGCGCTTTTCGGATTCCTGCTCCCCGTTCCCTGGCTCGGCGAACGCGCTGCCCGTCTGGCGATCGCCGCCCTCACGCTCTATGCCTTGCTTCCCATCATCCGCAATACCGCGGCGGGAATCGCCGGCGTGGACCCGGCGGTCCGGGAGGCCGCACGCGGGATGGGCATGACGCAGCGCCAGATCTTGTTCAAAGTCGAGCTGCCGCTCTCGCTTTCAACTGTTCTCGCAGGCATCCGGGTCGCCACCGTTCTCACCATCGGCATCGCGACGATCGCCGCCGCCGTGGGCGCGGGCGGTTTGGGCGAGTACATCTTCCGCGGCCTGGCGATGGTGAACGATTCCCTGATTCTCGCGGGAGCCATACCGGCAGCCCTGCTCGCGCTGGCTGCTGACTTTCTGCTGAGCGTTCTCGAGCGGCGCTTGCGTCCCGCGCGGTGATCCGTCGATGAGAGCGCTCCGCGCCTGGCTTGCCTTCGGGATCGTAGGCGTCTTGTGCGGTTGCGGCGCTCGCGGCCGCGACACGATCGTGGTCGGCTCGAAGAATTTTCCCGAGCAGGCCCTGCTCGGCGAAATCCTCGCGCAGCGCCTCGAAGCCAAAACGCACCTGCGCGTCGAGCGCCGCTTCTATCTCGCGGGCAGCTATATCTGCCAGCAGGCTCTTCTCGCCGGGCGTATCGACACGTACGTCGAATACGCCGGCACAGCGCTCACCGCGATCCTGCACGATCCCATCGAAAGCGATCCTTCCGCCGTTTTCGGGCGCGTACAGCGAGAATACAAGCGGCGATTCGGGCTGGAAGTCATGCCCTCGCTCGGATTCAACAACACGTTTGCGATTGTGATTCGTGGCGAAGATGCGCGCCGTCTAAGTCTGAAAACGATCTCGGATGCCGCGCCTTACGCGCCGCAGTGGCGCGCCGGTTTCGGCTACGAGTTCATGGAGCGGCCCGACGGTTACCCCGGCCTCGCGCGCGTCTACGGGCTGCAATTCACCGCCCCGCCGCGAATTCTCGACCTTGGCCTGCTCTATCGCGCCCTGCTCGACAAGCAAGTCGATCTCGTCGCCGGGAACTCGACGGATGGCCTGCTCGCGGCGCGGGACATGGTCATCCTCGAAGACGACAAGCATTACTTTCCGCCCTATGAAGCCGTGCCCGTCGTGCGCGAAGGCACACTCGCCCTCCATCCGGAGGCGCGGGCGGCCATCGCCGGACTCGCTGGGAAAATCTCCGACGCGGAAATGCAGAAAATGAACTACGCGGTGGCGGGGGAAGGCCGTGACGTCAGCGACGTCGCGGGCGAATTCCTGCGCTCGAAGGGGCTCGACTGACGCGCGGTATCGGGAAATCACTTTTGGGGAGCTTTTAGTTTTTCCAGCTCTTCCATCAACTCGGCGCGCGTGACGAGTCCTCGGCGCAGCAGGATCCGCAAGACGGCGGCGAATGCTTCCTTGGTCGCCGGGATATCGACGGGATCGAATTCCGGCGCTGCGTACGGGCGGGCGCCGGCAGTTGCCTTGGGCGGAGCCGGCTTCGGTTGCTCGACGACCGACGCCTTCGCGGGTTCGGGAGCCGCGCCCGGCGAGCCAGTGAACCGCCGCAAACTCTCGAGATTTTCGGGGCCCATGTTTCCGAACTCCAGCCCCATGCCAAATCCCGTGTGCGAGGAGCGAACCTTGGCCGAGACATGCACGAGGCTGTTGTCATCCAGGTTGAAAGACAGTTCGACCGCCGTGTCGATGGGCAGGGGCGAAAGCATTTCGACGTAGCAGCCGCCGAGGGAAATGTCCGTGATCGTTCCGGGATTCTGAAGTCCGTCTCCCGAGGTGGCGACCTGAGCTCCGATCCGGCAGGTTTGGCGAGCGAACTGGCGGCGTTCCGGCGGAGAGGCCGTGGCATTTGTTGCGGCGGCCATCCGTGGCTGGACGGCGAACGGCTCTGGCTTCGCTGGATCGTACGTATCAGGCTCCCATTCTTTCGGAGGCAAGCCCCCTGAACCTGTCCGGTTCCAGGCAGCGGACTCCCACCTGTCCGGCCAGGGGACTGCCGTCCTGACCGACCCACTGGACTCGATACCAGGCCTTCTGGTTCTGGCATTCGAGTTCGACCCTCCAGCCGGGCTCGACGATGTGGGTCAAGCCATTCAGGCAAGCGCCCGTCCAACTGACGTCCCGCGTTTCCGCCGTCACGGCGAACGGATACCCGCGGGGGTCAGCCCCCCGAACGATGACCGAAAAAGAAATAGCGATACACTGTTCGCCCCGGCGCCCCAGGGAGTCTCCGGTAAAGCGCGCCTAGCCAACGCGAACCGCCTGGCCTCGAGAGAGGTAACTCCAAGTTATTACGCGCTGTAGCACCGGTCAAGCGACCGGTAAGCCGCCTATTCTCAGGAGTAACGAAGAGATTCATGGGAACGCCGCGAGGCCGCAGAAGCGTGTGCTGGCTATTCGGAGCCCGGCAGGTTCTTCAGATGAGTTTCGAGGGCGGCGCAATACTCGCGTTCAGCCTCGAGCGCTGCCTGGAGTTTCTTCACGAGAAGCTCCAGACGGACGATCTCGTTCCTCAGCTTCTGGACCCCTGCGGCAGTGGGAATGGCAGCGCCCGTGACGGGCGCTGCGGGGCGCGGCCGGGGCGCGGACAGGGCCGGCGCCGCGACCGGCGCTGGGTTCGCGCGGGGAGCCGCGGCACTTGCGGGCTCAGCGGGCGCCTGGCCTGCGGAAAACAGGCCGCTCAACACCTGCGAGGGCCTGCGCGCATCCTCGTCTGTCGAGCTTCCCTTCGCCGAAAGGCCGGCGAACTTCGGATGCAGAAGACTTTTCACGCGGGCGATCAGGTCTCGCGGCTGGAACGGCTTGCGAATCAGCTCATCGGCTTTGACCGCCGTCGCCTTTTCGGCCACGGTGCGGTTCACGACGCCGGACATCAAGATCACGGGAATCCGGGCGAGTTGCTGGTTCTGCTTGATCAACTGGCACACTTCGTAGCCATCTTTGTCCGGCATGATAACGTCTGTGATGACGGCATCCGGCGCGGCTTCGCCGAACTGTGCGAGCGCCGAGGCCGCGTCCGGGCAGGTGATGACGTGGATGTTCTCCTTGCGAAACGCAATCTTGATCACTTCGCGCATCGTGGCGCTGTCGTCGATGAAATAGACAGTCGGAGTGCGCGCGGGCGTGAGGGTTTCGGTTTCGCTCATGACGACTCCTTTTCCACGTTTTCTTCCGCGGTGTCGCGCTCGCCTTCATCGAATTCCCGCATCGCGTCGAGGAGCAAATCGGTCGCCGAGCGCAGCACGGTCCGCTGCGCGGCGGTGGCGCCGTAGACGAACTTGTACACACCCTTCGCAGCGCCCTGGCACGTCTTGACGATTTGCGTGACGGCTTCGTCCCCGAAAAGCACGCCGGACTCGGCGTGAACGAGTTCGCCACCTTCAAAAAAGATGATTCCGTCGGTGTCGGCACCGTTGATGTGCAGCGCTCCGCTCTGATGAGCCTGTCCCAACATCTGAATCACGCCGGGGAGATCGAGATGCGAAAGGCTGCCGCTCAGGGCCGTGTCCGCGGTGGAGAGCATCTGCGTCGGCTGGAAGCCGTCCTGGCGGCTGACGAGAAGACTTCGCACGTGCGCGGCGATGTCCGAGGGGGACTGGTGGCGATCCACGTAGTCGTCGCAGCCGGCGCGATAGGCTTCGAGCTGCGCTTGATCTCCGCCTCCACCGATCGCGATCAGAGGGATCGTGGCGGTTTTCGGATCGGAACGGAGAAGCGGCGCCATTTCGAGCGCACCCATCTCGCGAAGGTTCGTGGCACAGAGAATGATCGCCGGAGCGTTCCACTCGATCATCGTGAGGGCATACGAGGCCTGGGTGCTCGGAATGACGTCGAACCCCTGTTGCTTCAGCGCGTCACCCAGCCGCTTCGCAAAGTAGACATTGCTGTCGATCAGCAAGACCCGCGGGAGATTTGCCGGCGCGTTCACGATTGCGCCTCCGCGCGCGCCAGCGCGCCGGCTTGCGCCGCCGACGCCAACAGAGCTTCGAGGTTCAGCACGTCGAGCGACTCATCGCCGACCGCGAGCGTTCCGGCGACGTATGCGGGACGATCCGACTCCGGCCGCATCTCACCCGTAGCCATCTCGCACTCACCGCTCACCAGAATCGCGCCCAGTTCGGCGGCGCCGCCAAAGTCGCGCCGCGCAATGAGGTAGAACTGTTGTCCGGATGAACTTTTGCCGACGAGCAGCGGCCCCGCGTCATAGACAGGCACGATGTGCCGGCGGCGAACGATCACTCCCGCAACGGAGGGCGAAGTGTGCGGAAACTTGTGCAGCCTGACGGGCGGCGCGAGTTCCGCGACCATTCCCGCGGGCAGTGCGAACCGGCGCGCGCCGATCTGGAGCAGGACGAACGAATTCTGGCTCGCAGTTTCCGCGGCAATCATGCCTGGACCGCCCCTTCCATTTCGCGCTGCGATCCGCCGCCTCCGGAGACGCGATCGAGCCGAGCAAACTCTTCGGCCGTCAGGAACCCAGCCGGCTGAACGACCGGAATCACCGAGTCGTCCACGTACGCGAGACCGCGATACCAGCGGCGCTCCTCGCCAGTGAACGCATGGGGGAGTGGATAGACGGCGGCGATCTCCGTCATGCGGTCGATGCGGTCGACGAGCACGGCCGCGCGCAGTTGGCGCAAGATCAGGACCAGCGCCGGGCGCGTGACCGGCAAGCCAAAATGGACGCCGGCGTTTACGACATAGCAGGTGCGGCGCCCCCACTGGAGGGTGTGCCGGACCTTGGGCAATTCCGATTGCTCGATCTCGTTGGCGGCGCCCGCCAGGCTGTCCGTGCTGCGAATCTCCTGCACGGCACGCGCGGCAATGGCGAACATCTGATTTGCGACCCAGAACAGGACCACCGCCTCCGGCCGGCGCGAGCGGCGCGATGTCCCGTTGTGTTCGCGGTCTGAAGCAGTCGACAGGTTCATCGGGCAGCCACCGGAACCAGACGGCTCAATTTCGTGACTCGCTTTTCAATCGCCGGGCCGATTTCATCGAGCGGGAGGACTTCATCAACCGCACCGGTCTTGATGGCTTCGGCCGGCATGCCGAAAATCATGGACGTCGCTTCGTCCTGGGCCAAGACGGAACCCCCGGCGGCCTTCACGGCGCGCACGCCTTTGGCCGCATCGTTTCCCATGCCCGTCAGGACGACGCCGACGGTCAGCGGTCGGGCATAGGCCGCGATGCTCTCGAACGCCGTGTCCGCAGAGGGGCGATAGCCTTCGATGCGCGGGCCGGGGTCGAGAAGGATTTTCCCGCCGGCGGAAAGCTGCAAGTGATGAGAGCCCGGGCAGAGGTAGATCATTCCGGGCTGGGCCGTCTCGTTCGCCTCCGCCTCTTTCACCGGCATGGAAGCGATCTCCGCGAGCTGCAACGTGAATTGCTTTGTGAATGTCGCGGGCATGTGCAGGACGAGGAACACGGCCGCGGGAAACTCCTTCGGCAGAGCGGCAACCACGCGCATCACCGCGGCCGGGCCGCCCGTCGAGGCGGCAATCACGACCATGGGGAATTTTCCGCCGCTCTGGGCAAGCGCGGCGCTATTCGCGAGGCTCGCGGCCGGGGACAGCGGCGCATGGGGCATTGGAAGCTTCGAGCGCGTCGCGGTGCGGACCACGCGAACCTTCGCAGCCAACTTGAGCTTGCGCGTAAGCTCCTCGCGCACGGTTTTCATGTCCAGATCGATGCCACTCGAAGGCTTGGGAACGAAGTCGATGGCCCCGAGCTCGAGGGCTTTCAAGGTGCTCGCGGCGCCCTCGCGCGACTCCGAACTCACGATGACGATGGGGCGCGGATGCTGCGACATGATCAGCTCGGTGGCCTGGAGTCCATCCACGTGGGGCATGTTGATGTCCATGGTGATGACGTCGGGGCGCAGCGATTCCGCGAGAGCAACGCCATCGCGGCCATCGCGCCCTTGCCCGACGACTTCGAGCTGCGGATCCGAGTTGATGATCTCCTGCAACACCTTGCACATGAAGGCGGAGTCGTCCACCACGAGCACGCGTACTTTCTTTTCGGGCGCGTTCGTCATCGCAATCTCAACCCTGCCTCAGCGGCACACCAGCGGCAGGCCGTCCCTGCGGCGTCTCCGAGCCGATCAGGCTTTCGACGGTCGCGATCAGTTGATCTTCCTGCACGGGTTTTGTCAGGAAGGCGGACGCGCCCTCCTTCATGGCGCGGTCCCGATGCTTCGCGCCGGCGCGGGAAGTGACCACGAGCACCGGGATTCGACGAGTCACGGGATCCTGGCGCAGGTGGGCCATCAGCTCGTAGCCGTTCATCCGCGGCATCTCGAGGTCGGTGATGAGCAGGTGGCAGCCGACCTGCGCGACAATCTCGGAGGCCTCGAAGCCGTCCGCAGCGAGCTTCACTCGATAGCCGACCTTTTCGAGCATGCGGCCGACAAATTTCCGCACGCTGATCGAATCGTCCGCAACGACCACCACGCGATCGTTCTCGATCGCGTCCATGGCTTCCGACGGAATGCTGCCGGCGGCGACGGCTTCTGCGCCCGGCGCAAAAACGCGTGCCGCGGGAGACGATGCAGGCAAGGCGTGGCGCTCGGCGGTGTCCGCGGAAACCAGGCGGTTCAAGTCGATCAGCAGGATCAGGCTGCCGTCGGAAGCGATGGTCGTTCCGGGAAACAGCTTCACGCGGCGGAGGTAATCGCCGAGGTTCTTGATGACGATCTCGTCCTTGCCGAGAACTTCCTCGACGACGACGCCCACGTGCTTTCCCGCCACCTTTACGATGACCATGTGGAAGTAACCGTTCAGCGGCTCAAGCGGCGCCAGCGCGAGTTGCAAGTCGAGGCGCACGACCTCGGTGACGACGTCGCGCACGCGCGTGAGAAGTTTGCCGCCGACATCCTCGATCTCGGACGGACGAAGCCGCCGGATCTCCTCCACGACAGCGAGCGGCAGCGCGAATACGGACGTCCCACAGCGAACGAACAGCGCCTGCGAAATGATGAGCGTCAGTGGCACTTTCACCGTGAAGCAGGCGCCGCGTCCTTTCTCGGAGCGGACTTCGATTTCACCGTTCAGCGCATGCACGTTGGCGCGCACGACGTCGAGGCCGACGCCCCTGCCGGCAAGTTCAGACGTGGAGGTGGCGGTCGAAAACCCGGGGCGGAAGAGGAATTCGCGAAGCTCGCGCTCGCTCAGCTCGGCGGCGGCGACCGGCGATACAGCGCCGGAGTCGATAACACCCTGGCGAACGCGTTCGTAATCGATTCCTCGGCCGTCGTCTTCCACTTCGATGAAGATGTGGTTGCCGCGGTGATAGGCGCGCACGGAAATGCGGCCCTTTTCGGACTTTCCGGCGCTGCGGCGCGTCTCGGCATCGTCGATTCCATGAGCCACGGCGTTGCGAACCAGGTGGATCAGAGGATCGGAGATGTGCTGGATGATGTTGTTGTCGAGTTCCGTCTCGGCGCCTTCGAGCGAGAGTTCAACCGGCTTTCCGGTGGCCTGCGCGGCGTCGCGAACGGTGCGAGACAGACGCGTGTAGAGATTGCCGATCGGCACCATGCGCGCGGCGGTGATTTCGTCCTGGAGGTGATGCGCGAGCTTCGTGAACTCGTCGATATCCACATCGACGCGGCCCATGAAGCCTTCGAGCTGCGCAAGAACCTCGGAAACGTCCGCGGAGATTTCCGTGAGCGAGCGCGAAAGAATGTTGAAATCGTCGTAGCGATCCATCTCGAGCTCGCTGAATTCGAAGAGATCGTTCGACGCGACCGAAGGCAGCGCCACGGAGGGCCGGCGGAACGTGTCCATCTGCGGCGGCTGGCTGCCGGGGACGAGCGACGTGCGAATACGACTGAACTCGTGCTTTTCGTGGAACTCGGAAACTTTGCCAGAGAGCCGGCTCTTCGAAAAGCTCAAGACTTCCACAAGCTTGCCCAGCTCGGCAAGGCGGCCGAGCATCCGGGTCCGGTTGATGACCAGCTCGCCGACAGCGTTCATCATGCGGTCGAGCCGCTCGAGCGAAATACGCACGGATTTCGCCTGCGGCAAAGGCTGTGCTGTCGCGGGACGCGAAGCGGCGGGAACAGCGGCTTCCGCCTGCGGCGTTTCTCTTCCGGCCGCGGCCTCTCCCTCGTGCGCGTCTTCGGCGAGCTCTTCGGGCGCGAGCTCGGTGATGCGCGCGAGCAAGGGGTCTACGGCAGCGATCATCTCGGCTTCGCTCGACCACTGGCGAGTGAGGAATTTTCGCAGGACGTCCACGGATTGGAGGCAGAGGTCCACGATTTCGGCGCTGGGCTGCAGTGCGCCGTCGCGGAGCTGCCCGATCAAATCCTCCACGCGATGCGCGACGGCGGAGAGTCTGTGCAGGCCCACCTGGGCCGCCGAACCCTTAACCGTGTGTATCGAGCGGAACAAGCGATTGATGTCGTCGGCGTTGGGATTGCCCTCGAGCGCCAAAAGGCATTCCGTCACCGCCTGTAGATGCTCTTCGGCCTCGGGAACAAAGAACTCGAGAACTTCATCCGGGACTTCGCCATCCTGAGGCAAACGGTCGGCAAACGAGCCGGCGGCGAAAACCCCCGGAATGGGCTCGCCCGCGCCAACCGACTCCGCCGCTGGTTCCGTCGCTGACTCGGCGGGCGCAGCGGGGAAAGCGAAGGCATAGCGCTGCTTGAAGGTCGCGATATCATCCGAGGTCTCCGTGCCGCTCGAGCTGATTTGGAGGAGGTCGAACTCGAGCACGGAGATTGCGTCGGAGATGAATTCCGTCAGCGGGCCATGCATGTCGGGCGTCAGGACCGCGTTCATCGCATAATGAAAAATGTGCGCCGTCTTCGCCGCGACTTCGGAAAACTGCGGAAAGCCGTAACTCGCCGACGTTCCGGCGAGCGTGTGCGAAGCGATGTAAAGTTTTTCGAGATCCTCGGGCTTCGTCTGCGGCTCCTGCAAGAGGCCGGAGTATTCGCGCAGGTACTGGAGGTTTTCGGAAGCCTCCTGGAGGAACAGCTCGATCGACTCTTGATTCGGGCCGTTCACAGGGCTCCCTCCACGGCGGCTGTCTCGCGCCGCGCTTCGACCGCAGCCGGCTTGCGATAGACGCGGCAATCGCCGAGGACCACCGGCTCGAGTTTCATCGGAGAGTTCGAAAGCGTTTCCGCGTGGCCGAGCAGGAAATAGCCGCCGGGCTCGAGCGCGTCGTAGAAGCGGCGCAGGATCGCGAGGCGGCGCTTGTCGGAAAAGTACATCAGTACGTTCATGCAGAAAATGCAGTCGAGCTTGCCGACGTAGACGGATTCGACGAGGTTCATCTGCGCGAAGGAAATCATCCGCCGGATGCGAGGCCGGACCTGGAATCCATGCTTCGTCGCCGTGAAGTACGTTTCCACCTGCGCGGGTGGCACGTCCTGCAAGCTGCGCTTGGAATAGGCGCCACGTTCGGCGTGGCGCAGCGCGCGACGGCTGATGTCCGTGGCGAGGATCTCTGTTTCCCACGCCTCCGCAAACTTCAGCGCCTCGCAAAGGCTGATCGCGATCGAATAGGGCTCTTCGCCGGTGGAACAGCCCGCGCTCCAGATGCGCAGCGTCCGCGGATTTTCCCAGAATTTACGCTCCTGCAACTCGGGCAGGATCGTTTTTTCGAGCGCTTCGAAGACCGCCGGGTAGCGAAAGAACGAAGTTTCCTGCGTGAGCAGCCGCTCGAGCAGGGCTTCGTACTCGATGCTGGAACCGCGCACGAGCCGCAGCAAGTCCGCTCCGCCGGCCAGGCCCTTCTCATCGACGTATTCGCGGATACGCGTGGAGAAGAATCGCTCACGCGAGGAATCGAACAGGATCGCGGAGCGGTGCTCGATCAGCGTTCGAATCTCGGCGAGCTCGGATTCGACGATGCGTGCGGTCGAGACTGGGTGGGGTTTCATGGTCGGCGTTCAGCCCCCGGCGAATTCGCGCGGATTGCAGAGTTTGCCGTTAGCGGAGAGCTCCCACCGGCGCGACGGGCCGGGCGTCTTCTGCTGCGGGCGTCGCATGTGCCGGTTCCGCAGACCGCGCCGATTGCGAACGGAATTGCGCGAGCGCTTCGTTGAGCTGTTCAGAGAGCCGGACCATGGTTCCGACGGTTGAAACCGTCTGCCGCGCGCCCTGCGTGGTCTGGCGCGTGATGCCGGAAATGATCTGCATGGCGTTGGCGACGCCCTCCGTGCCGCGCACCTGCTGCTTTGAGGCGAGCGAAATCTCCTGGACGAGCTCAGCCGACTGCCGCACGACGCTCGAGATCGCCTCGAGCGCCTTGCCGGCCTGGTCGGCGAGGCCCGCGCCGACTTCCACTTCGCGCGTGCCCTCTTCCATGACGACGACGGCTTCGTTCGTCTCGGCCTGAATCGCCTTGATGAGCGCGGCGATATCTTTGGTCGCGCTGCGGGAGTGCTCGGCGAGCTTGCGGACCTCGTCGGCGACGACCGCGAAACCGCGGCCGGCTTCACCCGCGCGAGCCGCTTCGATGGCGGCGTTGAGCGCGAGAAGGTTGGTCTGCTCGGTGATGTCGTTGATCACGTTGATGATTTCCGAAATTTCCAGCGAACGGTCACCGAGCGATTTAATCTTCTTCGCCGTGGCTTGCACGGAAGCGCGGATGCGCTGCATGCCCTCGAGCGTATCGCTCACGGCGCGGTTGCCCTGCTCGGCCGCATCGAGCGCGCGGCGAGCCGCTTCGGCGCTGGCTTCGGCGTTGTTCGACACCTGCTTCATCGACACCGTCAGCTCTTCGACGGCGGACGACGTATTTGTGATTTCCTGGTCTTGTTGCGTGGCGCCGGCGGTCATGTCGTCGGCCGCGCCGAGAATCTGCGTGGCGCTCGTGCTGACGTCGATGGCGGCCTTGCGGACGCGCTCGAGAACCTTCGAGAAATTGTCGAGCATGAAGTTGACGGAATCGACGACGTTGCCCAGGGCATCGTTCGTCACCTTGCCGCGAATGGTCAGGTCGCCGCGGGCCACCTGGTTGATCGTATTGAGCAGGTCGGTGATGCTGCGCTGGAGCGAGTCCTGCGCCTGCTGGTTGGTCACGGCCTGCGCGACCTTCGCGGCGCTGCGGTTGAGGTTCTCCGCGATGAGCGCAAATTCGTCGTCGGTGGCGATATCTGCGCGCGCGCGCGAGTCGCCGGCCACCAGGCGCTCGGAAAACTTCGCGATGTCACCGAGCGGCTTAAGCACGCGCTTGCTCAGCACGAACACGAGCGAGAGCGCGCCCACCAGCGCCAGAACAACCGCGGCGAGTAGAGCTCCGCTGGCGCCGCCCGGCAAAGAAGGCGCGTCGAGGATCGACAGGCCTCCTGATTCTCTGCCGGCGTGATAGGCCAGCCCGAGGACCCCAAACAGCGCCAGGGTGGCCCAGAAGACCAGCAACCAGATTGTGGTGCTCAAACGAGCTTTCATGACTTCCTCCCCAGAACTTGCGCATTCAAAAGAGCTGCAATCGCGCCGGCTTTAAATCACCGGCACGGGGAAAACATCCGTCAGGCGGCGCAGGTCGATGACCAGCGCCAGACGGTCGTCGTGACGCAACATCCCGCGGCAGTGCGGCACCTCGGCGGGCGCCTGGTCGAGCAGCGCGTCTTCGGTCGCCGCATACGTTCCGATCACCTCGTCGGCGGCGATGCCGAGCCGCAGATCCTCGCGATGGGCGTCGCCTTCGATTGCAGCCACGACCACATGCTTCGGCAATAAGCCCGGCCGGCGGCCTTCCGTGAACGCGATGTCCATCAGCGGCACGATCGTCCCGCGCAGATTGAAGACGCCCATCAGAAACGAAGGCGCCAGCGGAATCCGCGTCACAATCGGCCAGTCCACAACTTCCTCAACTTCGAGCACCGAGAGACAGAACCGCTCGCGGCCGGCGCGGAAGACGCAGTATTGCCGCTCGGGGCGCCGCTCTCCCGAAGAAGCTTCGCCCTCGAGGAACTCGCCGACTTCAAGTCCGGCGGCCAGCCCCGCGTTCTCAGGCTCGCCTGGCATCAAGCAAATCTCCTCACGGCGCTGAGCAGTTCTTCCGGCGTGAACGGTTTCGCGACGTACCCGTTTGCGCCCTGCTGCTCGCCCCAGTAGCGATCGCTGGGCGCCGTCTTGGATGTCACGAGAATCACCGGAATCTGCGAGTAGTGCTCCTGGCTCTTCAGTTCGCGACAGGCCTGAAAGCCGTTGCGCTGCGGCATCACGACGTCGAGCAGGATCACGTTGGGCCGCTCTTCCTCGATCGCTTCCTCGATCTTCGTCGGGTCGGAAATAGCAACCGAGTGAAAGCCGCCCTGCTGCAGCACCGATTGCAGAAGGCGGATCTCCGCTTGCGAATCGTCAACCACCAGAACCTTCTTCACCACTGACGCACCTCCACGCTCAAATCCCCCGAGAAAGAAATGCAACTCCGCAGCCAGCCCTCGCAGCGTTTTCGAGGCCTGCAACCCGAATGCAACCTGCCTGTTTCTGGCCGCTTACGGGCAGGTCGTTGCCCCTCATAGCCTGCCGACAAAGCGACCCGAGGCGCTCTCCGTCTCAGCTTGAGATTCTTTCTCACCGGCCTGCATCTCGCTCGCCAGGGATGAGAATCGCTGCATGATCTCGTTGAGTCGCAGGGCCATGGTGTGAATCGCTTGAATCTGCTCGCGGCTCTCGCCCGAAACGCGTCCCGGCTCGAGCAGCAGAAGATCGGCGTTACCGAGGACGGACGTCAGCGCGTTGTTGACGCTCGGACGCATCTCCAACATGTAGTGCCCGAGAGTCGCATGACGCTGACATGCGAGTGCCAGACGTTCGGCGCGCTGAGCCCGGCCAACCGCTTCGACGCGCCGCAGCGCCTCGATTGAAATCAGGATGAGCGTCCTGACCCAGTCCTCGTGCCGGGGAACAATCAGCAATTGCGGATGCGTGGCGCGCAACGAGGAGATGTCTTCTTCCTCCTCGGCGACGTAGACGGCCGCAGTGCCCGAGGAAGCGCTGACGGCGGCGAGAATCAAGGGCAGCTTCCCGTTGCGAACAGGGCCGACGATGACGAGGTCGTATCCCAGCCCGGTCACAGGCTGCCAGACGTCGCCCGTAACGAGCGTGATTCCCGGAACGTGCCGCTCCGTCTGCCAGCGCGCCGCAATCGCGCGCGCGAATTCCGTGTCGTCGGAGACGATCAGGACACTCGCGTCATTCAAGTGGCGCGCTGCTCCTTTCGCTCAGGACTGGAGTTTTTCCGCTTCTTCCATGCAGGAGAGCAATCGTTTCGTGCTGATTCCGAGATTTACAGCGGCTTCGGTTTTTTTGGCGCGCTTGGCCTGTTCGATCCGCCCATGAAAATATGAAACCTCGGTGCGCGCGAGCGCGAGAGCCGCGGTCAAAGCAGTTTCGTCTCCCGAGCGCCTCCGGCGATCGGTGGCGACTGCCAGCAGCGCCCTCGCTACCACGGCGCGCCGCAAGTCCTCGGATTCCTGGCCGCCCTCACTGACGAATGCTGTGACTTCCCAGGACGACAGCAGAACTTTTGTGTCCTGCAGGACTACGGTGGACATCGAGCGGCCGCGCGATGGCGGCGCGGCAATCAATTGCTCCCATATCGCCTCGAGACATTTCTCCGCGTCCATACCGCCCGCTAGCGCGGATGCGTCCGTAGAAAGCTTTGTAGCCTTCGGCGGCGCGGCGGATGCACTGGATACCGGCGGTTCGGTAGTGCGTAGTTGCTCCGGTGCCGAAGCGGCGGGCTGCGGTGATGAAGCCTCTGCGGCAGGCTCGGTGATCGTTGGCGCGACCGTTGATTCGGCCGAAGGCGCATCGATTTCGGTCTTCAGAGTGACGAAGGCAAGTGACGGCGTGCCGGGTTGCGCGCGTTCGAGTGCATCCTCGAGATCGGCGCGGAGAGCGAGAAGTTGCTCAAACGCGTGATTGACCGAGCTTTGCGTATAGTCCTTCTGGAACGGCTGTCGCCAGTTTTCGCAGAAGAATCGGAGTTGCTTCGTTGTCTCCGCCGCGGAGAAGCCAGCGCGGCGGCAATCGACCGTCTTGACGCCGCGCGCCTCAAGGGAATCGATGGTCTCTCGCACGGCTTTCAGGTCCGCATGCAGCATCCGAATGAAAGCCCGGCGCACGAGGAAACTGAAACGGCAGAAGGCCACGAGTGCCGCCGGATCGTAAAACATGCAGCCGGCGGAGTCCTTCAGCATGCGTCCTTGCTCGACGAGGCCTCCCTCCAGTAGGTCGCGCAAACTGTGGCAGTCCTCGAGCTTGGCGAGAATCTGTTCGAGGGGTTCGCACCATTCGAGTGGAGTCGCGTCCGCTTCGACGAGGACAGGGCGCAGGACATCCGCAACGTTCTCTAGAGTGACCGCCTTGCGATAGAGGTGCTCTGGCGCGCACATGGCGAAGTACTGCACGAGCAGCAAGTCAATCTTGTCGCGATCCGCTTCCGTCTTGTCCGGCTTTCTCAACTGGCGATGGATCAGGGCGCGGAGGCTTTCTTCGCTCGCATTCAGGATTTCGGATGGGAGCTGGCGGATCTGGTAGGCCAGCAGGTTTTCGTCGATCGCGGCGAGCCACTGGAGGTGACGATCGAAAACGCTTCTCGTGGGCCGAGCCGGCGGAAATTCGCCTCGCGGATAAGGTGATGGCGCGAGATTGAATTGCGTCGCGAGCGCGGCGTAGAACGGATAGGTCAGACGCGACTCCGCCCACTGCGCGGCAAGGTCGGCGGGGCCCGGTCCGGCAGTGAGATTTTCCGTAGGCGCCGGCGGATTGATCGTCGTGCTGGGTGTTTTCGGTGTCATGGCTTGATGATCCAGTTTGCGACTTGTCCAACGAAACGCGCCGCAACAGCTTTCCCTCCGCCGTGGTATCGCACCGCGACCACGGTGGCGCGAGCGTCGAGCGAGCCATCGGAGTTGACCAGACGCACGCGATCCTCGAATTCGAGCGGCAGGGTCGAGGAGAACAGCACCTCTTGCGTCGTGCCGAATTCGATCACGGTCTGCTCCTGCAACCGGCGCCGCCCAGTGCTTGCCGTCGTCACGCGCACGGGAATCCGAACCGGCGAAGCGCTGGGAAAAAGTTGAGCCAGTTTCTCAACGCACGTTTGATCTGCTACTACCGAGGCGACCACGGCTTCGTGCGCCACAGGCTTCCATCCCTTTCGCCGTTTTTCGCCCCATTCGGCGCTCCCGTCGAAGAGTGCTGGCGAGCGGGGGCCCATGGATGCGGACGGACACGAAGATTGTTCCGCGAATAGAATTGCACGAGGGCAGCCAAAGGTTTTTCAGCGCCAGAAATCCTAAGTAATTAGCACGCCTGGGGTTGGCTGCCTGGTAGTTGGGTACTTGCGCCTCGCGGCGTCTCAGGCTGACACAGTGCGTCTCATGCCCGAACCGAAGAGGGCTCACCGAAGCGCGTCGCGGGACTTCGCGGTGCCGTCTCAAAACGGGCTTAGGACACGGTCTCGGCGAGCTCTTTTTGCGCGTGGCGCAAGGGGATGTTGTAGCGCTTGAGCTTCCGATAGAGGGTGGCACGGCTGATGCCGAGCATCTTTCCTGCGAGAGCTTTGTCGCCGCCCGCCTGTTCGAACACGCGCAGGATGGTGATGCGTTCGAGATCGGCCAGCGCCGTCGTGGAAAGCTGGGCCGCGTCCTCTCGCGTAAGCGCGGAATCGCTCGCGCCGGCAATCGCGGGCGGAAGATCGGCGGCATCGATCATGCGATGAGCTCCCAGGGCGACTGCGCGCGCGATGCAGTTCTCGAGTTCACGCACGTTCCCCGGCCAATCGTATTGCAGAAAACTCTTCATCGCGGACGGTTCGATATGAGTGCCTTCGCCGGGCGCATAGCGGTCGAGGAAACAGTGCACGAGTTGTGGAATGTCGGAGCGGCGCTCGCGCAACGCCGGCAGATGAACCGTGACGACGTTCAGCCGGAAATAAAGATCTTTGCGAAAGGTCCCGGCACGATAGGCCGCTTCGAGATCGCGATTCGTGGCCGCAATCACGCGCACATCCACGGGGATTTTTTCGTTGCTCCCTACCGGCCGAATTTCCTTCTCCTGTAGAACACGGAGCAGCTTCGCCTGCATTTCAAGAGGCAACTCGCCGATTTCGTCGAGGAAGATCGAGCCACCGTTTGCCGCTTGGAAGAGTCCCGCTTTGGATTTGACCGCGCCGGTGAAAGCGCCCTTCTCATGGCCGAAGAGCTCGCTTTCCATGAGCGTCGGGACCAAGGTGCCGCAGTCGACGGCGACGAACGGCATTTTCGCCAGCGGGCCGCGAAAGTGGATGGCGCGCGCAACGAGCTCTTTGCCGGTGCCGCTCTCGCCCGTAATCAGCACGGGCGTGCGAGTGTCCTTGAGGCGCGAGACCATCCGCATAACGTCCTGAATCCTCGCCGATGTTCCGACAATCCCCTCGAGTTGCGTTTCCGTGTTCACGCGCTCCCGCAGAAACTGATTTTCGGTGACGAGGCGCACCTTCTCGGCCATGCGCTGGAGGAGCTGACGCAGTCTCTCGACGCGGAAAGGCTTCTCGATGTAGTCGTAGGCGCCTTGCCTCATGGCGTCCACGGCCGATTCAATCGAGCCGTGCCCGGTCATGATGGCGACCTCGGTTCGCGGCAGGAGTTCCTTGATCTTGCGCAGCAAATCCGCACCCGAAAGGTTTGGCAGCTTCAAGTCGGCGACAACGATATCGGGCGGCGCTGTTTCGAGCGATTCGAGCGCCGCCTCGGCTGTTTCGGCTTCGGCGCACAAAAGGTTCATGCCCTGGCCGACGGTTATGCAGAGGCGCCGGATGCTCTGCTCATCATCCACAATCAAGAAGCGAAGGCGCGACTCGTCTTTCATGGTTTCCCTATCATGGCGCGGTCTCGGCCGCAGCCAGCGATTCGGCCGTCTGGGCGGCCACAGGCAATCGCACAAGGAATGTGGCGCCCTCGCCATTCGGATTGTTCCGCGCGATGATTTCGCCGTGATGGGCGCGAACGATGCCGTAACAGATGCTCAGCCCTAGACCCGTGCCTTTGCCGACTTCTTTCGTGGTGAAGAACGGGTCGAAGATGCGCTCGGGATGCGAAATGCCGGGACCGTTATCGTGAAAGGCGATCTCGATCTGGCCATCGCTTTGCGACGTCGCGACTGTGATCTTTCCCGGGCGGCGAACCTCGCGGACAGCGTCATATGCGTTGTTCAGGATGTTCAAGAACACCTGCTGGAGCTGGTGCGGATCCCCCACCATGAGCGGAAGTTCTTCCTCGTAGCGCTCGGCCAGCTCGACCGCGTGGTTCGAGAAATCGTAGGCTCGGAGTTTGAGCGTTTGCCGGAGAACCGAATTTACCTGCACGGGCTCGCGCTGTGCGGGCATCTGGCGCGCGAAACTGAGCAGATTTTGAACGATCACGCGCGTTCGCTGCGCTTCCTGAAGGATCACGCGAAGTTCCTGCTTTGCTTCTTCCGGGACCTCCGCATTCTCGAGCAGGAGGTCGGTGAAGCCCACGATCGCAGCCAGCGGGTTGTTCACCTCATGCGCCACGCCGGACACGAGCTGGCCGAGCGCCGCCATCTTTTCCGTATGCATCAGTTTGGCCTGCAAATCAGCGGCGTCGGTGATGTCCGCCATCACTACAACGACGCTGTTGATTTCGCCGTGCTCGTCGCGCATGGGACTCAAGCTGATCGAGAACCGTCCGGGAGCGCCGTTGCCGCGGAGGACGGGAATCTCCAGATTGTCGATGGTGGCGCCGTCGAGAGTTCGTTCAAGCGCTTCGGCGAGAATTGGGCGGCGTGACAGCGCGACCATCTCCACGAGCGGATGACCCAGAAGATCCTTCTCGCGATATCCCGCTTCGAAGCAGCGACGATTGGCGTAGCTGACGAGCCCCGCTGTGTCGAGCACGAGAATCATGCTCTGCGTGTTGTTCAGGATGTTCCGATTGAAATCGCGCTCGCGGCGATAGCGGCGCTCGGCCTCGCGGCGGTCCGTGATGTCTTTGAGGACATGGACCGTGCGCTCTTCCTCCTCTTCGCCGCCGTGAATTCGCGAAGTGGAAACGAGGTATGTCCGGTCGCCCGCAGGATGTACAAACTCCTCTTGAGCCACCTGCAAGTTCCGGCAGAACGGACACCGCTCGGACTGCGTCGGCGAGCCGAGCAGCTCCAGCCTGCCGATGTCCTTGCCAACCGCCTCCGAGGGTCGTGCGCCTAAGACCTCAGCGAGAGCCCGATTCAGACGCAGGACGTGGCCGGCTTTGTCGTGCACGACGATGAAATCGGAAATAGCGTCGAAATCCTCGACCCACTGTTTCCGCGATCGCTCAATACGTGAAAACAGGCGCACGTTTTCCAGCGCCACGGAGGCATGACCCGCCAGAGCCTCCAAAAGGCGGTGCTCCGTGGCCGAGAGATCGCGCCCGAGATCGGCAAGGCAGAGCACGCCCAACAACACGCCGTCGCTTCCCGTCAGCCGCACGAGGACCACGGCGTGCCACGCCAGTGCTTCCGCGAGCTCACGGCCAAGAAGCCTTGAGGCATCTCCCGAACGTAGCGGAGCAGATGAGACTTCGACTTGTTCAGCCAATACAGTCGCCAAGCGTTGCTGGACGGACCATTCCCAGTTGTGTGCGGGTCCACTCAGAGCGGCAATTTCCCAGACCGGGCCCTTACGTGGGTGGCTTAAGCTCACAGCGGCGGCGCGCGCCCCGAGCATCTCCGCGGCGCGGGCAGTCAGTCGCTTCGCAAACTCGACCGCGCCAAGAGACGGGTTCAGCTCGAGTGTAGTGGCGGAGAACTGGGCCAACAGGCTCTTAAGGGAGCCTTCGACACCCGCAGGGACTTCCCGGATACGTTTCAGTGCACGCATGGAGGATCAGGGGCTTGCGCGCGCTCCGCCTATACGCCTATACAATGAGACGTTACGGCCTCATCTCATTTTGAGTCAAGAAATGTGCCCCCACCGTTGTTGTAAGTGGTAATCCGATCCCGTCGCAACCTGAGACCCCAAAACGAGTGGGACATGTGCGGTGAGACGATTAGGTCAACCTCTGCATATTAAAGACGAGCCTTCCAGTTCGCCAACTGCCTTTGCCTCAATCAATTAGGAGAAACGTTGCCAAGTTGCGGTCTCAGGACAACAACCTCTTCTCCGTGGCATCGCCCGTGCATTTTCTGTCGCTGGAGTTTTCCCCGGGGGAGGAGAAGAGTCCATGAGGCTAAAGGCATGGCTTGCCGGAGTGGGAGTGGCCCTACTTTTGGGGGGATCGGCGGCGGTTTTGATGCCAAAGGCATCCGCACAGGAAACTTCGGCTGAGGCAAATAAGCGCAAGGTCCGGAGCAAGGTTGTCCCCGACTACCCGCCGCTTGCGAAGCAGATGAACGTCACGGGAAAGGTCAAGATCGAGACAACCATCGCAGCCGACGGGCACGTGGTGAACACAAAAGTGATCGGGGGCAGCCCGCTACTGGTCAACGCGGCGCTCGACGCCTTGAAGAAGTGGCGCTTCGAGCCGGCTGTCAAAGACACGACGGAGACCATCGAGTTCGAATTCGGGGCACAAGAGTAACACCCTCAAAGCGCGACTGGGGCTTTTGACGGGCTGGGGAGCGGAGGCTTTTCAAAATGACGATCGGCAAGAAGCTCTACTGGGGGTTCGGCGCCATCCTGGCGATCATTCTGTTCCTGTTCGTCATCAACATTTTCGCCGTGATACGCCAATACAGCGCACGCGAAGCGGTAAAGGCCACACTGGCCGATGTGCAGGCGATCGAAACCGTTCGCTTCAAGGTGGTCGAAAACCGCCTTTCCCTCGGGAACTATCTCCTGGGCGGCGACCTGCGCGATCAAGACAAGACCAACAAGGGGATCAGCGAACTCCAAGATTTGTTGAGGCAAAGCGAGGTGAAGGCCAACGACCCGGGCCTCCGTTCAGCGCTGGCGCAGGTCGAAGATAACGAACATCAATGGGCGGACAATTTTGCGAAGGCACTGATCGCCAAAAGGCATCAAGTGGACGCGGGCGATGCCACCGTCGCCGACTTGCAGATCGTCTACCTGCAGCTCGATCCCGCTTCGTGGATCAACAAGTCTACCGCCATCCTTGATGAAGCAAGCCGCTCCGTGAGCAAAGCACAGGACGAATCCAATGCATCTGCGGCCTCCGCGACGCTGGCGAGCACGATCATGACCACGGTAGGCACGCTGATCGCGGTCGTGTTGGGAGGGCTCATTGCTTTCTACACGGCGAAATCGATTAAGGAGCCGCTGAACCACCTGATCGAGGTTGCGCGCCGAATCGGGGATACGGGGGACCTTGACCAGTCGATCGACATTCATCGCAACGATGAGGTGGGCCTCCTCGCAGAAAATTTCAACAAAATGATCGTGCACTTGAAAGAGATGGCTTTTGTTTCGGCTGCGATTGCCGAAGGCGAGTTGTCTGTCTCCGTTCAGCCGCGGTCGCAGCAGGACACCATGGCGAAGGCATTCGCGCGGATGACACATGGACTTCGCGATCTGGTCCGCCAGGGCCGCGACAGCGCCTCTCAGGTCGCCAGCGGCGCGAGCCAGATGGCCGCCGCATCGGACGAGTCGGCCAAAATCAGCGTGCAAGCCGCTTCGGCCATTGACGAAGTGACCAGCACGATGCACGAGATGAGCATCAATGTGCAGAACGTCGTAAAGAACACGCAGGTCCAGGCTTCGAGCGTCTCCGAAACCTCCGCGTCGATCGATCAGATGGTGACATCGATCCAGCGCGTCGCGGATACCGCCAAACTCCTGGTGGACATCTCGCACCGTTCTCGCGAAGAAGCGCAGACCGGGATGGCGACGATGGACAAGGCCACCGAGGGACTCAATCGCACGAGCCAGGCAATTCAGGCTTCGGGTGAAATCATCGACGCCCTCGGACGCCGTGCTGACGATATCGGCAAGATCATCGAAGTGATCGACGACCTGGCCGAGCAGACCAACCTGCTGGCGCTCAACGCCGCCATCGAAGCTGCGCGCGCCGGCGAACACGGCCTCGGCTTCGCCGTCGTTGCCGAAGAGGTGCGGAAGCTCGCGGAGAAATCCACGCAATCAACCAAGGAAATCTCCGAACTGATCCAGGGCATTCAAAAGGAAGCACGCGAGGCGGTCGAGAACATGGAGAACAGCACGACCATGGTCCAGGAAGGTTTGCTGCTCAACAAAGACCTCAGTCTTGCGCTCGACAAGATTGCGGACGTCGTCGCCGAGGTCTACAAGTTCTCACAGGAAATCGGCGCGGCCACCATGGAGCAATCGAACGGCTCCACCCAGATCGCCAAAGCCACGAGCCGCCTTACCGAAATCACCCAGGAGATCAATTCCTCGGTCGAGGAACAGGCCTCAGGGGCGCAAGCGGTCGTGCGCGCGATGGAACGGATGCGCGAACTCGTGCAGCAATCCACGTCCAGCTCGACTGAGCTAGCCGCTACCGCGGAGCAGATGTCGAAGCTTTCTCGGGCCTTGCTGGAGTCCATGGATCGCTTCTCGATCGACGAAGCCCGCGGGGATAACCGCCACTCTGCAACTCGGCGGCCGGCCCCCGCGGCGGAGCGACACGCCCCGGCAGATTACGCCGAACTGATCCGGTCCTGAGAACGCACACAACAACCATGGACAAGGAACTTCAGGTCGTCGGTTTTCGGATCGGGCGGGAGACTTTCGGGCTGCCCATTTCGATGGTGCGGGAAATCGTTCGCGTCCCGGAAATCACGTCCGTGCCAAACGCGCCCGACTACATCGAAGGCGTCATCAATCTTCGCGGGCGAATCATCCCGATCGTGGATTTGCGGAAACGATTTGGCGAGAAATCATTCGAGCCGAACAAGAAAAATCGCATTGTCGTGGTTGAGATGGAGACGCGGGCCATCGGCCTGATCGTGAATTCCGCGTCCGAAGTGCTGCGGATTCCTCCTTCGGAAATCGAAGAGCCCAGCAACGTCTTCCAGGAAGGCGAACTCAACTACATCACGGGCGTGGGAAAGCTGAAGGGGCGGCTGGTCATCCTGCTGGATCTGAGCCGGATCCTGCAACGGGGAGAGCTCCGCCGTCTCGATGAATTCGCCGATTCTGCCGCGGTTCCGGTGGGCGGCGCAGTGCGAGATTCCTAGGCCGGGCCAAGAGCATCAGCGAGGGACGAATGTCCACCACACTCACGACGCAGGTGCCACTCACCGATCCGGAATTGAAGCTCTTGCAGACCCTGGTCTATCAGGAATGCGGCATGTACTTCGACGAACGCCGCACGCATTTCCTGCGCGATCGCCTGCAACGCCGGCTGAAGGCGTGCCAGATGGACTCGTTTTACAGCTACTACCGCCTTCTGACCAGCCGGGAAGGCAAACAGGAGCTCTCGGCGTTGCTGGAGAACCTGACTGTCAACGAGACAAGCTTCTTTCGCATTCGCCCGCAGCTCGAGCTTTTCCAGAAGGTCGTTTTGGAAGATCTCCTGAAGCGGAAACAGGAACGGCGCGATTGGTCGCTACGCATCTGGAGTGCCGGATGCTCGATGGGCCAGGAACCCTACACGCTCGCGATTCTTGTCTGCGATGCTCTCGCTTACTACTACCTGCGCAACCCATTGCCGTTTGACATGCCGACGCCCAAGCCGTTGATCCCGCCGCCCTGGAAGGTGGAGATTCTCGCATCGGACATCAACTATTCCGCGCTGCTCACGGCTCAGCAGGGAGTCTACAACGAAGCTCAAATGGAACCAGTGGAATACACGACGCGCCTGCGGTATTTCGAGAAAGTCGGCGATAAGTACGCCGTCAAGTCGACGCTGAGAAGCCTGGTGCAGTTCGACTTTCACAATCTGAAAACCGAATACCTGCCGCAGCGCAACGACATCATTTTCTGCCGCAACGTGATGATCTATTTCGACGAAGCCGAGCAGAAGAGGCTGATCGACAAGTTCCACCACTGCCTCAACCCCGAAGGCTATCTCTTCGTCGGCCACGCCGAGAGCCTCTTCGGGCTGACCAGCAAGTTCCACATGATTCATGAGAACAACGCGACGGTTTACCAGCGGGTTGAGGTGGCGCAGTGACTTTTCCCTCCGACGAACACGCCGCCGAGCTCCGCGAGCTCTTCTTCGAGAGCGCCGAGGAGATCTTCCAGAACATGAACGAGGCCGGCCTCGCGCTCGAAGAGCATCCGAGCGACAAAGAACAGCTGCGTCATGTGCGTCGGGCCGTGCACACGCTGAAGGGCGATTCCGCCGCCTGCGGCTTCCGCCAGCTCAGTGAACTGGCGCACGAATTGGAAGACGTGTTGACGCCGGAACTGGCCGAGCAGAACGCGGGACCGATCGCGGAGGTTGTTCTCACCGCTGCCGACACCTTCCACGAAATGCTGGCGGCCTACCGCAACAATCTGCAACTGCCTGCCGGCGACGCCTTGCGCGAACACATCCGACACCTGTTGGAAAAGTCGGCCGCACCAACGCAAGGCACGCCTTCCGAAGCCAAGTTCGACTGGAACGAATACGAGCGGCTTATGATTGCAGAGGCGTTTCAGCGCCGCGAAACGATTTACAACGTCGGGTTGCACCTCGATCCCGAAACACCGTTGCCGGCCGCAGCTTTCGAGCTAGCTCGGAAGGCTCTTGAGAGCGCAGGCAAGATCCTGGCCCTCCATCCCGAGGGCAGCGCACCTGCCGAGCCGGTGCGACTGATGGAAGCGGCTCTGTCGAGTGCGCAGTCCGCCGATTGGATCCGGAAGCACTGCCGTGTACCTTCGGTTGTGCAGAAGATCTCCGTAGCAAACATTCCTGTTCCTCAACCGGTGACGCGCGATCTGCTGGACATTCTGCTCGAGTCGGAGGCGGCCGCGGTTTCCGCTGGTATCAAGTCAGGAGCGGCGGACTCGGTCTCGATCTTAGAGGATGAGGCGCACGAATCGAGCGCTCCCGGCGGTCTCGCCCACGCGACGGAAAATACGCTGCGTGTCGATGCCAACCGAATCGACGCCGTCATGAATCTGGTCGGCGAGATGATCATCGGCAAGTCCATGCTGCAACGTGCGATCGCCGAGTTTGAGCGGCGGCACACGAAGGATCCATTGCACGGAAAATTCTCCGACGCGCTCGCGTTTCAGTCGCGCGTCCTCGGAGAACTTCAGAAGTCCGTAATGAAGATCCGAATGGTGCCTGTCGAGCAGCTCTTCCGGCGGTTCCCCCGGATCGTCCGCGATGTGGCCAAGCTGCGGAACAAGGACATCGGCCTTGAAATCGCAGGGCAGAACACGGACCTCGACAAGAGCATTCTGGACGCCCTGGCTGACCCACTCGCCCATGTGGTGCGCAACGCAGCCGACCATGGCATAGAGACCTCTGCGGAACGGCAGAAGGTCGGAAAACCCGCCCGTGGCACGATCCGGCTGAATGCCTATCACGACGGCGATCAGGTCGTGATTGAGGTTTCGGACGACGGCCGCGGACTCGACCGCGACAAGATCATGCGCCGCGCCGTCGAACACGGGATCATCTCGGCGGAAGACACCCTCCGCCTGAACGACACCGAAGCGCTGGAATTGGTTTTTGCCCCGGGCTTAAGCACGGCGGACGAAGTGACCGAAATCTCCGGCCGAGGAGTGGGACTCGACGTCGTGAAGTCAGCGCTTGAGAACCTGAAAGGCTCGGTCGAACTCAAAAGCGAGTCTGGTAAGGGCGCCACGTTCCGCCTCCTCGTGCCGCTGACGCTCGCCAGCATTCAGGCGCTCCTGTTTCGCGTCCACGGACGGCTCTACGCAGTGCCGTTGGCTTCCGTTGCTGAGATCACCCGCATCAGCGATGAAGACATTCATCGTGTGGATGACCACGAGGTCTTCCAACTGCGCGAACAGGTGATGACGCTTGTCCGGCTGGATCGTCTCGGGCCAAAGGTCGTGAACGATCGCGCCAAGCGCGTTTTCGTAATCGTGATCGGCACCGGAGGCCGACGGTTCGGCCTCGCGGTGGACAGTTTGATGGGCGAAGAAGAACTGGTGATCAAAGCCCTCGAAGACCAGCTCGTCACTTCTCCGCTCGTCACCGGCGCTTCCATCCTCGGCGATGGAACCGTCGTGTTGATCCTGAATGTCCCGGCTGTGATTTCGCATCTTGCCAGAATCCCGGCGCTGGGGGCCACAGCATGAGCCAGAAAATTCGCGTGCTCGTGGTCGACGACTCCGCGCTGATGCGGAAGCTCATTCCACAAACGCTGTTGAACGACCCTTCGATCGAAGTGGTTGGCACGGCAATGGACGGCCTGATCGGACTGCGCAAGATCGAAGAGTTGCGCCCTCACGTGGTGACGCTCGATCTCGAAATGCCGCGCATGGACGGCATCGAGATGTTGCGCCAGATCACGGGCAAGCTTCGCGTGCCGGTAATTGTCGTCAGCGCTCACACCGAAGAAGGCGCGTCTCTGACGCTAAAAGCACTGTCGCTCGGCGCGTTCGATTTCGTCACTAAACCGCAGGACGCCGCGCTGGGCCGCCTCCAGCAGATCGCGTCCGAACTCGCGCTCAAGATCAAAGTCGCCGCCGCTTCGGGCGCGCCGAAAATGATCATTACGGTGCCGACGCCGAAGCACAAAGGGCCACGCAGTTTCTCCACGAAGCCGCGCTGGCCGTCGCGCATTGTCGCCGTAGGAATTTCCACGGGTGGGCCCAACGCGCTGCAATATCTGTTTTCTCAGCTTCCGGAGGATTTTCCCGGGTGCCTCGTAGTCGTGCAGCACATGCCCGAGGGATTCACGGACATGTTCGCTCGTAGGGTGGACGAATCTTCCGCCATCGAAGTCAAAGAGGCGCAGTCCGGCGACTTGCTGCTGGCCGGGCGTGCGCTGATCTGCCCCGGCAATCGTCACATCAAGGTCCGCCGCATGGAGCATGGCGACATCGCGATTCTCGTGGACCAGCCGCGCGTCAATGGCCACCGACCGTCGGTGGACGTGCTGTTCCATTCGGTCGCGCAGGAATTCGGCAGCAAGGCTGTCGCTGTTTTGATGACCGGCATGGGTGAAGACGGCGCTGCCGGCCTCGGCGCCATCCAAGCCGCCGGCGGTTTCACGATCGCGCAGAGCCCGGACACCTGCGTGGTGGACAGCATGCCCCGCTCGGCGATCCAGCGCGGCTTTGCCGCACGAATCGTTTCGCTTCCCAATCTTGCAAGCGTTTTGCAGTCCAAGTGCATGCCCGAACGGCCGCCGGACGAGCCTGTCGCTGCGGCCTCCACAGTAAACGAGTCTGCTGAGGCAGGACCTTCGCGAAGGAGATCGTCATGAAACAGTTTGAACCGTTGACGCGCAAGAAAGACAATCAGCCCGTCCGCTACTTGATCGTGGACGACTCGGTCTTTGCTCGCAAGAGCCTCGCGAAGATGGTGGAGTCGTTCGGGGGCCAGTTGGCGGGCGAGGCCGGCGATGGCTGCACGGCCATCACGGAGTACGCCCGCACGAAGCCGGACATCGTCCTGATGGACATCACCATGCCGCAGATGGAGGGGATCGAAGCGGTTGAGCGCATCGTCCAGGAGCATCCCGAAGCGCGCGTCGTCATGGTCTCGTCCGTCGGCTACCAGGACAACATTCTGGCCGCGCTTCAGAAGGGCGCGCGCCACTTCGTGCAAAAGCCGGTGAAGCCCGACGCTCTTTACGAGATCATCCGCTACGTGCTCAACGACGACGGCGTGACTGCGCCCGTCGGCGCAGGAGAAAAATCCCAATGAGAATGGACTTGATCCAGCCGTTCATCGGCTCGCTCGACGCCGTCCTTGCGGAGATGATGAAGGCTCCGGCGAAAATCGCGGACCTCACCATGGAAGAAGAAGGCTACCGGCGAAAGGGTCTTGCGGCGGTTGTGACTTTCAAAGGCCAGATCGAAGGGCGCATCGTTCTCGACATGGAGCCGCGGGCTGCCGCCCAGGTTGCCGGCTACCTCAGCGGCGGCGAAGTGCACCCGGCCGAGCCGATCGTCCCGGAGACGGTCTGCGAACTCGCGAACATGGTAATCGGCAACGCAGTCACACAGCTCAACGATCGCGGGTTCCAGTTCAAGGTCTATCCGCCTTCCGTGCTCACGGAAGAGCAGTGCGCGAAAGCCGGGCAGGACTCGGAAGCGACGATCCTCTGCTTTGAAACCCCCGCCGGGAACGTGCACCTCAACATTTCAATGCGGTACCACGTGCGGCGAGCCCGCGAGCACGCCCCCATTTCCGTCGGCTAGAAATCAGCGAGACCGGGGACCTACCCTGCGGTATTCAGTGCCGTGCCGGAACAGTCCCGCCTTCGGCATCTCCTCCGAATAAACGATACGTGCCGGCAGGAAAATATTCGCTGCGTCCGGCGAGTAGGGGACTGCCACGTCGATCGGGGCATCGGCTTCGTAGCGGCGCTTGCTCCGAAAGCACATGCCGATCGGAGAAATATCCTCGCAGACGGCGAGTTCGTCGTCTGCGCCAGCCTGCCGAATGCACGCCGTGAGCCGCGTCTTCAGCCGCATCCGCTGGCGCTCCCTTTGGTCACCCCCGGGTGGAAGGACGTCCGGGCCTTCCGCCGCGCGGCGGCCGCGCGCCGCGCGCGCGGTGAGTTTCTTCTCGTCCTCGTGTGGCGCCTGCGTCCAGATGCTGGGCACGCGGCAGGTTTTGCAATGCCGCGCGATCCCGCGGTTTGTTTCGAACGCGTGGAGTTCAAGCTCGTTGAGGTGGACCACCTCGCGGCTGCGGCAATAATTGCATTCGAGCAGCATCCGCGCCACGGCCTCCGTGGATTCTGCAACAGCGGGAAATTCAACTCCCCAGAGATCCATGTTCGAGTCCAGTATCTCAACCCCGTAAAGGTAGCCGTCCCTTTGCCGCCCGAACTGGTTGACCACGCGTACCGGGCTGTGGCGCTGAGATTCATTGGGCGCCTGCCGTCGGATGTGAATCTGTTGTTCGGGAACGAGCTCCCGGTCCAGGATGATCACGGCGCCGTCGCGATTGATCAACAAGGTCCGCGCTGGCTCTTTGAATTCCCGGCCCTGGTTGTCCGTACCGGTGGCATCGAGCAACAAGGTCAGCGATACGCGATCGGTACGCCGCGACGGAAACGGCAATGCCATTGCGCCCTCCTTGCGAGAAAGGTGCCTTCGCCTGCCGCCAAGATAGCATACCGCTGCATTCATTGGGGCCTCCCAGGGGGGCTGCTTCGGGCCTTGCCGAATCGCGACTTCCACGCTATAATATTTGTTCTGGCGATAAGTACTGCAAATCTTAGTGTTTGGGAGCGGAATCCATGGAATGGGTCGCACCGCAGCATGAAGAAATCGAGCTGAACTGCGAAGTCAGCTCCTACGCGAACGCCGAGCTCTAGTCGTAAATGCGTGTTAAAGTCCTCGGCTCAGCCGCCGGGGGTGGTTTTCCGCAGTGGAATTGCGGCTGCCAGAACTGTAGCCGCGTGCGCGCGGGTGCGCTGAAGGGTCGGCGTCGAACTCAGGCACAGGTCGCAGTTTCCCCCTCCAAAGCAACGTGGCTGTTACTCAATGCCTCGCCTGACCTCCGGCAACAGCTCCTGGAAGATTCGGAATTCGCGCCAACGCAAGGCATCCGCGGCACCCCGATCGCCGCCGTCGCCCTCACAAGCGCCGACGTGGATTGCGTGCTGGGCCTTCTTCATTTGCGCGAGTTCCAACCACTGCACATCTATTCGACCTCGTCCGTTTGGCGCCTGCTGACGGAAGAGAACACTCTGTTCCGAACATTGGAGCGGTCGCACCCGCCCGTGTGTTGGGAGGTTCTGCGGCTCGGCCAGCCGGTACCCATTTTTCAGCAAGCGCCGTCGGGAGCCGAAACCAGTTTGCTCTGCAAGGCCGTGCCGCTGGGAGGAAATTTCCCGGATTACACGAGTGATCGACTTCGCCGGAGCCTGCCGGAGGAAGAAGCCGTTATCGGCCTCGAATTGGTACAGAACGGGAAGAGACTGTTCTATGCTCCAAGCCTGCCGGGCCGCGGGGAAGATTGGAAACGCTGCACGGCAGAAAGCGATCTGGCGTTTTTGGACGGCACGTTCTGGACGGACGACGAATTCATCCGGGTTCTGGGCAGCGGCAAGACGGCCACACAGATGGGTCACCTGCCATTATCCGGGCCGAACGGGCTTCTCGAACAACTGCGCAGTGTCCGAGACGCGCGCCGCGTGCTCATCCATCTGAACAATACCAACCCCGCGCTCGACGAAGAGAGCGCCGCGCGCCGCGCCTTACACGAAGCGGGCTGGGAAGTCGCCTATGATGGAATGGAGTTCGAACTGTGAGCGACCTGGCGACCCAGGCGATTCTGCCTGAATCGGAATTTGTCGCGCGATTCCATGCCATCGGCGAGGAGCGTTATCACCACAAGCACCCGTTTCACCAGCTGATGCACGAGGGGAAGCTGACACGCGGGCAGCTTCAGGCCTGGGCGCTGAACCGCTATACCTATCAGAGCAGCATTCCGATCAAGGATGCGGCGATTCTCGCGCGGAGCGACGACCCGGATTTCCGCCGTGCCTGGCGCAAGCGGATCATAGACCATGATGGCGATGGGACAAAACCGGGTGGCATCGAGAAATGGCTGCGACTGGTCGAAGCGACAGGCCTTGCCCGCGAACAAGCGATACGCGGCGAGGGGATTCTGCCCGCCACTCGCTATGCCGTCGGTGAGTACATTCACTTCGTCAGTTCGCGAACGCTTCTTGAGGCAGTCGCTTCGTCCCTGACCGAGCTTTTTTCCGGCAGGCTGATCGTGCTGCGCATGGACCGGCTGCGGCAGCACTATCCGTGGCTTGCGAGCGGCCTCGACTATTTTCAGGCGCGTATCACGCAGGCCCCAGAGGATGCGGACTTCGCGCTTGCCTGGGTTGTGAAGCACGCAATGACGCGCGACGAGCAGGAGTTGGCGCTGGCCGCGCTCCGTGCCAAGTGCGATATTCTCTGGGCGATGCTGGACGCTCTCTATTTTGCCTACGTCGTGCCAGGCTGGCGGCCTCCTGGCGCGTTCCAACCCTCCAAGGGATCGTCGTGACGCCCGAACCGAATAGCCGCCCACGCCTTGCGCCGGGCTGCCGCCTTAACGAAAAGACAGGTCAGCCTCGCGTGCTGCTGATGCCCGAACGCGCACTCCGGCTGAACGGCCCCAGCCTCGAGATCATCGAGCGATGCGACGGCGAGCACACGATCCGGCAGATTATTACCGAATTGCAGGACCTATACTCGAAGGCGGAACCCGGGAAGGTCGAGCAGGACATCCTAGGGTATCTCGCGCGGCTGCAAGAACAGCGAGCGCTGGACTTCGAATGAGTTGTAGAACGTTGTGTCGAAAGCATCCGTTGAAACATCCGCTGGTTTCTCGGAAAACGTGACCCACGATGAGCGCTTCCATATCGGGCCCGCTTGCGCTAGTTGCGGAGCTTACCCATAGGTGTCCGCTTCACTGCATGTATTGTTCGAATCCCCTCGTATTGACGCAGCGCGGACGCGAACTTCCAACGGATGTGTGGGCCCGAGTCCTGCGCGAAGCGGCGGGACTTGGCGTGTTGCAGGTGGACTTCACCGGAGGAGAGCCGCTGGCGCGCCCGGACCTCGTTGACCTTGTTCGTGCTGCGCGCGGCGCGGGGTTGTACGCGAGCCTGATTACCTCGGGCCTTCCGCTCGACGAAAAACGCCTCGAAGAACTCGTACGGGCGGGCCTCGATCACATCCAGTTGAGCTTTCAGGGCGCGCGCGAAGAGAGCGCCAACGAATTTGCGGGGACGCGCGCACACGCGCAGAAGTTGCGCGTGGCCGGATGGGTGAAGCGGCACCGCATCGCGCTGACGCTTAATTTCGTGATCCACCACGGCAATCTGGATCAGCTTGAGGAAATGCTGGCGCTCGTGGAGGAAATCCGTCCAGGACGCGTGGAGTTCGCGCACGTCCAGTATTACGGCTGGGCGCTGGCAAACGTGCAGCGCCTCCTCCCGGCGCGGGCGGAGCTCGATCGTTCGCTTCAGATTCTGAAAAACGCGCAGGAGCGGTTGCGGGAAAGGATTCGCGTCGAATACGTCGTGCCGGACTATTACGCGAAATACCCCAAGGCCTGCATGGGCGGCTGGGGGCGCAAAGTGATGCTTGTGACGCCCGGCGGGGATGTGCTCCCGTGCCACGCCGCCGGTGTCTTACCTGGGATGGCGTTTGAAAACGTGTCGGCGCGATCCCTCCGGCAGATTTGGGAGAATTCAGACTCATTCCAGAAATTCCGGGGCGAAGCCTGGATGGCTGAGCCCTGCCGCAGTTGCGACCGCCGTACGCAGGACTATGGCGGCTGCCGCTGCCAGGCTTTTCTGCTAGCAAAGGACGAAACGGCCGCTGATCCGGTCTGCTCGCTCTCCCCGCACCGGAGCGTTGTTAATGGAATCCTCGCCGAGGCGAACTCGGCTGCGCGACCAACCGCGACCCGCGAAGAAGTTGAGTGGCTGTACCGAAGCAATCCGACCTGAGCGACGATTCGAAATTTCGCGACTTTGATGGGAACGCTGTTCTTCGCCGGGTCTCGCGTATAATGCCCCCCGATGACATCCGCCCAGTCGTGTCCAGCCCGCGGCTGCTGTAGCCGGTCGAGCGTGCATGCCTTCCTTGTGGCAATTCGCACTGTCGCTGTCGGTATCTTGCTCGGCGTTGTCGTGGCGCCGGTCGTGCGGGCTCAGGGAATCCGCGTCGAGGGAATGGTGCGCGATGCGAGCGGTGCGGCGAGACCGGTCTGAACGTGACGGGGTTCAATCGGCGCCTCGAAGTTCGCGGAGTTTTCTTCTTCAATGAAGTGATCGATCCGGTCGCGAATGTCCCGTGCACGTCGTCGACGCCCAACTGCGCTCTCGCGGCCACCGGAACCACGCAGCTCCGCGAGAATCTCGGCCGCACGAGTGCTCCCGGCTTCGAACTCGACGGCGTCGGAAACATCACCAACCACATCCAGCTATCCGCAAGCTATCAGTACGTCAACGCCACGGTCCTCAGCGCTCCCGGCATCACTCCCTCGCTTGCCGGATCGTGGGTCACTCAGATCCCGCACAACGTCCTCACGGTTCAGGCTCGCTACGCGAATCCCAAGCGCATCATGGTTTCCATGGATGGTCGAATGGTCGGCAAGCAGTACGACTCCACCGACCAGTTCCTCATGGGTGGATTTTCACCATGGACGCGATGGTATCGCGCTCGATCGGCGATGGCGTCGAAGTTTTCGCTGCCGCCGAGAATCTCCTGAATAGAGGCTACCTGTTCGCCCTAAATGGTGGACCCGAACTCGGCCTGCCGATCGCGGCTCGCTTTGGTTTCCGGTTCCAATTTCCCAAACGATAGCGCCTGCTACAGGTTGCTCGCGGACAAATCTGGAAGGAACACAACAACCATGCTCAGCGCTGCGTGAATTCTTCGCTGTGTGTGACGGATTCCGGATAAGCTCCGGCGCCTAGTTCGTAGAGGTCCATGCCTTGCCGCTCGCCTTCCGCGGCCACACGTTGCGGGTGAATCTGGTTCAGGAGCCAGTTCAGACCGTAGGTTAGCGGCAGCACAAATCCAATCAGCGTTGCAATTCCCACAAGCTGCGCCAGCCACTGGCTGCCTCCATTTATCGGTAGGCCTGACGAATTCAATTCGGGCGCGGCAACGTGGGCGAACAAGCCCACCGACAGGACGCCCCATATCCCGCCCACGGCATGCGCCGAAATTGCGCCGCCGGGATCGTCTACCGACATCCGCAATTCGAACCACTCGACCGAAAATGTCACCAGGATCCCCGCAACGATGCCGATCGCGGCCGCTGCTGCCGGCCTCGCGAAAGCGCAAGCCGCGCTGCTGGCCACAAGCCCTCCGATCCAGCCGTTCGCCGTGAGGGACGCGTCCGGCTTGCCGAAGCGCGTGCGCGTGATCAGTGCGGCGGTCAGCGCGGCGCCGGCGGCGGAAAGAGTCGTGTTAATCACGACCAGCACCGCGTTTCCCGGCGCCATGCCGTTCAAAAGCACGGCGCCGGCGGAATTCAAGCCCCACCATCCAAGCAGCGCCAGCATGCAACCAAATAACACGAAAACAGAGTTGTGCCCAGGGATCGCGCTCGGCATCCCCTCGAGCGTGTACTTTCCGTGTCGAGGACCCAGGATCCACGCGATGGACAGCGCGGTTAGTCCGCCCACCACTTGAATCGTGCTGGCGCCCCCTGCGTCCACAAAGCCCCGGCCGAGTCCGAAATTCTCGCCGAGCTGAGCGAGCCAGCCTCCGCCCCACACCCAGTGCGCAAACAACGGATAGGTCCATCCGGCCAGCAGCGCCGTCGACGCACAGGTCGCACCCAGTCGCCAGCGGTCCGCTCCGCTGCCAAGCGGTATCAGCGACGCTAATCCAACGCTGAGCATTCCGAGCAGCGCAGCAAGCGATGCCGGCGAACCGTCGAGGGGCAGATGGCGCAGGAAGAACGGCCCGGCAGCGATCCAATCCCAATCTTTGCCGCCCACGGTCAGCATATGCGCAGGCATCCCGATGAATCCCTGCCACGCGAAGCCGCAGATGAAGTACGCAAAGGCCGCAATCGACACAACGCACAAGGATGACATCATCAAGTGCGCGGCGCTGCGCGAACGGCCCAATCCCGCACTGATGAGCGTCAGGCCTGCGCCCGCGAATGGAACCAGAAAAATGAAGAATATGCAGACCACTGTCGTGGTGTCGGAAAGGGCGGGAGTGAGCACAGCGATCAATTGTGTTCAGCTCGCTGAATGGGATGCGCGCGGATGACCAGTGCCAACCCCAGAGCTTCTACGCCGAGGCCGGCAAACACGAAGACGCTTCGCGGCGCCCCCGCCAGTAGTGCAACGGCAGTCACAACGATCCCCCAACCCGCCGGCAAAATTAGAAACCCTAGAAGTTTCATCTGGGAAAGCGCCGAAAGTCCGCGCACGAAAGCCTCGCGCGGCGTTAGCGTAACACTCGCGAGGAGAGCCATCCAGTCGATTTTCTTATGTTGTGGATCACGTGAAGGCCGCCGGAGGACAAAGAAGAGGGCGCGAAGTGGACTTTCCGCCCCCCGCCCGAGATGTGTTCCTGTTTCCTCCCCGCGTCTCTACTCCGCTCCCGCAGTAGCGTGGGGCATCACTGTCACGGTCACGGGTTGATCGAGTTGGAAATCCAGCTTGGTTTCCGAGGGAATCTTCACCTGCTTGCCGTGTGTCATTCCCTGGTACACGCCGCCGCCTGCGCCGCCCACGCCTGCGCCGATGGCCGCGCCTTTGCCTCCGCCAGCGAGCGCGCCGATGATTGCTCCAATTACGGCGCCGCCGCCGACCTTCGTGGCCGTGTCCTTGCCGCGTGAGCTGCCTGCGAGCGAATACGTGCTGCTCACCAGCGGATACGATTGTCCTTGAAATTCTAGCTTGACCAGTTCGAGATGCAGATCACTCTTGCCGGAGAATTTTCCCGCGGAGTTCGCATCGACCAAGCGCACGTAGACGTCCGCGCCCCTGGAAACGATCACTTGATTGTCGACCACGATGGGGTTTTCAAGTGAAGCGTGGAAGATTTCACCTGCACGGTTCACGGATGAATCCACGCCGTCGATCATGCGGATCGTCAGCGTCGTGCTCGCCGCGATCTGCACTTGCTTCGGTTGAGGTGGCGGCGGTGGTTGCGGAGCGGGTGCCGGAGCCGGTTGCGGCGGCTCGGCCGGTGTCGCCTCCATCGGAGGAGGCGGAGGGTTGTTTGCAAATTGCGCGTCTTCCTGCGCGGGCGCGCGCTTCTTGACGTGCGCCTTACGAGTTTGTTTCGCGGGCTTCGCCGGCTCCGGTTGTGGGGGCTGAGCCTGGGCCTCCTGTACGATGATCTGATCGTTGACTTTCGTCACGCCCGGCGTCTGCGAGGCAATCTTGTATGCATCGAGGTGCGCCGAGGCGCTTGGCACCGTGCCGGTCAGTGTGATTTGGCCGTTATCCGACGTCACCTGGAGATTCGCGTTCTTCAGCAACTGGTCGGCGAACATCTGCGACTGGATGCTGGTGACCAGCGCCGCATCGTCTGATTTCTTGGCGCAGTCCACCGCGAGCACAACCACCAGCAGCGCGACCAGAAGCATGGATTTCTGGCGCATCGACTTTCTCCTTTTGTTCTCGCGTCCCACGACTTCAGTCTACTACGATGCGCCGGACCGGATAAGTGCTGTCCTCCAGAGTTGCAGCCATTCCCGATTGTGGCCGGATCGCGCAACTTTTCTCGCGTCCTTGTGTTCTATCCGCAGCAGCCGAATCGAGTGTTTCGGCTCCAGCAGTCATACTTCATAGGGGTGAAGGAGAATCATCATGTGGAATCTCAAAGCTACGGGTGTGTTCCTTGCGCTTCTGGCCGCTTTCGGTCTGTCGAGTTGCGGCGGATCGTCCTCGGCCACCAATCCGGGATCTTCCGACCAGCAGGCTTCCGTCTTCATTGTTGGCACCGATGCGCCGCTGCCGAGCGTCGTCTCGTGCCAGATCATGGTCACGGGCGTGACGTTGAACAACGGCACGACCAACGTCCCTGTGCTCACCGCAGCGCAGGTCGTGGATTTCGCCCAACTGAGCGGACTCCACCAGCTTCTCGATCTCAACGCCGTACCGACGGGAACCTACTCGTCCGCCACCGTCACGATTGCGAACCCCGTTATCGGCTTCATCGACACAACTCAGAACCCACCGGCTGTTAACACAATCAACGGCACACTTACGCAGTCGAGCGTTACCGTCAACTTCGCGAATCCGTTCGTTCTGAACAACGCCGACCTCGTGGGCCTCCGTATGGAGTTCGATCTGCGCCAGTCCCTACAGACCGACCAGAACGGCCAGGTGACCGGGACCGTAAACCCGGTGTTCCACATGCAGTTGCTCGATGCCACTGATTCCAATGTCTCGATCGACGATTTCCATGCCGGCGTCGTCGGCGTGACGGGTGCCAACTCCTTCACGGTGCAAGGACCGAAGGGGCGGCAATGGACCGTCGACACCAATTCCAATACGGTCCTCGACGACCCGAGCGAGCCGATCAGCTCGTTCACTACGAACACCATCGTCGAGATCTCGGGCCAGCTCGATCCCGTGACCCACGCCATCGATGCCTCGGAAATCGAGGTGGTCTCCGACGACGGATTCGTTTTGGGCGGATTGTTCACCAGCATCCGGCCGCCGTCAGGTGCGGCGACGCAGGCCGATCTCTACGTTCGCTACGAACTGCCGGATATCACGGGCATTCAGGACGGCCAGATCGAAACGCTCACACTGAACGGCACGGAGCGCTACAAAATCGCGAACATCAACAATCCAATCACGACACTGCTGTTCAATAACTCCGCGCTGGCCGCCGGGCAGGTGGTGGACGTTGGAGGTTTGCTCACCACGACAAACGGTGTCTCGACCCTGACCGTTCATCGCGTCGTCCTGCGGCGCCAAGGCCAGGAAGGCACGTGGGTCCCCGGCAGCACCGTCGTACAGTCAGGCAACGCGGGCAGCTTTCAGTTGAACGACAACTGGACGGCCGGCGTGCTGCTGCCGAGTCCGCTCACCGTGATCACGACGAACGGCACCGCCTTCGTCAACCTGAGTGGATTGTCCGGGTTGAGCGGATCGCAGTCGATCCCCGTAGGAGTAGTCGGGTTCATCCTGATCGACCCGTCGACCAGCCAGCCCGTCATGGTGGCTCGTACAGTCGAGCAGTTGACCGATTAGGAAAGCGAAGCCGTCGCAGTTGCGCCACTGTCTCGCTTCGTTGGGAGCGAGGCAGTGGCCTTTTTCATGCAGCCCCTGGAACGGTTATTCCGTTCTCACCGCGACAACGTCTTTGCCTTCGGTGCGGATTTCGATGGCCATCGGCGGCCGAACCCCGATCCCCGCCACGATGTCGCCGCGCACGATCCCGCCGTTGAGAGCGCCGTCACTGTAACGCATTAGGTCGTAGACCGCGCGGCTGCACGGGTTCACTACCATCGGATGATCGGCCTCGAAGTGGTAGTCGCTCGCGATTCTCTTCAGGTCGGTCACATATTCAAGTTCGCAGTCGCCGAACGGTTCCCGCAACGAAAAACCCCAGTACTGTCCGCCCGGCAAGCGCACGACCATTGCCGGCACAGGTTTGGGTACCAAAGGATCGCGAAACAGGAAGCGTTTGGAGGACCATGCCTTCGCCAGTTCGTCAGTCGTCCCGACCGGTCCCGGCCCAACCGCAAACTTTTCCGCGGGCTCGGGCTTTTCAGCAACCGCGGGCGAAGCAGCCACGACTGCATCGGAGGCAGGCAGCTTCGATTTCCGAGAAGAGCTTCGGCTCCAATAGAAGAGTCCGCCGAGAACGATCACGACACCCACGATCACCACAGCGATCTTGGTGGGAGGCAACTGCCCGGCCGGCGCCTGAGGCGCGCCCGAATGCTGCTGCATCGGCGGCGCTGGGCTTTCCTTCTTCTCGCCGCCTGGCGACACACCGGGGATGGCCGGTTGGATGGGCTTAAAGCGGTCGAGTTTCTTTTCGTCCGGCATGCTGGGTCGGGCCGAATCTCATGTTCAGATTGAATCGCCTGTCGTGGAAATGCAAGATGCGGCGCGACCGGGATGTTGACACTTTCGCATGTGGGGTGGACCCGTCCCGGTCCAAGAAGCCCAGCCGGAATCAGGCAGGCCGGTTCAGACGGATCGAATGGTGCGCGACGTATTCGTGAAGATTTGCGAGGATCAACAGCAGCTCCAGCATTCGGTCCCGCTGCTCGGGATTTGGTTCGTTCGCTCCTGCCTCCAGGTTCTTGACGATCGCAAGCGCGTCTGCCAGCAGCCATTCAACGTCCGCACGCTCCAACGGACGCCCGTCGCGGCACCGGCTGAGCGCGTGGTCGGTGCGCAGAAACGCCTCGTCGAGAAAATGGTTGAGACAGAGCTGCTCACTCGCCAGAGCCGCGGGAATCGGGTTTGCGCACGCTGTCCTTAGACAACTCCGGGGGACGGCGGTCATGGCATCACCCCACAACCTCGAGGTAAATCCCAAGGCACGTGGAGGAGAGCCTACCACAATTTATTCGCCCTGCAAGCGCAGAGGTGCGCGAAACGGGGGAGTTCGCCGCCGGCATTGGCAGGGAGATCTAAGCAGATCAGAGCCGGCTGCTTCCGCTGGCTCCGGAGCAAGACCGAGGCTGACAGGCTAGAATCGAAACACGATGCCTGCGGAGATGCGGACGCTATCTTGCCGGTCGTGGATTCCATCTTTGAACTTCGTCAACAGGTATTCTGCTTGGACCAGACGAACGCCGACGTGGTCTGTCGCGTTCACGTCGAGACCCCCGCCCACGGCCATCGCGAACGTATTCGATGAACCGAACACGCCTCCGCCCGCGACGCCCGCTTCCGGCCGCGGCCGTGCCAGTGCTCCCAGTTGCGGCGGCGGATCGGCTGATGTGTGTGCGCCGCCGAATAGCCCCTGAACGAATGGCGTGACACGCCCCTTGCGGAACGCAACCTTCGGACCGAAAAGGTACGTCAGCACACTGCCATCCAGACCACTCTTGGTCCCCTGATAGCCGCCAAAGTCGCCCACGATTCCCAGCCAGCTCTTCGGATTGAACGACACAGAGCTGCTGCCACCGTTCAGGTTCGCCGAGCCGACATCGCTCACGTGAACATACGAGTAGCCGCCGAAGATCTCTGCCTTGGGACCTTCTTGAGCTGACGCCACCATGGGAAGCAGCAGCATCAGGCCGCAAAGTAGTATTCGCCTTTTCATGGAGGTTCTCCGCCCTGGACCCGAGGCATGCGGCACCGCAGTCCCAATCTGAGTAATCAGTCCGTCACCGTACCATCCTATGCACTCCTGGCTACTCCCGGCAATAGTACGTGTATGTCACTATGTGACTTAACCGATACATATACACGGTGGTATGGCCCGGCCGGGATAGTACAGGGCAGAGCCCACACACGGCGAGAGACGCGACGTTTAGGCTGTGGAAACTAGGCGCTCCTCAGGCGTGGCGGGCTTTGGGAGGGAACGTCCCGGCGGTACGACCGGTCAAGTTGGCAGGAAACAGCGCAGCCGTCGCAAAAGAAAAGGGCCGGCGGAAAAACCGCCGGCCCGGTAAACCAGACAGGAGAGAAACTAGAAGCGGAAAACAACGCCCGCGGAAACCCGGGCATTGTTCTGCCGGTTGTTGACGCCGTCGTTGAACGTCGTCAACAGGTATTCGGCTTGGATCAGTCGCACGCCGATGTGTTCTGTAGCGTTCCAGTCCAGGCCGCCGCCGAGTGCCATGGCGAAAGCATTTTCCGATCCAGAGCCGCTGCCGCTAAACGTCTCCGCCTCCGGTCGTACTCGCACATCGGTGCCGCCGGTACCGCCAGAACCACCCGACCCGCTACCGGAGAGATGCGCGCCGCCGAACAGTGTCTGGACGAACGGCGTAATCTTGCCGCTTCGGAACGCAATCTTGGGCCCGAACAGGTATGTGATAACATTGGCGTCTACCCCGGAATTGCTCCAGTGATAACTAAGCCGCGATCAAAGTAACTCACTGATTCAGATAGACATGCGTGGAGTCGGCGCTTCTGCATAGCCAAGATTCGCCGCGCAGGTTGTTTGCGGAAGGATTCGGCGGGATCAGGCTGCTGCGCCGTGGCATTTCTTGTACTTCTTGCCCGAGCCACAGGGGCAAGGGTCGTTTCGCCCAACTTTGGCGCCCGCTCGGACCGGCTTCGGCGCTTCGGCCTGGGCTGGACCGGCCTGGAATTGCAGGTTCTGCTGGTGGCGGCGCTGGCGCTGCTCGATCTGCCTAGCGATGGAGGAAGCCGGGGTGGCGGCCTCCGAGTTCGGAGGCGCGCCCGGAACGGGACGCCTCGGCACCGGCGCCGCCGCTGTCCCTGCCTGCTGCGGCTCGGCCGGGCGTACCAGGAAGAGGAACCGCACGGCCTCGGTATCGATCCGGTCCATCATGTCCTCGAAGAGGGTGAACGCCTCCCTCTTGAATTCGACCAGGGGGTCCTTTTGTCCGTATCCCCGCAGCCCGATGCCTTCCTTGAGGTGGTCGAGTGTCAGGAGGTGGTCCTTCCACTGGCCATCGACAATATCGAGCAGGATATGGCGTTCGAGCCAGCGCAATGTCTGCGCGCCGAAGAGCTTTTCCTTTTCCTCGTAGCGCTCGTGGACCTTCTCGATCAGGGTGTCGGCGAGCTGATCGTGATTGAGGCTCGCCGCATCGATTCCCGCCGTTTTCAGGTCCATGCCGAACTGATTGAGCATCTCGTTTCCGAGCTGCGTGACGTTCCACTGATCGGGGTGCTGCTCGCGCGGGCAGTAGGTCTGGACCAGCGACTCGACAATCGCATCCGCGCGTTCGACCACGAACTCTTTCTGGTCGCGCCCTTCCAGAAACGACCTCCGCAGCGAATAGATCGTCTCGCGCTGCTTATTCATCACGTCATCGTATTCGAGCAGGTGCTTGCGGGCCTCGAAGTTCTGCGCCTCGACGGCCTTTTGCGCGTTCTCGATCCGTTTGCTGATCATCTTGGACTCGATCGGAATGCCTTCCTTCATCCCCAGGGCATACATGATCGACTGCACGCGCTCACCGCCGAAGATTCGCAGTAGATCGTCTTCGAGCGAAAGGAAGAATCGCGACGAGCCCGGGTCGCCTTGGCGCCCGGCGCGGCCTCGCAGTTGATTGTCGATCCGGCGCGCCTCGTGGCGTTCGGTGCCGAGGATGTGCAGCCCGCCCATGGCCACCACTTCGTCGTGTTCGGCGCGACACTGCTCTGCGAACTGATCGTAAGCCGGCTTCCACTGCTCGAGCGGCACCTGAAAGATTTTGCCTTCCTGCTGGAAGAGCACCATCGCAGGGCTGCTTCCGCCGTTGGTCCCGGCTGCGTTGCCATCCGGCGACGCAGCATCCGCCTGCGCGGGCGTTTCCGTTCCGGCCTGCGCCCCGATCACGGAGCCTGCCGGCGCATACGGCATCGCGATCTTGTTCTTCAGGTAGTATTCGCGCGTCATGGCTTCGGGGTTGCCGCCGAGCAAAATGTCGGTTCCGCGGCCGGCCATGTTCGTCGAAACGGTGACGGCGCCTTTGCGTCCCGCCTGCGCGATCACTTTCGCCTCGCGCTCGTGCTGCTTCGCGTTGAGCACTTGATGCGGGATTCCCGCCTTCTTCAGCAGGTCGGCGATTTTTTCCGATTTCTCGATCGAGATGCTGCCAACGAGCACCGGCTGCCCGCTCTCGTAATACTGGCGAATCCCCGCTGCCCGCGAGCCGTCTTCCTGGATGATGCCGTTCACCGCCGCCTCGAACTTCTCCGCTTCCGTGCGGTAGACCACGTCCGGAGACTCGATGCGGATCAAGGTTTTGTTCGTCGGGATCGCTACCACCTCGAGCTTGTAGATCTTGTGAAACTCAGGTGCCTCGGTTTCGGCCGTGCCAGTCATGCCCGAAAGCTTCTTGTACATGCGAAAATAGTTCTGGAATGTGATCGTGGCGAGCGTCTGATTCTCGCGCTCGATCTTCACGCCTTCCTTCGCCTCGACGGCCTGGTGCAAGCCGTCCGACCACCGCCGCCCCGGCATCTGCCGTCCAGTGAATTCGTCGACGATCACCACTTCGCCGTCTTTCACCACGTAGTCGACATCCTTTTCATACAGTGTGTGCGCGCGCAACCCCTGATAGACGTGGTGGATGATCTCCATGTTCGCCGGATCGAAAAGGTTCCCGAGGTTCAGCAGCCTCTCGCACTTCGAGACACCTTCTTCAGTCAGCGTCGCCGTGCGCAGCTTTTCGTCGAGTGTGTAGTCGATGTCGCGGATCAGTTTCGGGATGATCTTGTCGATGCGGTAGTACTTGTCGGTGGATTCCTCGGCCGGACCCGAAATAATCAGCGGCGTGCGCGCTTCGTCGATCAGGATCGAGTCCACTTCGTCCACGATTGCAAAGTGGTGTCCGCGCTGAACGCAATCCTTCAGGTCGTACTTCATGTTGTCGCGCAGATAGTCGAAGCCGAACTCGTTGTTTGTGCCGTAGGTGATGTCCGCGGCGTAAGCGGCGCGGCGCTGCACGTCGTCCAAGTCGTGGACGATCACGCCCACCGTCAGCCCCAACATCTTGTAGATCGGGCCCATCCACTCCGCGTCGCGCCGCGCCAGGTAGTCGTTCACCGTGACGATGTGCACGCCCTGGCCGGTCAGCGAGTTCAGGTACGCGGGCAGCGTGGCGACGAGCGTTTTTCCTTCGCCCGTCTTCATCTCCGCGATTTTTCCCTGGTGCAGAACGATTCCGCCGATGAGCTGCACGTCGAAGTGCCGCATGCTGAGCGTACGGCGTCCCGCCTCGCGAGCCACGGCAAAAGCCGATGCCGCGGCCGGCTCGAGCGCATCCTGAAGCTTCTGCTTGTAGTTTGGATCGTCTCGCTCGACGCCCTCGAGCCGCTCCTGCACCTCGCTCCGGAGCGCAAGCGTGCGCGCGCCGAGCTGCTCGTCCGAGAGCTTCTTCATGTCGGGCTCCAGCCCGTTCACCGCTTCCACGAACGGCTGGATTCGTTTGACGTCGCGCTCGTGCTTCGTCCCGATAAATCGCGCGACTACGCTGTTTATGACTCTTTCAACGTCCATCTTTTGTCTGTGTCATTCCGAGTCCCCGCGCCATGCCGGCCGAAGCGCGTTCTGTGCGTCCCGGACGAGGTTTGCGGGGAATCTCTCTTCGTTGGTTATCTTGCCACTGACACGTTAGACGCGCTCTTTTGCATTGTAGCCGCTCACTGAGTCTCACGCAAAGTCGTGGGGAACTGTGTTGTAGATGGGTTCCGTGAACGACCCAAATTCAACGGGGGGCGGCGCTGGCCTGCGGCGTGGCTGGCAGGCGGATGAGCCGCGCCTCGGTGACGGACGGCAAGCCGAGAATCTCCTGCACGACCGATGCGCTCACGTTGCCGTCGAGCCCGACCAGCGCCAGCGCTTCGGCGCCCCCGGCGGGCGCTCGCCGGCCTAAGGCAAACGTCGCAATGTTGATGCCGAGGCTCCCGAGGGCCGTGCCGATCCGGCCGATCACGCCGGGCACGTCGATATTGCGCGTGAGCAACAGCGTGCCTTCGAGCGGCGCCTCGAGGGCAATCCCGTCGAGCGCAAGAATGCGCGGCGACCCATCCTGCGCGACCGTGCCTTCGAGAATGAACTCGTGGCCTCCGTCGGCGATCGTGACCTCGATCGTGTTGGGATAGCCGCGCTCACGCCGTCGCGTCGTTTCTTCGACCACGATGCCGCGCGCCGCGGCTTCCTCCGCCGCGTTCACCAGATTCACCTTCTCGTCCAGCACCGAGTTCAGCGCGCCGGCCAGCACCGCGCTGCGGATGACGTGCGACCCAAGCTCCGCCGGCTCGCCGGCATACTGGATTCGCACGCGGTGAAAACTTCGCGAGGGCGCCGCCTGCGCGACGAACGATCCCAGCCGCTCGCCCAATTCCAGGTACGGCCGCAGCCGGCGATATTGATCCGGAGAAAGCGCGGGCATGTTGACAGCGTTGCGGATCAGGCCGTCCGCAAGATAATCCCGCACCTGCTGCGCGATCGCCGTCCCAACTTCTTCCTGCGCTTCGGCGGTCGACCCGGCGATGTGCGGCGTGGCGATCAGATTTGGCAGGCCGATCAGCGGCGAATTCTTTGGCGGCTCCTCGGCGAAGGTATCGACGGCGGCTCCGGCGAGCTTTCCCGACCGCAGCGCTTCGGCCAGAGCGGCTTCGTCGATCAATTCGCCGCGGGCGCAATTGATCAGCCGCGCTCCGTGCTTCATCTTCGCAATCGCCGGTGCGTCGATCATCTTTTCGGTCAACGCGCTCAGCGAGGTGTGCAGCGAGATCACGTCCGACTGCGCCAATAATTCGTCGAGAGAGACCAGCTCGACCTCTACCTCGCGCGCGGCCGCCGGCGTCACGTAGGGATCGTAGGCGAGCACCTTCATTTCGAGCGCGCGAGCGCGCCGGGCAACCTCGGTGCCCACGCGGCCAAGACCCACGAGCCCGATCGTCTTCCCGCGCAGCTCCGTTCCCGAGAACGACGACTTCTCCCACCGCCCGGCCTGGATCGACGCATTCGCCTGAGGCACGGCACGCGCAAGCCCCAGCATCAGGGCGAGCGTGTGTTCGGCCACGCTCACGGCGTTTCCGCCCGGGGTATTCATCACCAGGATGCCGCGGCGTGTCGCCGCCTCGACGTCCACGTTGTCCACGCCGACGCCGGCCCGGCCGACTACCCGGAGCCGCGCGGCTTTTTCGAGAAGCGCCGCAGTCACCTTGGTCGCGCTGCGGACCACAAGCGCGTCGGCGTCCGCTAATTCACTCGGGAGAGCCGCCGCGGAAGGGATGACCACTTCCCATCTCCCTTCACGCAGCAAAGCAACACCGCGCTCGCTGATTTTGTCTGCAACGATAATTTTCACGGCACACAAGGGTATCGGTCGCGCAAGTCTGTGTCAATTGCGCGTGCGAGCGCGAACGTGTGTTATCCTTTTTTAGTTGGGAGAGGGGATTAAAAATAGAACTATGGGATATATCGAACGCATCCAGAGCGATTTGACCGCCGCAATGAAAGAAAAGGACGAACTGCGGCTGAGCGTGCTCCGCATGATGAAGAGCGCGCTCAAAAACAAGGAAATCGAAAAAATGCATGCGCTCGACGACATGGAATCACTGCAAGTGCTCCAGACGCTCGTGAAGCAGCGCCGCGATTCCGTCCATCAGTTTACGCAGGGCGGCCGGAAGGATCTCGCCGAAAAGGAAGCCAAGGAAATCACCATCATCGAGGAATATCTGCCGGCCGCTCCGAACGACGAAGAAGTCCACCATGCCATCGAAGCCGCCATTAACGAAGCCGGAGCCGACTCGCTCAAGCAGATGGGCGCCGTCATCAAGGCTGCGCGGGCACGCCTGGAGGGAAAAGCCATCGACGGCAAAGTCTTGAGCGATCGCGTCCGCGAGCGCCTCGGCGGAAAACCCTGAAGCGCGGCGTTTCCGCCTCAGTCACTTCCTTCCAACCACTGGAATCCGAGCGATCACGGGCCTGCGCGGCGGAGGGCTGCGGCCGACTGCTGATCCGCGGCCACTTGTTGCAGGAACCTCCATATCTCAGGGAGTTTCTCTGTCGGGACCATCACACCCTTGATCTCGAAGGTCCGCTGGTAGTGCAGGACGTCTTCCGTCACTTTGATCTCGCTACGGTATGTCGCGTATTCGCAGTCGGCCTGCACGGGCGCAGGCAGGCCGTCCACCACGTAACCGGCAGGCAGCGTGATATCAAAAAGGTCATCCTGGCGCGTGGCCTCCTCTCTACCGGGTACTTTCGCGACTTCTGCTCCGCAAAGAGGCGCAACATTCCCCTGCTCTTGTCGCCGACCACGCGCGGGCGGACAAAGAGCAAGTCGCCGGCTGCATTCGCGTATCCCGGCGAGACAAACTTGTAATCGAGCGCAAAGCTCTGATCGTATTTGTCCAAGTTCCCCAGCGAGGCGCTTGTGAGTCCCTGGGATGCTGTTCCCAAGCAGTGAATTCTTTGAAAAATATCCTGAAATTCGCCCCACTGTCAATGATTGTGCGGCCGAATCGTGCGAGGAACACACAGAAGCCGTTCTGAGACTACTAGAACGGATCACATAAGACTATTGTCACTTCCGGGTACTGATGCTACCGTGCCGGGTTTGCATGCGGCTCGTTTGAGCAGGACCGCGCGTGAAAGCAGGATCGCGAAGGGAAGGTGGGCGTGGCGACGAAGCCGTGGAGTTCAACCGCACCGCCGGGTGAATTCCGCCCGTACGTGGAATCCGGAGAGAATCTCCGCGAATTCACCCTCCGCGCAGTAGTCCTCGGCGCGCTGTTTGGGATCCTTTTCGGCGCCGTCTCCGTGTACGTCGGCCTGCGCGCGGGTCTGACTGTTTCGGCATCCATTCCGATTGCCGTCCTCTCGATCAGCATCCTGCGCGCGTTCGGCCGGGCGACAATTCTCGAAAACAATATCGTGCAGACGACCGGATCGGCCGGAGAGTCCGCCGCGGCCGGCGTGATCTTCACGATGCCTGCGCTGATCTTCCTCGGTTTTTCGCTCAACACGGAATACTGGCGGGTCTTTTTCCTGGCTTTGCTCGGAGGGACGCTCGGCGTGCTTTTCATGATCCCGCTGCGGCGGCAACTCATCGTCAAAGAGCACGGGAACCTCACGTTTCCCGAAGGGACAGCCTGCGCCGACGTATTGGTGGCCGGGGAGCGGGGCGGCTCGTTTGCGGGGCGCGTTTTCTGGGGCTTGGGTCTCGGCGGCGTCTACACGTTTTGCATGAACACGCTGGGATTGTGGCCGGGCCAACCGGACTACCAGCCGAAGTGGCTGCCGGGCGCGTCCGCACGCTGCACGATCACGTCCGAGTATCTGGGCGTCGGTTACATCATCGGACCGCGCGTGGCGGGAACACTTTTCGCAGGCGGCGTGATTTCGTGGCTGGTGATGATGCCGGCGATCCGTTTCTTCGGGTCGCTCGCGCCCGGAGTGCCGCTGTACCCGAGTACCGTGCCGATCCCGCAAATGGGCCCGGACCAACTCTGGGGAACTTACATTCGCCCGATGGGAGCGGGAGCGGTGGCGGCGTCCGGGCTGATTACGCTGATCAAAACGATGCCGACAATCATATCGGCGCTGAGCGCGGGATTGAAGGATGTGCGCGCGAAGCAGGCGGCGATGCCCGCTACCAGCCGGACCGAGCGCGACCTCTCGATGCGAATCGTTGTCGCCGGCTCCATCGTGATCCTCGCGATGATCTGGGCATTCCTGAAGTTCAAGCCGGTCCCGGGAGCGCAAACCGGAGCATTCGCGAATCTGATTGCGGCATTCTTCATCATCGTCTTCGGCTTCCTGTTCGTTACGGTGGCCTCGCGAATCAGCGGGCTAATCGGGAACTCGTCGAATCCGATCAGCGGGATGACAATCGCGACGCTGATGGCGACGTGCGCGGTCTTTCTGGTGGTGCACTGGACGGCCAATGCATACGCAGTGCTCGCGCTGACGATCGGGGGCGTCGTGTGCATTGCCGCCGCGATCGCCGGCGCGACATCGCAGGATTTGAAGACCGGGTATCTTGTGGGCGCAACGCCGAGGTGGCAGCAGATCGCGCTCGTGATCGGCGTGATGGTTTCATCGCTGGCGATCGGCGGCACGCTCATTCTGATGAACGTGGGCCTCGCGCAGTACAAGCCGATTCAGATTCCTCTCGATGTCAGCCATCTTCCAGTGGGAGTCGAGCAACAACAAAACAACTATGAGCATCAGGGCAAAACGTACGTGCTGGTGAATGCAATCGGCTCGAGCGTGATTCCGGACGGCAAATATCTCTACGATCCGACGACGCGCCAGATTGAAATTCAGTGGGAACAGGGAATCGGCGGTGCTAAGGCGGCGGCGCCCCAAGCGCGGCTGATGGCGACGGTGATCAGCGGGATTTTGAACCGGCGGCTCCCTTGGCGGCTCGTGTTTCTGGGAGTGTTTCTGGTGATCGCCGTCGAGCTGCTTGGTATTCGCTCGCTCCCGTTCGCTGTGGGTTCGTACATTTCCATCGGCACGACGATGGCGATGTTCGCAGGAGGCGTCATTCGGTGGCTGGCCGAGCGCGGCATGGAGAAAAAGGCCGGAGCCGAGAGCGAGGTGAGCCCCGGCTCGCTCTACGCCAGCGGCTTGATCGCCGCGGGCGGCGTGTTCGGGCTGCTCGCTATCATCATCAACTTGCTGCAAGATCCCGAGCTAGGCGAGCATGTGCCCCATTGGCTCGCGGTTGCGCTGCACGTGCCATGGCCGGCGAAAATGTTCGCGTTCGGCGAAAAATTCTTGCCGCACCTCAGCCAAAATGCAGGGCTGGGCGTGCTTTTGTTCGTCGTGCTCGCGATTACACTGTTTGTTTCTGCACGGAAGAAGCTGAAACAATCATAAGAACAGACTGCGAGAGAAATCCTTTTTCACCTTGTTAACTCGGGATGACGATCCTGACCGGATCGTCACTTTGCGTCACGGAGGAAGCGCGCAGCTTCTTCGGGCGGCGTGGGATTGATGTAGAAACCGGTGCCCCACTCGAACCCCGCCACTTTCGTGAGCTTCGGCATTATCTCGATGTGCCAGTGATAGTGATCGTTGATTTCCTCGCCGATGGGCGACGTGTGCACCACGTAGTTGTATGAAGGAAACGACAGTGCCGCATCCAGGCGTCCGAGAAAATCGCGCAAGACGCTGGCGAGGTAGCCATAGTAGGGCGTCGGCATGTTCTCGAAAGCAGAGGTGTGCTGGCGGGGCAGAATCCACGTCTCGAACGGAAAACGGGGCGCGTAGGGAGCCAGGGCGATGAAATGATCGTTGTTCAGGATGACGCGCGTCTCTGTTTCGATCTCCTGGCGAATCATGTCGCAGAAGATGCAGCGCTCCTTTTCGTCGTAATAGTGCTTGGAATTATCGACTTCCTCACGCACGCGCTTGGGCACGATGGGCAGCGCGATCAACTGCGAATGTGTGTGCTCAAGTGACGCACCGGCGGGCTCACCGTGGTTCTTGAAGAGCAGGATGTAGCGAAAGCGGCGGTCATTCTTGAGGTCGAGCATGCGGTCGCGATAGGCCCACAGGGTTTCCTCGACGGCCTTTTGCGGCATGGAAGCCAGCGTATTGCGATGCTCCGGCGTCTCGATGATGACTTCATGCGCGCCGATGCCATTCATGCGGTCGAATAGGCCTTCTCCCTCGCGGTCGAGGCCGCCTTCAATTCCGAGCGCGGGGAATTTATTGGGCACGACGCGGAGCGACCAACCCGGCGTGTTCTTGCCGCTGCCGTTGCGTCCGTACGCGAGGACTTCGGGCGGAGTCTTCCCTTCGTTGCCGGGACAGAAAGCGCACATCCCGACTCCCTTGATCTGAACGCTTTCCCGAACGAAGTCCGACGGGCGCTTTCCCCGGTCCGTGGAGATAATGACCCAGCGACCTTCAATCGGGTCCCTGCGAAGTTCCGGCAACGTTCATCCTCCAGCCCAGAAGTGCCAGTCCGGGCGCCCATACATTTCCGCTCCTAGTATTCTATATCGACTGCAGCGAGCGAAATCTGCAGCATTCGGAACAGATTCGTCCTCCGATACACGATGCGCCTCTCATCCGAGTCTCTAATTCGACTCGGGACTGAATGCTCCCTTGTGCAGACGAACCTCGGGGCGCGCGCCGGCGCGAGTCTCAATGGCGAGCACATCGAAACGGTAGGAAGGGGAATCCACGCGGCGCGCACGAAGGAACTGCCGTGCCATGCGCACCAGGTAACGACGCTTGCCCTCGTCCACGGCTTCTTCAGGCTTCGGCTGACCCGGTTCCGTCGCCGCGCGGGTCTTTACCTCGACGAACGCGAGCACCGGCCCGTCATGGCCGACTATGTCAATTTCGCCCTTCACATCCGGCCGCGTGAAGTTTCGCGCGACGACCACATAGCCGTGGCGACAGTAGGCGTACGTCTCGCCACGAACGCCGGTACGGCGCGCCCGCCGTCGCGAGGAAGCTTCCGACGAATCTTCGGTGGCGGGTTCCGCGAGGCCCTTGCAGGCCGCGCGGTCCACGATCGCGAACATCAGGCGCGCAAACATCCTTCCCCGTTAGAGTGCTTGCTCTACCTCTGCGATACAGGATTCGAGCGTGCGCACGGCGAACTCGGCCTGCTCATCGTCGATCATGAGAGGCGGAGCGAGCCTCAGCGAGTTCTCTCCCGCGCCGAGAAGAAGCAGTCCTTTCTGGAACGCCAAACCGAGGATAAGGCTGCGCAGCTCGGGCGCCTTTTCCTTCGTCTCCCGATCGCGCACGAATTCGATCCCGATCATCAGGCCTTTCCCGCGAATGTCGCCAACGATCTTGTGTTTCTTGGGCCAGTCCGCGGTGTGGCGCAGAATAAAGGCGCCCATGCGGGCGGCGTTGGCGATCAGGCCGCGCTCGAGCAGTTCGATCGTGGCCAGCGAGGCGGCGACCGAGACAGGGTTGCCGCCAAAGGTCGAAGCGTGCGCGCCGGGCTTCCAGTCCATCAGGTGCGCCTTTGCAATGACGGCGCCGAGCGGCATTCCGGACGCAATGCCCTTCGCTACGCAAATCATGTCGGGCTCAATGCCGGCGTGCTCCGCCGCCCACCATTTTCCCGTACGGCCCATGCCCGACTGCACTTCGTCGTACACCAGCAGGATGCCGTGCTTGCGGCACAGGCGCTCGAGGCCTTGCAGGAATACCTCCGGCGCCGGGACGTAGCCGCCTTCGCCTTGAATGGGCTCCACCAAAACGGCAGCGACATCCTCGGGATCGACAAGGCGCTTGAAAAGCTCGCCCTCGATATAGGCAAGCGCATCGGCAGCGGCATTCTCCGGGCGGACACCGTAGGCCCCGCGATAGGTGTTCGGATAAGGCGCGTGGAAAACACCGCCGAGCAGCGAACCAAAGCCCTTGCGCTGGACGGCCTTGCTTGCCGTAAGCGAAAGCGAGCCCATCGTGCGGCCGTGGAAGCAACCATGAAAGGCGATGAAATTGTCGCGCTTCGTGTGATACCTCGCGAGCTTCATCGCCGCCTCGATGGCTTCGGTGCCTGAATTCCCAAAATAGACGCGCTTCGGGTCCTTTCCCGGCGCGATGGAAGCGAGCTTTTCGGCCAGCTCGACCATGCCTTGGTAGTAAAAATCCGTGCAGGACATGTGGATCAAGTCGGCCGCCTGCTTCTGGATCGCGGCGACCACTTGCGGATGGCAATGGCCTGTGGCAACGACGGCGATACCCGCCGCGAAATCGAGGAATGTGTTGCCGTCCACATCTTCGATGATGGCGCCACGGCCCGTCTTAGCAACCAGCGGGTAATCGCGGGTGTAGGACGGCGAGACAACTTTGTGGTCCCGCGCCACAATTTCCCTTGCCTTCGGGCCGGGCAGCTCCGTGATGAGCTGCGGGAGTTTCATCTCGGCAGTTTGCATGTCTTCCCTCCCGAATTAGATTTCTGCGTCGCGCGGACTGCTGCGTGCCAGACACATCGATCGGAGAAGAGAAGCTTAGTCGACGCCGAAAAGATTCGGGCGCTCGAGAGAGGGCTGACTATGGAGCGGATGCGCGTGTTGGGTGGAGAAGCTCATTTGTACTTCCAACGGACCGTGCCGTCCTTCGCGTCTTCAATCATAATACCAGAATCCACGAGCTGCTGACGAATGGCATCGGCACGCTGGAAGTCGCGGCGGCGCTTAGCCGCGTTGCGCTCTTCGACCAGCGCGTCGACTTGCTCAGCGCTCATTCGCGGCTTCAACGGTGTGAAGCCGAGTTTCGCGAGCTTGTCGTCGTCATCGTCCGCAAGCAAGGCCAGGACGCCGTCGAAAGTCTCCATGGAGGCTAGGGCCCGCATCGCATCCTGCTGCAGGAATGCGCCCCGATCGATGGCGGTGTTTATGTCGCGCACGAGATCGAAAATCGCCGCGAGCGCGACCGCGGTGTTGATGTCGTCCGCGAGACCAGCTTCGAAGTCGGTCTCGGCCTTTTCGATGCGTTTGACGATTTCGGGATTCGACCCGGCGGGAAACCGCGCGTTCCTCAAGCGCGCCACAAAATTACGCAGCCGCTCGACGGAGTTCCGGGCCTGCGTGAGGCCATCTTCAGTGAAATTCAGCTGGCGGCGATACGGCACGGAGAGCAGCAGGAAGCGGACGGTCGAAGGCTTGTGGCCCTTGGCGAAGAGGTCACGCAGCGTGTAGAAGTTGCCGAGTGATTTCGACATCTTCTGGCCTTCGATGATCAGGTGCTCGGCGTGAAGCCAAAGGCGCACGAACGGCCTGCCCGTCGCCGCCTCGCTCTGCGCGATTTCGTTTTCGTGGTGCGGGAACGCCAGATCCACGCCGCCGGTGTGGATATCGAGCGTGTCGCCGAGGTACTTCATAGCCATCGCAGAGCACTCGATGTGCCAGCCGGGGCGGCCTGGGCCGATGCGCGTCTCCCAGAAATGCTCGCCCGGCTTGGGCGCCTTCCACAAAGCGAAATCACGCGCGTTCTCTTTTTCGTACTGGTCGACGTCCACCCGAGCGCCCGCTTGGATGCCGGCCGCGTCGATTTTCGAGAGCTTGCCGTACGAAGGGAACTTCGCGATGCGGAAATAGATCGAGCCGTCGCTGGTGTACGTCAGGCCCTTCTGCCGGAGTTTTTCGATGAGCGCGACCATGTCGTCGATGTGGTCGGTGGCGCGAACAAGCTCCTCAGGCATTTCGATGTGAAGCGCGTCGATATCTTCGAGGAATGCCTGGATGTATTTCTCCGTGTATTCACGGATGCCGATCCCCGCGGCCGCCGAGGCCTGAATGATGCGGTCGTCCACGTCGGTTACGTTCATCACCTGCAGCACACGGTAACTCCGGAAACGCAGGAATCGCCGAAGAATGTCCTGAAACATGAAGGTACGGAAATTCCCGATGTGGGCGAAGGCGTAGACAGTCGGGCCACAGGTGTACATGCGGACTTCGCCAGGATGGACAGGACTGAGCGGCTCGAGACGGTTGGTCAGCGTGTTGTAGAGGCGTATGTCTGCCATTTTAGAGGTGTGCGCAAAACGACTATTCTATCTGACGCTTTGCCTTGCAGCAAACCTCTCGCTCGATATGGGGTTCTTGGGGGCACGACATGAATCCTGAGGCAGAGGGAGGGATTGGCCAAGCGTTCCCGCCAGTGAGGAGAGGCTAAGCGAGTGGACCTATCTCAGGACAAGTTGCGGGCGCTGGGCGCGACCAATCTCTGGTCCGCTGACCCCCGGTGCTTCCGCTTTCCGGTCCTCTTTTCCTTGAGCGCCATTTTCTGAGCCATGCTGAGGAGGAGGTGCAGATCACGCTGGCGCATACGGGGGACTCGTTCCGCCAGTTTCGTCAGAAACTGCGTGTCTTTGGGCGATTCCTCTTTCCGATCGCTGCGCAGTCGAAGCGGTTTTGTTCGATCTTTACTGTCACGGAAGATTTTCCAAAGCGGAATTTCGTAGGCGGCGGCTAGTTTTTCCAAAGTGTCAACGGAGGGAACCGTACGGCCGTTCTCGATGCGCGACAGGTAACAACACAGGATCCCGGTGCGATCCTCCACATGGCGCTGGGTCAGCCCCTTTGCCGCTCTCAGGTCGCGCAGATGTTTGCCAATCACCACGAGATCTCTCCGGAATTGGCTTTGCCCCAGTGCCCCGGTGTGTCACCTCGCAAGGAAAAGACTACGGACTTCCGAAACAAGCCCTTCAGGGAGTTGGTCCTTTTGGATACAGGAGCTGGCGCCAGCTTCTAGGCATACATCCGTAGTGACCAGGCCGTCGGAGTCCACAAGGATGATCTGCAGGGCCGGCATTGCACGGCGAAGCCGCAAAGCGCACTTGAGCCCGCTGATGCGCGGAATAGTGACCTCGCTTACGACAAAGTCGGGTCGGAGCTCCTCCGCCCTTTCCAACAGCTCAACGCCGTTGCTTGCGGTTCCAACAATCGTCATATCCGTCTGCGTTCCCAGCGCCAGGCAAATTCCTCCGAGGGCGATGGGAGATTCAGCCGTCACAAAAACGCGAATGGGCTTTTTCCCATTCGCTGTCGGCAGGTTTCGCGCTTGTTGAATCGCCAACATAAACGGCAGACTATAGGAAGCCGAAACACGGAAGGTATCCTGTGAGTTACCTAGGGGAATCACTGTATCCCGCCCAACACCTAGCTTTGGGTCAGGTTGTTCCGAATCGCGTAGCGCACTAGCTCGGTGATGGAATGGAGGTTGAGCTTGACCATGATGTTCGCTCGGTGGGTTTCGACGGTCTTGGCGCTGATATCGAGAAGCGTTGCCACTTCCTTATTACTTCGTCCTTCGGCCAGCAACTGGACGATTTCCCGCTCGCGCGGCGTTAAACGGCTGGCACGAATCTTAGTTTTGGAGTTGCGTTTGTCTGCGTGGTACGGTTCGGCCGTGAGCGCTTCCGAAATCTTTGGCGAGAAGTAGTGGGCGTGGCGGTACAGTGCGTTCACGGCCGCCAAGAGGTAGCGATCGGCATCCTCCTTCAGCAAATAGCCCTTGGCCCCGGCTTCCAGTCCCTCTTTCAGCAACAGATCGGATTCATGCATGCTGAGGATCAACACTTCTGTGTGCGGAGAAACCTTCCGGATCTGACGCGTGGCTTCCACACCGTTCAGGACGGGCATGGTGATGTCGAGAATGGCGATGTCCGGCCGGCGGAGCCGGGCCTTTTCAACTGCTTCGCGGCCGTTACCTACCTCGGCACAGACCTTGCAACCTCTCGAACGTTCCAGGAGAGTTCGCAAGCCCTTTCGCACTATGCCGTGATCGTCCGCTATCAGGATACGAATCACGGTGGCGGATCTCACCGTGCGATGGGAGCTTGTCGCAGTGGGCAACGCGAGCATTGTTCTTGTGCCTGTAAGATTACCCGGGACGTTATACCAGAAGAAAAGCAATGTCAAAGCCGCGAGGTTAGCGGCGGACGGCGTTCGTCCGGCGATGTCTTAAGACCTCGCCACGACAGACGCGGCGCGGGCGGACCTTAAGAAGCTAAGGAATCAGCTCGACGCGGCGGGTAACGGTTGTTACGTCGCCATCCTGTGAGGCTGCTGCGGTGAGCGGGCGCGCCTTCAGCAGAAAGGCGCCCTCGGGCGGAAGCCCGTACGTCTGATCGGCAGCCGAAACATCGACAGGCTTGCCTGCGGGCAGCGAAAAACTGATTTCGACGCCGCTTGCGGGCATCGCCGGGCAGCGGTACAGACTCCATCCGTTGAAGTACTGGCGGATCCGTGGAGTCTCCGGCTGCAACGGTTGTCCTTCGATGCGAACGTCTTGGACACCAGAATCGGGCGGAAAGAAAACCGCGGCGGATGATGCCCCGCGTTCGGAACGGATGAGCGCCTGATACGTTCTCCTACCGTTCTCCTGGCCGGAATCGAGGACCGTGAACGTTGGGGCGCTAAAGCTCAGGCTCGGAGCGTCCGCGAGGAAAGCAGGGCGAGTGTTCCACGGAAACGCATCTGGGGCGGAGCGCCGGAAAGCGGCGGCAAGGCTGATGGGTTCAGGCAGGCGACCCGAGTCGGACTGGACGATCCATCGCGCCTGGCCCGAATCCGCATCCTGCCAGTACTCGATATTCACGCGCTCGGGTACCTTGGCAGAATAGGCCGGCATGACAACCGCACCGAACCCAGCCAGTGCTGTCCCGAGGATCGGAATCCAGACGAATGCGAGACTTCGCAAACCCGCCACTTCGCGCAGATCGGCGCAAACCGGCGCCAGTGGCGTCAAAATCAACGCGACAACCACTGCGACGAGAGCTAGGCCCCGGTTGCCAAGACCGTCGTAGAGCAAGATCGCGGGCGCAAACCCGACGATTCCAGACACAGCCAGCGGCAATATGGCTGCCAGGCCTGTCAGCACGGTGCTTTCGTGACGCGGAATCGTCGCCAGCAAGCCGGCAAGAGCGGCAACGGCAGCGGGAACAAGGACGACATAACTCAGCCCGGGCACCTGCCAGGAGAGCACCGCGGCGAGCAGCGCCCACCAGACCCATACGCCGGTCCACAGTCCCCAGAAGCGCGCGCGCCTGGCAAAGGAAACCGCGCTGGCCATCACGACCGCAGCTGCGAGCGACCAGAACGCAATCTCAATCGGCAGCGGATGGGCGATCCAGTTGACGGGCGCTGCACCGACAAAGCGAATCAGCCATCGCAGAATCAGCGCCAAAGTGCCAGCGGCGGCAATGACAGCGAGCCAGCTGAAGGATCCCCAGAGGAATTCCCGGAAGGTGAGGCGCTTGTTGCGGATCATCCATCCGGCTTGCAGGAGCAGCAGAAGCGCCGCGAGGCCGGCGAACGCGAGCGTCCGCCGGACCTGCCAGTGAATCGTCACTCGCCCGAAAACATCGAAAAAAACCGCTTCCCGCTGCGGCGGGGCTGAAAGATCGGAATTGGCGAACGCAAGGACCGTGGGCAGCGCGTTCTCCCCCTGGTGTTGCAAGCTGGCGAGCGTCACATTCGCGGAGTTGTCGAGAGGCGTGTGGTAGTGCACCTCATCGCCAATGAAAGCGAAATTCAGACCTTGATAACCCGCCGCCTTGAAGACAGTGAAATCCGTATCGTTGGGGAGACGCTTGTAAGCAGTATAGAAGATCGAGCTGGCCGCCGGACGAACCGCGTACCGCGCGTAGATTCCGACGGCCCAATCATTCGCGCTGCCCGTCTCGAACATCAGGCTCGGACCGGAAGTACCGCGCGCGTCGAGGTTCACGGCCGCGCGCACGTGCTTCGCCCAGGGATGCGAATCGACGAAGGCTCGCGCGCCGAGCAAGCCGGCTTCCTCGCCGTCGTCGATCAAGAGGATGATCGAGTGGCGCGGCGCCGGCAGCGATCTTAGCGCGCGTGCGCTTTCCAGCACCGTCGCGGCGCCCGTGCCGTCGTCGGAGTCCCCCGGACCTGCGGGAACCGAGTCGTAGTGCGCGGCGAGAAGGACGTCATCGCCTGACCCGGCATCCCCTTCGCTACCGTCGAGCCGCGCAAGCACGTTGTTCACTGTTGCGCAGGTTCCGTATTCGTTACAAGCAAACGCGGTCTGTACCTGCGGTTGATAGCCGAGCTTGGTGAACTCGGCGACGATGCGGTCGCGCACCGCGCCGTTCGCCGGACTGCCGACCGGATGCGGCGCATCGTTGCCCAGGATTCGGTGGAGCGTGCCGAGCGCACGGACTGCTGAGAATTGGACGGGCGGAGCTGTGGCGGGCTTTGGCGCAGGCGGTCGCAAACCCGCGAGCGAGAGGGCAAAGATTGCTGCCAGGATCGTCACGGACGGCAGAATTCGGCGCAGTCCCGGCCGGCTGGGCGATTCCAAACGGGTGCCTCCCGTGCGGGCCATCCTAGGCCGGGGATTCGCTCAAGTCAATCGACCTGAAGTTCAGCCTGGCGCTGGCCGCAGGTCCAGTGCAAAGAGAAGCAAACATCACTGGAAGATGAAAATTTCATGTCGCGACCGCATTACGCGTTTTAGCGTTTTGAATTGTCTGGCGCTCCGATTACCCTTACGTCCTTATCACAGCCGGGAGGGGACATGTCCTTTCTAGATATCCTGCTCGGGAAACCACTCGCTACGTCGGACGAGCGCGCCGAGCAAATCGGAGCGTCCGCTGGGATTCCCATCTTTGGCTTGGATGCGCTCAGTTCAGCGGCGTACGGGCCGGAAGCCGCCCTCACGCTCCTGATTCCGCTGGGAGCGACAGGGGTTGCATACATCGTGCCGGTAAGCGCCAGCATCATCGTCCTGCTGGCGATTGTTTACTTTTCCTATCGCCAGACAATTGCGGCCTACCCGGGCGGCGGCGGATCTTACACGGTCGCGACGGAGAACTTGGGCATATTCCCGGGCCTGCTGGCGGCCGCGGCTTTGATGCTCGACTATGTTCTTGTCGTCGCGGTGGGAATTTCCGCGGGCGTGGGAGCGCTCGTGTCCGCGGTGCCCAGCCTCCAGCCGCACACGCTTTTGATATGCCTTGCGATTCTCGTGATCATCACGATCGTCAACCTGCGTGGCGTGCGCGAAGCGGGAGTTTTCTTCATGCTGCCCACGTACCTGTTTCTCGGCACCCTGCTGTGGGTGATCCTGGTGGGCACGATCAAGACGGTCCTCGCCGCCGGACATCCGGTGCCGGTCGTGGCGCCGCCGGTGCCCGGAAGCGGCGTCGTGGCCGCCGCGAGCGCGTGGCTGCTGCTGCAAGTGTTCTCCAACGGATGCACGGCGATGACGGGCGTCGAAGCTGTGAGCAACGGCGTGCGCGCCTTTCGCGAGCCTACCGTACGCAACGCGCAGCGCACGCTCACCGTGATCATTGGTCTGCTGATCGTGCTGCTCGCCGGAATCGCGTATCTGGTCCGAGCGTACGGCATCGCGGCGACCGACCCGGGGCTGCCGGGATACCAAAGCGTTCTCTCGATGCTGGTTGCAGCGGTCGCGGGACGAGGATTGTTTTACGATGTGACGATCGGCGCGGTCTTGCTCATTCTTTCGCTTTCCGCCAACACGGCGTTCGCGGATTTCCCGCGGCTGTGCAGGGCCGTCGCTCAGAATAACTTTCTGCCGCACTCACTCGGATTGCGGGGCCGGCGCCTCGTTTACTCGCAGGGGATTGTTGTTCTCGCATTGCTCGCGGCGGTGCTGCTCGCGCTGTTCGGCGGCGTGACGGACCGCCTGATCCCGTTGTTTGCCATCGGCGCATTCCTTGCGTTTACACTGTCGCAGGCGGGAATGGTGGGCCACTGGAGGCGGCTGGGAGGGCCCGGCGCGATTCGAAGCATGCTCGTCAACGGCCTGGGCGCGGTGGCGACGGGAATCACGTTGGTCGTCGTGCTCGTTGCGAAATTCACTTCGGGAGCATGGGTCAGCGCTCTTCTAGTCATCGGCCTCGTCGCCACGATGATGTGGGTGCGGAGGCATTACCGTGCCGTCGCCGCGGAAGTGTCCAGCTCGTCTCCCCTGGAGGTCAGCGCGCCGCGGCCGCCGATTGTGGTCATCCCGATCGAGGCCTGGGGCAAGATCGCGCAGAGAGCGCTGCAATTTGCGCTGACGCTTTCACCCGATATCCGCGCCGTGCACGTTGCGACGGAGGAAGATACGAATGCACTCCGCGAGCAGTGGAGCAGAGTCGTCGACGAGCCGATGAAACAGGCCGGGCGCACGCCGCCTCAACTCGTGGTGCTCCCCTCGCCGTACCGCCTGATTCTCCGGCCGATTTTGGATTACGTTCTGCAAGCCGAACAACAATATCCGGACCGGCAGATCGCCATCATCGTGCCCGAGCTTGTCGAGCGGCACTGGTATCACTACCCGCTGCACAATCAGCGCGCGGAACTTTTGAAGGCGCTTGTCCTGCTGCATGGGAGCAGGCGAATTGTGCTTATCAACGTGCCTTGGTACATCAAGGCCTGACGGGGTGCGCGAGATGTTGCACACATCTCGCAAACCGCGCTTTACACGTTCCGCGCCCCATGCTAGTTTGTATTTCCGTAACCGCCGATCCGATAGCGCCAGGCGGCAGGGCATCGATCATTCGACCCTCCGAACGTTTCTGTCTCGAAGGACCTCCTGCAAAAGATCAGACCGACGCTTCTTCCGCCACTGAGGCGCAAGGAGCCAACTGTGCGAGGGCTGGGTGCTAAAACTTCGTAAAGTCGAATTACTGGGCTTCAAGTCGTTCTTCGAGAAGACGCCGATCACGTTCAGCGGGAGCGGAATCACCTGCATTGTCGGGCCTAACGGCTGCGGCAAATCAAACGTGGTGGACGCGATCTCCTGGGTGCTCGGCGAGCAGAGCCACAAAATGCTCCGCGCTGAGCGAATGTCCGATTGCATCTTCAACGGCACCGCCAAGCGCCCGCCGATGGGCCTCGCCGAAGTGACTCTTACACTTGTCGACTCGGAACTCTCTGAAGCCGTCGCCAAGGTGATCGACGGCCGGGACGCAGCGTCCTCAGAAGAGGCCGGACCCATCGAAGGCCAGGGCGCAGCAGCGGCCGACGACCCCATGGAAGCTGCGGTTGAAGAAGTTGCCGTAGAAGAAGGCGACGGCAACCGCACGGCTCGGAAGAAACGCGCTGCGGAAATGCCGGCGATCGCGCTGCGGCCGGGCGAAATCGTCGTCGGGCGGAGGCTGTATCGTTCGGGCCAGAGCGAATACCTGATCAATGGCCGCGTCGCCCGTCTGCGCGACGTCCAGGAAATCTTCATGGGCATGGGTCTGGGCCCCGATAGCTACGCGATCATCGAGCAGGGCCGCATCGGCCAGATCCTGAACTCGAAGCCGATGGACCGGCGCGCCATCATCGAAGAGGCCGCCGGAATCACGATGTATAAAACGAAGCGCAGGCTCGCGGAAGCGAAGCTCGAGGCCTCGAAGATCAACCTCTCTCGCGTGAACGACATTCTCGTCGAAGTGGAGAAGCAGCTCGCTTCGCTCAAGCGCCAGGCGTCGAAGGCGCGCCGGTACGCCGAGCTGCGGGAACAGATGCGAAGCCTGCTGCGCGTCGTGCTCGCCAGCAAGGCGCAGCACCTCGATATCGAAGCCGCGCGCCTTGAGAAATTGCTGCGCGACATGGATGCAGCCGAAGAGCGCGAGTCCCGCTCCGTCCACGATCTCGAAGCGGAACAGGAGCGCCTGAGCGGGCGCACGTACGAGCTCGACGCCGAGCTGCGCCAAACCCACAACCTGCTCGGGCAGACGGCGCTCGATCTGGATCGCGCCGAAAACCGCATCACGTTCAACCGGGAGCAAGTGGCACAGCTCGAGTCCCGCGCTGGCCAGCTGACGATCGAAATCGAGCAGGTGTCGCGCCAGGCATCCGGCCTCGCTGCAAGCATCGATGGCCAGCGGGAATCCGTCGCCCGGCTCCGCGAGCAAGCAGTTGCGTTGGAAAGGGATTTGCGGCATTCGACCGAAGAGGTTTATACGAGCGTCGCCGAGCAGGGGCGGCTGGAAGCCCGTATGGAAGAGCTTCGTCAGTTGGCGAGCCGCCTCGTCGAAGAATCCGCGCGCGGCCAGGCCGAATCATCGCAGGCCGAGGAAACCGCCCAACGGCATACTGCCGTCGAGAAGGTTCGCGCCGCGGCCCTCCACGCGTTGGAACAGGAGTGTTCGGCTCTCGAGTCCCGCGTCGAGGCGGCCGAGAGCGCCTTCGGGTTGGCTTCGCAACAGGCACAGCAAATCGGAGTCGCGGTCCGCGAAGCCCAAAGCCACCTGGGGAGCATGCGGCAGAGACACCAGGAAACGAGCCAGCAGCTCGAACGGGTTCGCCAGGATTTTTCCGCCGAGCGCGCCCGGCACGCGTCGATCGAGCAGATCCTGCGCGAGCGAGCCTATACCGCCGATGCGGTGCAGAAGCTTTTCAACGCGAGTGACGCAATCGCTTCCGATTCCTCGAAGAGCGGTTTCCGCGCCGTCGGCCTGCTTGCCGATTACGCGGAAGTTCAGGAAGAGTACGAAGGCGCAATCGAACAGTTCCTGCGCGAAGAGCTCGAGTACGTTGTCGTCGAATCGTTCGATCACGCGCGCGCCGGAGTGGCGCTGTTGCGGGACGAAATGGGCGGCCGCGCCACGTTTTTCGTCGATTCGATCCGCAATCTGGACATCGACAAATCCGAGGCCGATGGCGACTCTTCGATGCCCGGGGATTTCATCGCACGGCTCGACCGGCTCGTCGAGTTCCGCGAACCGCTGGGCTCCGCCACCAAGTACTTTCTGAAAAAGCTTCGAGCAGCGTACCTCGTCGAAACGCTGGCCGCAGCCGAGCGCATGGCGCGCGAGCATCCGCATAACTACTTTCTGACGCCGGACGGCACCTGCTACCACGGCCGCATTGTTTCAGGCGGGCGAAGGGGCGAAGCGGGACCCCTTGCGCTGAAGCGCGAACTCCGCCAGCACGAGGCCCAAGCCGCGCGCCTCGAACGGCTGGCGCGTGAACAGCAGGCCGAGCTAACACGACTCGAAGAAGAGATTGCAGCGGCTGAAACGCATCTCACAACGGCGAGCGCGCAGCACATGGAAGCGGAAAAGGCTCTGGTCGCCACCACCCACCAGCGCGACCAGGCGCGCAGCGAGTCACTTCGCGCCGGGCAGCAGCTCGCCTCCGAGCGTGAAGAAATCGCGCGCCTTCGCGGCGAAGCCGAGGCTGCCCGCGCGCGAGCGGAACAGGCGCGACGCGAACATGCCGAAGCGCTTCGTTCCCGCGCCGCCGCTGAGGCGGAGGGCGCCGCAGCTTCCGAGACCCTTGCGAACTTGCGCCGTAATTTCCACACGCTTCAAGAGAGTGTCGTGGCTCGCCGCGAAGAACTGGCGGCCATCGCCGAGCGGCTCGCGAGCGCCGAAGCAATCGAACAGAGGCTGGCCGGTGAAATCGCCCAGTCGAACGAGCGCATGAATTCACTACGGCAGCAGCATGCAGCGCTGCTCGAGGAACAAACGGCGCTCAAGGGTTCGTGCGAGCAGCTCGCGCAGCAGGTTGAAGGGCTGCGCAAAGACAAGGTTCGCCTCGAAGAGCAGAAAGCCGCGCTTGAAAACGAATGGGAGGGAGCGCGCTCGCGCGCCGGCCAAATCGACGAGACGCTGCGCGGCCGCCGGCAGTCGCTCGACGAACTGCGAGCCGAACGCGGCCAGCGCCAGATCGAGAAGGCGCGCAACGACGCCGATCGCGACTATCTGCGCCAGACCTGCGTCTCGGAGCTTAACGCGCAGCCCGAAGAATTAATGGCGCAGGAACCTCAACTGATGATCGGCGAAGACCTGATCGCCGCCGAAACGAACTACAACGAGATGAAGGCGCGCGTCGAAGCGATGGGCCCCGTGAACATGATGGCGCTCGAGGAGTTTCAGGAGTGCGAGCAGCGCGAAGGCTTCCTCCGGCGCGAACGGGACGACCTCGTGCAGTCGATCGAGAACACGCAACTTACGATCACCGAACTTGATCAGGTTTCCCAGCAGAAATTCGAAGAGGCCTTCCGCTTCATCAACGCGAGCTTCGCCGTTGCCTTCCAATCCTTGTTCGGCGGCGGGCACGGCGAGATGCGCCTCGGCGAACCTGATAGCTCCGGCGAAGCCGGGATCGACATCGTCGCGCAACCACCGGGCAAGCGCCTGCAGAATATCCTGCTGCTATCGGGAGGAGAAAAGGCGCTGACGGCGCTGGCGCTGCTCATCGCCGTCTTCCGATATCAGCCAAGCCCGTTCTGCATCCTCGACGAAGTGGACGCGCCGCTTGATGAGGCCAACGTCGGGCGCTTCAACAAATTGCTAGCGGAGATGTGCGAGCAGACGCAGTTCATCGTCGTCACGCACAATCGCAAGACGATGGAAATGGGATCGGTGATGTACGGCGTTACGATGCAAGAGCCCGGCGTTTCGAAACTCGTCTCCGTCAAATGGGAAGATGACGCCGCGGCATCCGCTCCGAAAGCCGCAAGCGCCGCCAGCAACGCCGCCTGACGAACCAGATCTTCGCGTCGTCCGTTTATGAAATATTTCTATCCGCCGGATTTTTTCTTAGCCGTTGACAACGCTTTGCCCTGCGCTAGAATACCGCCCTCCCAAAACCGAGGGCGCATATCCTGTGGCATCTCCTTATATGGCTGCTGTTGTTTCACAAACGAATTTCTCCGGACTCAAACTTCGAGGCCGCGGCAAGGTTCGCGATATCTATGATCTGGGCGATCGCCTGCTGATCGTCGCAACGGACCGGCTGTCGGCCTTCGACGTCGTGCTCCCGACACCCATTCCCGATAAGGGACGCGTTCTGACGCAGCTTTCCATGTTCTGGTTCGAGAAACTGGCCGATGTCATTCCACACCATGTTCTCAGCTCAAACGATTTTTCGGGGGAACTGGCGTGCTATGCCGGCGAGCTCGACGGCCGCGCGATGCTCGTTCGCCGGACGGAGCCGGTTCCTATCGAATGCGTCGTGCGCGGATATATTTCCGGGTCCGGCTGGAAGGACTATCAGAAAACAGGCGGCATTTGCGGAATCCCGCTCCCGGCGGGCCTGCGTGAATCAGGCCGCTTACCTGAACCGATCTTCACGCCCTCGACGAAAGCCACCTCCGGGCACGATGAGAACATCTCGTTTGACGAGACGGTTTCGCGAATCGGCCGCCCGCTGGCAGAGCGTCTGCGCGATGTAAGTCTCACGCTCTATCGCCGCGCCGCCGAACACGCCTCCACGCACGGCATCATCATCGCCGACACCAAATTTGAGTTTGGCCTCCTCGGACAAGAACTCATCTGGATCGATGAAGCGCTGACCCCCGATTCCTCGCGCTTCTGGCCGGCGGCTCAATATTCGCCGGGCAAGCCGCAGCCTTCTTTTGACAAGCAGTACGTGCGCGACTATCTCGAGCGAATCGGCTGGAATAAGCAGCCTCCGGCCCCGGCGCTCCCGCCGGACGTAGTCGCCGCCACGCGGGACAAGTACAGGGAAGCGTATCAACGCATCACCGGCCACGCACTCGACTGAGCGCAAGGGGAAACTTCTTCCTTTACAGCGGAGCGTGCATACGTGAGAGAGCAACTGGAATCGCTGGTCGGAATGATGGTCGATCGCGGGATTCTCCTCGAAGAGGCCGTCACGGAGTTCGAGAAGAAGTTCATCAAGCGCGTGCTCGAGCACGCTCACGGCAACCAGTCGCGCGCCGCAAAAGTCCTCGGAATCCACCGCAACACGCTCAGCCGCAAAGTGGGCGAATACAAGCTTGACCACGTCGGCCGCCGCTGACCATCTGGTTTCGCCCAAAAGCGCAGGTCTCCCACCTCGTCGTGTCAACTAAGGACCACCGGGGGGCGCAGTAGCGCCGTGTCTCCGCAATTAGCCATTCGTAAATACGCTTCGCGTTATCTATACTGTGCGGATTCCGGTTGATGGGGACCTATGGCGATTCAGCCCGGCAACCACTTGGGCCCTTATGAAATTCTCGCTGCTATTGGTGCAGGCGGGATGGTCGAGGTTTGCCGCGCGCTGATTCGGTCCGTGGTCGCCGCTCTCCCTTCAGTTATTTCAGGCCACCAAGGCGAATTTCCATGAACCATCGCTCTGCCGCTTCAGCACACGCATGCCTCTGCCTTCTGTACTGACCGGATTGTCCTTTGCAGACATCTTGTACGTGCCTGCAAAATTGCCAACCTCAATCGCCCAGCCATCCGCGATTTGGACATCTTTGATGTCGGCGCGTATTTCAACACTTGGAAATCCGGGTGGTCGGCCCGGAATTTCTCATAGGCCTCTCGCATGGCTTTTGTTCTCACCACAGGTGGGCCGGGGAACCCGAGGTTTACACCGTCGTCCGACCAGAGATTAGTCAGCGAGCTCGGGTCTTGCGTCAGTGTGGCCTCAATGTCTGCTCTATGGAGTTTTTCGATGGCCGCCAAGTCCGCCGCGCGCGCGTCACTTTGCTGTAGCGTGGCCGTACGAGCGCTTCGGGCGAAGAAGCCGATGCCGAGGCTTGCCAGAAACATAGTCACGAGTACAGAAATGCGTCTCATAGGGCCTCCTCTGCACCGTACTAGCCACGACTAAAGGGCCTTTGTCAACGGACTGAGGCTCTTCGGTCGTGTCAACTGAAACCGCCCATAAGCTGGTCTCGCAGTCGGCTCCGGCACCATATCCCGCTTCGCACGCCCACAAAATAAGAAATGGCCGGCCCGTTGCCGGACCGGCCATCGGAAATACTGCCGGATACTGTGTGCTGACAACTAGTTGCTCGGCTTCGCCGCGGGCTTGTGCGCTGCAGGACGTTTTGGTGCAGCGCCCTTATCGGGGATGATGGTCGGATCAACCTTCACCTTGTCCCAGTGCAGGAGGAAGGGGGAAGGATCGTAGCTCACCAAGGTGCCAGCGAAACGGATCGGATCGTCCTTTTGCAGGCGAAGCACATCGGGCTGCGGCGTGACGTCCGCCGCCGCTCCCGCAGCTGCCGTCCAAACCTTCACGTCCATGTTGGCCGTCGTCGCTGCCTCGACGTCTTCTTGCGTCGCACCGAAATAGACCATGAAATCAGCGAAGCTGTCGGACTTCCGCACGTCGATGATCTTTCCGACAACTTCCGGAAATTCCGCGCCGCAGATCGCGAGCCAGGTCATTTTCCCTTTGTCGCCGCCGCCCCCAAGATCGCTGAGGACGGTAACGATGGTGCTCGCCTGAGCAATCTTCAAGAGATCAGCTGCGGCCGGAATCGTATACGTCGCCGGACGGTCCGGCGCGTTCGCCGCGAGTTGGAGGAGTTCGCTCAGTTGCCCATCGACCAGGGTGTCGCAGTTGGGCTGCTCGTAGTTGATGATTGTCTTCCGGAGGTAATCCTTCACCTTGTCTGCATCCGTAATCTTCAGATCGACAGCCCGCGCCAGGGCCCAAAAGCCGTCAAGCGACTGCGGAGGATTTGTCGCGAGATACGCGAGTCCCAGCCGATACTCGGTGACTGCGTCGTTGGGCGTGTTTACCAGCACTACCTTGTATGCTTCGATGGCGGCCGCGTAGTCTTTCAATTGAGAGTCGGCCATGCCCGCAGCTCCCTCGAAGAATGCTGCGGCGGGTTTCTTCTGTTCTTCGAACTGCGCATCCGTGGCGTTGTCCGGCTTGGGAAGTTTCGGCAACAACTGAGCTCCCGTGAGAGCGGCGTCGCGTTCTTTCGTCAGTTGAGCGTTTACATCCGCAGCCTTGGGATCGAAAAAAGCGGAAAAAGCCTGAATTCGAACCTGGATCGCCTGAAGCCGCGCGGTCACATCGGCTTTGTCGCCGAGCGCGACCACGTGATCGGCGCATGAGATTGCCTTGGCGTATTGTTTGGCTTGCCCCAACTGGCTGCAGGCCTGAGCGTAGAGCGGGCCGACGTATTTGTTGAGCGTCGAGTTCGGATACTTCGTCATGTAGTCGTCCAGGCAGTTCATCTTCGCCTGGGGGTCTTTTTCAGCCTGGCACGCCTGGAAGGAGTTGTACTCCTGCATGGTGTACGTGGGTTGCTGCGAAGTCTGCTGCGCAGCCTGTGCAGCGGCCGGCCGGACCGTCAGCGACATCCATACGAGCGCAGCCAGAACAAGTGCGATTGGATTCAGATACTTTCGCATGATCACGTCCCTGCCTCCTGGGATGCTTCGGGCAACCGATCGGTCTTCAGGACCAGACCTCTGCAGGACAACCCCACAAAACACGTAAATCGACGGGATTATAGGGAAACCGCCCCACCTGCGCAAGCTTAAAACCATCCCAATGCTTCCGGCGTCTGTACGCCTGCAACTCCCTCAGGGGCAATTGCCTGCATGATAGGATGACGAATCGGCGGCACGTGTCGCCTTGGAAGGTCGGTCCATGAACACACAAAGACCGCTCGATGGAAAAGTGGCTCTTGTCACTGGCGCGAGCCGCGGCATCGGGCTGGCTATCGCCCGGAGCCTCGCCAGAATGGGCGCGCGGCTCAGCTTGTGCGCGCGCGACGCGAACAAGCTCGAAGTAGCGGCGAACGAATTGCAGCGCGGTGGTGCAAGTGTAGTGGCTGTTCCAGCGGACGTGCGCCGCGCGGATGAAATTGCTTCACTTGTGAAACAAATCGAGCAATCGCTTGGACCCATCGATATTCTCGTCAACAACGCCGGCATCGGGTATTTCGCCCCCATTCAGGAGGCGTCCGAAGCGAATTGGGACGCTGTATTGGACACCAATTTGAAGGCGGTGTTCCTGCTGACCAAAGCCGTTGCGCCTGGGATGATCGCGCGCCGCGGCGGACACGTGATAAATATAGCTTCACTTGCGGGGAAAAACTCCTTCACAGGTGGTGGCATTTATTGCGCGTCAAAGTGGGGTTTACTGGGTCTTACGCAGTGTATCGCGGAGGATTTGCGCCCGCACGGCATCCGCGTCAGCGCGATTTGCCCAGGGTCGGTCGCGACCGACTTTTCCCCGCACACGGGCAGGGACACGAGCAAGATGCTCCAGCCGGAGGACGTGGCCCACGCCGTGGAAACGATCCTCACGCAGGCGCCGCAAAGCTTCATCAGCGAAGTGGTGCTTCGCCCGACCCAGAAGCCCTGATCCGCCTTCGAATCTTCTCCGGTGCACTCCGCATCCAACTCGGCTTAGGGAGAAGAACCAATGATCGAGATTCGGCGAAGTGAAGAGCGGGGACATAACGAGCTTTCGTGGCTCAACAGCCATTTCACATTTTCGTTCGACCAGTACTACGACCCGGAGCATGTGCAGTTCCGCTCCCTGCGCGTCATGAACGAGGACGTGATTGCTCCCGGCGGCGGTTTCCCAACGCATCCCCATCGCGACATGGAAATCCTCACCTGGATTCTGGAAGGCGCACTCGAGCATCGCGACAACACGGGCGGCAGTGGCGTGATCCGCCCCGGTGAACTGCAACACATGACCGCGGGCCGCGGCGTGCTGCACAGCGAGTTCAACCCGTCACCCAAAGACCCGGTTCACTTGCTGCAGATCTGGCTGTTGCCCGAGCGCAAGGGCCTCGACCCGAGCTACGAACAGCTCGCGTTCCCCGATGCGGAGCTGCGCGGGAGGTTTAACCTCGTAGCGGGCCCTGAGGCGCCGGTGACGATCCATCAGGACGCAAACCTCTACATCGCGCGGCTCGACAAGGGAGCCGAAACGTCACACTCGATCGCGGCCGGGCGTCACGCATGGGTGCAGGTAGCACGCGGCGCAGTGCGCTTGAACGGCACGGAGCTGAAAGCAGGCGACGGCGCGGCCATTTCGAACGAGAGCGAAGTTCGCGTGGAAGCGCGCGAACCCTCCGAAGTCCTGTTGTTCGACCTCGCATGAATCATCTGGCTCCGAGGCTCCCGCCTCGGGGCGCTTTTGTGATAGTTTGCATCCTGGTTTGGGGCCGGCACTAGCTCTTCCATCGAAAAGGAGAACTTCCATGGCGAACTCGTCGGGCAGCGTTGTGCCGTTGGTCGGCCGGATTCTGATCGGCCAGATCTTCGTTTTGGCTGGGATAACCAAAATCATGAACTTCTCGATGATGACGGGTTACGTGGCCGCGGCGCACCTTCCACTGCCGAAGGTGTCCCTAGCAATCGCCGCGGCGATCGAGATCTTGGGCGGCCTCGCGATCCTCACGGGCTTTCACAGCAAGGTCGCGGCCTGGGTTCTGTTCCTCTTCCTGATCCCGACGACATTTTTCTTTCACAATTTCTGGGCGATGCAGGGAATGGAACGCCAGGACAACATCGGCCACTTCCAGAAGAACCTCGCGATCATGGGCGGGCTGTTGATCCTAGCGACCTTTGGCGCCGGCGCCTTTTCGATTGATTCCTCGCGCGCTCCGAAGACCTGAGGCGGCGCGAGGAAGGACTTGTCGAGTGTGTGTGAGAACTGCAAAATCGGAGCTTCAACGGCTAAAGCCGCACGGATTTTGCGGGGCTTGCGTGGCTGAAGCCACGACCTACAAAGATTCCCGAGTTTTCACACAGTCTCTTCTTACCGCGCGGCAACCAACTCGCCAACGAATCCACACGCGCAGAAAGGATGCTTCATGGATGGGCACGGTTCGTCCGCCGCACTGAGTAGCCTTCCCGCCCGCGGGAAGTTCCTCATCCGCGACGCCTATGTGATGACCATGGACCCGGCAATCGGGGACCTGCCGAACGGCGACGTGCATGTGGAGAACGGAGCCATCGCCGGCGTCGGCTCCGGCCTCTCGGCGCCGGGCGCGCAGCCAATCGATGGACAAGGATTCATCGTCCTGCCCGGCCTGGTCGACACCCATTGGCACATGTGGACCACCCTGCTGCGCAGCATCTGCGGCGACGACCCGGCTCGCGGCTACTTTCCGGTGACAACGGCCATCGGAAAGGTCTACACGCCGAGCGACATGTATTACGGCACTCTCATGTCGGCGGCGGAGGCGCTGCATTCGGGGATCACCACGGTGCACGACTGGTGCCACAACATCCTGACGCCGGAGCATGCTGAAGCCGATATTCGGGTACTCCAGCAAACCGGGCTGCGCGCACGGTTTTCCTACGGTTCTTCGCGGGCCATGCCGTTCACCAAGGCAATCAACGTCGCCGACCTCCAACGTCTGCATCGCGGCTGGGCCGGCTACGCGAACGAAGGACTGCTGTCGCTGGGTCTCGGTTGGCGCGGTGTTCAAGCCGTTTTCCCGACGGCCGACGGGAAGCGGGAGATTCGCCCGTTGTCGCCCGACGTGTGGCGCACGGAGTATGACGCGGCGCGCGCCATGGACATCCCGATCTCGGTCCACGCAAATCAGGCCGCGGACAAGGGACACATCGCGGCCATGGAAAAGCTGGGGCTGCTGTACAAGGATCTGCAAGTCATTCACGCGTTGACGTCAACGCCGGAGGAAATCAGGGCACTGGGTTCAGCCGGCGGATCGGTGAGCATTTCGCCTTTCTCGGAGTTGCGCATTGGCTACGGGATTCCCAAAATCTGTGAGTTCGTGGACCGCGGCGTGACAGTGGGCCTATCGGTTGACTCCACACCACTGACCGGCAACGCCGACATGTTCGGGATCATGAAGGTCGCACAGAATATCGAGAACGGGCGCTGCGGGAGCGAGTGCAGACTGCCCGCCCGCCGCGTGCTCGAAATGGGAACCAGCGATGGCGCTCGTTCGCTGGGGCTTTCGGACCGAATCGGCTCACTGACAAAAGGCAAGCGCGCCGATCTGATTATGGTGAACGCGCGCGACGTGAATATGGCGCCGGTTATTGCCCCGGCCCACTCGTTGGTCGAAGCGGCCCAGTCGGCTAACGTCGACACTGTTATCGTCGATGGCCGCATCCTGAAACGCCGGGGCAAGCTCACGGCGATTGATGTTCCCCGGTTGGTCAACGAAGTGTCAGCGGCCAGCAGTACCGTCCGCACTCGCGCCAACTGGATGTGATGGCGTGCGTGGCTTCCCGTTGGAGCTTGCGAGCGCTCCTGCGCCAGTCTATGAAGCCCCTCCTACGGCGGTATTTTGCCTTAAGTATTAAGTAATGGAATGGGTTAATGTTCCTAGGGGTATAATCCAGCCCCAAATGGCGCTGACCTCTGGCAATCACGTCGGCTCCTACGAAATCCTTTCCGCTATCGGTGCGGGCGGGATGGCCGCTTGGGGGTGTAGTTACCGAATCCGAAACCGACCTACCACCAGACTTCTGCTAGCGGCTCGTCACGGGGTTCTTGTAGTGGTAGGGCGGGATGTAAACATCCGGGTACAACTTGTAGACCTCGGTGGGCGGCTGGTCCGGAGGAAGATCCGGAATCGCTGCCGGCGGCGGATCGCCGCCTTTGTCCCAGCCCTTGTCGAAAGGAACGTAGTACGTGAAGTAGGCGTGCAGTTTCTCGATCTTCCACACGCCATCCTCTTTCACGTATTCATTCTCGTAGGTTGCTTCTCCCCACTGGGCTCGGGTGTGGAGTTGACCCACTTGGATAAACGCGCGCCAGCGTCCCTTGGCCGTCTTGCCGTCGGAGTCGACGGTAACCATCGGCTGCAACTGCATGTGGTTGAAAACCGATCCGTACTTGAGGTCGGGCAGCTTGTGGAGATAGGCGCGCACGCGATCTTGTCCCACGTACACGCCGCGGAGCCCGATTTCAAGCGTTCCATCTTTCGTGAAGAGATCGGCAACCTGGTCCCACTGGGCCTTATCCACGTAGTAGCCGTAGGCGTCTTCCAGGTTGCAAATGGCGATATAGTCCTGCGAGTTTTGTGCCTGCTTCGCAAGCTTTGCGACTTGAGCCTTGAGGGTCTGGATCTCCGCCTCGACGCTCTTTGGGGTATCGCCTCCCGCTGCGAAAGCAGTTCGAGGATTCTCAAGTGACGGGCAAACAAGCAAGAGGACAAACAGAATCTGCAAGGACCGGATTTTCATGTCGACAACGCCTCCTTCGTTTAGCGCGCGCCGATCAAAGAGAGAGCCTTCGTTCGGCGCGGAGGACTCAGGATGACGACGGTCGTCGCGTCGTCACTTTCCCGTGACTGGGTTCTTGTAGTGGTAGGGCGGAACGTACACATCAGGATAAAGTTTGTAGGCTTCCGTCGTGGGCTGGTCCGGCGGGAAGCCCGGAATCGGCCCCGGAGGCGGATTGCCGCCCTGGTCCCAGCCCTTGTAGTAGTCAACGTAATAAGTCATGTAGTAGTGCAGCTTCTTGATCTTCCACACGCCGTCTTCCTTGACGTACTCGTTTTCGTAGGTTCCCTCGGCCCACTGCGCGCTTCGGTGGAGCATGCCGAACTGCTCGAACGCGCGCCAGCGCGCCTTGGCCGTCTTGCCGTCCGGATCGACGGTGATCATCGGTTGTAGCTGCATGTGGTTGAACAGCGTTCCGGGCTTCAGATCGGGCAGCGTGTGCAGATACGCTCGAACGCGGTCTTGTCCGACCCAGACACCGCGCAAGCCAATTTCCAGCGTGCCGTCCTTGGCGAACAAGTCGGCAGTCTGGTCCCACTGGCACTTATCGACGTAGTAGCCGTAGGCCGCCTGGAGATTGCTGATGGCGATATAATCCTCCGCGTTTTGCGCTTTGTGCGCGAGGTCGGCGACCTGACTCTTCAGGGCTTGGATTTCCGCCTCGGGGCCTTTGGGTTTGGCATCACCCGCCGCCAGCGCGCCTCGCAAACTCCAAACTGCGGCGCAAACGATCAAAAGAATCACCGGGATTGATATTGATAGAGACCGAATTTTCATCGGGAAAGCGCCTCTCTCGGATGAACCGGGACGAAGTGCGACTCGCGACTACTCGTGAGGCAGTCGTCCACGCGCTCATGGAACGCTTTCGCAGTTCAGCCGAATTCGCGGATAGCGCGCCAATCGGCGCGCGGGCGGAAGGGTATCAACCGGCGAACGCGGGTGCAAGACTCCGTTCTGTTACTTCGCTCCCGCGAATGGAGCGGCCTGGCCCCATTTGCCGGTGAAGACAAAAGCAGAAAGCGGCTTACGCTCGCGCGCGGCCAGTTCGCGTTCACGAAGCTGGTCCGGCAGCGCCGCGGGATCGCCCGGATAGCCGATGGCGATGCCCGCGACGACCTCATCGCCTTCCGGAACGCCAAAAGTCTGGCGGGCCTTCTCGGGATCGATACCGGCCATCTGGTGAATCTGGAGGCCCAGGGCTGCGGCCTGGGTGGCGAGATTCGCGGCAGCTTGTCCGACATCATGGAACGCATGGCGGTTCGGCTGGCCGTTGTGCGGGAATTTGTGGTGGGCGACGCTCAGGGCGACCACGGGCGCGCTTTTGGCCCAGCCCTGATTGAATTCAACGAAGGTGTCGAGGACGCGCTTGTAATTCTCGGGATCGTCCTTCGTGGCGACAATGAAGGACCAGGGCTGGGCTCCGTAGGACGAAGCCGCCCAGCGGGCCGCTTCGAAAAGGCTGCGCAATTTTTCGGGCTCGACGGGCCGGCTGTCGAAAGCGCGCGGGCTCCATCGGTGACTGATTACTTCATGAATTGGCGCAGCGGCTGGCGCCGGCTTTTGGGGTGCGGCCATGGTTTCCTCCTCAGAAATTGAGAAAAGCGGTCATCCAGTGGATGTGGGCAGCCGAGCGAAAGATTCGAGGATTTCTTCGGCGCCCTCAAATCTTCGGGAGCACAATGCCCTGCTGCGATTGGTATTTGCCTTTCTTGTCTTTGTACGACACTTCGCAGACTTCGTCGGATTCGAAGAAGACGACCTGGGCAAGTCCTTCGTTCGCGTAGATCTTCGCTGGCAGCGGCGTCGTATTGCTGATCTCGAGCGTGACGAAGCCTTCCCACTCGGGCTCGAACGGCGTCACGTTGACGATGATGCCGCAACGCGCGTAGGTGGATTTCCCGACGCAGATCGTCAGCACGTTGCGCGGGATGCGAAAGAATTCCACCGATCGCGCAAGCGCGAAGGAATTCGGCGGCACGATGCAGACCGGGCCCTTGAACTCGACGAAAGACTTCGCATCGAACGCCTTCGGATCAACGATCGTTGAATTCACGTTGGTGAAGATGCGGAACTCGTCCGCGACGCGCAGGTCGTAGCCATAGGACGAAACGCCGTAGCTGATTACGCCGTCGCGGACCTGCCGGTCCTCGAACGGCTCGATCATTTTCTGCTCGAGCGCCATCCTGCGAATCCACTTGTCAGACTTCACCGACATCCGGGCCTCCTCGGGAGTTGCGCAGTGTATTACACGCAGGGACGCTTGACAACCTGCAACCCCCTGTCTAGCATAGGTTTTTCCGCCCATGCCCGTGGTGGAAGCTCGCCGGAGGTTGTTGTGATCAAGCTCGACATCGTGAACGCCATCGTACAAAGGACCAACATAACCCGTACGAAGGCCGAGCAGGCGGTCGAAACGGTCTTCGACGCCATGAAGAATGCGCTCGGCCGCGGACACCGCATCGAACTGCGCCGCTTCGGCGTCTTCAACGTCAAACCGCGCAAGACGGGTATCGGCCGCAACCCGCGCACCGGACAACAGGTCAACATCCCGCCCGGCAAGGCTGTGCGCTTCAAGCCGGGCAAGGAACTCCAGGCACTTCCGGCTGCATCCGTGAGGTCCTGAACATTCGTTCGGGTTCAAGACAAGCCAGCGCGATCGCGCGTAAACCGATTCCGACTTTCGTGCGCCTTCGTGCGCGGACGCATCCAAATTGCTATGAGTGACAGCTTGCATGGGGGCAACGGTCACGGCAGCCTCCCAACGGAAATCCTCGAGATGCAGTTTCCGAGGCTTGCCGAGCCGCCGCGGCGTCCCTTGCGGATGCCACGCCGCCCGCTGTGGCCCGCGCTGATTCTGTTTCTTCTCACGGTCATCTCGACGCTCGCCGTCGGCTCGGAATTCGCTCGATCCTACGCCCTGAATCAGGAACCGTTCTCCGGCGATCAGAACCCGTTCGCCATGATGCTGATTCCCTTCGAGCAGCCGAAGTTGCTCCTGCTCGGAATTCCGTTCTCGTTCACGCTGTTGACGATTCTATTCGCGCATGAGATGGGGCATTACGTCGCCTGCAGGATTTACGGCATCGACGTCAGCTATCCATATTTCATCCCGGCGCCGACGCTGTTCGGCACGTTCGGCGCATTCATCCGCATTCGTTCTCCGATCACGACGCGGGGCGCGCTTTTTGACGTCGGCCTTGCGGGCCCCGTCGCAGGGTTCCTCCTCGCCGTGCCTGCGATGGCGTTCGCCGTGGCGACATCGAAGATTGTGCCCGGAGTCGAGAACAACGCCCCCATCCTCTTCGGCAATCCATCCCTGACGCATTTCTTCATCGCGCTGTTTCATCCGCACGTGAACCCAGACTGGGTGCTGCTGAATCCGGTGGGGCGCGCGGCGTGGGTAGGGCTCTTCGCGACGGCGCTGAATCTGCTGCCCGCGTGGCAGCTCGACGGCGGACATATCGTCTACAGCCTCGCGAGCAGGTTTCATCGGCGGATCTCGCTCATTGTGGCTATCGTGTTGATCGTCCTCGGCCGATACGCATGGAACGGCTGGTATCTCTGGGGGGGATTGCTACTGGTGCTGACGCTACGGTTCCGCCATCCGCCCGTGTATGAGTACTGGCAGCCGCTTGAACCCTCGCGGCGGATCTGGGCGGTCGTCGCGCTCGCGATATTTCTGCTTTGCTTTACTCCCTGGGCCGCAATCACGCCATAAGCCCGACTTGGACTGCCGGCAGCTCTTGACTTCACGCACTAAGAGAGACTGGTCGGATCGACATCGACGATGACGGCAGTCTCCGGAATCTGCTTCGCGGCGCAGAAATCGAGCGCGCCCGCCAGCGCCTTCCCCAACACCGCGCGGTGCGGTGATTTCAGGACAAACTGAAACCGGTAATCCCGCCTCAACCGGGCGAGCGGCGCAGCGGCGGGGCCGAGAACTTTCACGCCGCGCTCTTCGAACGGCGCGAAATGTCCGGCGAGAGCCCGAGACCAGCGGATCGCATTCTCGATCTTACGGTCGCGCACGAGCACATTCGCGAGCGCAACAAACGGGGGGTAGTGCAACACGCGGCGGAAGTGCGCCTCCTTCTCGTAAAACGAGACGTAGTCTTGCTGCGTGGCGTGCTGAATCGCATAGTGCTCCGGGTAATACGTTTCGACCAGAACCTCCCCCGAAAGCTCGCCGCGACCCGCTCGACCCGCAACCTGCGTGAGCAATTGAAACGTGCGCTCCGCCGCGCGAAAGTCCGGCCGGCCAAGCGCAAGATCGGCGGCGACCACGCCGACAAGCGTCACGCGCTGAAAGTCGTGACCCTTCGCCACCATTTGCGTTCCGACGAGTATATCGATCTCGCCCTTCGCAAACGCTCCGAGCACATGTTGGTACTCGCGCTTCGTCCGCACCGTATCGCGGTCGAGGCGCGCGACGCGCACGGCAGGAAACTGCTCGCGCAGATACTCCTCGACGCGCTCGGCACCGTCGCCGACGAAATACATGTACTCCGCATCGCACTTCGGGCACTGCTTCGGCGGGCGGATCGAGTAGCCGCAGTAGTGGCATTCGAGCCGCTGGCGGCTTTTATGATACGTCAGCGCAATGCTGCAATTCTGACACTGCACGAACGCGCCACAACTCCGGCAGAGGAGTGACCACGAATAGCCGCGCCGGTTGATCAACACCATGGCCTGGGTGTGTTCTTCGAGGCGTAGCGCGATGGCCGCGCGCAGCGACTCCGAAACCGGCGCAGCACGATGTTCGCGTTGGAACTCTTCACGCAGGTCCACGATGCGCACCTCGGCGAGAGGGCGGTTTTCGACGCGCGAGGTCAGTTGCAGCAGGTGGTACTTGCCCGCGCGCGCGTTGTGGTAGGTCTCAAGCGAAGGCGTGGCCGAACCGAGCAGAACGACCGCGTTCTCGAGATGAGCGCGGTAGACGGCCGTATCGCGGCCGTTGTAGCGCGGCGTTTCCTCCTGCTTGTAGCTCGACTCCTGCTCTTCGTCCACGATCACGAGGCCGAGATTTTCAAGCGGCGCGAACACCGCGGAGCGCGTCCCCACGACGACTCGCGCATCGCCATGGCGCACGCGCCACCACTCTCGCGCGCGCTCGATATCGGGCAAGCCGCTGTGAAGCACGGCCACGCCTTCGCCGAAACGCGCGCGCACCAGCCGTCCCACCCACAGAGTGAGCGCAATTTCAGGGACCAGAACGATCGCCGCCTTGCCGCGCGAGAGCGCGGCTTCGATCGCGCCAAGATAGACTTCCGTCTTCCCGCTGCCCGTCACTCCATGCAGCAATCCCGCCGCAAACTCTCCCGCAACGATCCAGCGCCAGATTTCGCCCAGCGCCTCTTTCTGCTCGGCGTTCAGCACGTTCACAGGAGGGGTAAAGTCGGTGTCCCAGGGATCTTCGCCGGGCGTGAGCGGCTCCTCCCAACTCACGAGCGTCCCCGCCTTTTCGAGACGCTGGACGACGGCGCGCGAAATGTTGGCCTTCGCGAGGAGCGTGGGCAGCGGCAGAGGGCCGCGCGTGGCCGTCAGCACCTCGCGGACTCTTTCTTCACCCGAGCCGGCGGTCGGATCGGGGCTGGCGGCATTCCACGCCAGGATTTTCTGCATGCGCGTTTTCCGGTGGCGGAGCACGTCGCGAGCGGAGAGATACCCGCGGCGAACGAGTGTCTCGGCTACCGCTTCATCGACTTTCCGGCGGCGCGCGCGGCCAGAATGATCTTTCGCACTGGAAGCATCGAAGCGGCGCAGTAGATCGGCCTCGACACATTCGACGTCGGTGGTCTCTTGTGCTTGAGCGAGTTTTTCGAGGTATGTGCGGCCGGCATCGGTGAGTGAGTACTCGCGGTCGTGACGCAGCTCAATTTCAGGCGGCAACATGGCGCGAAATGTCTCGCCGATAGGAGCCAGGTAGTAGCGGCTGATCCAATGGCCAAGCTCGACAAGCTGCGAGGGAAGCGCCGGAAGGGGGTCCATCACCTCGACGATTTCACGGATTGCGGACTTGCCCGGCGATTGAAACCGCGTGACGTCGGGCGGATGGCCCAATTCGGCGAGTCCGACTCCGATCATGGCCCGCCGGCCGAAAGGAACGACTACGCGCCGCCCGATCAGAGATTGCCCGTTCAGCGATACAGGCACCGCGTAAGTAAACGTCGAGCGCAGCGGCACCGGAAGCGCGACTTCGCAATAGCGGGGAGCCATGGACGCGCACTAGTGTAGCAGCCCTCACGCGAGGCGATGGGCTGCCGAGGAAACTCGGAAGAACCTTATCGGCGGTTGGGCTTGAGGCCGAGGACGGCCATCACCTTCTGCAAGTCCTTCCAGACCTCGCCCTTCGCGTTCGGGTTGCGGAGCAGATATGCCGGGTGGTACGTGGCAATCAGTTTCGAGCCGCGATAATCGAACCACTCGCCACGGTAGCGCGAAATGCCCTGGTTCGTATTGAGCAGCGTTTGCGCCGAGCACGCGCCGAGACAGCAGATCACCTTCGGCTGGATCACACCGAGCTGGCGGTAAAGGAACGGCGAGCACGTTTCGATTTCGTCCTTTTCGGGCAGCCGATTTTCGGGCGGGCGGCATTTGACCACGTTGCAGATGTAAACGTCCGCGCGGCGGAGGCCCATCGCCTCGATCATCTGCGTGAGGAGTTTCCCGGCGCGGCCCACGAAAGGCTCGCCCTGCACGTCTTCGTCATGGCCCGGACCTTCGCCGACGAATACGAGCTCCGCTTTCGGGTTCCCGACACCGAAGACGATGCTCGTGCGCGCCTTGTGCAATTTGCAGCGGGTGCAATTGGGTCCGATGTCGGCGCGGACGCGATCGAGCGTGTCATTCTCGATGCGTTCCTCGAAGAGCGACGGCCCCGCGATTTGCGGAACAAACGCCGGCGTGGGAGCGGCCTTCGATGGGGGAGGCGCTTGAATGACTCGGGAGGCAGCTGCCCCTGCGCCGGCCGCGGCAACCTGCACGACCGGAGCAGCGACCTCCTCTTCGGCCGGTTGTTGTGATCGTTCCGAAGCCCGGTCGAGGTAGTAGGGGCCGAGGCCGAGCTCTTCGGCGTAGCGGAACCAGGCTTCTGCGTGAGGGCGATTCACTCGATCCACGAAGTCACCGATTATCCAAGAGCGCGCGCGAATTGACAAGGACGAGTTGGCACCGCTGAGACCAGGGGTCTGGAATGACTTAGCGAGAGTTATTAGGAAGCGCGAGGATTTCGTCGAAGATGCGGTTCGCGACTTCGACCTTGCTGAGCTTTGGGAGCGGGACTTCGCGGCCGTCGCGGAGAAAGAGCGTGACGATGTTCGTGTCTGTGTCGAAACCTGCGCCTTGCTGCGTGACGTCGTTGGCCACGATCATGTCCGCGCCTTTCCGTGCGAGCTTTCCTCGAGCGTTTTCGGAGATGTTCACGGTCTCGGCGGCGAAGCCAACGAGCACTCGCGCGCCCTTTTCGCGGCCGAGTTCGGCAAGAATATCAGGAGTAGGCTCAAGCTCGAGCACGAGGCGCTCGCCGCCGCGCTTCATCTTCTGCGACTGCGCCGCCGCGGGACGATAGTCGGAGACAGCCGCGGCCATCACGATGATACTCGCTTCGGCAACTCGCTCGCGCACCGCACTTCGCATTTCCTCGGTCGAGCGCACCGGAATCCAATCGATGCCTTCGGGAACCCGCAGATCCGTCGGGCCGCTGACGAGCACGACTCGTGCGCCGCGGCGCGCCGCGGCTTCCGCAAGCGCGTAACCCATCTTTCCGGACGAGCGATTCGTCAAGAAGCGCACGGGGTCGATGTCTTCGCGGGTCGCGCCGGCGGTGACGAGAACAGTCTGGCTTTCGAGGTCGCGCCGCAAGCCAAGCACGGTGCGGACTTTCTCAACGATCGCCTCGGTACCGGCCAGGCGTCCAGCACCCGTCATTCCACACGCCAGGTATCCCTCATCGGGATTCACCACGTGCACGCCTCGAGCGCGCAGCGTCGCCAGATTCTCCTGGGTCGCGGGATGCTCCCACATATTGACGTTCATGGCTGGCGCAACGATGACCGGGGCCTTCGTCGCCAGATACAGCGTCGAGAGAAAATCGCCCGCGATGCCCTGCGCGAACTGGCCGAGAATGTCGGCGGTTGCAGGAGCGACAAGGAGGAGATCGATCCGCTGCGCCACGGCGATGTGTTCGATGGCGCTTTCAACGTTCGCGGGCGTGGCATCGCCCCGGCCGAACATCTCGGTGATGACCTTCTGTCCGGTTAGCGCGGCAAAGGTAAGGGGGGTGATGAACTCCTGTGCCGAGCGCGTCATCACCACCTGCACCTCGAGTTTTTCCTGCTGAAGGCGACGAACGAGCTCCGCTGCTTTGTAAGCCGCGACTCCGCCGGTGACTCCGACTAATATTTTCATCTCGATTGACCGAAACGGGTGGACCGAAACGCGCTCACGGCCAGCGAACGAGACGGGGCTCGCCGCGGCGGTTAGCGCTATTTCCGGCGCTTTCCATCCTTGTCTTCCTGCCCCTCGAGCGGCTCCGGCATCTCATATTCGAGGAGGCCTTGTTGGAGCTCTTCTTCCGCGATGCGCGACGTTTTGCGCGACCTCGGGTTGTCCACGAGCGGCCGCCCGCCGATCATCAACTGCCGGGCGCGGCGCGCGACAACGACCACGTACGCAAACTGGCTTTCCGGTGCCTGTCTGAAAACGGCCATAACCAAATCAGCCTCCAAAGGATTTCAGAATCTCGCGAATCCGTTCTTCTTTTTGCGCCATGAGACAGCGCGAGCCGAGCGCGATGGCTTGCACTTCGCGTCCGGCACGCTCGAGATCGTCGTTGATGATCGCGAAGTCGTAGCTATTGTAATTCAGTATTTCCTGGCGCGCGCGCTCGAGCCTGCGGCGAATTTCGTCCTCTGAATCCAGGCCGCGTTCGCGAATACGCCGTTCGAGATCGGGGGCCGAGGGCGGCAGGACAAAAATGGCGACGGCACTCGGCAGCTTCCGTTTGACCTGCAAAGCGCCCTGCACGTCAATCTCGAGCACCAGGTCCTTCTTCTGCGCCAGCGCCTCGTCGAGCCACTTGCGAGGCGTTCCGTACCAGTTCTTTCCGAAAACCTGGGCGTGTTCGAGAAATTCGCCCCGCGCCACCATCTGATGGAAATCCGATTCGGAGACGAAATTGTACCATTTGCCCGCGCTTTCCGTCTTGCGCGGCGGGCGCGTGGTGCACGAAACCGCCAGCAGCGTGCCGGGAAGCTCCAGGATTTTCTGCACCAGCGTCGATTTGCCCGAACCCGAGGGGCCGGAGACGATCAGAACGAGCGGTAAGCGTGGTGGCTCCGCGTGGCTCATTCGATGTTCTGCACCTGTTCCCGGAGTTTTTCGATCTCGGACTTGATTTCGAGCCCGAGCGCCGTGATCTCGAGGCCCTCCGCTTCGTTGCCGGGAGTCTTGGAGAGCAAGGTGTTGGATTCGCGCTGCATTTCCTGCAAAAGGAAATCGAGCTTCTTGCCGACGTCCGACCCGCCTGTGAGCAAGGACTGAAACTGGCGCACGTGGCTCCCGAGCCGGGCGAGCTCTTCGGAGATATCGCTGCGTTCGGCGGCGAGCGCCGCTTCCTGCGCGAGGCGTGCGGGATCGAGATGCGCTTCGCCGAGCAGCTCTTGCAAGCGCAACTCGAGCCGCTTGGCAAAAGCCGGGCGGGCGCGCTCCGCCAGCGTCTCGATTCTCCCGGCGAGGCCGGCAATGCTCGAAAGGCGGCCGGACATTTCGAGCCGCAATGCGTCCGCTTCCTGTTCGCGCATGCGATCGAGCTTGTCGAGCGCTTCGGCCAGACAGCGCGTCACGATAGCCTCAAGGCGCGCGACTTCCTCATCCAGCGACGCGGCCGGAGGCCCGATCACGCCCGGCAGGCGCAGAATCGAGGCCAAGTCCGGCTCCGCCTTTATGGCGAACTGCTCTTGCAGCTTGTGTACGGCTTGCAGGTACGCTGCCGCGACCTCCTGATTGATTCCCACGGCGGCCGGGCCCGCGAGTTCGTAGCGCAGCGTCACGTCGAGGTGCCCGCGGCGGATGCGTTCGCGGACAACCTGCCGAATGCGAGGTTCGAGCGGCTCGAATCCATCGGGCACGCGCAGATGCAGATCGAGAAACCGGTGATTCACGCTGCGCACGGAAACCCGAAGGCTGAAGCCGTCGGCCAAGGCCTGTGCGTGGGCATAGCCCGTCATAGACTTGAGGCCCCGGTCCTTGCCCGGGCCCTTCGATGCACTCGCAGATGCGGATTGGGATTGTGCGCCGGACATGAATTAGGTTCGACTCATGCGGGGCCCACCGCGGGGGAAACCGGCTCGGCGTCGCGGAATTGCATCTCGTAGAGACGCGCGTAGATTCCCCCGCGAGCAAGGAGCTCCTCGTGCGTACCGCGCTCGCGGATTACGCCGTCGTCGAGCACGGCGATCATGTCCGCCCGCCGGATCGTCGAGAGGCGATGCGCGATGACGAAGACCGTGCGCCCGGTCATGAGATTGTTGAGGGCCCTTTGCACGAGCATCTCCGATTCGGAATCGAGTTCCGAAGTCGCTTCATCCAGGATCAGGATCGGCGCATCCTTCAGCAGCGCTCGAGCGATCGCGAGGCGCTGCCGTTGGCCTCCGGAAAGTCTCTGGCCACGATCGCCGATCAGCGTCTGATAGCTCCTTGGCATCTGCATGATGAAATCGTGCGCCATAGCCGCCTGTGCCGCGGCGACTATTTTATCGTCCGGCATGTCCGGGCGGCCATAGCAGAGGTTGTTGCGGATCGTGTCGTTGAAGAGGATTGTTTCCTGCGTGACGATGGCCATCTGCTCGCGCAGAGAGCGCAGCGTGACGTCGCGAACGTCATATCCGTCGATGAGAACTGAGCCCGCCGTTGCCGTGTAAAAACGCGGGAGTAGATTCACGAGGGTCGTCTTGCCTGCTCCGCTTGAGCCCACAATCGCGGCCACGGCGCCCGCGGGAACCTTCAAGTCAATGTTCTTCAGAATGGGCGGCCCGCCGTCGTAAGCGAAACTCGCGCGCTCAAATTCGATCGATTTCGCGAAGCCTGGCAACACCTTTGCACGAGACTCGTCCATGACTTCTTCGGGCCGATCGATAAAGGCGAATACCTGGGTAGAAATCCCGACGGCCTGGAGAAAGAGCTGGTAAACGGTACCGATGCGCTTGATCGGCTCGTAGGCTTTGAAGAGTGCATAGGTGAACGCGCCGAAGGAGCCGATCGACATTCGGCCTACCTTGATTTCATCGCGCGCGAAGAGAAGGACCAGAGAGATCACGACAGCGCCGAGCAGATCCATCAGGGGTGATGTGGCGGCGAAGGCGCGAATCCAGCGCATGTTCTCCCGCAAAAGATTCCGGCCGGCCTCGCGAAACTTGCGGATCTCAAACCCTTCCATGCCGAAGGCCTTCACAACTCGGTTGCCGCTGATTGTCTCTTGGAGAATCTGACTCAAGTCCGCAAGGCGCGAGCGGCTTTTTTCAGAAGAGCGGCGGATCCGCCGGCCGAGCTTGCCGGTCGGCCAGACCACGAGCGGGATCAGAACGGCGGCGCCGACCGCCATTCTCCAGTCGATCACGACGAGGACTAGCACGAAAGCAATCAGGCTGAAGATTTGGCGGAACAGCTCGGCCATCCAGTCGGAAAACGCGGCGCGCATCTGTTCGATGTCACTGATCACCGCGGACATTACCCGGCCGACAGGATTGTGCTGGAAGAAACCGACCGGCTGTTGCACGATCTTGGCGTAGACTTTGTTCCGCAGATCGGTGATTCCCGCCAAGCCCACGTACTGAATCAACGTGCTGCCAAAATATTCTGCCAGCCCCTTGATCAAGAAAAGAAATAGGAGTGCAACCGCGAAAACGGACCAGACATGATGGACGCGATGTGGAACGAAAAAGTTCAGACTCACGACATGTTGGGTCCCCGGTATCGTGAACAAAGTGAGCGTCTGTACCGTCGAGTGCGGAGTCAAAACGACGTCTAGAGCAGGCTTGATGGCAAGGGCCACGATCAATTCCGCGATTCCCATCACGGCAATCAGCAGAATCCCAAGGGCGAGAAGCGGCGTGTACGGACGCAGATACCTCAACAACCGCCGGATTTCATCTCGTTCTTTCACGTGCGAAATACCGTCCATCGCCCCGGTTGGCAAAGTGTACAAAACTTACCTAGCCTATGCATCGCGCGCACATCTTGCAAGGCGTAATCGCAAAGGACCATGCGCGGCGCCCCCGCGTCACGCAGCCGACTTATCGAGGTCGCGGTGCACAACTTTGGCGGTGTACCCTTTGCGCTGAAGGGCGCGGCGAATCACTTCCGCCAGGGTGACGGACCGGTGCCGCCCTCCCGTGCATCCCACCGCGATCGTCAGATAGCTCTTTCCTTCGCGGATGTAATGCGGGATCAAATACCCGAGCAGGCTCTCGATCCTGCGAAGGAATTCGCCCGTCTGTGGAAACGAACGGATATACCGAGCGACACGACGGTCCTTGCCGCTGAACGGGCGGAGGCGCGGGACGAAGTGCGGGTTCGGCAGGAACCGCACGTCGAAAACAAGGTCCGCATCGGCGGGAATTCCGTAGCGGAACCCGAAGCTTACTACCGAAACAAGCAGCGGCCGGCGCCCCGGGTTCTGAAAGCGATCGATGATGAGCTGGCGCAGCTCGTGGACGTTGAATTTCGTCGTGTCGATAATGACGTCCGCGAGGCGCCGGATCGGGGCCATCCGGCGGCGTTCCGCGCGAATGCCTTCGGCGATCGAAGCTCCGTGACCGAGCGGATGCGGGCGGCGGGTCTCGCTAAAGCGGCGCTGCAGCGCGTCGTCGCTCGCTTCTATGAACACGAGCGTTAGCGGCTGCTGGCTGTGCAGCTTGCGATAGATGCCTGGCAGTTTGTCGATCTGCTCGCCCTCGCGCGCATCCACGAGCAGGGCGGCGCGCTCGATCTCGCCTTGGCCTCCTTCGTAGAGTTCGCTGAATGTGTGAATCAGGGCGACGGGCAGGTTGTCCACGCAGTAGAACCCAAGGTCTTCGAACGTGTTGAGGACGGAACCCTTACCCGAGCCGGAGAGGCCCGTGACAAGCACAAGCTGGCGGGCGCCGGCTTTGCTGGGGGGACGTTTCCGGCCAGGACGGTTCACGGCGGCAGCCGCTTAAGCCTTTACCCGGCGACGATGCGTGCTCGGGATACGCAAGTCTTCGCGGTATTTCGCCACCGTGCGGCGAGTGACGTGGATGCCTTCCTCGCCCAGTTTCTTCGTGATCTGCTCATCGGTCAGCGGGTGAGATGTGTCTTCCTCTTCGATCATCTGCTTCACGCGGCGCTTGAGCGAAAGCAGCGACATCTCGCTTCCCTGCGGTCCGTTGACCGATTCCGAAAAGAAGCTTCGCAGCTCGAGCACTCCCTGCGGCGTGTGGACGTACTTGCTCGCGACGGCACGGCTGACGGTGGAGGGATGTACTCCGACCTCTTCCGCGACCTCCTTAATCATCATCGGCTTGAGGTGATCGGGGCCGTAGTCGAGGAAGTCGCCCTGGCGCCGCAGGATCGAATGGCAAACCCGGAGGATCGTGTGCTTGCGCTGCTCGATGTTCTTCATCAACTGGATCGCTGCGGTAAAGCGCTCTTTGACGTAATTTCGGACGTCGCGGTCGGCGGCATCGCGGGCAAGCAGGCGCCGGTATGTAGGGTTCAAGCGCAGTTGCGGCAGGTCGTCGTCGTTCATGAAGACCTGCCATTCGCCATCCACCTTGCGGAATTGAACGTCCGGCTCAACGAGGCGCGGCTCGGTCTTGTTGTACCGGAGGCCGGGCTTCGGATCAAGGCGCTTGATCACGTCCACAGCGCGCTTCACCAACTCGACCGGGCGGTTGAGGGCCCGTGCAACCTCTTTGAGCTGGTTGTTTTGCAGGAGCTTCAGATGCTCGGTGATGATCTGCTGCGCGAGCGTATTCTGCGGGTCGAGCACTTTGATCTGCAACAGCAGGCATTCCTGCAAATCGCGCGCGGCGACCCCCGGCGGGTCGAATTCCTGCACCATGGTCAGTGCTTCCTCGATGTCTTCCGTGGAATAGTTCCCGGACTGCGCGATCTCCTCGAGCGTCGCCGTCAGGTAACCGTTTTCATCGAGGTTACCGATGATTGTCTCGGCAATCTTCCGGACCGTTTCCGTGCAGATACCGACGCTCAGTTGCCAGGTCAGGTGGTCGGCGAGGCTTGCCGGCGACGAAAGGAACCGGTCAAACGAGGGCTTTTCGATATCTTCGCGTTCGCTGCCCGCAGCGCGCTCCGCGCCGGTGTCGAGATACTGCGTAAAGAACGAACCAAAATCGAATTCATCGAAAGGATTGGCCGCCTCCGTCTCGGGAACTTTCTCCGTTTCCTTCTTGAGGAACGCCTCGTCGGTATAGTTTTCGGCGGCTACACCTTCCTCCGGCATCTCTTCGAGGACCGGGTTCGCCATGATCTCCTGATTGATCATCTCCCGCAGCTCGAGCCGATTGAGCGCGAGCACGCTCACCATTTGGACAAGACCCGGCGTCAGGATCTGCTTCTGAGCGACGCGGAGATTCAGTTTGGGCGCAAGCCAGTTCATGGGGTTCAGTTCAGCCGGAAGCCCTCTCCTAGATAGATGCGCCGGACGTCGGCGTTGGTGGAAAGCTCGGAAGGGGTTCCCGAAGCCAGAATCTTACCCTCGGTAATGATGTAGGCGCGCGTTGTGACCGCCAGCGTATCGCGCACATTGTGGTCCGTGACGAGCACACCAATGCCCGCCCCGCTCAGGTCCGCGATGATCTTCTGGATGTCGACAACGGTCAGGGGATCAATTCCCGCAAACGGCTCGTCGAGAAGCACGAACGACGGCGAAAGTACAAGCGAGCGAGCGATTTCCAGGCGCCGGCGCTCGCCGCCGGATAGGACGTACGCTCGGTTGTAGCGAACTCCTTCGAGTCCCATCTGCGCCAACAGCTCCTCCAGGCGGTCTCGTCTCTGTTCGGCCGTCAGAGACAGCGTCTCCAGCACGGCGAGCAGATTCTCTTCGACCGTCAGTTTGCGAAAAACAGAAGGTTCCTGGGGAAGGTAGCTGATGCCACTGCGGGCCCGCAGGTACATGGGGAGGTCGGTGATGTCCTCCGCGTCCAGCAAGACACGCCCATAGTCCGGACGCGCGAGGCCGACCAGGATATAGAACGTCGTGGTCTTTCCTGCGCCGTTCGGCCCGAGCAGCCCAACTACTTCGCCCTGCCGAATCTCCAGGCTGACGTCATCGACAACCTTCCGACCTCGATACGACTTCCTCAGATCGGCGGCCTGGAGTCTCAACATGCCGGTTCATTTCTCAACCCGGTGCTTGGTCAGCGTGCGCGAACCTTCTTGGGAATCAATTAAAATCGTATCATTCGCAACAAAGAAGGTCAACGAATGGCCCGTGGCTGTGTTGCTAGAGTTGTCAGTAATGGTTGGCTTTCCGCCGGAGAGAACGAACTTCCCGTCCGCGGCCGTGTATTCCCCCTGCTCCGCCATGCCCCGGCGGTCACCCTGCCGCACGATCACGTCCCCTTGCGCCAGCACCCGGCTGAGTTGCCCAGTGGTTCCGCCGGCGACGCCCTGGCTCGCTGGCGACGACCCGCTGGCGAGAAAAACGTCGAGCACGCGGGATTCGAGCGAGCCCTGATCGGAACTCGCGACCGCTCCGCCTTCCAGGTGCGCCTTGCCCTGATCGCTCCAATAAGTCAGCACTGGCGCCTGGATCTTCCACAGCGTCGGCGCGGAGGATGAGCCTGATCCGGAGGTTGACGCTGCGTTTGGCGCGGTCGTGGGTGTACCCGACGATTGGCCGAAAGGCTTCGCAAACGGTCCGGAAGCCTGTGGGAAGACTGCGACCACATGACCGTTCGCCTGCAGTTTCCTGTCGTCACGCCAGAGTTCGATCTGATCCGCGTCCAGAACAGACTCTCCCTGCCACAGCCGCGCGTGACCGATATAAGTCACATGCCCCGCATTGACGGAGCCGGAAAGCGTATCAGCGGAGACATGAGCCGCACCCGTGCCAAAACCTACGGCCTCGACTTGGCCAGCACCAGAACCAGTCTGGAAATACGTGGAAACCACTCCTCCGGTTAGGAAGAGGTCGCCCAACTTCTGGTTGATCGTGGCATTGGCCGCCGTCGTGCGGCTCACCGAATCGGATATCACGGGCGAGCCATCCAACGTAATCGTGTCGGTAGCGCGCACGATTCTTGCGTGAGCCGCGCTCGCCTCACGGTCGGTTTGCTGAAACCGGACGTTCCCGTTTTCATCAAGCGTATCCCAATCGCCGTGCGCGTCGAACGTGGCCACCAGCTCCGCTGCCGAGATCGACTGCGGCGCCGCGCTGCCGGTTTGTCTCTGGACGGCGACGCCCGAATGCCCGAACAACTTGACGAGACGTCCGCCGGCACCCAACTGAGCGACGAACTTTTTCGCCCGCAGCGAGGTCGCATCGTTGCCACTCCGCGATTCGATTGTTCCCGGCGCGAGGGTTTCGGCGCTTTCGATACGCTGCTGCTCTGGCGTTCCTTTGGACGTCTGCGCTGTGGGTGCGCTAAATGTCACGCGTAGCGCGTCCGTTTTCAGGAGTTGCGCGCCGCCGATCTGCTGAGATTCCGCCGTCACGCGGCCTCTTGCGATCATCTCTCGAATGAGATTGAGCTGCGGCAACATGGCGAACTCGACGTGTGACGCCGAGAAATGGTCCGTGCCGGCGGCCGTCTGCCGCGTACCCGAAATGTTTCCATCTGCAATCACGCGTTCGACCCAGCCTGCGGGATTCAGAATGCTTTCCAAGTGCTCGGCCGAAATGACGATCTTTCCGCCGCCCTCCGCCGCGTGAATCTGCGGGTGGCCTTCGGCTACTGCGCGCCGCGCGTGGTACTCGTTGTCGAGTTCTATCCTGACTTGCTCGGCGGAAAGCTCGCGCGTGGCCTCTCGCACGATCGCTGGACCGCCGAGCACGAGGACACGCTCGCTGCGGTGAATTTCGAGGCTGCTCCCGCTTGCGTTCACGGGCAAGCCGCTCGTCTTCTCAGAAGGCGTGAGATCGAATTCCACCGCGTGCTCGACGCGCACGACGGAGTCGCTCGTGCTGTAGCTGACTCCCACGCCGCGGCCCTGCCCCGCAGGAAAACGAAACTCGACAGGCGCGGGCGTCGACGCCTCCCCCGTGTCGCGATTGAATGACAGATTGCTCGTCTTGACTTCGAGCGTGTTCCCTGGCCCGGCGCCCTTGCCAGGCGCGGGTTTCGCGTTCGCTATGTCGATCTGGACTTCGCCTTCGCAGCGAACGTCGCCCGTTTCCGGCTCATAGCTGCATTCGTGCGTGTGGATATTGTCGTTGCGGCTTCCGTCTTTGCCGTAAACCGTGATCCACACATCTTCGAGCAGCGCGCGATTCTGATCCTTGTACTGTGTGAAGTGCGAGGCGCGAACGGTGAAAAGCGTGCGGTCTTGTTCCACCTTCGAAAAGGAGAATTGGTCCGATCGTTGCTCCACAGTTGCAGGGACAGCCGGCGGGGCCGCATGTCGCACCTGGGCCTGGCGAAAGGCGCGCTCGACGTACACGCTGGCAGCGGACAGGGCGATCAAACTCGCCACGATCGCCGCCCAGCGCGCGTACCGCGCTGCTTCCCGGTTGCGCAATGCGAAACCTCCCTGTTTCGATTAGAAGCCGAGTATAGGGGAGCGGTTTGCCGGGAACAACTACTACCGAAAGGGTCGGATCGTCAGGGTCGGGGAAGAATACCGACGCCAGCTGCGGCCACGCTATCCCGCGTCGTATTCTTGACGAGATACATCGCCTCATCGGCGAGGTGCAGAAGCTCGGCCTTTGTGCGCGAGTCCGTAGGATAGGCGGCGACGCCTACGCTCGCCGTGATGTTGATGTTCAGCCCGGCGTCCTTGAGCCACACCGTCTCGCGGATCAGCTTGTGCAGACGGCGGCCAACGCCGAGCGCGTTTTCCTTCGAGGTCTGCGGGAGCAGCACGACAAACTCGTCGCCGCCGTAACGGAACGCCAGGTCGATCAGCCGGCACTTCTCCTTGATGGCCTCGCCGATTTCGGAGAGCAGCTTCGAGCCTACCAGGTGGCCGTACGTGTCGTTGACGTTCTTGAAGTGGTCGAGATCGATGAAGATCAACGAGAACTCAAAAGCGTACCGGTGCGAGCGATAGATCTCCGTGTCGAGCATGAAATTCAGGTGCCGCGCGTTGTAAAGGCTCGTGCAATCGTCCGTGATCGTCAGCTCGTGGATCCGCTGGACGTGCCGTGCATTCTCGATTGCGATTGCGGCGTAGTCGGCCAGCGCCTCGAGAAGCGCCAGGTCCCGCTGGCTGAATCCTTCCGGCCCGATGCAGTTGATCAGCTCGATAACGCCTAGGCACTGTTCGCGGAAACGCACCGGGACGGCGACGATCGAGCGCGTCTCAACTTTCGTTCTTTCGTCCACCTGCCCGAAGAAACGCGAGTCCTTGCTCGTGTCCGCCACCACGACCGCTTCGCCCGACTGCGCCACCCAACCCGCAAGTCCTTGGCCGACCTTGATGCGCACGTCCTTCAATGCTTCAGCGCCTTTGCCCGTGGCGATCTGGAAGTAGAGTTCTTGTTTTTCCACATCCATCAAGAGGAGCGACCATATGTCCGGCCGCAGCACCTCGTTGATTTTTTCCATGATCGTGCGAAGAACCTGGTCGAGCTGAAGGGAAGAGGTAAGGGCCTTGCCTAACTCGTGGAAGACTGTAACTTCGTGGCTTTCCGCGGCTTCCGGACCGGCACCCGGATTACGGCGTCGTTCTATGCCGTCGAACGGCTTGGAGTCGGTTGCTCGGCGCATTCGCTCGGCAGGCCCGCGGAGCATCAAGTCTTGGGGTTCTTGGCGCAACATTTGCATTATAGTGAACCGTTTTCGTGGACTGCAACGGGCATTCCCGCTCGATTGCCGAAAGGCCAATGGGCCGCGATTGGCGCGTAGCATTGACACTCCTCAAGCCCGCGCCTATATTTTTTCCTGGTCCCAGGGAATGCCTTCGACACCTTTCGGCGAGCACCTGAAACGCGAGCGCGAGATGCGCGGCGTTTCGTTGGAAGAGGTCGCGGCCGCGACACGCATCAGCCCGCGCTTCCTCGAAGCAATTGAGAACGAACAGTGGGACCAGCTGCCCGGTGGCGTTTTCAATCGTGGATTCATCCGTGCAATCGCGCGCTTTCTTGGTCTTGACGAAGATAGCCTCGTCGCCGAATATGCTCTTGAGACGAACGGCGCTGTGGACGTGCGCGCCGTCCCCGAGCACCCGGGCGAGATCCCCCGGAATTGGCGCCCGGCTGCGGCCGCGATTCTCATCCTCATCCTGGCCATTGTGCTTGGCTGGCTTGCCTATCGTCACTACGCGGCAAGAATTGCGGCGCGTTTCCACCGGCATGCGACGGAAACGTCCGACCGCGGCCTCGGTGTAACATTCGCGGGCCCGCTTGCTGGCAGCGACTTCCAGCGCGCTCGGGGAGGTCCCCATTAGCGCCGAACTGCGCACGCAGGTCTGCTCCGGACATGCGCGTCCGGAACAGAAACTGGCGATCTGCTCGGGCGGCGTGCCGCTCACCGCGGAAGATCGCGTCGAACTGCTTGCCGTGCTGGCTTCCGATCCCGACCCTGCAATCGCCGAACGAGCGCAGAATGTCCTCCTCACGCAGCCTCTCGAGACTTTCCTCGCCGCGGTCGCCCGAGCTGATCCGGACGCGCGTCTCTTCACCTATTGCGCGGAAAACCTCTCCGGCAAACCCGGAGTAGCCGATGCGCTCGCGAAGAATGTCACCTGCCCGACGGCGCTCGTCACCCGCGTGGGGCCCCAGCTCACCTCTGCCGGTATCCAGGCGCTCCTCGACAATCTCGAAAGGTTCGTCTCCGATCCTCAGCTTGTGATCGCGGTGGCCGGTTCTTCCGCACCGACCGCCGAGCAGCGGGACATGCTCGGCGAGCTCCAAAAGGGTGCTATCGCTATGAACGAAATCGAAGAGGCCGCCGCGGAGATTGAGCCCGATCCCGTGAAGCGCGAGACCCTGATGCAGCGCGTGGCCCACATGAACGTCGTCCAGCGCCTCACCCTGGCGCTCAAAGGCGGTCGCACGGAGCGAATGTTGCTGATCCGCGATCCGAACAAATTGGTCCAAAGATGCGTCCTGCAATCGCCCCGGCTGACCGACACGGAAGTCGAGGCCTTCGCGGCAATGACCAGCCTCCCGGGGGAAACCCTGCGCGTCATCTCACTGACACGCATCTTCATGAAGAACTACTCGGTCGTGAAAAACCTCGTCAACAATTCGAAGACTCCGCTCGATGTCTCGCTGCATCTTTTCCCGAGGCTGACGTCGACCGACCTCGCAAAGCTCACGAACAACAAGAACGTTCCCGAAACTTTGCGGTCGTCCGCCACCAAGCTTCACCGCAAGCGCAAGATGGGCCTTCCCGGAGCCTAGGATGCGCGGCGAGCCGGACAGACCAATGCGCCTGCCTGTGAGCCCGCCCGAGAGGGAGTCGGCGAAGGTCCGTTCACCGGCGGCCGCTACGCCCGTGACCGAAGGATCTGTTGTTATCAGCCCGCGCGGTGTCGAGCGCCTTCGCCTCGGGCACCTCTGGGTCTATCGCAGCGACGTTCGCTCCGCGCAGGCCGAGCCCGGCGCCATCGTCCGGCTGCTTGACGAGCGCGGCAATTTCCAGGGCCGCGCCTTCTATAGCGACAAATCGCAGATCGCCGTCCGGCTCCTCACCAGAGAGGATCAGCCGGTCGATCGCGCCTTCCTCACCGAACGCCTTCGCCGCGCCGTTGCCTATCGCAGCCTCGTGGTCGAAAACTCCGAGGCCTGCCGATTGGTTTACAGCGAAGCGGACTTGCTGCCCTCGCTCATCGTGGATCGCTACGCGGATTGCCTCGTCGTGCAGACACTGAGTCAGGGGACCGAGCGCCTCAAAAATCTCCTCGTCGAAATCCTAATCGAACTGTTCTCGCCTCGAGGCATCCTCGAACGGAATGACCCGAAGGTGCGCCTCCTCGAGGGACTCGACCAGCGCGTCGGCGTTCTTCACGGTGAAATCCCTCCCGAGCTTCGCGTTAAGGAAAACGGCGTCACCTTCATGCACGACTTATTGAAGGGCCAGAAGACCGGTTCGTTCCTCGATCAGCGCGAGAACCACCGGGCCGCCCGCCGCTATGCTTCCGGGGAAGTCCTCGATTGCTTCAGCTATCAGGGCGGATTCGCTCTCACCATCGCGGACAAGTGTGCCCACGTCCAGGGCGTCGAGATGGCTCCCGCAGCCCTGGAGGCAGCCCGTAGAAACCAGCAGTTGAACTGCATTACAAACGTGGACTTCCGCAGGGGAAACACTTTCGATGTCCTCAAACAGTACGACGAGTTGGGCCGCCTTTTCCAAATGGTCATTCTCGACCCGCCGGCCTTCGCTAAGAACCGCGACAGCATCCCCGCCGCCCAACGCGGTTACAAAGAGATCAATCTCCGCGCGCTTAAGCTCCTAAAACCCGGGGGTTTCCTCCTGACGTGCTCCTGTTCCTACCACATTACCGAACCGCTATTCCTCCAGATTCTGGCCGAAGCTGGCAACGACGCCCGCAAATCCATCGTCGTCGCAGAGCGCCGTACTCAGGCCCAGGACCATCCGATCTTGCTCACGATGCCCGAAACACACTATCTCAAGTGTTTGATAATTAGGGTATTAGCCTAATTGTGGCCCACTTAATAGCCGGCCAGAATTTTGCGACAAAAGCCTTGACAGTAAGCCGCTCATGTTTTATTATTACGCAGCGCTAAATATAAGCGCAAAATATTCAGGAGGGCATTACAATGACTTCCATAACTCGATGGGATCCATTTCAGAATCTGGCTAGCCTGCAGGATCAGGTCAACCGTCTTTTCGACACGTCCTTTCAGGGTCGCTCCGATAGTTCAGCGCTGACCGCCTGGGCCCCGGCCGTGGATATCTACGAAACCGAGAATGAATTGGTTCTCAAGGCCGACTTGCCCGATATCAACGAGAAAGACCTTGATGTTCGGATCGAAAACAACATGCTCACGATTCGCGGCGAGCGCAAGTTCGAGCAGAAGGTGAAAGAGGACAATTACCTTCGCATCGAGCGCACGTACGGCTCTTTCAGCCGGAGCTTCAGCCTGCCGAACACGGTAAGCACTGAGGGCATCAAGGCCGAGTACAAGAACGGCGTCCTCACGGTCGAGCTGGCGAAGCGCGCCGAGTCGAAGCCGAAGCAGGTGAAGGTGAACATCAAGACCAACGGCAACTAACCAACCGTTGCAGAGGGTTCCGGGGACCGGCGATGGCACCGGTCCCCTTTTTTGTCTCGCCCTTTGAGTATCAAAGGGCAAAGTGAGAAAATTCCAGCATGCTGCGATTTGACAAGCTAACCGTCAAGGCCCAGGAAGCGCTCCAGGCGGCGCAGGAAATGGGAGCGCGCTCGGGCCAACAGCAAATCGAACCGTTGCATCTCCTCTGGGCGCTCATTGCCCAGGGCGACGGCGTCGTGCCGCCCCTTCTCGAGAAGCTCGGCGCGTCTCCGACCGTGCTCGCCGGGGAGATCGAAAAGCAGGTCGGGCGCCTTCCGAAGGTCAGCGATGTGTCCGGCCAATCGCTGAGCCGCGCCTCCAACGATGTTCTGGAGCGCGCGTTTGATGAAGCGCAGCGCCTGAAGGACGAATACGTCTCGACCGAGCACATCCTGCTCGGCATTGCCGGCGCGGATCGTGATCCGGCCGGCCAACTGCTCGCGCGCCACGGCGCGAGTCATGACGCCATCCTGCAAGCCATGGCGACGATCCGTGGCAGTCATCGCGTCATTTCGCAGAATCCCGAATCGACCTACCGCGCGATCGAACAGTATGCGCGCGATCTCACGGAACTGGCTCGTCGCGGCAAACTCGATCCGGTGATCGGCCGCGATGAAGAAATCCGCCGCGTCATGCAGATTCTGGCGCGGCGCACGAAAAACAATCCTGTGTTGATCGGCGAACCCGGCGTTGGCAAGACGGCTATCGTCGAAGGCTTGGCCGGACGAATTGTGGCCGGCGATGTTCCCGAAGTGCTGAAGCCCAAGCGAATTGTTGCGCTCGATCTCGCCGCGCTGGTTGCGGGCGCGAAATACCGCGGCGAATTCGAAGACCGCCTGAAGGCCGTACTCAAGGAAGTGACCGAATCGGAAGGCCAGATCATCCTTTTCATCGACGAATTGCATACCCTCGTAGGCGCCGGCGCGGCCGAAGGCTCGATGGACGCATCGAACATGCTGAAGCCCGCTCTTGCGCGCGGGGAACTGCGTGCGATCGGCGCGACGACGCTCAACGAATATCGCAAATACATCGAAAAAGATCCCGCCCTCGAGCGGCGCTTCCAGCCCGTCATGATCGGCGAGCCGTCCGTCGAGGACACCATCGCGATCCTGCGCGGCCTGAAAGAGCGCTACGAGGTGCACCACGGAGTCCGCATCAAGGATGCCGCGATTGTCGCCGCCGCCATGCTTTCGCAGCGCTACATTACCGACCGCTTCTTGCCCGACAAGGCCATCGACTTGGTTGACGAGGCCGCGGCCGGCCTGCGCATGGAGATAGATTCGCTGCCCACCGAAATCGACGAAATCGAGCGACGCATCCTCCAGCTCGAAATCGAGTGTCAGGCGCTCCGCAAGGAGTCCGATCCGCATTCAAAGGAACGGCTGGCGCAGATCGAAAAGGAATTGGGGACGCTACGCGAACAATCGAACGGCCTCAAGGGGCACTGGCAGACCGAAAAGGAAGCCATCGGACGCATCCGCAAGCAGAAGGAAGAAATCGAGCGGCTGAAGGCCGAAGAACAGCGCTACGAGCGGGCGGGCGATCTGTCGCGTGTCGCCGAAATCCGCTACGGCAAGCTCTCGGCCGCTGAGAAGGAATTGAAGGCTGCGCAAGACCGCCTCGCGGAACTGCAAAAAGACCATCCCATGTTGAAAGAAGAAGTGGGCGAGGAAGAGATCGCAAAGATCGTCAGCAAATGGACCGGGATTCCGGTCGGGCGGCTGCTTGAGGGCGAAATCGAGAAGCTCGTTCACATGGAGGAACGCCTGCGCCAGCGCGTGGTCGGCCAAGACGCGGCGCTCGCCAGCGTGGCCAATGCAATTCGCCGCAGCCGATCGGGACTCAGCGATCCGAACCGGCCGATCGGCTCGTTCCTGTTCCTCGGGCCCACTGGCGTGGGCAAGACGGAACTCGCTCGCGCGCTTGCCGAATTCCTGTTCGATGACGAACGCGCAATCGTGCGCCTCGACATGTCCGAGTATATGGAGAAGCATTCCGTCGCCCGGATGATCGGCGCACCTCCCGGCTATGTCGGTTACGAAGAGGGCGGCCAGTTGACGGAGCAGGTCCGCCGCCGTCCGTACTCGGTGGTACTACTTGATGAGATCGAGAAGGCCCATCCGGACGTCTTCAACGTCTTGCTACAGATTCTCGAAGACGGACGTCTAACTGATGGGAAGGGCCGGACGGTGGACTTCCGCAACGCAGTGATCATCATGACGTCCAACGCGGGCTCGGCGTCCATCTACGAATTGGCGGACAAGGATCCGAAGAAGGCCCGCGATGAGGCTATGGCCGCGCTGCGGCAGATTTTCCGGCCGGAGTTCCTGAACCGCATCGACGACATCGTTATCTTCCAGCCGCTCGGCAAGGATCAGATCGAGCGGATCGTCGAACTGCAAATGCAGCGCGTCGTGAAGCTGCTCGCGGAACGCAAAGTGACGCTCCACCTGACGCCGGCGGCGAAGACGCTGCTCTTCCGCGAGGGGTACGACCCGGCCTACGGCGCGCGCCCGATGAAGCGCGCCATTCAGCGGCTGATTCAGGACCCGTTGGCAATGAAGATTCTCGACGGCGAGGTCAAGCCGGGCGACGATGTTGTCGTGGACGTCAACGCGAAAACAGGCGAAATGAAGTTCCAACGAGAGACGGTGAAGGCGGGCGTCGCCTAACGGGTACTGGGGACACAGAAAATGAAAACCTTTAAGACGGCTTTCTTGCTGACGGCTTTGACGTTGTTGCTGCTCCTCGCCGGCCAGGCCATTGCCGGTCAGCGCGGTATGACGATCGCCCTCGTTTTCGCTGTCCTCATGAACGGCACGGCATATTTCTTCTCGGACAAGATCGCCCTGATGTCGAGCGGCGCGCAGCCGATCAGCCGGGAGCAGTCGCCTCGTCTCTACGCCGTGATGGAGCGGCTGGCCGCCAAGGCGAACCTGCCCATGCCGAAGCTCTACATGATCCCGCAGCCCGCTCCCAATGCTTTCGCGACGGGCCGCAACCCCAGCCACGCGTCGGTTGCGGTCACGCAGGGACTAATGCAATTGATGGACGATGAGGAACTCGAAGGCGTGATCGCGCACGAGCTGTCGCACGTTCGCAATTACGACATCTTGACGTCTTCCATCGCGGCCACGATCGCCGGCGCGATCACGTGGGTCGCCTCGATGGGCCGCTGGGCCATGATCTTCGGCGGCTGGGGCGGGCGCGACGACAATCGGGAAGGCGGCGGGATCGCAGCTCTCCTGATGCTCTTCCTAGCGCCGATTGCTGCGCTACTCCTCCAGCTTGGCATTTCTCGCCAGCGGGAATATCAGGCGGACGCCTCGGGCGCAAAGATGGTCGGCCATCCCTACGGTCTGATCCGAGCGCTCGACAAACTCGGCGCTTACAACAAGAGAATCCCGATGGATATCTCGCCGTCTACGTCCGCTCTGTGCATCGTGGCTCCTCTCTCAACGCGGCAGTTTCTCACCGGCCTGTTCAGCACGCACCCGCCGCTCGCGGACCGCATCGCCAAACTACAAGGCATGATCACTCGCTAAGCACGGACCAGTTGCTCAAGTATTCACTGCGCAGAAAACATGACGGCCACGTAAAAATTGCAGGGCCCGCCCGGCCGCCAGCCGCGGCCCCTTTCCAGTAGATCCCTCTAACCCATTTATTTACAGCGTTTATCTGTAACCGGCTCGCCTGCAAAGTTTGGTTGGGGGCGTGCTCCTACATGCTTCCAGCAGGGGTTCCACGGAGGAATAAGAAGATGCTCGAAGAAAAAACAGAAGTGATACAGGAAGGGGCCACGCCACGCTGGATCGGGATCGCAGTTGTCGTCCTGGCCGTGGTTTCGCTGGCGGCCTTGGGAGTAGGGTGGACGGCTTCGAATCGCGCCAGGGACTTGCAACAGACCTTGACGTCGCAGACGCAGCAAACCAAACAGAACGACGACATTCTCAACCAGCGGCTCGCGAAGGCGGAGGATACCAACGCGCAGCTTCAGGGTGAGCTCAGCGTCGTGACCGACAAGATGAAGCTCACCGAAACCGAGGTGAGCAGGGCCCGCGCGCAAACCAAGAAAATAAAGGATGAAGACGCTCAGCAACTGTCTGACCTCCAGAACAGCGTCAACGGCCAGTTGGCTACGAAGGCCAGCGTCGATGACGTCAACAAGCTGGGGACGGATGTCGACGGCGTCAAGACCGACCTTGAGGGTACGAAGAACAGCCTGAACATGACCCGCGGCGAGTTCGGCACCCTGATCGCGAAGAATCACGACGAGATCGACGAGCTCCGTCGTCTCGGCGAGCGCGATTACTATGAGTTCACCATCGACAAGAAGGGACAGCGCGAGAAGGTGGGCGATCTCATGGTCGAACTCCGCAGCGTGAACCCGAAGAAAAACATCTACACGGTGGCTATCTACGCGGACGATCAGCGGTACGAGAAGAAGAACCGCTCGGTAAACGAGCCGATCTATTTCTTCTCGCATGGCACTCGCGCCCCGATGGAATTCACCGTGAATCAGGTGGGCAAGGATAAGATCACCGGTTACCTGAGCGTGCCGAAGGCGAACACGACCCACGTCCAGGCTTCCGGCAACTGAGGCCGCGATCCCCTGACGGGGCCGGGCAGCAAGCGAAACAAAGGGCGTCCGCCGCCGCGGACGCCCTTTTCTTTTGTCCCGGCTTATTCCGCCTTGCTCAGCGCCCGCAACTTGCGGTTCAGGAACGTCTTGGCGAGCATGGGGAGTTTGTCGTGCGGGATTTTTCCCTGTTCGTACAGCTTCATCTTGGCCTTCGCGGCCTTGCGGCGGCGGCGCTGTCGTTTCTGCGCCACGTAGCGCTTTTCGTTTGCCATCCGATTTCCTCCGAAAAATCAGCGACAAACGATTGTAGCGGAGAAGCAACAGGATGCAAGCTCGCCTGTGCTTTCGCCGCGAAATTCGAGTAGCATTTCGAGTAGCAGCTCGAGCGCAGATTCACGCAATCCGTGGAGATTATGCCGGCCACCGTAATACATGCGAGCCGCATCCTGACGCCCGACGAGGAGATCAGCGACGGCATCATCGTCGTCGAAGGGGGCCGCATCACCGGCCTCGGACATCGCGATACGATGCGCCTGCCGCCTGGCGCGACCGACTTCGTCGCCACCGGCATGACCGTCGTCCCGGGCTTCATCGATCTGCACATCCACGGCGCCGGCGGCCACGACGTGATGGAAGCGAATGCGCGCGCCCTCGACCGTATCACTTCCACTATCGCGCGCCACGGGACAACCTCCATCGTCGCGACGACTGTCACGGCGCCGGTTGAAGACACCTGCCGCAGCCTCGAAGGTATTGCACGCTACGTTCGCAACCACGAGAACTCCGAAGAGCACGCCGAAATCGATCACTTCGCCGCCGAAATCCTGGGCGTTCATCTCGAGGGACCGTTCATCAGCAGGGTGCGCCGCGGCGTGCATCCTCCGGACGCGCTCGCGCGACCTTCCGCCGAAGTCCTTAAGCAATTTCTGGAAGCATCCGCCGGGCTGGTAAGAATTCTCACGATCGCGCCTGAGCTTCCCGGCGCCCTGGAATTGATCGCTTCGGCCGCCGCCGACAAAATCGTCGTCGCCATGGGACACACCGACGCGGATTACGACCAGGCCCGCGCGGCGATCCATGCGGGCGCGCGCCACGCCGTGCATGTCTACAACGCCATGCGCCCGTTCACTCATCGCGATCCGGGCGTCGTCGGCGCGATCCTGACCGATCCGGAGGTCACTGCCGAAGTCATCGCGGACCTCGTGCACGTCGCCGGGCCCGCAATCCAGGTGCTGATCGGCGCGAAGGGATTCGACACGGTTCTACTAGTGAGTGACGGCATCGCCGCGACGGGCATGCCTGACGGCGACTATCGGCTCGGAACCTTCGAAGTGAATGTCAAACACGGCGTCGCTAGGAATGCGGAAGGAAAACTGGCCGGCAGCACGCTGACTCTCGACCGCGCCCTCCGCAACGTCGTCGCGCTTGGTGTGCCACTACGCGAAGCCGTGCGGATGGCAACCGTGCTTCCCGCCCGGCGGCTTGGCCTCGCGGGCAAGAAGGGGATTATCGCCGTGGGGGCGGATGCAGATCTCGTCGCGCTGACTCCCGACCTGCGCGTCGCGGGCGTGATGACCCGCGGCGTCGGCCTTACGTGAAATCCATCCCGTTGTCGAAAACCTTCACTCCGAAGCAAGCCACTGAATTACCAGGACTGTTGCCAGCCACGAATGGCAAGTCACGAATCACAAGTCACGGTCCTTACGGATTTAGCGGGATCTTCAATTCTTCGGCAAGCAGGTAGGGATCGAACGGGCTGCACGGGAAGTAGCGTCCATCCACTTCGATCGTCGGGACCTTGCGACGCCCGTTGTTGACGCGCAGGACCAACTCTTCGGCATCCGGAGCTTCGTCGATGTTGACCTCGCGAAACGCAACCTTGCGTTCGCGCAGAAACTGTTTTGCCCGGCGGCAATCGGCGCACCACGTCGTGCCATAGATTGTGACGGCTTCGCTCATTTCGGTCTTACCCAATCGTGCTCATTGTTGGATGCGAGGGGAACTGCTGGGATTCGAAGCCGACACGAGATGGTAACGCCCGCCGGGATTGTCTGCCGCCCTAATGCTTGTGCGCACCGGCCGGTGCGCCAACTTTTGCCACGGCCTGCATGCGCACCATGGCGCGGTCGACGGCGAGTCTTTGCTGCTGCCACTCCTCGCTCCCGGCGCTCGCCTTGGCGAGTTCGGCTTGGGCCCGCTCTTGGGCGGCGCGCGTGCGCTCGACGTCAATCTCTTCGGCTCGCTCCGAAATCTCGGCGAGAACGATTACGCGGTCGGGCAGAACCTCCGCATAGCCGTGAACGATCGTGAGGTATCGCGTCTCCGCTCCTTTGCGATACGCCAGGATTCCGATGCCCAGCTCGGTAATCAACGGCGCATGTCCGGGCAGAACGCCGAGATAGCCTTCCTTCCCCGGTATCTCGATCGCCTGCACGGTCTCTTGCAGCACGTGCCGCTGCGGCGTGACCACTTGAAGTTCGATGGCTTCGGGTAACATTCGTTCGATCTGCGTTCGGACGCCGGCCGGCTACGCCACGGCCGCCATCTTCTCGGCCTTCTCTCGCGCCTCTTCGATCGTGCCCACCATGTAGAACGCCTGCTCCGGCAGATCATCGTGCTTGCCTTCGACGATCTCCTTGAAGCCGCGAATGGTGTCCTCGACCTTGACGTACGTGCCCTTGAGCCCGCTGAACTGCTCGGCCACGAAGAACGGCTGCGAAAGGAATCTTTCGAGTCTGCGGGCGCGCCCGACCACCTGCTTGTCGTCGTCAGAAAGTTCCTCGATTCCAAGAATGGCGATGATGTCTTGCAGTTCCTTGTAGCGCTGGAGCACGCCCTTCACGGCGCGCGCCACGGTGTAGTGCTCCTGGCCGAGGATGCGCGGGTCGAGGATGCGCGAAAAGCTGGCGAGCGGATCGACAGCCGGATAAATGCCGCGCTCGACGATCTGGCGGCTGAGGTTTGTAGTGGCATCTAGGTGCGTGAACGTCGCCGCCGGAGCCGGATCGGTGTAGTCGTCCGCGGGCACGTAGATGGCCTGCACGGACGTGATGGAACCGTGTTTGGTCGAAGTGATTCGCTCCTGCAATTCGCCGATTTCGGTGTTGAGGTTCGGCTGGTAACCGACGGCCGAAGGCATGCGGCCCAGCAGCGCCGAAACTTCCGAGCCCGCCTGGACGAAGCGGAAAATGTTGTCGATGAAAAGCAGCACGTCGAGGTGCTCTTCGTCGCGGAAATACTCCGCAACCGTCAGGCCCGTCAAGCCGACGCGAAGCCGCGCCCCGGGCGGCTCGGTCATCTGGCCGTAGACCAGCGCGCAGCGCGACTTTTCCGAATTGCCCGGCTCGATGACGTGCGATTCCTGGAACTCCAGCCACAGGTCGTTGCCTTCGCGCGTACGCTCCCCGACTCCGGCAAAAACCGAAACGCCGCCGTGCTTCATCGCCACATTGTGAATCAGCTCCTGGATCAGCACCGTTTTGCCGACGCCCGCGCCCCCGAAAAGCCCAATCTTTCCGCCTTTGAGGTACGGCTCGATCAGATCTACCACCTTGATGCCCGTCTCGAACATTTCGAGATTCGTCGACTGATCTTCGAGCGACGGCGCCGGACGGTGAATCGGATAGCGCTTTTCGTACTTCACAGGCCCGAGGTTGTCCACCGGCTCGCCGAGCACGTTCATCACACGGCCGAGCGTCCCACGGCCTACGGGTACCGAGATCGGCTCGCCGAGGTCTTCCGCCTTCATGCCGCGCACGAGGCCTTCGGTCGGCTTCATGGCCACGCAGCGGACGCGTCCTTCACCGAGATGCTGCTCGACCTCCGCGACGATATCGAGCGGTTCAGGGACGTCGTATCCCTCGCTTGTAATGCGCACCGCATGGTGGATCAGCGGCAGGTGACCCTCCTCGAACTGCACGTCCACCACAGGCCCGATCACTTCGACCACCCGGCCGATCTTCTTGCTGTCGCTCGCCATCTTGTCTCCTCGATCCCTTCCGGCGCTAAGACATAGCGGACGCTGCTCCGCTCACAATCTCGATCAGTTCCTTCGTGATGCCCGCCTGGCGAATCTTGTTCATCTCGAGCGTCAGCTTGTCGATCAGCTCGGACGCGTTCCGCGTCGCGGCATCCATCGCCGTCATCCGCGCGGCCCATTCCGCGGCCGACGATTCGAGCAGGATGCGGAAGACCTCCGACTCCAGGTAGCGTGGCACCAACCCGTTGAAAATCTCCTCAACTGGCTCTTCGTAGATATAGTCCACCTGCGATTTCCCGCCAGCAGCCATTTCGTGCGGCAGCGACTCTTCGTGCGCCGCCGTGCCGATGCGAAAGCCTTCGGCGGCCTCGGAAGTCAGCACGGCCGGATCGATCGGAAGCAATTTCTCCGTGCGCAGATTCTGGATCATCACGTTCTTGAATTCGTTGTAGACGGCGTAGACCGCATCCACTTCTCGTGTCGCATAGAGCTCCGCGATCTTTCCGGCGATCTCCTTCGCGATGGCGAAGTCCACGTTGCCCGACACGTTCACATATTCTCCGGCGAAGCTCCAGCCGGCCCTTTTCAGGGCGCTGCGTCCCTTCTTGCCGATCGGGATCACCCAAGCCTTTTTCGAAGCGTTTTCGCGAAGGAAGAGCATCGCGCGGCGGATCACGTTCGAGTTGAAGGCGCCCGCAAGGCTGCGATCTCCTGTCAGAACGACGACCAAAAATTGTGCCTCCGGCCGCCTTTCGAGCAGCGGGTGCGCCGTCGATTCCATCCGGGCCGCGGCGGAGCGCAGCACCCGCAGGATTTCGTGGGCGTAGGGCCGTGCCGCAAACACGCCCTCCTGGGAGCGGCGGAGTTTCGCCGCAGCGACAAACTTCATCGCTCGCGTGATCTGCTGCGTGCTCTTCACCGAGCGGATGCGGCGCCGGAAATCGAGAAGTGTGGCCATCGCTGATCAGATCCTATTTCGCAGCGGCAACGGCCGCGCCTGCTTGGAATCGCTCCTTGAACGCGTCGAGCGCCTTCATCGCCTCCGCTTTCAGCGAATCATCGATCGCCTTTTTCTCGCGAATCGTCTTAAACACGCTGGGGTAATTGGTTTCAACAAATGGATAAAGTTCCAATTCGAACTGCCGCACTTCGCCGATCTCGAGGTCGTCTAGATACTTGTTGCCGCCCGCGAAAATGATCAGCACCTGCTTTTCGACCGGCAACGGCTGATACTGGTCCTGTTTGAGCACCTCCACGAGCCGCTGACCGCGGGCAAGCTGCGCCTGCGTGGTCTTGTCGAGCTGTTCGGTGCCGAACTGCGCGAATGCCGCGAGATCGCGGTACTGCGCCATGTCGAGGCGCAGTGTGCCCGCCACCTGGCGCATCGCTCTGATCTGCGCGTTCCCGCCCACGCGGCTCACCGAAATGCCGGCGTTGATGGCCGGTCGGACGCCCGCGTTGAACAAGTCCGCTTCGAGGTAAATCTGGCCGTCCGTGATCGAAATCACGTTGGTCGGAATGTAGGCGGAGACGTCGCCCGCCTGCGTTTCGATCACGGGCAGCGCCGTCAGCGAACCCGCGCCGAGCTTGTCGTTCAATTTCGCGGCGCGCTCCAAGAGCCTCGAGTGCAGGAAGAAGACGTCGCCGGGGAAAGCCTCGCGGCCCGGCGGCCTGCGCAGCAGCAGCGAGATTTCGCGGTAAGACTGCGCGTGCTTCGAAAGGTCGTCGTAAAAACAGATGGCGTGCCCCTTCCTATCCCGGAAGTACTCGCCCATCGCGGCGGCGGCGAAAGGCGCGATGTACTGCATCGTGGCCGGCTCGGCGGCCGAAGCCGCCACGACGATGCTGTAGTCCATGGCGCCGTAGTCGGTCAGCGTCTTTACCACCTGCGCGACCGTCGACTGCTTCTGCCCGATCGCGCAGTAGATGCAGATCAAATCGCCGCCATTTTGATTCAAGATCGTGTCGAGGATGATCGCGGTCTTGCCCGTCTGCCGGTCGCCGATGATCAGTTCGCGCTGGCCGCGGCCGATCGGAATCATCGAATCGATCGCCTTGACGCCCGTCTGCACCGGCTCGCGGACCGGCTGGCGGTCCACGACGCCCGGTGCCAATCGCTCGAGCGGGTTGTAATGCTCGGTCAGGATCGGGCCTTTGCCGTCGAGCGGCTGGCCGAGAGGATTCACCACGCGCCCGATCAGCGCATCGCCCACGGGCACGGACATGATCTTGTTCGTGCGCTTCACCGTGGCGCCTTCGCTGATTTCGGTGTAGTCGCCGAGCAGCACCGCGCCGACCTGGTCCTCTTCGAGGTTGAGCGCGATGCCGAACACGTCGTGCGGAAACGCCAGCATCTCGCCCGCCATACAGCGGTCCAGCCCATGGATGCGCGCGATGCCGTCGCCGACCGAAATTACCGACCCGACCTCGTCGACCGCGACCGTCTGCTGATAGTTCTCGATCTGCTCGCGCAGAATCTTTGTGATCTCGTCCGCCTTGATATTCGCCATTCCTGGCCCCTATTCCCTTTCGAGCTGCTCGCGCAGCCGGGTCAATTGCTCGCGCACCGAACCGTCGTAGATCGTCGAGCCGACGCGCACCACGGCGCCGCCGACGAGCGATTCGTCCATGCGAAAACGCGCTTCGATCTTCATGCCGGTGCGCCGCTCGAGCGCCGCCGTCAACTGCCCTTTTTCCCCGGCGCTCAATTCGCGCGCCGAGGTCACTTCGGCTTCGGCGATCCCGAGCCGTGCGTTCAGCTCCGTCTGGAAAGCTTGCTGGATTTCCCGAAGCATTTCCGTCCTGCGATGGTCCACCAGCACGTAAACGAAATTCTGGACTGCGGGCGCTAGATTCATCCGCTCGCCGAGCTTCTCCACCACGTTCCGCTTCACGTCGTGACTCACGGCGGGGCTCTCGAGGCAGTTCCGCAAGTCGGCTGAGGAAAAGAGCGCATCAACGAACGTGGCGAGGTCGCGCTTCACCGCGTCGGCGTTCTTTCGCTCGAGTGCCACGTCGGCCAGCGCTGCGGCGTACCGGGACGCGACCGCGTCGTTCAATTGGTGCTCCCCTCGAGTTCTACGACGAAGGTGCGGAAGAGGGTCGACTCCGCCTGCGGTGTCAGCTCCTGTCGCAGCACGGCTTCGGCTCGTTCGACGGCGATGCGCGCGGCCAGTATCTTCAATTCGAGCCGCGCGGCGCGTTCGGCCGCGGCGATTTCCGCCTGCGCCGATCGCTCGATGGCTTCCGCTTCGGACTTCGCCAGCGCCCGCAGGCGTCCGGCTTCGGCCTGGGCGCCCCGCTTCGCCTCCACCCGCATCTCCGCGACTTCGTTTTCAATTCCTGCGAGCTTGGCCTGCGCTTCGCGGCGCTGCTGCTCTGCCGCTTCGCGCGCACGGGTGCCTTCCGCGATCCGCTGGGAAATCTCCTCTGCGTGGTTGCAGAAATACGGTGCCGCCTTTCGGAGCGCGTAGACCAACAGCGCCAAAACAATCGCGAAATTCAGCCAGCGGAAGACCCACCCGGTGGTCGAATCGGCGGGCGAGGGTTCACTTTCTTGCGCGAGGAGAGGAGTAGCCGCCAGAAGGGAAAAAAAACCGAGGGAAACGGCTCGCGGCAGCCTGTTCAAACGCCATTTCGTCATTGCGTCGCGCCTCCGCGCAATGACGGCGGCTTTTCAAGGATCATCCGCGCGATCTGGTTCGCGAGAGCCGGGGTTTCCCGCTCGATCTCGGCGCGCGTGGACGCAAAGTCCTCGGCAACCTTCTTCTTCGCGGCGGCGACGTCTTCCTGGCAGCGGGAGCGCATGGCCTTCAGGAGCTTTGCGCGTTCGTCGAGAGCTGCCTGCCGCGCCGCTTCCTGTTCTCCGTAGATCTCCGCGCGCGCCTTCCTCAAGGCCTCGTTGTAAGTGTCCAATTCCTGCTTGGCCGCGGCCTGCACGCCGGCCGCCTCGGCGCGCGCGCCCTCGATGCCGGCGTCGCGTTCGGCCATTGTCTTCTGAATCGGCCCGAAAAAAGCCCAGCGCATGAAGAAGTAAAAAAGCAAAACGATAACGACGGTGGGCGCAGCTTCGAGAAACAATTCGCCGAGCTGGTGGACAATTTCCATCGTGAAGAGGTGCTGCGGCCGCGCTCCTGGTTGTTCTAGATGGTTCCGGTGGGCTGTCTGCCCCACAGCAGACTGCCAGACCAACAATCGAGCAGGTGATTATCGCATCGGCCTAGCAGTGCGTCAATTATTTTGGCGATCGCAAACCGGGCTCCCTTCATGGCGATGCACTCCGAGCACCGGCGCCGACTTCGGCGAGAAGCGAGGTCAACTTATTGCGATCCGTGACGGGCGGATAGCACGCGGTTTCAACGCAGACGAAAGCTTGCGGCACCGCCGCGTCCAAATGGGGGAGCGTTTCGCGGAGGGCGGCGGAAAGCGCGCCGGAAGCCAGCCGCTCTGGGGTTAAACGCAGCACGATTTTGCCGAAACGATAGATCCCGTGCGCGGCTTTTTCGAGCTCCGCCGCTTTCGGGTCGCCCGCCGCACCCGTGACGACCACTTGCAGTGGGTGGCGCGCATGGAGCAGTGCTGCTAGCGCGTAGGTCGCGGCGAACAGCCCATACTGCGAGACCAACCCGATAAACGCTTCGAGGGTCTTTTCCGCCCATTCGCGATACAGGCGCTCACCGGTGAGCGCGTGCAGACGGTCGAGCACCATCGCGGCAACGGAATTCCCGCCGGGTGTGGGCGAATCCTGAAGCGGCTTGCGGCGAACTTCGAGGCCGCCCATTGGCGCGGCGTCCTTCGCACGGTCGAAGAAGCCGCCGCCTTCGGGATCGCCGAAGCGTTCGACGGCCAGGCGCATCGCGCGCCCCGCAATTTCGAAATAGCGCGGATCGAACGTCGCCTCCCAGGCATCGAGCAGCGCCTCGATCGTGAAAACCTGATCGTCGAGCGTGCCTTCGAGGCGCGGCCCGCCGACGCGATGCAGAAATCCCTTCGACTCATCCCACGTCTCCGCAAGGATGCGCTCGAGCGTCTTAAGCGCGAACTCGCGGCAGTCGGGGCGGTCGAGCACGCGAGCCGCCTCCAGGTATGCGGAGACGAACATCGCGTTCCAGCCGACGTAGAGAGTGTCGTCTACCGCCGGAGTAGGACGCCGCTCCCGCCGCGTCGCAAGCAGTTTTCCCTTCGCACGGGCGATCAGCAGAGTGACTTCATCCTCGCTCATTTTCAGCTTCCGGCAGAAGCCTTCGACCGGCTCCGCGATCCAGAGAACGTTTTTCTCCGGGTTGTGGTGCATTTCGCCGCGGGCGCCAACGTCGTAGTAAAGCTCCAGCACGCGCGCTTCATCCACCGTGAGCGCCGCGCGCAGCTCCCGCTGCGTCCACGTGAAGTAGTCGCCGTCGTCCTCGAGCGTTTGATCCGCATCCTGGCTCGCGTAGAAGCCTCCGCGCGCGGGATCGGAAAGAACTTCGCCGACCCAGGCGATGAGTCCCTCCGCCACGCGCTTGTAGTGCGGAAGCCGCAGCGCCTGGTATCCGTGCAGGTAGTTCTTGAGCAGCTCCGAATTGTCGTACGACATTTTTTCGAAGTGCGGCACGCACCAGCGCTCATCGACCGAATAGCGATGGAATCCACCGCCGATCTGATCGTGAAAGCCGCCCGCCGCCATGCCGTTGAGCGTTTTTTCGACGATGGTTTGCAGTTCGGCGCCCCCGGGCCATTTCGCGCGCTCGAGCAGCAGATCGATCGCCGAGGAGTGCGGAAATTTCGGTGCCTGGCCGAAGCCGCCGTGCGTCTCGTCGAAGCGCGCTCGTGCCGAATCGATCACCGCGTCGATCACGCGCGCATCGAACTCGCCGCGCGCGCCGACGAAAACCTCGGCCTTGGCGACCGCCTCTTCCAGCGCGTGCGCGGAACTGTCCATTTCCGCGCGCCGCTTCTTGAAGGCGTCCGAGATCGCGAGTAGGATGCGCTTGAATCCCGGCCGTCCCATTGAATCGTCGGGCGGGAAATACGTGCCGCCGAAAAAAGGCTTGCCGTCCGGCGTCAGGAACGCTGTCAGCGGCCAGCCGCCCTGGCCGGAGATCGCGCTGATCGCGGACTGGTAGCGCGCATCGACGTCGGGCCGCTCGTCGCGGTCCACTTTTACGGGAATGTAAAGCCGGTTGATCATCGCCGCGATCTCGGGATTCTCATAACTCTCGCGGTCGATCACGTGGCACCAGTGACACCAGACGGCGCCGATATCGAGCAGGACGGGCTTGCTCTCTGCGCGCGCCTTTTCGAACGCCGCTTCACCCCACTCGTGCCAGTCGACCGGCTGATGCGCGGCAGAGCGCAAGTACGGGCTCGCGGAATTCTTCAACCGATTCTCGGCGGCTTGCGTCACAGCGCCACCCCCTCGAAAGTGTGTCCATTAGACTGGGTCGCGATCATTATTTTCAACCAGTTGCGGCGAATTCTAATCGCCAGTGTTTCCAGGATCGTTCACATGGGCGTCTGCGGAAGAGGCACTTTGCGCGATCCGCGGCCGCACGGGAGTGCCGTCCTCAAGGCAAGGCTGCTTGCATGCCGCAACGAGATTCGGTGCAGCCGAGTTTGGCTTTTCCGGAGACGAAGGTGCGGGTGCGGTGCCAGTCTGAAAGGTGAGCAAGAGACAACAGATCATGCAGAGTGCAGTGTTCACGGGAACCTCGCTCTCTTCGCTTGGGATATCTATGCGGAGACTGCCCTGAACGGTAAATCGTGGGGCGATGTGTGTCAAGGGGCCGTCGATTCTGCGCGAAGACCGCAGAAGCACGTAGGTAGTACCCGCAGAGGAGGTGGGCCGGCGGCTTTCACCGAACCGGCCTCCACACAAAACCATGCGCTCATTCTGAAATTTCAAGCGCCGACACTAGGGGAAAGTACTGAGTGACGGAGCAGATCGCGGGCTGGATTTTATCGGTCGCCTGCTTCGGCTCGCCAAGCTTGCGAGCTCGGCCGCAGGATTTTTCACCGGAGGCGTCTGTCGCACTGTTCGGGCGCCGGCTGGGAAACCGGTCTTAGCGGCCCGCAACGCGGCCGCCGCTGGTCGGCGGCGAGGAGAGGCAATCGGACCCTTCCCTGGAGGAGATCCTCGGTGCACCGAGCAAGCCGGTGATGGGAGTAGGCGCTCCCCGGGGGCCGGATTTACGACCGAATCTTGGCCGATAAGACAAGGCGACCGGCGGGTATCCGGCTCCGGGGCCGCCGCATCGGCTGAAATGTGCCGAACGAACCCACCGGCGGCAGGGGAGGCGGACAAACCGCCAGCTCGCCTGCGAGCGCCTCCAGCGGCCTTCGGCTCATCGCCGGCTACCTCCTGGAGCGTCAGAACCTTAGGCGGGCCAATATTTCAAGTGAAAGGTGTGATTTGCGCGACGACCGCGCGCCGTGCGGGTGTGATAAGTTAGTGAGCATGGTTCGGCTTTTTCGGGGCCGCAGCACTGCTTTTTTGTTTCTCTTGGCGGCGCTGTTTCTCGCTTGTCCAGACGGGCTACGCGCGCAGGCGGAGCAGCCTGCATGGACCAGCCAGGAAAAGCCGATCTACGAGCAGATCCGTCATCTTCGAGACTTGCCGAATGACGTGCGGGCGCACACGACGAAGCAGCTTGCGATTCAAATCCGGCAGTTGTCCGTGACGCCGACCAAACTGATTCTGGCCAACGACCTTGCGAATCTTTCGACCGAGGGAGACTTCGGCCACGATACTTTGCAGGAGGTGGCGGCGACTCTGGCCGGCGCGCTCCGCGAGAGGCCGGTCCCGCCAGACAACGGGCACCCCGCCGCACCTTATGTGGAACTCGCGGAACTTGTGCGCTACGAGCACGTCCAGGCGTCTTCGGACGATCCGCAATTTGCGGCCGCTAGGTCCAAACTGGAAGCGGACGATGCGAGCCGCCAGCACGTCGATTTCACCCTGACGGATTTGCAGGGAAAAGCGTGGAACTTGAAGGAGCTGCGCGGCAAAGTGGTCCTGGTGAACTTCTGGGCCACGTGGTGCCCGCCCTGCCGCAAGGAAATCCCCGACCTCGAAACGCTCCACAATCGATTCAAAGGTCAGGGTCTGATAATCCTCGCCATCTCGGACGAAGAGCGGGGCAAAGTGAAACCGTTCATCGCCGAGCGGGGCGTCACCTATCCCGTGCTGCTCGATCCGGGGCGCAAAGTGAACGAACTATTCCAGGTTGTCGGAATCCCGAAGACGTTCATTTACGACCGCGGCGGCAACCTCGTCGCTGAGTCCATCGACATGCGCACCCAGACGCAGTTTCTGCAAATGCTCGCGCAAGCGGGACTGCAATAGGGGCCTCCCTCCGCTGCTGGACCGCGCGGTTCTACGATATGAGCGCTGTGGGGTTGGTCACCGCCATGCGCCGCACTTCGGCCGCGCGGAAGCCCGCGTCGAGCATCTTCTGAGCGAACATCGCGAAGCCTTCTGCAACCGGCGGATTGATCGTCTGGCCCAAATCGGTTGAAAGCACAACGCGCTCCGGGCCCACTTTGCGGACGCTATCGAAATAGGCTTCCCACGGCGCCTTGTTCGTGTACATGGTGGTGAAGCAGTGCTCGATCTGCGCGCCCAAATCCGCTACCTCGACTTGCTCTGCCGCAGTCATGTTCTGCGACGGAAACTCCGCATGCGTGACGAGCACTCGCTTCAGCCCCATTTCCTTCGCGGTCTTCACGAGCGCGTGAATCTCTTTCTTGCTCAGATGGCCGGTGGCGAGAATCATGTCGTGTTGGCGAATCAGTTCCAGGCACCGGCGCGCCGCGTCATTCACCTTGCCGCTGCCGTCAATCACCGTGAGAGGCGGAGGCGAAATGCCTGTCGCCGAAAGTTCGCGCTGAATCTTGGCCCAGAAGGGCAGCTTGTCCGTGGGGCCGTCCGAGCGGCCCGCGGTTTCGTTCGCCGCGTCCACCGTGGGCATCCAGACGATCTTATTGCCGGAGCGGCCGGCGATCTCGAGCGCCACGGGGTTCAGCCCGCCGACGCTGTGGTTCAGCGTGATCGCGCCGAAGGCCGTAATGCCGGGGCTTGCTTTCGTCACAACCTTGGCGCGCTCGTACGTCGGCACGTAGTGCGACTTCAGCACGAACCCCTTCAGCTTTCGCGCGAGGAATTCCTTGGCAAGATCCAGGTCGTCGATGCGCCGCGCGATCACGTCCGGCGCGACGTGCACCTGCAGATCGTAGCCGCCTTCGATCGCTTCCCATGCCGCGTCCGTCACTCGGATCGGGGCGACAACCGTTTCCGTAGCCATGATTCCCCGTGCGTCCTTTCTGAAATTTGACCCCGCTACTCTCGCAGCCACCGTCGTTTCGTGTCAAGCAGCTTTCCGGTGACGGTCGAATGGATTGACGGGCTACTGGATCGGATTGCGGTAGTCGGCGTCGCGGGGATCGATCGGTTTGCGGCCGGCGAAGCCTTCGTCCTGCCGGTGGTAGAAGCGGATGCGGTCCTCGCCGAGCCGCCAGCAGAGATAGACTTCCTCGCCGTTCATACGTGCCGGGAAATCGAGCAGCCCGACCTCGAAGTCCTTGACAATACAGCCGGTCGAATGAATCCGTTCGAGCGCCTCGCGAATGGCCTCTTCAAGGTTATTGCGCTCCAGACGTAGCCTGCCCACCTTCTCGAACGGAACGAGCATTCCGCCCGAGCGCTGAATGCGCTCGGCAACCGCGGCGAGCTGTTCGTCCAGCTCGCCGAATTTCCGCCGCGCCTCGATCGCCTCGATCAGAACCGGCTCGATCTGCGCGCGCACGCGCTCCGCCTCCGGCAGCGAAAACAGTTTGGATTCGTCGTCGGCCATTTTGGTGACTTCGAAGAGAGATTCCTCGCTGCGCCTGCCTCGCCGGCAGGCGCAGCGCTCGGAATGACAACCAACGAGCAACTATAGCGGAATGTCAACCGCCGATGGAAACCATCGTGCGCGAAGGCGGCACGAAACCCGGCTCGTTGATGCGGTGCCCGTTCTCCTTCTCCGCAACGATCGCAATAATTTCGTCGCCGATTTCCCGGTCGGTCGCGCCGCCACGCAGGAGAAACTTCAGGTCGTGGTCTTCCTTGCTGAAGAGGCACGTGCGGAGCTTTCCGTCGGCCGTCAACCGGATGCGCGAGCAGGCGCCGCAGAAGGGCTGCGAGACCGGCGAAATCAGGCCGATTTCGCCGCGGCCGTCGGCGAAGCGATACTTGCGCGCCGTTTCGCTGCGCTCGTGGGCCACGGGCACGAGCGGCCAGCGCGCCGAAATGCGGCTGTGCACCTCCGCCCCGGTGACGACGATGTCTCGCGTCCACGCGCGGTCGGCGTCGAGCGGCATGAATTCGATGAAGCGCATGATCAAATCGCGCTCGCGCGCGAACGCCGCGAACGCCTCGACTTCGTCCTCGTTGATTCCGCGGACCAGCACCGCGTTCACCTTCACGGGACGCAGCCGCGACGCCTGGGCCGCGTCGATCGCCGCGATGACTTCGTCGAACGTCTTCGTGCGCGTGATGCGCTCGAATTTTTCGCGGTCGAGCGAATCGAGGCTGATGTTGATGCGGTCCATGCCCGCGGCGACCAGCCGGTCGCAGCGCTCCGCCAACATGTAGCCGTTCGTCGTCATCGAAACGTCTTGCACGCCGACGGCTTTCAGCCGCGCGATGAAATCCTCGACGCCGGGACGAACCAGCGGCTCGCCCCCGGTGACGCGCACCTTGCGAATTCCCATCGGCACGAGGATGCGCACCAACCGCTCGTATTCGTCCCATGAGAGCAGATCGGCGGACGGCATGTGGTTTTCCGGATTGGCCGACCGGCAGTAAACGCACCGGAAATTGCAGCGGTCCGTAACCGAAACCCGCAGGTCCGTGATTGGCCGGCCGAATTTGTCAGTGAGCGGCATGTGTCTCTCTTGCCCGAAAATTAAAAAGCCCAAATCCGTGTTTGGACTTGGGCGCGCCCGGCAGAGTTTTCGCGTGCCAGGCATTCCCCTTTCCAAACACGGGAGGCCCGGGCGTTTCCGCCCGAACCCTCAGCCCAATGCCAAGTAAATCGGCTTGGTGCGTCGCCTCGGGGCCATGGGATTTCTCTCCCGTAGGCCGCGGAGGTCGGAGAACTCAATCCGGATTCTACTCTGGCACGCCGCAAGGAAGCAAATCGCGTAGTCGTAGGCGTTTACAAGCGCTTAGAAACACAATAGCTATGTGACTTAATATGGTCCCTGCAAACCTACGCGCGGAAGCGGCTGATATTCCGTATTTCCTTGCGGTAATCGGGAGCGGAAATCTCGATGGTGCGGCACATCTCGTACAGCCGCGACCGGATGCGCTTGCCGACGCGGTCGGTTAGCGAGTCTTCGATCGTCGGCGCGCGCATTCCCGCGACGCGCGGAGCCGGTGCGGGATTCGTCGCGGTGTCCGAATCCAGGAAATTCGTGGTGAGCAGCGTGACGCGCTTCTCGTTGTAGCGCGCGTTCAGGATGTGCCCCACCGTCTCGAGCGCCCACAGCGAAGGCTTGCTCGAACCGACGTCATCGAGCACCAGAATCTCCGCCTTGAGTACTGGCTCGAGCACGCTCATCTCCGTCGACTGACTTTCGGCGTTGTAGCTGTCCTGGATCTCCTTGAGCAGCTCGCGGTAGTCGTAGAAAAGCCCGCTGTGCCCGCGCTGGACGATCTCCTTGAGCGCCGCGACGGCGAGATGCGTCTTCCCCGCGCCGCAAGGACCCATTAGCAGCAGGCCATGCTCGGAGCCGACGGGAAACTCATTGGCGAAGCGCTGGACGACGAGCTTCGCCTGCGCGAGGCTGCGGTTCCAGGCAGCAACCTGCTCGCGCGTGGCATTCTCAATATCGTTGTCCGCCTCGAAATTCTCGAAGTCGCAGTGACGATAGCGCTCGGGCACCCGCGCCTGCGCGAGGACGCGGTCGGTGCGGTCGCCCGTTGTGCAGTCGCACGGCACGGCCCAGACCATTTTTGGCTCACCAGCTGCGGTGCCGGGCCGCGCCATTTCGGCCGAAGCAAGCGCCTGCGCGCCTTCCGTGGTCCGTTCGACAACCTTCCAGCCGCTTCCGCCACAGATGGGACAATCCGCTCGCGCCATGCAGGAAGAATAAGCGCCGCACGCGCCGCGCGCAAGCAGAAGGGGCCTGTGCAAATTGGGCAGGTATGTGAATTTCGAAAAAACAACACAGGAGATCCCTCGCTCATCCGCTGCGGCGGATGAACGAGGGATGACGACCCTCATCGGGTCGTCACTTTTCCACGCGAATTGCGTGGCGGGGAACGGCGCGGACGATGGCATTGCGAGCGGGGCGCTCGGGCGCGGTGACGATATTGCGCGCGACTTCGGTGCGGACGAACTTGATGAATGCTTCCATCTGCGTTTGCATCTCCGCCATTCGATCGCGCATGTTGAGAATGATTTCGATTCCAGCGAGGTTGACGCCGAGCTCGCGCGTCAGATTGAGGATTACTTCCAGCCGCTCGAGGTCCTGGTCCGTGTAGAGCCGCGTATTGCCTTGCGAGCGCGAAGGCTTCAGCAGCCCGACGCGTTCGTAGAGCCGCAGCGTCTGCGGATGCAATTTATAAAGCTCGGCCACGGCGCTGATCATGTAGCCGGCTTTTGCTCGTTTTCTGGGACGCGGGATCACTTTATCTCATCCTCAAACCGTCGCGTGGGAAAATATCTCCCGCCGCGGATCTTCATGGTCGATTTTGCTGAGTTCGCGCAGCAGGTTGCGGACGCGCTCGTCTTCCGGCTTCGGTACCACCACCTGGACCTCCACGATCTGGTCGCCGCGCTTGCCCGGATGACGCGCCGAAGGCGCGCCCTTCTCGCGCAGGCGCAGCTTCTTTCCGCTGTTCGTCCCCGGCGGAATGCGCACCTGCGCGCGGCCGTCGATCGTCGGCACTTCCACTTTCGCGCCGAGCGAAGCTTCGCTCACCGTGACGGGAACGACCGTGTAGAGATCGTCGCCGCGGCGCTCGAAAAACGGATGCGGCTTCACATTCGTGATGATGTAAAGATCCCCCGGCGGCGCTCCGTGCATCCCCGCATTTCCGCGGCCGGCGACGCGCACGCGCGAACCCGTGTATGCGCCCGGCGGAATGCGCACGTCGAGCGTTTCCGTGCGTTGCACGCGGCCTTCGCCGCCGCAATTGCGGCAGATCGTGCGCAGCTTTCCGCGGCCGCCGCAGCGCGAGCACGTGATCTGAAAGCGCATTTTGCCGCTCACCTGCGTCACCTGCCCCGTGCCATTGCACGTCGGGCAGACCTTTTCGTCGCCCGGCGCGAAGCCCGCCCCGTGGCACACGTTGCAGACGTCGAGCCGCGTGAAGCTCAGTTTCTTCACCGTCCCGTGCATCGCCTCGGCAAACGTGATGTCGATCTGGTATTCGAGGTCGGTGCCCGGTTCGCGCTCCTGCTCTGCCTGCGCCGCGGTGGCGCCACGGAAAAATTGGCTGAAGACATCGCGGAAGCTCGTGCCGCCGCCCGCGCCGGAGCCTCCGCCGAAATCGAACCCGCCGAAATCGAAATGAACGTCCTCGGGAGAAACGCCGCCGTAGCCTGCTCCCGGAGGAGGCATGCCGCCCGGGCCCGGCGCGTTGAATCCGAACTCGTCGTACATCTGTCGCTTCTTCGTGTCCGAGAGGACTTCGTAGGCTTCCTGGATCTGCTTGAACTTTTCCTCGGCGGACTTGTCGCCCGGATTCAAGTCGGGATGGTATTTGCGGGCCAGCTTGCGGTAGGCGGCGCGAATCTCCTTCACCGGCGCCTTGCGCGGAACTCCCAGCAGCTCGTAATAATCGGTTTTAGTCGTCGTTGGCATGATGGGTCTTGTCTTACGTAGCGGTCGCCTTTAGATGGGCGCTTGCCTAAAGAGCAAAACCACAGGGGCGGGTTACAAACGCGTCTCTTGCGTCCCAATACTATCGAAAGCTCGCCCCTGCATTCGATTTGCGATGTCTGGAACTAAGAGAGATCCTTCGAGCCGACAGTGTCGGCTCGAAGGATGAAATCGCCTTTCGGGCGATTTCAGTTCGGCTTCTTCGACTCGTCCACGTCCACGAACTCGGCGTCCACCACGTCGCCTTGTCCGGACTTGCTTCCGTCAGTGCCTGGAGGAGCACCCGCACCGCCCGGCGATCCCGCCCCGGCTGCCGCCCCCGCTGCGCCTTGCGCCTTGTAGAGCGACTCAGCGATGCGGTGCGACGCCTTGGTCAAGTTTTCCGTCGCCGCGTTCAACTTCTCGAGGCCGCCTTCGGTCAAGGCACGCTTTGCCTCTTCGACCGCCTCCTCGGCCGCCTTGGCGTCCGCCTCGGCGAGCTTCTCGCGGTTTTCCTTGATCAGTTTCTCCGTCTGGTAAACAAGGCTGTCAAGCCGGTTGCGGGCTTCGACTTCCGCGAGCCGCTCCTTGTCTTCGGACGCGTGCGAATCCGCTTCCTTCTTCATTCGCTCGGCCTCGTCCTTGCTGAGGCCGCTCGAAGCGGTGATCGTGATCTTCTGCTCCTTGTTCGTCGCGGTGTCCTTCGCCGAGACGTTGAGAATGCCGTTGGCGTCGATATCGAACGTCACCTCGATTTGCGGCAAGCCGCGCGGGGCCGGGGGAATTCCGATCAGGTGGAATTTCCCGAGCGAGCGGTTGCCGCTGGCGACCGGCCGCTCCCCTTGCAGCACGTGGATCTCGACCGACGTCTGGTTGTCCGCCGCCGTCGAGAAGGTTTCCGACTTGCGCGTCGGGATCGTTGTGTTGCGCGGGATCAGGACGGTCATCACGCCGCCGAGCGTCTCGACGCCCAGCGAAAGCGGCGTCACGTCGAGCAGCAGGATATCCTTCACCTCGCCGCCGAGCACGCCTCCCTGAATCGCCGCTCCGACCGCGACCACCTCATCCGGATTCACGCCCTTGTGAGGCTCCTTCCCATTGAACAGGTTCTTCACAATATCGACCACGCGCGGAATGCGCGTCGAGCCGCCGACGAGAACCACTTCGTCGATTTTGTCGGGACCTATTCCTGCGTCGCTCATTGCCTGCTTCACCGGACCCACTGTGCGTTGCAGCAGGTCTTCCATCAACTGCTCGAGCTTCGCGCGCGTCAGCTTCAACTGCATGTGCTTCGGACCGGAAGCGTCGGCTGTTACGAATGGCAGGTTGATTTCAGTCTCTTGCAACTGCGAGAGCTCGATCTTGGCCTTTTCCGCCGCTTCTTTCAGCCGCTGAATCGCCATGCGGTCTTTGCTGATGTCGATGCCCTGGTCGCGCTTGAATTCGGCGATCATCCACTCCACGATGCGCTGGTCGATGTCGTCGCCGCCGAGGTGCGTATCGCCGTTGGTGGACTTCACCTCGACCACGCCTTCGCCCACTTCGAGAATCGAAATGTCGAACGTGCCGCCGCCCAGGTCGTAGACGGCGATCGTTTCGTCCTTCTTCTTGTCGAGACCGTACGCGAGCGCCGCCGCGGTCGGTTCGTTGATGATGCGCTGCACTTCGAGGCCCGCGATCTCGCCGGCCTGCTTGGTCGCCTGGCGCTGGCTGTCGTTGAAATAAGCGGGGACGGTGATCACAGCTTTGGTTACTTTTTCGCCGAGAAAATCTTCGGCGGCAGCCTTCAGCTTTTGCAAGATCATTGCGGAAACTTCCGGAGGACTGTACGTCTTGCCGGAGATCTCGACGCGAGCGTCGTCGTGCGGGCCCTTCGTCACCTTGTACGGCACGCGCTTCGCTTCTTCACCCACTTCATCGTAGCGGCGGCCCATAAACCGCTTGATCGAATACACTGTGTTTTCGGGGTTTGTGATGGCCTGGCGCTTTGCCACCTGGCCCACGAGGCGCTCCCCGGTCTTGGTGATGCCCACCACCGAAGGAGTCGTCCGCGCCCCTTCCTGGTTGGGAATGACGACCGGCTCGCCGCCCTGCATCACGGCCACGACGGAGTTGGTCGTGCCCAGGTCAATGCCGATAATCTTGCTCATGGGAATCTGCTCCTATCAGGTCGGGCTGCCATGGTCTCGAATCCTCTGCGCCGACAAACATTATGATACACATTGAGCGTCCTGTCGTCAAGTTTGTTGTGTGCCTACATGTGGCTTATTATATGCGACTTACACCAGATTCGTCCAGGTATAGCGCCGAAATCCTCCATGCGTACGGATGGATCAATTGCCCTCGCCTGGGGCCCGCAAACCCGGAGCCGCCCCGGTTGCATCACACTGTGCTGCAAGAGTTCGCGCCGGCTGGCAAAGCACAGCTGAATGAGCCGCGATTCGCGTTACAATGGGCTTAGTCTATTCTGAATCGGTCCGGGGGAGGCAGACTTGAATCGGCACCTGCATTCGGGGTTGGGAAAGAACTTGGCCGCCGTCATCGTGTTGTCCATGCTCGGGCTCGGAGTTGCGTCCCGCGCAGTTTCCCAGACGACACAATCGCCCGCCAAGGCGACGAAACCGGCTACCGTCGCCGTGAAAAAAGCCACAAGCACGAACGCCGGACAGACCCTTATCGCGCCCGTGAAAGTGTACGGCTCGAAGAGCGCGCCCATCACGTTTGAGGTTTTCTCCGACTACGAGTGCCCTTCCTGCCGCAACCTGTACGAAAACACCTTGCGGCCGCTCATCAACGATTACGTCGCCTCGGGGAAAGTTTACCTGGTTCATCGGGACTTCCCTCTCCCGATGCACAAGTACGGCTACGAAGCGGCGCGCTGGGCAAATGCATCAGCGCGAGTTGGGGAATTCCAAAGCGTTGAAGCGGCTCTCTACGATAATCAGGCTTCCTGGTCGGCCGATGGCAATATCGCGAAATACGTTTCGGCAGCGATGTCTCCTGCCGAATTCCAGCGCGTCCAGAAGCTGATGCAGGGTTGTGAGGCGACGGCGTCCGCATCCACCCATTCGCCGCAGACGGTCAACGTGGCGCAGGTGAACCGCGCCTGCGCCCTCGACGCTTTCATCGATGAGGACAGGGAGCTTGGCAATCGGATTCCCGTGAAGGCCACACCGACCTACGTCATCACCTACAAGGGCCAGCACCTGCCCGCGGGATCGGGCATCGTTTCCTGGCCGATTCTGAAGCAGTTCTTCGACTCGCTCCTGGCGCAGTAGCGCAAATCAACGCTCCGGAAGCGCGATGCCGACGAGCCAACCCACATGACGAGAAACTCCCGCAGCAGTTGGGGATGGATTCTGCTCCTCGTGGGGCGGCTGGCGCTTTCGGGCCTTTTCATCTTCGCTGCGTATGCGAAGATGAAACCTCAAGGCGGACTACCCTGGTCACTGGCTTCCGTCAGGACCTCTCTCTCAATGTTTGCGATGGGCGTCGACTCGTACCAGATGCTCCCGCAACGGGCCGTGAGCCCGTTTGCGCATTGGTTGCCACCTTTCGAACTACTCTTGGGGCTGTGGCTGCTCACGGGAGTTGCTCTGCGGGTTTCGTCGCTCGTCGCAACGCTGGCGATTTTCGCCTTCGTCGCGGCGATGTTTTCCGCATATGAACGCGGCCTGACGATTAGTTGCGGATGCTTCGGTCCGGGCGAACAGATCGGCCCGATCACGCTGGTCCGTGACGGCCTTCTTTTTCTTCCTCTCGCCCTCGCCGTTACCATCAGCGCTTTCCTGATTCATCGCGGATCGAGTGCGGATTCCATTACAGGACCGGCTCCCACACCATTTCGCTCAGAATAGTCTGCTCTACGGCGTTTGCGCTATAGTGCGAAGATACTCTCCCAAGCGGCGGCTGAATTGCTGGGCGCCCATGTAAGTGAGATGGAGCGGATCGTCAAACGCCGACTCCTCCGGCATCCAGTGACTCGCATCGATGTATGTCACTCCGAGTTGACCGAGCAACCCCCGTACGTGCGCGCGATAATCCGCCCAAGCCGGAGCATCGTAAAAGGAATGCACGTGCGCGGGAGGCATGGGCATTTCCACGAAATAGACCTCGCTCCCCGCCGCAGCTGACTGCAGCGCGATTTCGCGGACGGCCGGAATCAGATCGCGGCGGCTCGCGCGGCCGCATTCCTGGATGAATGCCGCAGTGCTTGGAAACTCGAGCAACGCGAAATCGTTCGCTCTTCCCATCGCGTTGGTTTTCTCCGGCGGCATTCCTTTCTGCGAAATCGCCCTCCGGAAACGTTCCACCCGCTCCCAGACTGTGCCACGATCGGCGAACAGCTCGAAGTGCCGCATGATCTCGAACTCGATCCGGTCGTGCAGCGAAAGACTATAGAAGTTCCGCGCATATTCCGGTTCCACGTAATAGAGCATGGCGCGGTTCCCAATCAAATCCTGGGTAGTGAGCTCGGCTGGATGGGTAAGCTGAAAATCATAAAAGCCGTATACCACAATCTGCGGGCGTATGCCCTGGTGGAGCGCGTAGCGCAGCATCAGCAACTGCTCGACCGGCGACGATGCGCCGAGACCGAGATTCACCGCTCCGCTTTGCGGGACGAGTCCCATCCCTTCGTCGAAAGCAGATTCGACGAATCCTGTGCCAATGAGTGAATTCCCGAGCGCAATAACCGAAGCGCCGGTCGATTGCCGGGCATGGGCCATCAGACGCCGCGGAACGGATTGCCGCGTAGCTACCGCGACCGTCTCATTGAGGCCGACCAGAAATACAAGGAGACCTGCCAGCGCAAGAACGAGTTGGCGTTTCGGCAATTCCACTCAGATCCCTCCGTAGCCTCAAAAATCGATGTAAATGAATTTGGAGCTCTGACCGGAAAAGACATAAATTACAAGAGCCATTGCCGCCCACCAAATCGTCCAGAACCACCAGTTGCCAAGAGTTGCGGGAAAGCCGGAAGGCGGCTCGTCCTGCGCGCCGCCGATGTATTCAAACGCATGCTTGATCCAGTCGAAGGTTGTCATCGCGTTATCCAATCAGGAGCCTCCGGAAAAAAAAGAGTGCCGTCTTCACGTCCATGCAAAAGAAAGCCCACGCGAAATTGACGGCAACGTAGGTGAGAAGCCACGAGGGCAAGCGGGACCAGAGCGGCGCTGTTTCCGACGGCGCGGGGCGAAGCCGGCGCCACGCGCGGTGGATCGCGAGCATCACTCCATGCAGCAATCCCCACACGATGAAATTGACTCCCGCACCGTGCCAGATTCCGCTGACAAACATGGTCACGAGGATGTTCGCGTAGACCCTTTCGCTCCGCACGCGCGAGCCGCCAAGGGGAATGTAGATATAGTCGATGAGCCAGTTTGTGAGCGACATGTGCCAGTGCCGCCAGAAAGCCGCAATGTTCGTTTGCAAATAAGGCCAATCGAAATTCTCGGGGACACGGATCCCGAATAAGCGGGCCGAACCGATGGCAATGTCCGAATAGGCGGAAAAATCCGCGTAGATCTTGATGCCGTACGCGAAGAGCCACAACGGCAGGACCACCCGTTCCGCGCGGCTGATATCCGCCCAATTCAGGTGATTCGTGTAAGCCGTGAGTACGTCGGCAATTGCGAACTTTTTCGCAAGGCCGGTGAGAATCCTCGTGATGCCGCGCTGCCAGTCCACCACCCATTCCTTTGAAACGCTGCGCAGCTTGGGCAGAAAATCCTGATAGCGCTTGATTGGCCCCGCCACCATGGTCGGGAAAAACAGTATGAAAGCGAGGTATTCGCTTACGGAGCCTTCTTCGGCGCGGCCCCGATACCGGTCGGCGGCATAGTGCACAAACTCAAACGTGAAAAAGGAAATGCCCAGAGGCAGAAAGGCGTGCTGCCAGTAAAGAGGGTTTTTGTCCGGAACCCGCCAGAAAAGCGCCGTCAGGAAATTGCGGTACTTAAAAAGAACCAGAAAAACGACCGTCTGCGCGACACCTGCCCAGCAAAACCACGAAGACGGCTTATAGAAGCGGCTCACGAACGATTCCCATAGGAAAATGCCCAGGCAGAGATCTCCGAAAATTCCGCCGAATTGGGTATAGGAAAAGTAGATAAAGAAAAGACTACCGCTTAGAAAGATGACCCACGGGCGCGTCTTCGGACTTGCTGCGCGGCAGAGAATGGCGCTGGGAATCAGAAAGAGAACGTAATAGTCCCAATTGTTAAAAATCATGCGCTACCGAAGCGTGTGGCTCACCTGCCGGCCATGAATCCATGGATGAAGGAGAAAACGACTCTATCCGACAATCGATGACTTTACAATGCGGAGGGGCTGAGCTGGAATTCAGGAAAGATCAATCGCCTGTGGACGCCGTTGCGGGGGTTATGTCGCGAAGGTAGCGCCAAGGATTCACGGGAGTGTTGTTGATGCGGACCTCGTAGTGCAGATGCGGGCCGGTGGAGCGGCCGCTACTACCTTCGTAGCCGATCACATCGCCTCTTTTCACGTGGGTACCCGCTTGGACATTGAAGCCCGAAAGGTGGCCGTACCAGGTCGTAACGCCAAAGCCATGGTCCAGGATGATCAGCCGGCCGTAGCCTGCGCGCTGCTCCACGTTCGTCACGTCGCCATCGGCCGTGGCACGGACCTCATCGCCGTAATGCGAAGCAATGTCCAGCCCGGAGTGGAACGCGCCCTCGCCGCTGAACGGATCGAGCCGTTCGCCGAAATGCCCCGTAATCTGTCCGACCACAGGCCAGAGCGATGGTACGATCCCCAAGCTGCTGAGTTGTGAGGCGGGCAGGAGCCGCACCCCGCTGCTCGACATCGCGACTGCCGCAACGTTCTTCTCGAGATAGCTGAATTCATCCAAGGATTGTTGAAACGCCGCGTCCGCTTCGCCGGCGGAATCGGTCAAGCCGAAAGGAGTCTGGCGAAAGCGCGTGATGCCGTAGGCCATCGCCACTTCGCCGGCGAGAGATTGCAGGGAGTTCAGGCGCTGGTTGGTGTCCTTCACCTGAGTCTGGAGCTGGAAGTACTGCTGTTTGAGGTTATCCTGTTCCCGGCGGAGCGAGTTGTAGTTCGTCGCTTTCCAGAGCATCCGCGAATAAGAACCCACCGCCGCGGCAACCGTAATGCTGCCCACGATCGCAAGAATCGTCAGCAACGGCACGGCGTAGAAGGGCACAGCCAGCCGTCGCATCCCGCCGGAAGCGGTTGAGGCGATAAAAAAAGTGTAAGACCTACCCCTCATCGTCTGTCTTACCTTCTTCCGAAGGAGTATTGCGACGGCTGGCTCGGAACCGCGCGCCCCCTATGATCGCGGTTCGCTGGTTCCCTGTGAATGACCCCAGCCGAGAGTTTGAACCGAGAGCCCTGGTTCGAAACGCAGCAGATTGTAATGAGCGCACCCCACGAGCGTCAACTCTAATCTTTCGTTTCGCATAGGGCCAAAGCTCGATTCCTGATCCCGATACAATCTATAATCCGGAGGCCGCCTACCACAACTCTACGCTAATAGGGAGGCGCGGGACAACTGTCCAGAGGGACAGGGATGATCGGTGAAGACGAGCTGATCAAGAGGATAGCGCGCGCGATCCCCTCCGAAATTGGCCAGCGGAGGATCGTCAGCCGCAGCGGCGTCCGCCTGGGAATCGGCGATGATGCAGCGGTCCTTGCCCTGGCGTCGGGGTCGGATTGGGTGCTGAGTTGCGACGCGTTCCTCGAGGGAGTTCATTTTCTCGCGAAGCACCACCCGCCCGACTCCGTCGGCTTCAAATCCCTCGTCCGGGCCACCAGTGACCTCGCCGCGATGGGCGCCACCCCGCGCTTTTTTGTGCTCACACTCGCCCTGCCCGTCGATCGGACCGGGGCCTGGCTCGACGCGTTCCTGCGCGGGATGGGCCGGACGGCCCGCCAGCTCAAAATGCGGCTGCTCGGCGGCGACATGAGCCGATTTCCCTTTGTTTCCATCAACATCACCGTGCTCGGGGAGATCGCCCCGGGCCTCGCCGTGACGCGCGCGGGGGCCCAGCCGGGCGACATCCTGTATGTCACCGGAAGGCTGGGGCGGGCCCAACTGGGTCTGGAGCTTGTCAAGAATTGGTCGTTTAGTGAGCTTAAGGGGCGGTTAACGCGCCAAAATGGGCTTTTTAGACAGCACCTCTATCCTCAGATCCGAGTGCAACTCGGGGCGTGGCTCGCGCAACATCGCGTGGCATCGGCCATGATGGACATTTCGGATGGGCTTTCGACCGACCTATCTCGTCTGTGCGTCGCGAGCGGAGTGGGCGCTCGCCTGTGGGCCGAGCGGATTCCTCGGATTGAAATCCCGGCCCAGTTCAGGAAGCTGCGATTGGATCCGTTGCAAATGGCGCTAAACGGCGGCGACGATTACGAACTGCTCTTCACCGTCCCGCGCGGGCGCGCGAAGCTCCTGCGAAAAGCGCCTCAATTCTCAGACATGACGGCGATCGGCGAAATCGAACGCGGCAAGCGAATCTTGCTGGTCGGCACCGATGGACGTGCGAAGCCTCTGAAGCCGGGCGGCTGGGATTCCTTCCGAGGAAAATCGTCGCGCGACGCCCGTTAGTGCGCCCCAGCGGGCGTAGCGTTCGCATCTGTTGGGGCTGGAGGTTTGGCAGACGGAGCTTCTGATGGCGGAGGCTCCGGCGCCTTGTTCTCGGTCAAGCCCTGTTCGGCAGCGTCGGCGGGAGGAGCCGTGTCCGGTGTGTCCACCTGGACCGCGTGCGCGCCCACTTGCTTCTCGAGCGGCACGACGTTCGGGAAGTCCTCGACGGGCATTCCTTGCACGGCCTGCTGCATGAACTCGAGCCAGATCGGAAGCGCGGCGCGCGCGCCCGTTTCCTTCTTGCCGAGCGAGACACGCTTGTCGTCGTTTCCCACCCAAACGCCCGCGGTGACTTGCGGCGTGAAGCCGATGTACCACGCATCGGTGAAATCGTTGGTCGTTCCGGTCTTCCCGGCCGACGGCCGTCCGAGTTCCTTTGCGCGAACGCCGGTGCCGAATTGCACCACGTCTTCGAGCATCGCCGTCATCGTCCGCGCGACTTCCGGCGGAATCACGTCGGTCACTTTCGGGCGCTGCTCCTCGAGCAAAGCGCCGTCGTACGTCGTGACGCGCCGGATGTAGTACGGGTCGATATGGATGCCGTCGTCGGGGAAGACGGTGAAAGCCGACGTGTGCTCCATCAGCGTCAGATCGGCGGCACCGAGCGCCAGCGGTAGATACGGCGGCAGCGGGCTGGTGATGCCGAACTTCCTCGCCAGCTCCACCGTGTTTTCGATTCCGACGCGGTCGAGCAGGCGCACCGCGGGAATGTTCCGCGAATCGGCGAGGGCGCGGCGAAGCGTGATGCGCCCTTCGAACTTCTCGTCGTAGTTGTGCGGCGAGTATTCCTGGCCGCCGCTGCGGAACGTGACTGGCTCGTCCACGACCGTATCAAACGGCGAGGCGCCCTGCGCCATCGCCTCCGCATACACGTACACCTTGAACGAGCTGCCGGTCTGGCGTAACGCCTGGGTCGCGCGGTCGAATTTCGATTCCTCGAAATCGTAGCCGCCGACCATGGCTTTGATCTCGCCGGTCGCGTTGTCGATGGCGAGCAAAGCCGCTTGCGCCACGGGCTTCTGCTCGAGATCGACCTCGGCTGTCGCGCCGCTGATCTCCTTGATGCGGACGACGACGAGGTCGCCCGGCTTCACCAGCGCCGTAACCGACTTTTGCCCGGTCCAGGACAAGTCGGCGGGTGTGAGCATCGCGTGGTATGCGCCAATTTTGATCCAGGCGAATGTCGGCTGGGCCGAAGTGACGAGGCCGGTGACGTAGTCGCCCTTCGCAATCGAACCGCGCCAGTCGTCGCTCTGATACTTCTCGAGCGTGCCGAGATTGTCGCGGAGGACGTTCGGGAGATCACCCCGCCAGCCATGACGCCGGTCGTAGGCGTGCAGGCCGTCGCGCACGGCCTGGTCCGCCGCTTTCTGCATGGCCACGTTTAGGCTCGTATAGACGCGCAACCCCTGCTCGTGCACGGCCGCGGTGCCGTACGTGTGTTCAAGATACTGGCGAATCTCCTCGACGAAATAGGGCGCGAGATCGTTGCGCAGCGACTGGATGTGCAGGCCGAGCGGCTGCCGAGCCGCGGTTTCCTCCTCCGCTTCCGTGATCTTGCGGTCGTGCGCCATGAGCGACAACACTAGATTTCGCCGCGCCAGCGCGCGTTCCGGGTGCGTGATCGGCGAATAGATGGGTCCGCGGATGATGGCGGCGAGCGTGGCCGCCTCGGCAAGCGTCAACTGGCCCACTGGCTTGCTGAAATAGTATTCGGACGCCGCTTCGAATCCGTAGTTGCCGGACCCGAGATAGATCTGGTTGCAGTACATCGTGAAGATCTGTTCTTTCGTGTAGTGGCGCTCGATCTGCAAGGCGAGGATGGTCTCCTGCATCTTGCGGTGGAAACTGCGATCGGAGCGATTCAGGAAAAGACCGCCGGCAAGCTGCATGGTGAGCGTACTGGCGCCCTCGGCAATTTTGTGGTGTCTCATGTCGTGCCAGGCGGCCTGGAGCACGCGGGGGAAATCCACTCCCCAGTGCTCTTCGAAGTGCTGGTCCTCGGTGGTGAGGACCGCGGCCTTCAGCACCTTCGGAATCTGGTTGTACGTGATCAGAATCCGCCGCTCGAGCGCGAAGGTGCCGACGGACTGGCCGTCGTCCGCATAGAGCTGGGTCTCGGTCATCGGGCGGTAATCCTCGAGCGCTTGAATTTCAGGCAGGTCGCTCGTGTAGACGAACAGCAACCCCACCGCTGCGCCGAGTGCGATCGAGCACAGGACGAGAAACGCCAGGGCGAGGCGGCCGAGGAACGTGTTGCCGCCGATCCTCATTGTCGCGCGATAGAATCTCTCTTCCATTTTCGTGTGTGGCTATTCTATCGCATCAGCGCGAGCCCCGCTGGAATCGGAGTTGAGCGTGTGCCGGTTTCCGATAAGTACGGTACGATATGTCCGCGCCTGGAGAGGCGTGCCATCCAAATGCCACGCGACCTCGCACTGAGCGATCCTCTATTGCTGAACGACTGGCTTGCGGTGGCCTGGTCTTCGTCGGTGCAGCCGGGCAAGTTGGTGCCGGCGCGCGTGCTGGGCCGCGATCTGGTCTTGTGGCGAGGCGAAGGCGGCTTGCATGCGTGGGGCGATCTATGCGTTCACCGCGGAGCGAAGCTCTCGCTCGGCAAGATTTCCCGCAAGGAAAACGCCGACTGCGTCGCGTGCCCATACCACGGCTGGGAGTACGGCGCCTCCGGCGAGTGCGTGCGCATTCCAGCGCATCCGGATCAGCCTCCGCCATTGCGCGCGCGCGTGGAGACTTTTGCAGCGCGAGAGAAGTACGGCCTGGTGTGGGTCTGCCTGGGTAAAGCGCATGGCGACGTTCCCCTGTTCCCCGAAGGCGAAACGGCGGGTTTTCGGCTGGTACCAACGGGGCCATATCAGTTCCACGCACAGGGACCGCGCATCATTGAAAACTTTCTCGATGTGGCGCACCTGCCGTGCGCCCACGTAGGTTTGCTGGGCGATGCGGCACACGCCGAGATCGGCGAATATGGGATCAAAACCACAGGACAAGGAATCGTCGCGCCGGACATTCCGATCTGGCAGCCCGACCCCGATGGCACCGGGCGCGCAGCCCAGGTCTATTACACTTTCTGGGTCGAACGCCCGCTGACAGCGCGATTGACCAAGCTGCACGGCGACCAGCGCTTCGCCATTCTCGGAACGGTCACACCTGTGGACGTGGAAACAAGCCTCGCATGGATCGTGCTGGCGATGAATTACGCGCACGACGTTCCGGAAGAGGAGCTGCGCCGCTTTCAGGACGTGGTGACCGCGCAGGATATCCGCATCGTCGATTCGCAGCGTCCCGAATTGCTGCCCCTCGATTTACAGACGGAGCTTCACTTGCGCTCCGACCAGCTTGCGATTGCTTACCGGCGCTGGCTGAACGACCTGGGCTTGCGTTACGGCACCACATGACGCGAGGGCGCATTCATCGCTAGCACGGCTCAATCTTTCGGGGACGCCGGACCGCGCTGGTTTGTTGCGGGCGATCTCGACGGTTTCTTCGGCCTCTTTTTCAGCGGCTTTCCCGATCTGCTCTTGATCGCAAGCCTGACGCCCTTGTGCGGCCTGCCTCCGGAAATGGTAGCCGGGCGCATTCTGCCCGCGGTGGCGTTCTCCATATTATTCGGCAATCTGTTTTACGCCTGGCAGGCGCACCGATTGGCGCGGCGCACCGGCCGCAGCGACGTGACGGCGATCCCTTTCGGCATCAACACCCCGACCATCTTTGCCTACATATCCCTCATCATGGTTCCGGTCTACCTGCGCACGCACGATGCGACGCTGGCCTGGCACATGGGCATTTTTGCGAGCCTGCTGAGCGGGGTGGTGCAAACTGTAAGCGCCTTTTGCATCGACTGGCTGCGCCGCACCACGCCGCTGGCGGCTCTATTGTCTCCGCTGGCTGGACTTGCCATGGCTTTTCTATGCCTGGGCTTCGTCTTCGGCATCTTCGAAAACCCGCAGGTGGCGCTGCTGCCGGCAGTGATCATTCTGGCGACGTACGCATCGCGCATGCGCCTGCCGCTGCGAATCCCGTCGGGATTCGTGGCCATGGCTATCGGCGCGCTAACCGTGGTGGTGCTGAAAGCATTCCATCTGTATCATCTGCCGGCGCAACAACCGCTGCTGCCTCTGGGACTCTACCTGCCGAAGCCGGTGAATCTATTCCACGTTCTTACCTATGGCGAGGGTTGGCGGTACGCGTCGATTTTCGTGCCTCTGAGCTTGCTGGACACAATCGTTTCGCTCCAGATTCTCGAAAGCGTGAAGTTGGATGGCGATGACTACGCCACGACGCCTTCGTTGCTGGTGAACGGCCTGGCCACTCTCGCCGGGACGGCGCTGGGCAGCGCGTTTCCCACAAGCCTCTATATCGGCCACAACGCGCACAAGGCCAACGGCGCGCGCATCGGGTATTCCATCCTCGGCGGCATCACAAGCGCCGCACTCTGCCTCAGCGGCCTCGTGCCCGCCGTGTTGCACGTCGTGCCGCTCGAAGTCGTCGCATTCGCTGTGGTCTGGTTCGGACTGGCGATGGTGGGGCAAGCGTTTGCGGAGGTTCCGGCTTCGCATTGCGTCGCCGTGGCTCTGGGACTCGTGCCGATGCTGGCGCAGTGGGTGACGCAAACTGTGGACCTGGCGGTCCGCAAAACGGGCGGAGACCTGATGACCGTCGCTCCGCGCTTCGGCGGCGAACTGGCGATTTACGGTTTGATCGCGCTGGGCCAGGGTGCGCTGCTCGTATCGATGATATGGGCAGCGGCGCTCGTATGGATGATCGAACGCCGGTTCCTACGAGCGGCGATGTGGATGCTGGCGGCCGCGGTTTTCTCGTGCTTCGGCTTGATCCACGCGTACCGGCTCACGGCGCAGGGCATCGAGAATAAATTCGGTTTGTGGGCCGCCCCGGGATTTGCGCTGAGCTATCTCGCAGCGGCATTGTTTCTTCTGATCTGCCATTGGTACATTCAGAGAAATCCTACCGCCGCGGCGCCTGCGGACGTACAGATGGCGGACTAGCGAGATTGGCGCGCGCGCAACTGCTGGAGCGCCAGGTCGCGGTCTCGCGCAGCCGCTTTCAGGGAGGGATCGAGGGCAAGAACGGCGTTGAACTGTTCGAGGGCTTCGTCGAGCTTCCCGGTTTTGACCAGAGAGCGCGCGAAGCTGTAGCGGGCTTGCACGTCGTCGGGCTTGAGCGCGACTGCAATCCGGAACTGCTCGAGCGCTTCGCGCGAGCGGCCGATGGAATCGAGCGCCATGCCCAGGTAACGGCGCGCCTCCTCCTGCTTCGGCTCGATGCGCACCGCCTCTTCCAACAGCGTCACAGCGCCGGCCGGATTGAGTCTCCCGAGCATCAGTGTGCCGAGGGCGAGGCGCGACGGAAAGTCATTGCTGTATTTTTCCACGCGATGCTGGAGCAGAGCGGATTCAATCTCGATGCGTTCATCGGCGTTCCCGCGCGGCAGCAACTGCAACCACAGGTGAGCCATTTCGTCCGTGGACTGGTTGCCGCCCTCGACGCGCCGCGGAGGAGAGTTGGGATTGCGCGGATTCGCGGAAGAATTGTCGTAGTGATAGCGCATGGAAATGACAGTGCCCTTCGGCAGGAAGACGGGCTTGCGGTAGTGGTACACGGCTTGCCATTTCGGGTCCCAGTCCGGAATGCGGATCAGCCATTCCCGCTGGCCGTCCGGAAGCGTGGCGTAGCTCTCGAGGATGTGACCGAGATAGTGCGTGTGCGGGTAGACGGCGAGCGCATCGGCGTCGACCGGCAGGCGGAAACTGTCGCTCACCACGAAGTCGCGAGCGCCCGCGGGAATGTCGAGAGCCTCGTCATTCTGCAGCTCGATCAGCATCGGGAAGTGATCCGGCGCCCGGTCGGTGAAGTAAAGACCGATGGAAGGCTTTGCTTGTTGCGGCGTGCCGATCGGCATGAAGTGCGCATTGAGTACGAGGTCGGTGCCGGGATCGAGCCGCCACGCCAGGCCGTCGGGTTCGACCCACGGCGCGCCGCCCGGCTTCCAGAAAAGGAAATGGCTTGGGATGTAGAACGGGCTGCTTTCGAGCGTCAGGTCCATACCCGGGAAACCCTTGCCGGGCGCTGGCTCCAGTCGGCGAGCGGAACGCGCAGGATCGAGGACCACGTTCGCGTGGTGGACCAGACTCAGGTCGCTCCCGGGACGGATTTCGATGGCGCGAACGTAGCGGGTCGTCTTGGTGCCGGGCGAGAAGATGAAGTTCCAAAAGACGTCAGGGCCCGAAGCTGGAATGGAGAGCGGGCGCGATGATTCCAGGATCATGTCCGGCTGGCCGAGTTGCCATCCTTCGGAGTAATGCGGCGCAGGCGTCGTTCCGGAATCGGTACCGGCCGGAGCGCCTTCGCGGACCCATTCCGAAACGAGCCGGATCTGCGCGTCACTGAGGCGATGATCGTCCGCGAAATCCCCGTAGCCCGGCTCGGGAAGCCAGGGTGGCATGACGCGGCTGCGCGTCACCGCAACAATTGCGGAGGCGTGTTGTTACACATCCTCGTAGCTGAGAAGCGGAAACGCGTTAGTTCCGCAGAGCGCGCCGGGTTCGCTCGAATGGTGGCAGGCGGCACAATTCTGGTACACGATGGGAGCGACATCGCGGGCAAAAGTCGGATGCAGCGGGCCTTGCGATGCCGGCGGGGTTGCCGCGTGCGGCGAAAGTGCCAGCAGCAGAAAAACCAGGAGAGCCGGGCCGCCAAGAAGCGCCCAACGCTTTTGCGGGTGCATGGACATCGGGAAATCATCGCGCATTCAACGGCAAATCGTCCAACGAATCGTTGCGCACGCGGCGGGGCAGGAAAAGCGCCCTAGTGATCGGAATAATAGCCGTCTCGCGCCTGCACGGTCAGATCCTTCTGGTTCGTCGTGAGATGGATTTTGTGATAGCCTGCGCCGGGATTGGGCGGGTTCGGTGCGTAGCCCAGGCTGTATTGGTTCCGTAGCTCCTCTTCCACTTGGGCGTAGATCTGATCGATCGACAGTTTTTTCGAAACCTCAAACATCCGGCCGCCAGTCTCCGTGGAGATTCGCTCGAGCACTTTCTTGCCGTCGGGCCGCTCTTCCTGAGGGCGACGCCCTCCACCACCGCCACCTCCCCCTCCGCCGCCAGGCCAGCCGCCTCCCCCTCCGCCGCCGGGGCCGCGACCCATTCCTCCCCATCCTCCATGGCCGCCGCCGAAACCGCCGCCGCGTTCGTGCGATTCGTCATCAGCAAAAAGGATGGAATAGACAGAGGTATCGGCGCGCTGAGCCGACTCGACGGCCTCTTCGAGCGTCTCCTTGCTTCCGTGGTCCACGCCGTCAGACAAAACGAAGAGCGCTTTGCGGCCCTGCTGCTTCTTCATCAGCTCATTTGAGGCGAGGTAGACCGCGTCATAGAGCAGTGTGCCTGCTCCGCGGCGCCCTTGGCTCTGGCCGCCTTCGCTGTCTCGATCAAACTCGGGAGTTTGAAGTAATTTGAGCGCCGCCTGGAGCTTGGGACGCGAAGAAGTGAGATCCTGGAGGAGCTCGACCTCCCGGTCGAAGTGAATCACGAACGCTGTGTCCTTCTCGCGCAACATGTGATCGAGAAACGTATAGCTCGCGTCGCGCTCGGCATCGAGAACGCGCCGCTGGCTCAGGCTCGTATCCACGAGCAGGCCGAGCGTCAACGGAAGATCGGTGTCGCGCACGAAGTTGCTGATCGTCTGCGGGCGCCTGTCCTCGTCCAGGACAAAATCTTCCTTGTTCAGGGTCGGGATGATTTTCCCTTTCTTGTCGCGCACCGTGGCGTAAACAGTCACGAGCTTCACTTCGGAGGATATTTTCGCCTCTGGCTGTGGCTGCTGTTGTCGTGGGGGCGGTGGCTGCGGCTGTTGCCGCTGAGCCAGCAGGATTCCGCCTGAAAGCAGGAGAGGACCCATCAGGACGGCCGCGAGCAGTTGACCGTGTCGCGGCCTCCGCCGAAACGCGCTGTTTTGATTTGGCATGGACTTTCGGATTGTCAGCTATAAAAGATTCCCACACAACGTTTGAGGTTGCCCACTGAAATCTCGCGATGCAAGGGGTGATTGAAAAACCGCCGAGAAAGCCGCGGCGCGAGAAACGGCTTGCGGACAGTTTCAAGATTGTGCATCAATATAGGCGTTTATGCGCGCATCCGGCCCCAAACGGCGCTCTTCCTCCGGCTTCACTTGAACGTCCTTCCAATAGGCGAGCCGGCGGCCGTTTCCTGATTCTATTAAGACTTCCAGCTAAGAATTCGACGGAGGGTTATCCAAATGTGGCGAAGAACCGTTTTGTGCGGAGCCGCGGTTTCTCTGGCGATGCTCTGCTGCATGACCGCCCGAGCCCAGGAGCAGAAAAGCGCCCGACCCGAGCAGGCGTCGTTTCACGTGAAGAATGCGTTTACAGTAAAGGTGCCGCAGGGAGCGCACAGCGTGCGCGTCTGGTTTGCGGTTCCGCAGGAAGACGCGTATTCGGTGATCACGAATTTCAACGTTGCGAGCGATTATCCCGTTCACTACGACTGGGACTCCTCGGGCAACAAGGTAGGTTATCTGGAAGTTCGGGACGCGGCGCGTCCGGAGATCACCATTACGGAGGAATTCGATCTGAAGCGCACCGAGATGCGCAACATCATCGATCCGAAGGAGACGCGTCCTCTGACCGACGCGGAGCGCGCAGCGCTATCCCGATACCTCGAGCCCACCAAGTATGTGATCGTGAACGAGCAGATCAAGGCTCTTTCGGCGCAGATCGTCGGCGGTGAGACAAATCCGATTCTGGCGACGCGAAAACTCTACGACTGGACGCTGCAAAATATCGACTACTGGGTCAAGGACCCCGATCATCTGAAGGCTTCTTCGGTCGGGAGCACCGAATACTGCCTCGGCAAGAAAACGGGCAATTGCACGGATTTCCACTCGCTGTTCGCTTCGCTTTCGGTCGCAGCCGGCATCCCCGTCCGCATGATCTACGGCTCACTGCTGAAACCCACGCTCAATGGCATGGCCATCGATGGCAGTTACCATTGCTGGATCGAATTCTACGCGCCGCAGGTGGGATGGATTCCGCTCGACGCCTCGCTCGCCAATATCTATGGCAAGGAATTCGAACTCACGGACAAGAACAAGAACTTGGTGGAGCTTACTACGGCCACCGGCTATCACGGTCTCGACAAAAGCAAGATCGACTACTATTTTGGCAACATCGACGATCGCCGCGTGGTCTGGTCGATGGGCCGCGATCTGATGATGCAGCCGGCGCAGGACGATGGTCCGGTGAATTCGCTGCCGAAGGCGTACGTGGAGGTGGACGGCAAACAGTCGACCGATTTTACGCGCCAGTTCACCTACAAGGAGCTCTCGGCGAGCAGCCGCGATAGTTCGGATTGAGTTGGTTGTGGATGATTGCCGATAAATGGAACGCCGGAGAAATGGGATGCGGGGAGCTGTTGATGGAGCTTGCCCCCCGAATGAAAGCGCTCGCGCCAGGACAGATTTTCGAGTTGACGGCTCTCGATCCCGGCGCGGTAGAGGACATTCCGGCCTGGTGCGGGCTCACCGGGCACTCCCTGGTTTCCGCGCAGCATCCCGTCTACCGGATTCGCCGGAGAGAAAACTGATTCTTGCACGACCTTAAGGAGGAGCTATGCCAGGAAGTTTTTGCGTCAGCATCACGCACTCGAAGGACAATACGGACAAGGCCACCGTCGGTTTCGTGATTGCGAACGCCGCGGTTGCTTCCGACAAGGACACCATGGTGTTTCTCAGCATCGAAGGCGTCCGCCTTTCCCAGAAAGGTTTCGCGGACGACATTCACGAACAGGGCTTCGCGCCGCTCAAGGAGCTGATGGACAACTTCGCCAAGGCCGGCGGCAAGATTTACGTCTGTTCTCCGTGCTTCAAGAAGCGCGGCCTGGCCGAGGACAAGCTTGTCGCCGGGACCACGATTGTCGGCGGCGCCAAGCTCGTCGAGTTCCTGAGCAACGGCGCTCCTTCGGTCAGCTACTGAAGTTCCTGGGAGACGCAATGACGGTCGAGCACGATCCGGCGCCGGACGCGACCTGCGACGGCGGCGATCTCGATTGCGGCAGCGGGCTCTTGCTGATTATTCGGAACGCGATGGACCCGCTGCCGTCGGGCGGCGTCCTCGAAGTGCGCAGTCGGGAAATCAGCGTGAAGGAAGACCTGCCCGCGTGGTGTCGCCTGGTGGGACACGACATGCTCGCGGCCAGGCCGGGCGAATCGGGCTCGACCAGTTATTTCATCCGCAAGAAAACCGCGGACACCGTGCTGAAGCAGGACCTCGAGCAGGCCAGGAACTACGTCTGGCGGGCGCGCGTCCGAGGGCGCGGCGGCATGGGAGCGGAAGTCTTCGTCCGCAATCATTCCTTTGTCGCCGGACAGCCCGCCAGTTTCGACACTACCGATCAGGCCATCAGCGCCATCGAATACCTGCTCGGCTCGCTTGGTGCGTGCCTCGCCGTAGGGTTGCAGTGGCGCGCGTCGCAGCGAGGAATCACGGTGCACAACCTCGAAGTGGTCCTACAGGCTCGCGCGCAGGACATTCTGGTTTACCTGGGTTTGCAGGACACGGGCAATCCGGGGCTGACCGACGTCCGGGCGGTCGTCTACATCGACGCGGACGCCGATTCGGATGCGCTCAAGGGGTTGCTGGCGGAAACGGTCCGTCGCTCTCCCGTGACGCAAACATTTCTGAATGCCGTGTCTTTTCACGCCGAGATTCGGAAGGCGTAACGATGAAACCAGGCATGCTGTATCCCGTCACGGTGGTGGGCAGTTGGCCGCGGCCTGCCTGGCTGCTCGAAGCGATGAAACGGCGCTCGCCTTCGCTCGCCGATCTGCAAGATCAGGCCACGCTGCTTGCTATCAAATATCAGGAAGATGCGGGGGTCGACATCATCTCCGACGGCGAACAGCGCCGCGATAATTTCTACTCTTTCATCGCCGACCGTCTGGAAGGCATCCGCCTGATGACGCTCGCCGAGCTTCTCGACTACGTCGAGGACAAGGCCGCGTTTGAAAACCTTCTCACCGCGCTCGATGTTCCGGCGTTTGCCATCAAGAATCCGGTCGTTATCGGAAAAGTTCGGCGGCACAAACCGCTGGTCTTGGACGACTACCGCTTCTTGCGCGAACACACGCAAAAGGAAATAAAGGTCACTCTGCCCGGTCCGTACCTATTGAGCCGATCCACCTGGGTCAAAGGGCTTTCCGATTCCACCTATCCGGATGGCGACAGCCTGGGGAACGACATCGTGGCCGTGCTGCGTGAAGAACTACAGGAATTGGCGAGCGCAGGAGGGGATATGGTGCAGTTTGACGAACCTGTGTTGAGCGAACTTCTGCTGGCCGGCCGGTCCGCCACACGAACCTTCATGTGCGCCGCCCTCGCTGCAAGCTCAAGCCCGGAGGGCGAACTCGAACGCGCAGTCACTTTGATGAACCGCGTGGTCGAAGGCATCCGCGGCCCCATTTTGTGCGTTCATGTTTGCCGCGGCAACTGGAGCCGCAACGAGGACGTCCTGCTGTCCGGTCCTTACGACGGCCTGATCCCGTACCTGAACCGCATGAAGCTCGACCAGTTCGTGCTGGAGTACGCCACGTCGCGCGCGGGAACGCCGAAAGCGCTCGCTGCCTTGCGTCCCAACGCACAAATTGGCTACGGAGTCGTGAATCCGCGCACTTCGGATTTGGAAGACCCAATCGAGATCTTGAGCCGCGTTCGAGAACTCACTGAGTTCATATCGCCAGAGCGCATTTTTCTGAACCCGGACTGCGGCTTTGGAACATTTGCGGAAAGGCCGGTCGCCGATACTCGCACGGCCTTCGGCAAACTGAGCGCCCTCTCCGCAGCGGCCCGTAAACTGCGCAACAAGTAGAACTTTTGTCCGCGAACAAGCTTCGATTGAGGACGGGGAGACGGCTTAGCCACCTCCCCGCTCTTCGTTGGTGCGCTACGGCAGGTAGTAGCGGAACGACGTCATCACCATATTGTCGATTCCGTGAGGAGCAGCACTCGTGCCGGCTGTGGCACCCGCGCCCGACCAAGTGTTGCGGACCATGTACGAATATTGCGGTCCCCACTGAACCGTACCCCTTGGCCCTTTGTAGAAGCGATACCAGAAGCCGAGAGTACCCTCGATGATGTTCCGCGTGTCGCCAGTGCAATTCGCGAGAGTGCCGGGTACGAATCCAGTAGACCCCCCGACACTGTTGGGCGTGGAAGTGTCGGTTCCCGGAACGGGCTCAGTAAAGCAGCCGTAATTGGGGAGCCCGATGGCTCCGTACCCTTCGTTAGGTGCTGTTGCCCCCGTCTTGGTGTAGGACGTGCGGGCGTCATATTCGCCGCCTACGTAGGCATAAACATCCAGCTGGGGCGTCGTGTGCCACTCGAGGGTACCGAGTGATTGGAAGCTGCGTATGGGAGCGAGCGTGCCATTGGGGCGCACGGTTACATCCGCGAGCGTGGATCCGCCGTAGCGTCCGATGCCGTCGCCGCCAAAGAAGTGCAGACCCGCGTCCAGCTTCTTGTTGAACAGCGGTACGCGAGCGTTGGCCCCGGCACCTCCGCCCGGCCTGCGATCGTTGTAAGCGCCGACAGCGGAAGGAGTGGACGCCGTCTCGTTGGGGAAGACGCGGTCCCGAAACGTACTGACCAGGCCAAAGATTTCATAATGTCCCCAGCCCGGCTCGAAAGCCGCTTTGAAGATGAAATCCGGTGCTGTCGTGAAGGCATAGTTGGCGACGGGATTCAGACTGCCCGCGCTCGTGCCGAACGCACCGATGAGAAAATTGTTGTTCTCACCGTGAGCGGTCAGAGTCGTCTCGGCGTTTTCGATCGAGAAGCCCAGCCAAATCCTGTTCCCGAAATCCCTGGTGATGCGGAAACCGGGCTGCCGGGCCCAACTGAAGCCGACGTGGTAACTTCCGTCGATGACCATCGGCAGAGCCTCGGTGCGGTTATCGAGCCCGTGTTTGGTCTCGGTAATGAGAGTCCACATCTGGCCACCGGTGATCGTCCAGCCACTGTCGAAAGCAGCTTGGCCCCAGAACTGGCGCTGGCGGAGGACGTAGCTATTGCTTTCGGTGTAGTTTGACGTGATACCGGTGCCGAGGAAATCGGTCTCGTAGTAGCCGCCGATCTTCACGTGGCTCAGCTTGCCCTCAATGAGCATGGCGATGCGAGATTGGCGTCCGCTGACATTGAACTCCGACATCTGGCTCAGCGAGCTGCCCGGAAAGGGAATCGAGTTGAAGGGCGTAGTGACATCCGCGCTGAGCGCCTTCTGACGCCATACGGTTGCGCCTTCCATGAAACCCATGGGCGTCAGCGTAATCCCTTTGATGTGGATCGCTACCGGCGGTTCGTTCCCATCCTGAGCGGCGTCTGCGTCTCCCGCACCAGACGCTACGACGCTGGTTGCTGCAACTCCTGTCGTGGGGCCGATGGCAACCGCTGCCGTTGGGGCCGCGACCGGATTGCTGCCCGCTCCGCTCGATGCACTGAGCTGCTCTTCGAGCGACTGCACCTTCTGCTGCTGTTCTTTGAGCTGATTCTTCAGTTGTTCGTTTTGCTCCTGGAACTGCTTCCCCTGTGCTATGAGAAGGTCCCGAAGCTGCTGTAGCTGATCTTCCATCCGCGCTTCGGCCGGACTCTCCGGTGCCGCCGCGTTCGGCGCAGCATTCGCGGCCGCCGGAGCCGCCGCGCCCGCTGCTGCGTCTTTATCATTGCCTCCTGTCGCCGGCATTGCGGCGAGGCAAAAGGCCAACACGCACCCCACAAGTACTCGCATTTGCTTTCTCCTCCAAGAAGGTTTTGTACGTGACATTGAAAAAACAAAGACAAACCGGATTCTGCCGGTTCGCCAGTTGGGACCTGAGTTCACCGTGGCGAGCCACCGGCTCGCAGGCGATGGAAATCGACTGAGGTCTAGGCGTCTTTAGGAGATGTAGTTAAGAAACGGCCGACGGTCGTTCTAGAGGAAGGAAGTTCAAGTGAAGCCGGACCCGGGACGCCAATTGTGACGGGAGGGTGACATACGGGCGTATATTCATGCACAGGCCGCAATCATTTGGCAAGAACTTACTGAATGCCGAGCAGCCGGCACGCGTTCTTGTAGTAGATCTTTTCGCGGTCCTCTTTGGAGATGTCGAGCGCGTCGATCACGCGCAGCGTTTCCCGGATGTACATCGGCCCGCCCTCGGGATCGAACGGCGCATCCGACGCGAACAGCACGTGGTCGACCCCGTAGAAGTTCAGCGCGCATTCGAGCGCGGCCTTCGACCCGAACGTCGCCGTATCGGCGTAGAACATCTTGAAATAGTCGAGCGGCCGCTTCTTGAGTTCCTTGAGCAGCGGCCGGTAGTCCGTGTGCGACGTGCGCGCGCCGAGCTGGTCCCAGCCCGGCCCCACGCGTCCCTCGAAAAACGGGATCATCCCGCCGGCGTGGTGGATGATGATCTTCAAGTTCGGCATCTCGTCCAGCATCTTTGAGAAGACGATCCGCGCCTGCGCAGCGCTCGATTCGTAAGGCCATCCGAACGTCCACCAAATTTCATAGAGCGACTTATCCTCCGTCTGATAGTCGGGAAAAGTCGCCGTGCGCGCCGGATGAATCCAGATCGGTTTCCCCAGGCCTTCCATCGCTTTGAACACGGGACGGAATTCGGGGGCGTCGAGCGGCTTGCCGTTCACGTTTGAATAGATCTGGATGCCGCACGCGCCCAGTTCCTTGACCGCGCGCCGCGCCTCTTCGACGGCGCCTTCCGGATCGCGCAGCGCGACCGAAGCGATGAAGCTCGGAAAGCGTTTGGGATACTTTTGGCAGAGCTCGGCCATGCCGTCGCTGCCGATGCGCGATAGTTCCCGCCAGGCTTCGCGCGTTCCCACCGCGTCCGGCGGGGGAGACGCGAGCGAAAGGATCTGCTGGTATTCGTCGAACATGCCCATCACGGCGAAGCGCCTGTCGAGGTTCGTCATCATGGGGACCGCTTCGCTGCGGCGATGCATGTCCTTCATCTGCCCCGTCTGCTTCAAGAGCACTTCGTGAAACCGCTTCGGCCAAATATGTGTAAAAATGTCGATTTTCCTCATGTTGGCAGTCCCTCGACTCTCAACTCAACAGTGCGGGTGCCAATATATCCGCACCAGCGAACGATAAAAAGACGAATCTGTCGAGCAGATCGAATTCGCTCTTCAGGCGGGACGCGCCGGAAGTGGGCAACTTCTGACGAAGAGCGAGAACTTGTTGCTCGATGGCCTTCCATCTGCGGCTGCGCCTTGCTAAGAAGGTGCCGACAGCTTACGCTCAAAGGCTGTAAACCCGGCTTCGGATTACACGATGGCGAAGAAGAAGAAAGCGGCGGCGGCGAACGACGGAGGCGCGGGATGCCTCTATGTAGTCGCGACGCCGATCGGCAACCTCGAGGACATCTCGCTTCGCGCCCTGCGCATATTGAAAGAGGCCGATGTAATCGTTTGCGAAGACACGCGCGAGACTCAGAAGCTGCTCTCGCACTTCGACATTTCGAAGCGCCTGCTCAGCTACCACGAGCACAACGAAATCACGCGCGCTCCGGAAATCGTGATCGAGCTAGAACAGGGCGCGAAGATCGCGCTCGTCAGCGACGCAGGCACGCCGGCGATCTCCGATCCCGGCTATCGTCTGGTGAGCCTCTGCGTGCGGCATGGAATCCATGTGGTGCCGATTCCGGGCGCGTCAGCGTTCGTGGCGGCTCTGGCGGCATCCGGGATGCCCATCGAAGAATTCGCGTTCGTCGGGTTCTTGCCGTCGCGGCCCACCGCACGCCGCAAAGCCCTGCGCGTGCTGGCGGAGGAGCCGCGAACGATCGCGGTGTATGAAGCGCCTCACCGCCTCCTCGACACGCTCGAAGATGCGCTCGAGATCCTCGGCAATCGCCCCGCGGTGATCGCGCGGGAAGTCACCAAGGCGTACGAAGAGTTCCTGCGCGGGCACATCGAGGATCTGCTCGCGGCCGCGAGAAAGAAAGGCCCGCGAGGAGAAATCACCCTTCTGATCGGCCCGCCGGACGGACATGCAAAGCACGCCGAAATCGAAGCGGCGAGCAAGGTGCCGCTCGCGCGTCGCGTCGAGGAAATCATGCGGGAGCGCGGCGTGGACCGCAAAGCGGCGCTGAAGCAGGCGGCCCGCGAACGCGGCCTGACGCGGCGCGAAGCCTACAAGCAGCTTCTGATCACCCGGGACGAGTAGATTTCAGCCCCGCAAAATTTCGCTTGACAGGCGCGGCGCCATCGGTTACATACTGTAACGCTACAATGACTAACACACATCCGAAGCGACCAAAAGGCTTGGGAGAAGTCGAACAGATGGTGATGGATTACGTGTGGGCGCATGGGCCGTGCTCCGCGGAGTTGTGCCGGGAGTCGCTGGCGGCGACGCGTCCGATGAAGGATTCGACGGTACGGACGATCCTCCGGCGGCTCGAGCAGAAGGGATTCGTCACGCACGAGATCGAGGGCCGCACGTACATCTATCGCGCGGCCGAAGCACGGCAGAACGTGGCCGTACGCGCGGTGAAAAGTATTATCGACCGCTTTTGCGGCGGGTCGGTGGAAGAGTTGGTCGTCGGCATGGTCAACAATGCCGTCATCGGGCGCGGGGAACTCGAACGGCTGGCGCACAAGATCGCACGAGAGAAAACCGGAGAAAAACCCGGAACCGGGGCCAGGGGCCGCTCCGCAAGAAAGGAAGATTAGCGATGGCACCTGCCATAATTCACGCGAGTACCAGCTTTCTGGCTGCGCTCGTGAACGCTGGGGCGCGTTCGCTTGTACTGGGCTGTTTCGTTGCGGCTACGCTCCGAGGGTTTCGCGTCAGAAGCGTTTGAGTAAAGCTGCTCGTGTGGAGAGGCGTGCTGTTCGCGGCGCTCGCGATGCCCGTGCTGACTTTGCTCAGCCCCGCCATTTGGTTTCCGGTGCCGCTGCCGAGTCTGCAAAAACAAAATGCGGCCGTCAAGGTCAGGATGCCGCAGCCCGCGGCCGCTCCCTTTGCCACCCGGGCGGCTGGGTCCGGGAGCGGCGTGAAGGTCGCTACGCATGTCGATGAGCGCGCGGCGCCGGCGCAGACGGGAATTTCCACAAAGTACGAGCCAGGTGTTGCTTCAAGTCCCGCTCGTCGAGAGGTTCCGTGGCCGGTTGTCGCCGCCTCGGCATATCTTGCAATCGTGCTCGTGCTCTTCGTGCGTTTCTTTATCGGCATACAGTTTGGAAAGCGGCTTGAGCGCGCCGCCACGCCGATTGAGGATGCCCACGCACTGCAGATTCTTTCCGAAGCCTCGCGTGCAGCGGGCCTGCGCGCGGCTCCGAGGCTTGCAGAGTCGGAGATGCTCTCGGTGCCGCTGATGCTCGGCGCGCGCGGCCCAGTGGTTTTGTTTCCGTCTCAGTGGCGCAAATGGGACGAGGACGAACTCGCGGCGGTACTGGCGCACGAAGTTTCGCACGTGGAACGACGCGATGCACTGATACAGCGTCTCGCGCTGATTCATCGCGCGATTTTCTGGTTCAGTCCACTGGCGTGGCGGTTGGAGCGTCAACTGACGGAGCTGTCGGAGCGGGCGAGCGACGAAGCCGCGCTGGCCGGCGGGGCGGATCGAACGCGTTACGCGGAGGCTTTGCTCGGGTTCTTCGCGGAGCTCGGAGCGGCTCCCGAGCGCGTGTGGTGGCAGGGTGTGTCGATGGCGAAAGCCGGGCAAGCGGAAAAGAGAGTCGAGCGAATTCTAGCGTGGAGAGGTGCGATGTCGAACAAGCTGACGAAATCTCTAGTAGTGGCACTCGCGGTGATTGCAGCACCGGTTGTCGCGCTGACGGCGCCTTTGCATCCCTCCCTCGGTCGTAGACGTTCAGGAGCCGGCGAGTCCAGCGGCGCCGCAGGCTCCGGCTTTACCGGCCCAACCGGGCCAAAACCCGATCCCGGTCCTAACGCCACCGTTGGCGCCGACGGCACCGACAGTGCCGGCGGTTCCAGCGCTTCCCACGCCACCCAGCATGCCGGTCTTACCGATCGCGACCGTGCAGGCTCCTTCGGCGGAGCCAGTTCCGGCGCCGGGACCCGCTCCCGCACCGGCGCCAGGCTATTGGGAGGCGTTCGGAAACTACTATGGGCATCTGATGGGCGGCTACTATTACGATTGGGGACCGCGCTTCGCAATCGTACCGAAGGACTCGGATTCCATGGCGATGTCCGGCTCCCAAGAGGATGCGGAGCACGCGAGGTCGCTACGCAGCAAAATCCCCGGTGATTTCATCTGGTTCGAGCGCGACGAAAAGTCCTACATCATTCGCGACCAAGCCACCATCGATCGCGCGAAGAAGCTCTGGCAACCGCAGCAGGATCTCGGCAAGACACAGGAGACGTACGCAAAACAGCAAGAGGATCTGCGGAAGTAGCAAGACCAGCTACGCCAGAAAATGGAAGACATTCGCGTGAAAGTGCCCGATCTATCGGTGGATCTCCAAAAGCTTGAAGCGGACGTGAAAAAACTCAACGAGAGCGGCGCAACCATGCAACAGTTTGGCGATTTGCAGCGCGAAATCGGCGAGCTGCAAAGGCGCCTCGGCGAGATCAATTGGGACGCAGCGATGCAGCAAGGTCAACTCGGGATGCAGCAAGGCGATCTGGCGCGAAAAATGGGAGAGTTGGGGCGGCAACAGGGCGAACTCGGCCACCAGCAAGCGGAACGAGCGCGGCAAGCGTCACGTGAAATGAAAGAACTGCTCGACGATTCGATCGCGCGAGGCCTTGCGCAGCCGGAGTAGGTTCAAGGCAGGCGATCTTATTCGAGCTCGCGGCCAAGATCAGACTTGCTGCGCGCTATTGGCGGTATTGATTGGCGCGGTGAAGAAAGCGTCCACGCGATCGAGGATTTCGGCGGGCGTCTGCGAATGATGGACCGACTGACGCAGCTCGCCGCCATTACGCACGCCGTGGGTGAAGAGCGTCGCGAACTGCTTCATCTTGCCGATCGCGTCAGGCATCTCCGCATCTATCAGGCTGCGGAAGTATCCGGAGAGCAGGCGGTACCGATCGGTTTCCGTCGGCTCGTCGTAACGGCCAGTCGCGACGTAGTCCGCGATCTGGCGGAAGATCCACGGATTCGATGACGCCGCGCGGCCGATCATCACCGCGTCGCAGCCCGTCTCGTCGATCATGCGCACCGCGTCCTGCGGCGTGCGAATGTCTCCATTCCCGATGACGGGAATGCGCACCGCTTCCTTTACCGCGCGAATGATTCTCCAATCGGCGAAGCCGGAGTAGCCCTGCATGCGCGTCCGCGGATGAACCGCGACCGCTTCGATCCCAATCTGCTCCGCCAAACGCGCTACTTCCACCGCGACGATGTTGTTCTCGTCCCAGCCCGAACGGATCTTGATCGTCAGCGGGATGCGGACAGCCGCGCGAACCACCCGAAAGAGCCTTCCGAGATGCGGCAGGTCTCGCAGCAAACCTGAGCCGCCGCACTTGACCACCTTCTTGACTGGGCAGCCGAGATTGATGTCCAGATGGTCGAAGCCGAGATCCTCGCTGAGGACGGCCGCAGAAGCCATTACTTCGGGATCGGAGCCGAAAATCTGCGCGGCGATCGGATGTTCCTCCTCGCCGAAGTAGAGGTAGCGAAGCGTGCGCGCAGATTTGCGCGTCAGCCCTTCGGCGCTGGTGAATTCGGTCATGATCAGACCGCAGGAACCGAGTGACCGGATGACGCGGCGGAAGACCGTATCGGTCACGCCCGCCATCGGGGCGAGGATCGTCGGGGGGCGAATCGCAGCGTTGCGAATTGTGAGTTCCGCCGGGAACATACGAAGAGGGTCTCGCTACGCGACCGTGTTGTCGAGCCGCTCGCGAGGAAAGGTTTCGGCCGTGTCACCGTCATGCCCTACCGGAGCAGCCTCGGGCGGCGATGGGCCGGTGGCTTGGCGCGCGCCGTTTGCGTTTCCTAGCTGCGCGAGCAGGGCTTCCTTTGAGCCTGCAAAAAAGCTATCGAGGATCTGTGCCAGCGCCTGTGCGCGCGCCTCTTCCGCGCTGAGCCTCGGGCGGTAGACGTAGGCGCGGCCCGTCTTGCGTCGCTCGACGACTCCCTTGCGCGCGAGACGGTCCATGATCGTCATGATCGTCGTGTAGGCGCGCGCTCGTCGCTCGGCGAGGCGGTCGCGGATTTCGCGCACCGTGGCCTCGCCCATCGGCCAGAGCGTGTTCATGCAATCGAGCTCGAGCGGTGCCAGATCGAGGAGAGAGCGCCTCGGCGACCGGGTCTGCGAGGAGCCCATTGCACATGTTTCATTCGGCGCATTCCCGGCGGGGTCATGGAGCGGCGGCAGGCTCATCCTTTCGCCGCGCCTTTCGACGTGCCAAAAGGCAGACTCGGCGTCGTCGGGGCGGCTTCGCCGTTCCGCAAGAACAGCTTCGCGCGAAGCAGGGTGCGCCGGAGCGAAAGATTGCGGTCGGTCCAGAGCGCGCCCTCTTCGCCCGACGCAGACTCGAGCGTGGCGCGCATGGCGGCTATCTTCGAATCCAGGTCATCGATGAAATTCAGCGCGATTGCCTCGGGAATCTGAGGCAGCGACGGGGAGCCAAACTCATACGAGCCGTGATGGCTCAGGATGAGATGCTCGAGCAGCACACCCAGCGGCTCGGGAAACCCCGGAATCGCCTTGCGCTTTTCCCGGACGAGTGCCGCGCCGATCGTGATGTGGCCGAGCAGGCGCCCTTCGGTCGAGTAGTCGATGGCCCGCGTATAGCGAAGCTCGTCGAGCTTCCCGATGTCGTGCAGCACGACGCCCGCGAGAAGCAGATCGGCGTCCAGCTCGGGGTAGTGCGCCGAAACCGCGGCCGCCAGGCCGATCAGGCTCGCGACGTGCTCGAGCAGGCCGCCAAGGTAAGCATGGTGCATGGTCATCGCGGCGGGCGCGCGTTTCAGCCGGGGCGCGATCGAGGGATCATCCACGATGCTCGAAAGCAGTTGCTTGAGCCAGGGGTTCCTCATTCCGGCGACGGCGGCCCGAAGATCGGCGTAGAGTTTCTCGACGTCGCATTTCGTGTGTGGCAGAAAATCGCCGAGATCGTAATCGCGTTCGGCGGCGGGAATGATCTGCTCGAGCGCCAGCTCCTTCCGGCCGTTGTAGAGTTTCACGCGGCCGCGGATCTGGACGACGTCGTCGCATTCGAACGTCGTCGCGAGCGCAGCGAAGTTGTCCCACATCTTGGCCGGGATCGTGCCCGTGCGGTCGGCAAGCTCGAGGTGAAGCCAGGAAGCGCCGGTGCGCGCCGACGTGCGCACCTCTTTCTCGCGGACGAGAAAGAGCGAAGCAACTGTCTGGCCGTCGGCGAGGTCGGTGATGAAATGCGACTTCATGAGCTGCCGGCTTTCGGCAAAGGCAGCTTCTTCTTGCCTTTCTTCTTGTCCTGCGTGTCCGGCGTCGGCGCCACTTCCTGGATCACGGTGGCGCCGGGGACGGCCGCGGTATCCGTGAAGCCGGGCTTCACCTGCACGTAGCTCTCTTCACGCAGCTCGGCGAGATAGTCGCGCATCGCCGGTTCCATCTTCTGTCTGTAGAGCCTGTCCGTGATTTCGCCTGTAACTTTGTCGAGCGGCTGCAAGCCGGCCTGGAAGTGGTCGAGCACCTTCAGGATTTCGAAGCCGGTCTTCGTCTGGATCACGTCGGTAATCTGCCCCTTGTCCATTTTGAAGACGGCCTCTTCCAATTGCGGCGCAAGCTGGCCGCGCTCGTACGTCCCCAGATCCCCGCCGTCCTGCGCCGTCGAGCCTTGGGAATACCGCTTCGCCAGTTCGGAGAAATCATCGCCCTTGATGAGGCGATTGCGCAGGTCTTCCGCCTTCGTGCGGACCGCCGCAATTTCCTCGGGGCTCTTGCCCTCTGTACTCAGCGACAATTCCGCGAGCGCCACCTCTTCCGGACGGTTGAAGTCCTGCTTGTGGGCTTCGTAGTACTGCTTTGTTTCGTCGTTGCCTATGTCCATCCGGCCACCCACTTCCTTGCGGATTACTTCCTGTGTCAGAAGACCGTTGCGGAGCTGGGTCTTGTAGTCTTCCCAGACGATTCCCTGCGACTCGACGGCCTTTTCAAGGTCGTCCATCGTCGCCAGGTTGTTCTGCTTGCGGATTTGATCGAGCCGCTTGACCAGATCGGTTTCGACGCTGATGTCCATGTCCTTCGCGCGTTCGATCAGGAGCTGCTGGTCGATCATGTCTCGCAGCAGATTTTTCTGACGATCCTTCAGCAGGCTTTGAATTCTGTCCGGCGTGCAGTTCTGGCAGTCTTGCTGGACCTCCTGCTCGAGACCCTGGCCTGTCTTTTCGTAATCGGATAGCGTGATGATTTCGTTGTTCACGCGGGCGACGATCTGTTCGATTAGGACGCCCTTCGATTGGGAGGACTGGCCCAACGCGGCGAGCGCCGGAAGAAACAGCCCGGCGCCTGCAGCCAGCGATGCGAGCAAAACAAAACTGCGATTTTTCATAACAGTCTCCCGACGAAAATTCTATCTCTACAATTGTAGTTGTAGCAATACGTTTCTCACCGCGTCCATTACGCCGCCGTGAAATCCTTTCCAGCCGAGCCACAGCACGCCGCTGGGATCGAGCCGCATGTCGCGGTGCTTGCGAATCAACTTCACCACACGCTCGGGACCGAGCGGCGTGTCCTCATAAAACTTGATCGCAACCTGGTCGCCGCGGCGATCTACCGACGCGACCTGGAGCTTTTCCGCGAGCGCTTTCAACACTGCGTAGTCGAGCAGGTTCACGACGGCGGCCGGCGGCGGGCCAAAGCGGTCCTCGAGCTCGCGGCGGACTTCCTCCCGCTCGGTTTCGGACGTGACGCTTGCGACGCGTTTGTAGATTCGCAGGCGCAGGTTCTCGCTCTCGATGTATTCGGGCGGAATGCGGACATCCTGGCCCAGGTTGAGCGTGGCCCTGCGCTCGGGCGCGACCGCTTCACCCTTGCGCTCGGCCACGGCGCGCTCCATCATCTGGCAATAGAGGTCGAAGCCGACCGCTTCGATGTGGCCGTGTTGCTCCCGGCCGAGTAGGTTTCCCGCGCCGCGCAATTCGAGATCGAGCGCGGCGATGCGGAAGCCGGCGCCGAGATCGCTGAACTCCTTGAGCGCGGCGAGGCGCTGGCGCGCGATAGGCGTCAGCGACACGTCGGGCGGAACGAGCAGATAGGCATACGCGCGCTGATTCGACCGGCCGACGCGCCCCCGAAGCTGATAAAGGTCCGAGAGACCCATCCGGTCGGCGCGGTTGATCACGATGGTGTTCGCGCGCGGGATATCGAGGCCGTTCTCGACGATCGTGGTCGAGACAAGGACGTCGGCTTCGTCCCGAATGAACTTCAGCATCACTTTTTCAAGCTCCGTCTCGCGCATCTGGCCGTGCCCGACGACGACCCGAGCGCGCGGCACGAGGCGCATCACGAGCGAAGCGAGCGAGGCGATCGATTCGACCCGGTTGTGCACGAAAAACACCTGGCCGTCGCGCGCCATCTCTTCTTCGATTACGCGCTGCACCAGAGTTTCGCTGAACGGCGCGACCGTGGTTTGGATCGCAAGGCGGTCCTTCGGCGGCGTTTCGATCACGCTCATGTCGCGCAGTCCCACGAGCGACATGTGCAGCGTGCGCGGGATGGGGGTCGCCGACATGGTCAGCACGTGCACGTTCTTGCGCATTTCCTTCAGGCGCTCCTTGTGCGCGACGCCGAAGCGCTGCTCCTCATCCACCACGAGGAGACCGAGGTCGTGAAACTTCAAGTCCTTCGAGAGCAGCCGGTGCGTGCCGATGACGATGTCGACTTTTCCAGCTTCAAGTTCTTCGAGCGTTTTCTTCTGCTCCTTTTCCGTGCGAAACCGGCTGAGCATAGCGATGTGCACCGGAAACGCGGCAAAGCGGCGGCGGAACGTCTCGTAGTGCTGAAAGGCGAGCACCGTGGTCGGCGCAAGCACGGCGGCCTGGGTTGAATCCGCGACCACCTTGAATGCAGCGCGCATGGCGACTTCCGTCTTGCCGTAGCCGACGTCGCCGCAGAGCAGCCGGTCCATTGGCACCGTGGACTGCATGTCGCGCTTGACGTCTTCGATGGCGCGCTGCTGGCCCGGGGTTTCCTCGAATTCGAAAGCGTCCTCGAATTCGCGCTGCCAGTTCGAATCCGGGGGAAAGGCGTGGCCCGGAGTCGTCTTTCGCTCCGCGTAGAGCGCCAGAAGCTGTTCCGCCATGTCGCTGACGGATTTGCGGACGCGAGACTTGCGCGCCTCCCAGATGGTCGCGCCGAGGCGGTCGAGCGCTGGCGACGCGCCGCCGAGCGACTGGTATTTTTGTACGAGGTCGAGCCGGGCGAGCGGAACGTACAGCTTCGCGTCCCCCGCATAGTGCAGGAGCATGAATTCGCCGGTCGCTCCTTCGGTCACCACCTGCCGCAGGCCGTCGAATTGCCCGATCCCGTGGTCCACGTGCACCACGTAATCGCCCGGCTTGAGATCGGAAAAATCGCTGAAGAAGCTCGCCGTTTTGGGACGGGAACGCGGGCGCTCGGGCGGCGGAAGCGTCTCGAAAAGATCGGCGTTGCCGTAGAGCGCCAGTTGCGCTTCCGGAAACACGACTCCCTCCGCGAGAGGCGCTTTCACGAGCACCATCGCGGGCGCGTTCCCGCCGGTCCCCTCTTCCGCGAGGCGCGTGACTGTGACGTTTTCTTCGAGCTCGCCCATCCGGTACGGCAATTCGTATTCGTGGCAGATGTCGGCGAACCGCTCGAGTTCGCCCGTGCTCGCGGCCGAAACCACCACCTGCTCGCCCGCCCCCAGCCGCCCGCGCACCTCGGTCATGAACGCGGCCACGTTGCCCCGGTAGCGCGTCGTCGGTTGCGTGCGCAGCGCAAGCGGCGCGGCGCCCTCCTTCACGAGGCTCAGCCGCTCGATGGCGAGGCGCGGGAAAAGCTCGCGCGCGAGCGACCACTCTTCATCGCTCAGAACGTAGCGAGCGGCAGGCTCGGCCAGCGGATCGTCGGATTTTTCGAAGGCTGCGTCGAGGAGCGCGCGATACTTCTCCACGGCAGCTTCGAGCGCCCATGGTTCGTCCAGAACGACCAGCGGCTCGGCCGCAAGGTCGAACAGCACGGAATTCCGCTCGGTTTGGAGGAACTCGCGAAACTCCCAGCCGGGATAGAAACCGGCAGGCATCTCGCCATCTTCGCGCCCGGAGGTTGCGCGGACGTCAACGCGCTCGAGAACTTCCGCGCTGCGCAGCGTTTCGGTGAGAGGCAGCAGCGTCGTGCGCTCCACCGGATTGGTCGAACGCTGCGTGTTGGGATCGAACGCGCGAATGGATTCGATCGTGTCGCCGAGGAGCTCGATGCGGACCGGCTGCGGCGTCTCCGGCGAAAACACGTCGATGATCCCGCCGCGCACGGCGTACTGCCCGGGCATCTCGCAGGTTACATGTTTGTCGTAGCCCGCGCCGGTGAGGAAACCGATCAGCTCTTCGTGTGCGATGGATTCGTCGCGCGCAATCGAGCGGGCAAGCCCGCGATAGAATTGCGGCTCGCGCATCCGCCACAGCGCCGCCTGCACCGGCGCAATCAAGAGATCGGCTTCGCCCGTCGCGAGGCGCCAGAGCGCGACGGCGCGCGCTTCGGAAATCTCTGCGTGCGGCGAGCGGCCCTCGTAGGGCAAAGCGTCATGCGCCGGAAGGCAGACCACGCGGCGCGCGGGTTTCCCCGTGACCGCGCCGTAAAACCACCGCACCGGCTCGAGCAGCGCTTCCGCACGCTGATTCGACTCGACTACCAGAATCGCTGGACGGCCAAGCTCGGCGAATACAAGCGGAACGAGCAGCGTCTTCGCCGGATCGGTGAGGCCCGCGAGATGCACTTCGCCCGCGTTGCGCCGCAGCAGGTCGCACGCTTCCTCGACGGCGGGCCGGCGGGCGATCCGCGCGAAGAGCTCGGAAACCAGCGGGAGAATCATGCGCGAAGTTCTGTGATGCGTTCGATCAGGCGAGCGGTCGAATAGCCCGGTTCGAGCGGGAAGCGCACGATCCTGCATCCAAGTGTTTCGGATTCACTTTCGCGGAGGCTCGATTCCCGCGCCGTGCCGCCCTCCACGAAAACGTCTGGCGCAAGGCGCAGAAGGAACCCGTGAGGAGAAGGCGCGTCGAATTCGACGGCGTAATCGACGGCGGCGAGCGCCGCGAGAATTTCCATGCGCTCGGCGGCAGGGATAATCGGGCGCGCTATTTCAGGGGCAGCACGCTTGGCGGGAACGAAACCTTTGCGGAAGCTCGCGTCGCTCTGGACGGCGACGACCAGGACGTCGCCGAGCGAGCGGGCCTGCTCCAACAAACGGATGTGGCCGGGATGCACTAGGTCGAAACAGCCGCTCGCGCACACTACCCCGTGTCCGTTGCGTTTCCACTCGCCCCGGCGGAGAATCAACTCAGCTTGCGAGACTACCTGTCCCAATCGACTGCCTCTCGATCCATCCCGACAGGAACGGTCGAGGACTTCATTCTACCACGCGCGCTTGAAACGCCGCGGAGGACGCGGTGAGCACGCTTTGGAAGAGCTGGCATTTCGCGCTTGCGATTGCGGGCGCAGTGCTTCTCCTCATTGGCGCGCACTGGATTCGGCGCACGCACCTCCCACAGCATGAAATCGTTCTCACGGACAAGGGCTGCTCCACCCCGGCCACGGTCATGGATCCTCCAGCCGGTGTGGCTCCGGCTGGGGCGGCCATCGTGCTACATGGCCTCGCCGCCAACAGGCGCGTGATGACGTATCTCGGCTCGGACTTCGCCGGTCACGGCTTCCGCACGTACCTGATCGATTTGCCGGGGCACGGCGACAACACGGATTCGTTCTCCTTTTCCCGCGCGGAGCAATGCGCCACGGTCGCGGTCGAATCCCTCATTCGAAGCCAAGCGGTCGATCCGGACAAAACGATTCTCGTCGGCCACTCGATGGGAGGAGCCATCGCCATTCGCATGGCGGATCGCGAGCCCGTGAAAGCCACAATCGCGATTTCGCCTGCGCCGATGACCTTGCCCCAGCGGATGCCCTCGAATCTGCTCGTATTCAGCGCGCAATTCGATGTCGCACCCCTGAAGCGTCAGGCCCGAGCGCTCGCGGCCGCGGCCGGGGGCGAACGCGCGGCGGCGGAAGACTTCGGCGAGCAGCGCGCATTCCAGTTGGTCGATTCGCCGCTCTCGACTCACACGAGCTTGCTGCTCGACCGCGGCATCGCGCACCGCTCCGAGCTGTGGGCCATGCAATCTCTGTTCGCGACGGTTCCGGCAAAGACGCTAGCGGTGAATCTGGCTTTGGCGACTTATGAGACGTTCGGCCACGGCCGGCGCCGGTTAGCTGGAGCCGTAGCGGGCCTGCTTGGCTTGCTGTTTTTGCTTCCGTTAGGTGTGGCTGGCGCATCGAGGCTCGCAGGATCAGTACGGACGGACCTGCCGCCGGCGCAGCGCCGTTATCTGCTGGTCCTCGTCGAAGGCCTGGCCTGCGCGCTTGTCGGAATGCTCGTTCTCACGCTCTTCACGCCGCTCCGATTCGTGCATCTTTATTCCGGTGATTACTTCGCGTCATTGATTCTGATTGCGGGTGTGTTGTTGCTCGCTCTGAATCGAAGCGCCGCCAGGGAGTCCTGTTCGTCGAACGCGAGGCCGCTGATTGCCGCCGCGCTGCTCGGTTTCGCCGTGATCCTCGCCTTCGGCGCGTGGCTCAACTGGCAGCTCGCGGACCTATGGCTTAACGCGCCGCGCTGGCTGCGCTTCGCTGAACTCCTGCCCGTCGCAGCAATTTTCTGCTTTGCCGAAGAGGTCGTGCTCGGTCCTGTGGGCGCGGGCAAGCGGCGCGCCCTGCGTTTGGCGGTTTTTCTCGCGCTGCGTCTCGAACTCTGGCTCGCGTGCCTGCTCGCGTACTACGCATTCGCGAGCGGCCAGGTGCTGATTCTCGTTCTGGTCGCAACTCTGGCGGGGTTTTCCATCCTCCAGAGGCTTGCTACCGATGCGTTACGTGCCCGCACAGGCTCCGCGACGGCAGCCGCGATCTTTGGTGCTATACTGGCCGCCTGGTTCATTGCGGCCGTGTTTCCGCTGACCTGATCCCCAGTGATAAGCAGCGATTAACGGACACGAAATGGCCATATTGGGGCCGCAAAAGGGCCGTAAAAAACCAAAAAGAGCATGAAAGAGATTGCGATTGTGGGAGGAGGGCCCGCCGGCGCGCTCTGCGGCGAGCGCCTTGCGAGCCGGGGGTTTCACGTCACGATCTTCGACGAGCGCATGGCTTGGGAGAAGCCCTGCGGCGGGGGGCTAACTCATAAAGCCATCGAGGCTTACCCGTTCCTTCTCGACTCGCCGCAACCCAAGAAGATCGTTCGCACGGCCGAGCTGATTTCCGGTGGAGGCCATCGCGCGCGCTTCGAGATGAGCCGCCCGATCGTGATCTACGCGCGCAAAGTCCTGAACGGCCTGCTGCTCGATCGCGCCGTGGCCGCGGGCTGCGCGGCGATTTGTTCGCGCGTCACGAGCATCGATACGGAGGGCCCGCAGGTGCGCCTCATCGCCGGCGGCGAAGAGCATTGGTCTGACTTCGTCGTGCTTGCGGCCGGCGCGCGCAATCAATTGCTGCCGGGCACGACGGCGCTCGGCGCGAAAGACCTCGAAGTGACGCTCGGCTACTTCGTGCCGACCGAAGAAGACATGATTAAGGTGAAGTTTCTGCGCGAATTCGAGGGCTATCTCTGGTCCTTCCCGCGCGCCGACCACCTTTCCGTCGGCATCTGCGCGAAGATGGGGCAGCGGCCGAGCCAGCAGCTCCGCGGGCACCTCGACGAATTCGTCCGCGATGAGAATATCCCCATGGATGGCGCGCGGTTTTACAGCCACGTGCTGCCATCGCCGCAGGCACAGACGATTCGCGGCCGCCGCATCGCCGGAAGAAACTGGGCGATGGCGGGCGACGCGGCTGCGTGCGTGGACCCGATTACCGGCGAGGGGCTTTACTACGCGCTGCGCTCGGGCGATCTGCTGGCCCAGGCGCTGATCGAAGGCCAGCCGCACGCGTATCCCGAGCGGCTGCGGGCGGCATTCTCAGCCGACCTCGAATTCGCCGCGAACATCGCACGGAAGATCTTTCGCGGGAATTTTCTCGGCGGTGCGATCACCACGCGAATAGTGCAACTGCTGAACTACTCGCCAGCATTCCGCGATCTGATCCGCGACGTCTTCAGCGGCTCGCAGGACTATCGCAGCCTGAAGCGCCGCCTCTGGAACCAACTCGGCATCACGTTCGTGGAATTCACGCGCACCTTCCTAAATTCTCCGGTCGTGCCCGTATCGCCTTCGGCCCGCCGCCAAACTCTGCCATGAAGCCGCGGAAAAAGAAGCGCGTCTCGAAACGCGCTGGCAAAGTCGCCCCGAAGCGCCCGCGAAAGGCTGCCCTGACTTCGCCCGAGCAGCGGCCGCGCCTGGGCCTCGAAGCCACAGTCGAACGCGTAGTGCTGCCCGAACATACAATCCGCCATATCAATCCCAACTTGCCCGCGGTTCTTTCCACGCCCTCGATGATCGGCCTGATGGAGTACGCGAGTGTGCTGGCCGTGCTGCCGGAGCTGCCGCCGGGAGCCATTACGGTGGGAACGCGAATCGAAGTGGATCACCTCAAAGCCGTGCCGCCTGGCGCCGCGGTCCGCGCCTGGGCGAAACTGGTGGAATACAGAGGCCGCTTTCTCGTTTTCGACGTGGAGGCTCGTTCGGGCGAGCACGTGATCGGACGCGGCCGGGTGTTCCGCGCGATCGTCGAGCCGGCCACACATCACGCCAGGGCCCAAGCCCAACTCCAGCAGTAGCCCTATTTCCTGTCGGAGATTTCTACTGCGGCGCGCGTCGTCTCCCAGTCGAGCCGCATTGTGCACGTCTTGCCGTCCTGATCGAATGCGATCGTGAAATTCTCGACCGGCGAAGGCAGCTTCGACACCTTCATCGGCACGCGTGCGAAGTCGTATTGCTCGCCCGGATATGGAATGCCCCACTCGCCCGTCTGCTTGCTGATGATTAGCAGCCACGAATCCGGCTTAGGGAGTGTGAACAGCGTGTAGCTGCCCGCCGGCACTTCCTTCCCCGCCACCGTCACGTTCGCGTCGATGACGAACGTCGTCGCATCGTTTGCCCCCGCGCGCCACGGCTCGCCGTACGGGACGAGCTCTCCGAAAATCTTGCGGCCTCTCATTCGAGGGCTCGAATAATCCACATGAATGATCTTGCCGTCGGAGAATTTGCAATCGGCCTTCGCCGGTGGGCTGGCAACTTGCGCCTTGTTCGGCATGGCGAAGACGACGAGGCTCAGAAAAATCGCAGCACAAATCGCGACGGCGCTTCTCATAGGCTCTCCTCAGTTGAGTTTTACTTTCCGCTCAGTTAGACGCCTCTGCCCGGCGATAGGGTGCCGGAGTGAGACGCGTCAGTTGCCCGTAGGTTTCTTCGCGGGGAAAGCGGCCTGCGCGCTGATATTCAGCAGCCCATCGAGGCCGAGGTTGGGGTACAGAGCTTTCATCTTCGATTTGAAGTCGTCCGCCGTCTTGGACGACGCCTGCGCTTCGTCCGAGTCTTTCATGTATTTTTTCATGAAGTCGAGAACCGAAGCGTCGTTCGGCGCGCCCACGATCTGGTGGCCCGGAACGACGATTTCCGGCTTAAGCGCCGCCTCCTGATCCACGGTGCTCATCCAATCCTTCTTTTGAGCGGCAGACATGGGCGCGAAAACAAAATGCGCCCCGCTGAATAGCGTATCCCCTCCCACGATGGCCTTGATCGACGGTATCCACACGAACGAATTGTCTCCCGCGCTGTCGCCCTGGAGCGGCCCGAAAACTTGCAGGGTTTCACCTTCGAGCGTCAGCGTGTTGCCGTCAAGCGCGTCGGGAATGATCGGATTCGAGGGAATGTTGTCGCCATACTGCGGCTTCCAGGCGTTCACGCGGTTCTGCCAGCTCGCCTTGATGCCCTCCACCACCCTGGGCAGGGCCACGAACTTCGCATTCGGGAAAGCCTGCCGGATCGCGACCAGGCCGAAGTAGTGGTCGGGATGCGGATGCGTGACGTAGACGGTCGTCAGGTTCTTCTTGCTCTCGAGAATCATGGCCACCAGGCGGTGCGCGTCGCTCAGCCGGAACTGCGCGTCGATCAAAATCGCGTCCTTGTCGCCGTAGACCAGCGTGGAGTTGACGGCGATGCCCTCGGGAGGCGACGTGAACACCTGGATGTGCAGTTGAGAGGGCGGCGCCGCCATCGCGTTTCCGGCGAACACGGCTAGAACGAGGCCCGCAAGTAGCAGCCTGACTCTCATGTTTTCCTCCTCCGCTGATTTGTCGCCGCGCGCATCTTACCGCGCTCTCTTGGGGATGTCACTCGACCGGCCGGACGCAAGAAAGGTTGAAACCCAGTCCGGCGGGACTATACTGGCGTCCCCGGCCCGGTATACGCACCGGCCACGGAAGGAATTCCCCGGGGAGGCACGCGCATGGGTCTTGTGAATTTCGGTCAGCCCGACGACGGCATTATCCAGACGGCCTATGTCGTGAAGAATGTCCGTGAAGCCATCGGCCAATGGGTCGAGAAGCTGAAAGTCGGGCCGTGGTTTTTGATCGAGCATTTCCGGGGCGAAGACGCCAAATATCGCGGTCAGCCCTCGAAAGCCGACTGCGCC
>JBEKBY010000001.1:0-228405 GCA_050015155.1 Candidatus Acidiferrales bacterium | reverse complement strand
CTTCCGTCTACCGGGAGACGATCGACAAGCGCGGCTACGGCTTTCACCACTGGGGCGTCGCCACCTCAAATTTCGACCGCGACCTGGCAAAACTCCGCGCCCAAGGATACGAAGAAGGATTTTTCGCGCGCGTGCCCAGCGGAGGCCGCGTCGCCTACATGGACACGACCGCGGACCTGCCGGGCATGGTCGAGCTGATCGAGTTGGGCGCTTCGTTCGACTCCATCTTTAGCGGCTTCTACCGCGCAACGATCGGCTGGGACGGCAAAGATCCGATTCGCTCGTTTCTTTAGGCGCTCTGACAGACCGGAGGAGGCAACATGAGAGTCATCGACGAGAACACGATCACGGATGCGGCGCTCGAGCAGATGTCAGGGACTCCCAACCCGCGCATGAAGCAGATCATGGCGTCTCTCGTGCGCCACTTGCATGCCTTCACGCGCGAAGTCGATCTCACGCCCGAGGAGTGGCTCGAAGGGATTCGTTTTCTCACGGCGGTGGGCCAGAAGTGCACGGCACACCGGCAGGAGTTCATTTTGCTCTCGGACACGCTGGGGCTAAGCTCTCTCGTCAACTCACTCCACGACAAGCGCGCCACGGAGTCCGCGACCAAATCGAGTTTGCTCGGCCCGTTTTACCGCCAGGACGCGCCGATGATGAAGCTGGGCGACTCGATTATTTCGAAGAGCCAGGGCACCGAGGTTGTGTTCTACGGGCGCGTGTTGGATTCAACGGGCCGCGGCATTCCGAATGCGCTCGTCCAGATCTGGGAGCCGGACGAAACCGGCAACTACGATCTGCAAAAGCACGATCCCTCGGTCATGGATTTGCGCGGCTGCTTCCATGCTGACTTCGAAGGCCGCTACCACTTCCGCGGGCTCTGTCCTCTCGGCTACATGATTCCGATGGATGGTCCGGTCGGCGACATGATTCGCGCGCAGAAGCGCCACGGCTACCGACCCGCGCACATTCATTTCGTGATCGGCGCGCCGGGATACCGCGAGCTCGTCACGGCTCTCTACGTCGCAGGCGACGACCACATTGACTCGGACACCGTTTTCGGCGTCAACGAATCGCTGATCATCTCGGTCAACAAGAACGATCCGGCTTCGCCCTTCCCGAAGCTGCCGAGCATTCGATATGATTTCCGGCTTGCGGCGGCGTCAAAACGGGATACGTCCGGCCGGGTGGGCGCCGATCCCTCGCAGATTACGAAGCACGCCTGAAGAAACAGGAGCGCCACAAATGACCGACGAAATGCTCGAACGCCTGACGATCCGTGAGATGGTCGAAAACTGGGTGATGTGGCGCGACGCTCGCATGTGGGACAAGTTCCGCTCCCTCTGGCACGACGACGGCCGCATGATGGCCACCTGGACGCAGGGCACGGCCGACGAGTTCATCGAAATGAGCAAACAGGGCTTCGCGAAGGGCGTGCGCATTCTGCATTTTCTCGGCGGCAGCACGATCGAAGTGCGCGGCCACCGCGCGATCGCACAGACCAAGATGAAGATCGCGCAGCGAGCTCTCGTCCACAACGTGGTGTGCGACGTGGTCTGCACTGGTCGCTTCTACGATTTCTTCGAAAAGCGCGGCGGACGCTGGGGCCTCGTTCTCCGCCAGCCGATCTACGAGGAGGACCGCATGGACCCCATCGATCCGGCGGCCCAGCTCCGCCTCGATCCCGATCTTCTCGCCAAGTTCCCCGAAGGCTACCGCCATCTCGCGTACCTGCAAACGCAGATCGGCTACAAGGTCAAGGTCGACATGCCGGGCTTGACCGGTCCCGAGGTCGAAGCGCTGTCCGCTCGCGGCGCCGCCTGGCTCGCGGGCTAGCGCCTCTCGCAGATCAGTTATTTCTTCGTCGCGCTGTCGATGAAGCTCGCGATATTGTCCTTCAGGTTCGGGAGTTCGTTCTCGTTCAGGTACATCATGTGGCCCGCCTGGTAGTACTCGAGGTGAATGCGGCTGCGAAGATTTGCGGGCAGCCCGAGATGGTCCATTGTGTATTCGGTGGCCAAGAATGGCGTCGCCATGTCGAAGAATCCATTCTCGACTTGCACCTGCAAGCTCGGATTGACGATGAACGCATTCACCAGGTCGCCTTCGACGTTCGCTGAGGCGGGACCGAACGCTTCGCGGCCCGTGTTGTGCTTCCAATCCCAGTTGCGGGATATCTCGCCGCTCAGCACCTCGTAAGTCATCTCCGGACTGAACTTCAGGTCCTCGCGGAGGTAGCTGTTCAGCGCCGCCGTGAACGCGCCCCTGACCGCGGAATATGAGGGATCGTACTCTGCCTCCTCAGTCAGCAAGTCGTACGTCGGCCCGGAGTACCGCGAGTCGTAGCGCCCGACGGTCAGCCCGCGGCTGCGCTGGAGTTCGGCCTCGAATTGCGCGAGCGTCACTCGCAGATCCGCTTTCACGAGGTAGTCCTCGCTCAGGCCGGTGAAGCTCGAGAGCTTCGTCGCGATGTCCGCCTTCTCGGCGTCGCTCAGGCTCGAGCCCTTCATCAGCGCGGCCGCGTATTCGGTCGCGGCGAATTGCCGCGCGTCCTTCAGGAGAGCATTCAGATCGTCCGGGCGATTCTTCAGCGTTTTGTAGTACCACGCGGACGCCGCGTAGCTGGGCAGGTAGAAGATGTACGGCATGTCGTCGCCGGGATTGAATCGGAGCGTGTGGAGGTCGAGCACGGTTGAGATCAGCACGATGCCGTTCAGGTATACGCCGTCGTGGTCCTGCAAATAGTTTCCGAGCGCCGCCGAGCGGAATGTCCCGTAGCTTTCGCCGATCAGGAGTTTCGGCGAGTTCCAGCGGCCGTTGCGGCTGATGTAGATGGTGATGAACTGCGCGAGCGACTTCACGTCCTGGTCGATTCCCCAGAAATCCTTGTTCTGCGCTTTTCCCGCGGCGCGGCTGAATCCCGTGCCCACCGGATCGATGAAGACGAGGTCGGCCTTGTCGAGCAGGCAGTTCGCGTTGTCCACGAGCTGATACGGCCCCGGCCCCGTGGGCGCCGCATTCTGCGTCACCACGCGCCGCGGGCCGAACGCGCCCATGTGCAGCCAGAGCGAAGCCGATCCCGGCCCGCCATTGTAGAGGAACGCCACCGGCCGTTGCGTCAGATCCTTCGCGTCCGTCCGCGTGTAGGCGATCGAGAAGATGGTCGCCGTCGGCTCGCCCTTTTCGTCCTTCAGCAGCGTCGTGGACGCCGTGGCCTTGTACGGGATCGTTTGCCCGCCGATGCGGATCGCGTGATCCGTCACCGACGACTCTTCCTTCGGCGCGACGGTCTCGGCCGGCTTCGTTTCCGTGGGCTTCGCCTCCGCCTTGGGCGCCGTCTCCTTGGGCGGCTCCTGTGCCTGCGCCGCAACCAGCCTGGCCTGCGCCAACATCATGACAATTGCCGCCGCAATAAGAATGAACGCGTTTTTCATCAAGAATCTCCTAGCAGCGCCGATTCCAGCTCTTTCAGGCGGCGTTACGCGAGCGGCGTGAGCAGGAAAAGCTCGGGCGCGTCAGCCGAGTTCAGTTTTCGTGGTTGCACTGAAGATACGGACCGCCCACCTTGGCTATGAAATTCCATGTACAAGGATTGCCGGAAACGGGGTTGCCGGAGATTTCACTACTGATGTGTGGGCAACCACAAGTCGGCAACTGCACCAGCACCGTCAGACTGAAAGGCTGACAATCGCTAAGAATCGTTAGGCTGACCGAATAGGGTCCAGCGCAACGATAGAGGTGCCGAATGGTGCCACGCCGCCCTGGGGCAGTGGTCCTTGTACAACATTCGTGCCGTCGCCAAAACAGGTACGTGGTAACGCCAGTGCCAATGATGGACGCGCTGAAACTGACATTCCAGCCATTCGCCGCATCGGAACGGGGGCGCACATCCGCCTCGATCTGGTCAATCGTGGGGCACCCGCAAGGAATTGTTGGCAACGACATAGGGACGGCCATGCATGCGTTGTTCGGATCAGCGCAACTTGCCTGGGCGGTGATTGGGAAGTTGACGTTGCCGCACTCCTCGCACCCAGTGCTCTTCAGATCACCCAGAGAGAAGGCTGCCGTCCAAGCTCCTGCAATCACTGGTACTTGGTGCGAGATCGCCGTCCTTCTGCAGTTAATGGTATCGATGGCGGTCCCGGAAACGGTGATGGACTCCAGCCATGTGCCGGACAGTATTTGTCCCACGATCTGCTGAATTACAATTTGACACGCCATCAGCGAATCCTGCCTCTGGAGGGACGAATGGGAGTATTGCAAGGCTTCATGGACTGACGAAAAAACCTGCGCGATACATAAGCAATAGCGCGCGGCGAGGGCGGAAATGTTTCGAACAGACTTCCGAAGGGGTCATGCATACGTCGCTCCATATATCCGTCGACTGCCGAACGAGCCCTCCCGGAGAATTGCAGTGGGCGCATTCTAGCCCTATTCACTGACAAGTCAAGAGCTCATGAGCGTCAAAGTGGGATGGTTCTATGGAATCGTGTTGTTGAATATAAGGAGCGCCGCCGTGACGGGCATTGCGCCGCGTTCACAGGCGTGAGCAGGAAAAGCTCGGGCGGGTCAGTGGAGAATCCCATCTCGGAGCCTGTATAATCGTCCCCAGGCTGGTGTGGCGGAACTGGCAGACGCGCCGGACTCAAAATCCGGTGGCCGCAAGGCCGTGTGGGTTCGATTCCCTCCACCAGCACCAGCACCAGACCTTGCCGGCCATGCGCCGAGAATGTAGCTCGCCTCTTCAGAGGCGAGGGGTTTCGTTGCAAAGGCCTCGGGTAGCGCAAGGCCAAAGGCAAGCCAAGACGATGACAAAAGTCGAAGCGATCATCCAGTCGTCGAAGCTCGATGCCGTGAAGCAGGCGCTCCACGAAATCGGCATGGAGGGCATGACCGTGTTTGAAGCGCGCGGCCACGGCCGGCAGAAGGGCCACGCGGAATTCTATCGCGGGCGCGAGTACACCCTCGACCTGATCCCCAAGATCAAGATCGAAATGGTCGTCGCGGACGACTTGGTCGAGAAGGCCGTGCGGTCCATTTCCACTGCTGCCCACACCGGACAGATCGGCGACGGCAAGATTTTCCTGACGAAGATCGACGACGCCATCCGCATTCGCAACGACGAACGCGGCGAGAGCGCCTTGTAGCAAGCCCGCTGCTGGTGCAGGCGTTCCGCATGTCCTCGATAACTGTGTACTGCGGGAATTCCCCCCTAGAAATCATCTTTTCTGGGTCCGTAGATTTGCGGACCCTCACAAAGCGCCAAAATCGCAGTTTTTTCGCCGCAAATTACGGCCTCCAATCCGTTGCGCCCGCATGACTTGCGAGATTCCTTACGCGAAGGCCGATTTGCATCGTGTGGTAGCGTGCGAATAGCGCTATGCCGGCGGGATTCGAGCGCGGCGCAGCAGAGAAGCATGCACGAGTGGCCGGGCAGTCTGGCGGGGCAGGAGAAATGGCCGCCCCGCGAATTCCTAATCGACACACTGGCGATTAGAATTGGCCGCAACGGATTGAAAAGATTGGATCGCGACCTCGTCAGATCGACACAAACTCGAGGGGCATCTGTGCGCCTTTCGGTTTCCGACGTTGCCTGCGATGCGCATTCTACCCGTCACCGCTGTTGAGTAGAATCCGTCGCAACTCATAGAAAACAAACCATGGAGGCGTCTGCTACCCGTCTCTGAAAACCGGGGGTAATACATACGCATTCGGCCTTCTTGAGGAAGGCCTTGAAGCTCTTTGACAACTGAAAGGTTCGCAGCGCTGCGGAGGGAGGCAGCTAGGTGCCTACGCGAAGGGATCGCGTGAGATTTTTCAGCGTCGCGATGGCGGAAAACGCGGCGAGCTGCGAAGTGCGCAGATTCGATTTCGACGGCACGTTTTCCACTTGCACCGTGAGCTTCCCGAATTCACCCCGAACGTGAATCTCGTGGACGTTCTCATTTCCGCCCGGCACAGCGACGACGCGCACCCGCACCGGAACCGGCTCGGCGGGATCGACCGCGAGGCGCAGCGATGCGGCGACGTTTGACGTTGCTGGAAACGCCCGCGCGGCCTCTTCCGCAAGACCTTCGAAGATGACGGTCTCTTCCTTGTAGCTATCGAGCGGCAGATTCCGGTCGACCACGTACTTCGATTCCTTTAGCGCCGCGATGGGCTTGAAGCTGGTGAGCATGGCCGATTCGATGCGCCCGATCGATGCAGACTTGATTCCGTCGAGCCCGGCGATCGCGCCCGAAGGAACGTAGATGCGACAGCCCTTGTCGTTCGCCTGCCGGAACCACTCCTCCCGGCCAAGCAGGCCTCCTACGCTCATGATGAGCGTGTCCCGCCCGCGAGCGAGCGCCTTCGGGACAAATTCTGGAAGCGCCGCCTGGCTCGCCGCCTCGACCGCGAGGTCGCAGCGCGCCATCAGTTCTTCGATGGAAACGACAGGCGGGTGACTCGAAAGCTCGCGGGAGAGCGCTTCCGCCGCCGCGCGGTTTTGATCGGCGAGCGCGACGAGTTCCGCGTTCACCTGTTTCTGATCGAGGGCGGTTGCGATGGTTCTGCCGATGGCTCCGACGCCAAGAATCCCTATTTTCAGCATGTCGCGCCCTTACGCGAGCTCGAGCATGCGATCGATCGCGCGCTTGGCCTTGTGCGCGATGTCTTCGGGCACGCGGATCTGCGGCGTCAGCGTTTCGAGCGAGCGAATGATCTTGTCGAGAGTGATGGTTTTCATGAACGCGCAGACGGCGTTGGAATTCACGGGGTAGAAGCTCCTCTCCGGGAACTTCTTGTTCAGTTGGTGCATGATCCCGAGCTCGGTTCCCACGGCGAACTCGGCGGCGGGAGATTCGCCGATGTGCCGCAGCATCCCTTCGGTCGAGAGGAAGAACGTGCGGTCCGCCGGCAGCGCGCCGTCGACGGCCTTCGCCATGCACGAACTGACGCAACCGCATTCCGGATGCAACAGGAGCTCGATATCGGGATGCTCCTCGAGAATCTCCGTCACCTGCTCGGGCCGGATCGTCTTATGCACGTGGCAGTATCCCGGGTACGCCACGATGTTGCTGCGTCCCGTTTGCCGCGCGACGACCGTGGCGAGAAACTTGTCGGGTAGGAAGAGAATCGGCCGGTCCGCCGGGATCGCGGAGACCACTTTCGCTGCGTTCGCCGACGTACAACAGTAATCACTCTCGGCCTTCACCGCGGCGGACGTATTGATGTATGCGACCACCACGGCGCCGGGCAGCTTCGCCTTCCACTTGTGCAACTCTTCGGGGGTGATCGACGCGGCGAGAGAACATCCCGCGCGCAGATCCGGCAGCAGCACGGTCTTTTCCGGCAGCAGGATCGCGGCTGTTTCCGCCATGAAGTGCACGCCGCAGAAGACGATCACGTAGGCGTCGGTTTTCGCGGCGGCCTGCGAGAGCTTCAGCGAATCCGCCACTGCGTCTGCCACTTCCTGGACTTCGGGCCGCTGATAGTGATGCGCCAGCAGGACCGCTTTTCGCTCGGTGCAAAGCTCGCGGACGCGCCGCTGCTTTCGGCGAATTTCTTCGGCCGTGTCGTTCGCGGCTTCGATGGCCGGAAGCGTGTAGCGCTCTTCGAAGGTTTCCTGCATCACTGCGTGTGTCATGACGGTTGTCCTCTTCTAATGGGTTATGAAATCCTCTGGCAAATATCGAGAGCGCGCGCCGAATGCGTCAGCGCGCCGATCGAAATTGCGTCCACGCCGCAGGCGGCGTACGCCTCCACATTTGATTCCGAAATCCCGCCGCTGGCCTCAATCAGCGCGTAATCGCACAAATCCTCTCGCCGGAGCATGTTGAGAATCGCGCTGATCTGATCCGGTTTCATGTTGTCTAGCATCAGCAGGCATGGATACTCCTCCGCAGTCTTTTCCTGAAGGCGGCGAAACGCCCGCGCGGCCGCGCGCGCGGCATCCTCCCCGCGCACTTCGACTTCAATAAACGCTGAATCATGACGAAACGGCCAGGCCTTCTCGATTGCCACCGGCGCCGCTTCCTCTTCGCGTGCGGCGAGGAGCGCCAGGTGATTGTTCTTGATGACGATCGCGTCGCCGAGGCCGAGCCGGTGCGTCCCGCCGTTCCCGAGATGCAGCGCACGCTTATCGAGCAAGCCCCACGGAGTCTTTCGCGTGCCGACGATCCGCGTCGTAAAGGAGCGCTGTCTCATGCGCTCCTGCAAGCAACGAATGGCCGTGGCGATGCCGCTCATTCGTTGAACGAGATTCAGACCCACGCGCTCGAGCGCGAGCAATTGTGTTTGTTCGCCTTCCGCTCGCAGCAGCGCGTCGCCGGATTGCATTGCATCACCGTCTTGCTTTTCCATGGCGACATCGACGCCGTACGCCCCCAGCATGAAGGCCAGCTCGGCAAGTCCCGCCGCGACACCGCTCCCACGCGCGAGCACAACAGCCGAGGAGCGATTGTGCGCGATCCCCAGAGCTTCTACCGTCAGATCCCGCGGCGCGAGGTCGTCGTGCAGCAGCCCCTCGACGAACGTGCTGACCGCGTGGCGATATCTCGGATTGTCGAGCGTGAGGCTGCCGCCCCGAAAAAGCGCCTGCTCGACTCGCTGCTCACGCGTCGCGTTGATTTTCTGAGTTTCCATATCCCGGCTACTTCAGGAGAAATCCGCGGGCGCGCAACCGCGCCTTGGCCCGCGAAATCATTTCCGGCCGCGAAGCTTCGACCGTATGCAGGTGCACCCCATCTGTCAGCGAGGACAGAAACGCCGCATGCGACGTGCGCACCTGCGCGAGAAAATCCTGCACGTCTGCGCGAGATTCGAGCATCAGCGACCCGCGCAACTCGCCGTACAGGGGATGCTCGACGATGACGTCGAGAATCTTGACGCCGTGGTCGACCAGGATCTGAAGCTCCTCTTCGGTTCGCTCGGGTGCGTGCTTGCAGGCCAGGATCGCCCGATGAGGGTGATTGGGGCTCGGCAAGCGGTAGCCTCTCGGCGTGGCCAGGATTTCCTCGCCACCGGCCCGCAGGATCGCGATGTCCTGGACCAGGCACTGGCGGCTTACGTGAAATCGCTTCGCCAGTTCACCTCCCCGGATCGGCGTGCCGTGGGAGCGCATCCATGCGACAATCCGACAGCGGCGCTTTTCAGCGGAATCCGGCGGCGCGCCTTGTGCGCTTGCCTTAGGCGATCCGTTGGAAGTGGTCAGCTGTCTTGTCACATATCTAGTCTAATGTAAAGGAGCGAGATTGTGTAGCCCCCGGCGCCGGTTTACTCCGGCGGCGTCCGGTCGACATTTTGGCTGAAGCGGAAGGCGGCTTAGGGGACAGTGGATCCGGAGGGTCGCGATGGAGGGCTAAAACCCATGGGACAGACCGGACAAAGGCGAAGCGAGCGCGTGCTGCTGGATGTGCCGGTCGTGATCCGCGGAGAGTCCTCCGATCAGCGGGCCTTTCGGGAGGAGACGTTTACGGTTACGGTGAACGCTCACGGCGCGCTCCTGATGATGGCAAGTAAAGTCAGCGTGGGACAAAAGCTCATTCTCACGAATCCGAACCACGACGAACGTGAAGGCAGAGTGTCTTACATGGGCCCCAGTCATGCGGGGCTGGCCCAGGTGGCCGTGGAATTCACTCATCCGGCGCCTGAATTCTGGCCAGTCAGCTCGCCTCCTCCCGACTGGCAGTCCTCGCAGCGCACGTGATTGGCTGACGGGGGTTCGCTCCGGGCTGGGACTAGACGGTAAGTTGGGTAAGTTCGGTGAGCCAGGAATCGAGGGTCTTCAACTGGTCAGGCGGCATGTCGAGGAATGCCAGGCCCATTCCCATTCCTTCCTGCACGTAGATGATCTTGCCCGGCGATTCGAAGCTGCCCTGATCTCGTGAGATGCGCACCCGGACCATAGTATTCTTGGGCAGGGTGTTGAGCAGGTCCACGTAGCACCCCTTGCGGCTAACCTCCGAGATGCGACCGGAGATTCGGACGCCGCTCATGGGATCGACTATCTCGGCCGTGGCGACAAGACTGTAGCGCGGTACCGCGCGTCGTTGCGCGTAGGACGTAGCGGAGCCGACCGGACTGTCGGGAGAATCAGCCATCGTCGTACCCTCATTTTCTTTGGCTAAGCGTGGCATACCGTGGGTTCCCTGCCAATCCCCAAGATCCCGCGTGATGCGAAATGGGAAACACCATCTTGGAAAGTCTGAAATCTTCGCCCTCACGTCCGAGCACGTTTTGACAAAACCCGAGAGTTTTTCACCGATGGCGTGAGTTGCAACAACAACATCGTAATTGCTTCGGATTAAAAGCAGTCTAGTACTAGAATCGATTTCCGCCTTTGGTGCAGGAGTCGGTTCACTTTAGTTGTCTTGGAAAGCCGAACTACTATCTTGATAGAGGACAGCGCACTGGTACCTCCGGGATAGGAAGGTTAGACTGCGGAGGGCATGAGCCAGCGAAGGTCAACGCCACCGCTCGACGGCCGAGACTTCCTACAACTCCCCCCAAATCAGTTGATTCGGCGGCTGGAAAGACCTATCGTGTCTAAAGAGTATGATGTTCTGATGTGAAACAGTTCAACGGGGCCACCGGCTATGCGTCCAGGGGAGCAGCTCAGGGAACTTCGCAATCGGCTCGGGGTCACTACACGTGAAGTCGAGGAGTTCAGCCGCACGATTGCGGAAGACCGCCAGAATGAAGAGTTCTACATCTCGAATGCCTGGCTAACTCAGCTCGAGAACAAGAATTCCATTCCAAGCATTTATAAGCTTTACAGCCTCAGCGTCATCTACCGGACGAAATTCAACGATTTGCTCGGGGTATTTGGCATCGATTTGAACGCCACCTCCCGCTATCAGCTCGCTCTGCCGCTGCAAAACACGCATCTGACTTCCCTGGAAGCTCCCGATCCGGAGAAGGCCGTTACGTTCCCGGTCCGCTTCGACAAGAGCTTCAACCTGGAAACAACGAGCCTGATTTCGCGGATGGTTGAGGTATGGGGCGAAGTACCGGTCGCGCTGATTCAAAAGCTGGACGTGCGCCATTGCCAGTACGGGTTCATTGGGATGCAGGATTACTCGATGTATCCGTTGCTGCGTCCTGGGTCCTTCGTCCAAATCGACAGCCATCCGAGCCGGATGCAGGCATCGGAATGGCGAAAGGAATTCGACCGGCCCATCTATTTTGTGGAGCTACGGGATGGCTACGCCTGCTCGTGGTGCGAAGTGAGGGGATCCCAGCTTACGCTGATTCCACATCCGCTTTCGGGCAGCACGATCCGGCAATTCGCGTATCCGTCGGAAGCAGAGATCATCGGACAGGTAACGGGCGTGGCTATGCGGTTAGTCCCGCCGGAAGAGAGTCCAAACGAGCCTCCAAGATTGCCAAGGCGATCTTGAAGTTCGAGAAGAGGAATTCCGCCCCAAGCGGATCGGTTTCCACGGGAACGGCTACGCGGTACGGCTCGAGTCTTCTCCATGCGGTGAGGAATTCGCGAGGACCCGTGTGGGTGGACTTCCGATACGCTTCGAGCTGATTCACGAGGTCTTCCAGCGGACAGACGACGAGTTGGTGGAAGACTTCGCGGTGACAGTCCGCCAACGCTTCGCAAGCCACTTCGTCGGAAAAGCGGGATGCGAGGCCGTCGTGATGGTAGACGCCTGTATTGTAATCCCGCATGGATGCCAGGTAGATCAGGCGGTCGAGCGGCCGCACGATCTCCGAAAGCGTGCGCCGGCTTAGGTCCTCCCGGGCCTGCTGGACATCCATCCGTCTTGGCAGGGCGATCACAGTCACGTTTCTAGAGTCCCACCGAGCGGTCCGCTAACGGGCCGAACTGCACCGGGTTCAGGAAGGCAAGGGACTTCTCCGAAATCTCGCAGACTCTTGAGGCCACCGCAGCAGTTGTGCCGACCATGCGTGGAGCGGCGAAGGGACCGCCCAAGTATACGACGAGCTGGAGCGCACGACAGGCCATCAGCAGCGCCGCGAAGTGCCAGGCGACCTCGATTTCAGTGCGCAGACTCAGCCGCGTGTAGAATCGCGCCGCTCCTAGATGAAAGCGCTTCAAGCTCAAGACCTGTGTGTGGACCTGGTTCACCCAGGAAAGAGCCACTTTCTTGCGTTCCTTGAGGAATAGCTCGTACAAGGGCCCGGGCGCCGCCGAGGCGACATATTCGCGATCATCGTCGGCAAAGATTCGCCCGACCAACTCGCGCGGAAGCAGGCCGGCCTGCAAAGCGTTCAACGCCTGCCGGGCTTCAACGAGCACTTGGGCGTTTCCTTCGGCGCGCGAACCGCGCCGCGCGAGGAAGAAGAGCGAAGAAAGGAGCAGTGCTCCGACGAATAAAAAGAAGATCAGTTGAATCACGCGCGAACCGCCTTTGAGGAGCGGGACAGCGTCCCGCCCCGCAAGAGTCTTATCTCCGAGGCGATCGGGTTCATGCCCATTCCCAGCCCACGGTAAAAAACCGGACCCAGAACTACCAAGAGGAAGACTGATTGAATAAGCCGGAAATTCTCAAGGTTTAGATTCGTGATATTACCGCCCGAGGCGGCAGGCGTCCACAAGTAAATCGCGACGAGGCAGCCAGTCGCCAAATAGAGGCTCCAGCGAAGTGCCGCCGGATATTTCTTGGTGACGGCTATCGGCAGTGTCTTAACCATAAGTCCTGCCCGGAACATCAGGCTCAACATAGGTTCTCACTCACTAACTAGCGAGGCAATAGTACGAACATACCGGTTTATAAACAAGCCGCAGTTTCATATTTTTCGTATTCCGAGCATTCGCGAAGCGGGATTCACCGATTCGACCTGGTCAGGCCCGGCATTCATTCGCGTGCTTGGAGCCGCAGGCGGAGGGCCGGACCCTCAGGGCTTACGTTCGACCAGCCTTGGCCAGACGCGAGCGCATGGTTCCCAACGCGCGTTTGGTCCTGGCCGCCAAGACCTCGTAGTCCTCTTCGAGATGGATGGACGGGTCGGGAACCGGGTTTGGACGGTAGGACCACAGCGCGACAAGCCAAATAAGCAGGGAGATGTCATACGAAGAGGGCTGGATGATATTCCAGGCGGCCTCAAATGCGTGCCCGGCATAGGATCGAAAAGCGAGACTCACAAGACTTGTGCCAATATACAGCCCATATCCTCCGATCATTCCTTTCAGGTTCTTCCCCATAGGAATTCGGTAGTAGGAAATGACCGCGAGAATGCCGAAGAGCAAAATCGCCTGGACTGTTCGCAAATCTCTTTCGAGTTCGATCAAGGTACCCTTGCTCGCCGACGTCGGACCGAGAAAGCGATACGCCAGCGCAAAGCAGAAAATCGCTCCGAAAGTGACCAAGGCGATGGCGGTGGCGAAGCGCTCTGCGCCCGGATAAGGAGCCAAGACATGCTTGAAAATTTCGAGAATGATGCCGCAGCCGATCACAAGGGTGAGCAATTGGGTCGGCCAATAGGTTTTCTGGTATGCCTCGGGATTCGCAATCCAAGCCAGTCGGACGACGAGATCACCTACCGTAGTCGAAAGAATGTACGCGTAAAAAAAGGGGAAATTGGTCAGGGTCCTTGACAGTGGCCCGCGAAGGAGAATCACAATGCGGAGCAAGAAGCCCACGCCCCAAACGGCCCACCAGAACATGGAGGATTCGCCCTCGTTAAAAAGGCAATCCTAGCATACGCTCGGGGAGGACGCTTGGGTCCTCCCCGGCTTTTGTGGCGTTCTATGAAACTAGGTGAAGGCCACCCGGGGGTATCGGCGGAGACGATAGATCCGCGACCAGGTGAAGGCCACCCGGGGGTATCGGCGGAGACGATAGATCCGCGACCAAGTGAAGGCCACCGGGGGGTATCGGCGGAGACGATAGATCCGCGACCAGGTGAAGGCCACCCGGGGGTATCGGCGGAGACGATAGATCACGGCAAACCTTGCTGTGTGTTGCCAGTGCGGGCACCGCAAGCGCTGCCACCGCCAACAGCGCTAAGCCGGCGACCTTGATGGATTTCATGGTTTTTCTCTCTCCTCTGATTGGGATGTACCCCTTAGACGAGGAAAGTTAGCCGGGAAGACGACCAAGAAACGACCCAATGCGAACCGCTAGGAGAGGCAAGCAAGGGAAAAATGCGGCGGCCAGTAGCTAGTAGGTAAATATCGGTAAGCTTACGAAGGAGACTTCCCGCGTCTTTGTCCTTACGATCCGGCTGGGGACGGCGGCCAGCCGTGGACCGGGACGTGACGACATGGAAACCTCGCCGAACATATCTGTGGAGTTTAGGTGTGAACCGCGTTATTTAAGATTGCTTGCGCAGTTTTGTAAGCATGCACATGGTCGAAATGATTCCCTCTCAAGGCGCAGAAAAAATTCAGACGGAATCGTTCCGCGAGAACCTGCGGAGACTAGACCGCCGTCAATGGTGGCTGTGGTCGTCGACCCTGCTGGTGTTGATTCTCCTGACCGTGGCTGTGGCGTCGTTTGCATTCCCTGCAATTCTGAGCAAGGAGCAGGAGTCGTATTCCTTCTACCTGAACCAGGCGGTACGAGCGCTGGTCGGGATCGTGCTGCTCTTCAGCGTGTATCTCGTCTATCAGCAAACGATAATCATTCGCATGCGGAACCAGATGGCCGATCAGATCGAGTCCCTAGCGAGGGTTCAGAATCTCACGAACGAGGTCTACAAACTGGCCGCGCTCGATCAATTGACCGGCCTCTACAATCGGCGCTCCGGCGAACAGCGGCTGGCGGAAGAAATCAGCCGGGCCGTGCGCCACGAGCGCCCGCTGACCGTCCTGCTGCTCGATCTCGATGGATTGAAACAAACCAACGACAGGCTGGGCCATGCCGCGGGCGATCTGGTACTGAGGGGTTTTGCCCAGCGCCTTCAGAAAGCGATCCGGGGCTCCGATCTCGCCGTGCGGCTCGGCGGCGATGAGTTCATGGTTCTGCTGCCGGAATGCCGCGCGGACGAAGTCCGGCACGTGGTCGCCCGCGTGGAAGGCCTGGAGATCGAATACAACAGCGAGAAGATCTCCTGCCGATTCTCCCGCGGTTGGACCGACTACAAGGCAGGCGAGACATCGGAAGAGCTGTTGAAACGCGCCGACGAAGCGCTCTACGCGAACAAGCGTGCCAGCAAGCAGCAGAATGCATCGACGCCGTCCGCCGTCACTCAGTCTGCGCTGTAACCCCCCGAGAAAAATCGATCTGAGAAGGTGGACGACACCCGCGGTTTGAACGCGTCCGGGCTGGCAGCTGTTCAAAGCCCGCGTTTGCGGTATCATCAACTTCGTAAGCCACGAATCTTTCAGCCGCGGCGGAAGGTTGGAAGTTCGCTGCTCGATTCGGATTATTAAGTGAGGGAGAGCGCCGTGAAAATATCCAAGAGAGCGTCCGTCGGCACGAGAATGATTCCGAAACCCCTCCCGCGATTCCTAATCGTAGCGGCCGTTGCCGTGGTGGCTATGGCGGGAATCTCACCCGCCGACACGCTTGAGCTAAAGAACGGCCAGATAGTTCAGGGCCAGTTCGTCGGGGGATCGCCGCTGAACATTCGGTTCCGTGTAAACGGCCAGGAGCAAGTATTCGCGACCAAAAACGTACTGAATATCGGCTTCAGCGAGACAACAGACGCATCGAACGCGGCGGCTGCTTCTGAAGCCGTCCCCGCTGCCGCGCCAGCGCCAGCCGCAGCTCCTGCTCCTGTCTCCGCTGCGGACGCGGCGCCCGCGCCACAGCTGAACGCACAGCCGACCTCAGCCACGACGCAGGCGATCACGATTCCCGCCGGCACGTCGGTGCTGGTACGCATGATGGATGGCGTGGACTCGTCGACCAACAAGATCGGCGACATCTTCCATGCCAGCCTCGAAGGCGCGCTTGTCGTGGGGAACACGGTTGTCGCACCGAAGGGCAGCGACGCGTACGGCAAGCTGACCCAAGCCAAGGAAGCGGGAAAGATCTCGGGAAGCGCGCAACTAACGCTTGAGCTCACGGGAATTCGCATCAACGGCAATATCGTGCCGGTGGACTCGACCGACTACGATGTGGCCGGCCAAGGGCGTGGTAAACAGAGCGCCGAACGTATCGGGGGCGGTGCCGTCGCGGGCGCCGTGATCGGCGGAATCATCGGTGGCGGCAAGGGTGCGGCAGTCGGAGCCACCTTGGGCGTGGGCGGCGGGACGGCCGTCCAGGTGATGACCCACGGCGAGCAGGTGCGCATTCCCAGCGAGACGCTGCTCGAATTCAAGCTCGAGCAAGACGTCACCGCGCCGATTTCCGGCTCAAATTAAGCTCAAACTGGATGTTCCTCATAGGAACACTTTCCGAAATTCTCCTTGCACGCCTTTTGAGGTGACTCGTAAGATAACGCCTGTTGTAGGAAATGATACTGTCCCAGGAAGTGATCCGATGCCAAAAGAAAAGCCGAAAGTGAATATCGGCGAAGTCATTCGGTCTTACCGGAGCGACCGCGGGCTTTCGCAAGGTGATATCGAGCGCCGCACGGGGCTCCTTCGCTGCTATCTTTCCCGCGTGGAGAACGGCCATACGGTTCCTTCGCTTGAAACGCTCGCGAAGATCGCCGAGGCGATGGAAATCAGCCTGGCCGATTTCTTCCCCGGCACGGACACGCCGCAGGACCGCGAAACGCGCAAGATGCTCGGCGAGCTTTCCGATGAAGAGATACGCTTTCTGGCGGAGATCCGCAGATATTCCACCACGTTGTCCGATGACGACAAGAGACTGGTGCTGGCCATGATCCGCAAAATGGCCACGATCGTGCCACAGACGCGAGGCGGCAAGCCTGCCGGCGTCACCCACCGCGTGGAGCTGTAGGTTCTAATTCGGCTGACACTTGAAATCACGGCGGCTGCACCCGCGCACACCTTCGTTCGAGTGAACTGGCTTCCCAGCGCATAGTTTCGCTACAATAGAAGCAAAATGCCACAGAAACGGCACGTTACGGTCGGCGTGAAGGTCAGCAAGGTCCAGGTGGGCGGCGGCGCGCCCGTAGTCGTGCAGTCGATGACCAACACGGATACGGCCGACGTTGCAGCGACGACGCAGCAGTGCCTCGAGCTCGCGCAGGCGGGCTCGGAGCTTGTCCGCGTCACAGTCAACGTGCCGGAAGCCGCGGCGGCCGTGCCGGAAATCAAGAAGCGCCTGCTCGACGCGGGCTGCGACGTCCCGATTATCGGCGATTTCCATTACAACGGCCACGTCCTGCTGACGAAGTACCCCGATTGCGCCCGCGCGCTCGACAAGTACCGCATCAATCCCGGCAATGTCGGACACGGCCAGCGCCGCGACGAGCAGTTCGCGACGATCTGCAAAGTCGCGCGCGACAACGGCAAGCCGGTGCGCATCGGCGTGAATGGCGGCTCGCTCAATCAGGAGCTCGTCATGCGCAAGATGCAGGAAAACACGGACAAGGACCTCGGCAAGACGTCGGAAGAAATCATCAACGAGTGCATGGTGATTTCGGCGCTCGAATCGACCGAGCTTGCCATCGAGTCAGGACTTCGCAAAGACCAGATCATCATTTCCTGCAAGGTGTCGCGGCCGCGCGACCTCGTCGATATCTATCGCGACCTCGCGAGCAAAACCGACCAACCCTTGCATCTCGGTTTGACCGAAGCGGGCATGGGCGCGAAGGGTCTGGTCTGGTCGGCGGCGTCGATGGGGATTCTGCTCGGCGAAGGCATCGGCGACACGGTGCGCGTCTCGCTGACGCCGCGGCCCGGCGGCGACCGCCGCGAGGAGGTCTACGCCGCGTGCGAGCTCTTGCAATCACTCGGGCTGCGGACGTTCGCGCCGAGCGTGACGGCATGCCCCGGCTGCGGGCGCACGACGAGCACCACGTTTCAGGAGCTTGCCGAAAGCATTCAGGACTACATCCGCGACCAGATGCCCGAATGGAGGCGGCACTACGAGGGCGTCGAGGAACTGAAGCTCGCGGTGATGGGCTGCATCGTCAACGGGCCCGGCGAATCGAAGGCCGCGAACATCGGAATCAGCCTGCCGGGAACGGGCGAAACGCCACGCTGCCCGGTCTACATCGACGGCCAGAAATTCGCGACCCTCGAAGGCACCTACGACGAGTTGTCCGCCGCGTTTCAGGCGCTGGTCAACGACTACATCGCGACGAAATATCCGAAGCGCGAAACCCCGCTGCCGGCCACGGCAACGGCTGCGCCGGCCGGCACAAAATCCAATGTCCGCGTCATCGCGTAGTTCTCTGAAGTAAGCGCTTCCTCCTGCTGTTGCAGCAGGGCTAGGGTCGTCCCCTCGTTGATTCGAAGCCCGGTTGCGTTACACTCAGCGCCAGATCGAAGCCGATAGCGACGGCCGGCTATTTGAGACGCGTGCACCTGCATGAGTGAAAACACGCCAAAGACAGCGCCCGCCTCGCAGCCGCAACGCGACTGGAAGCGCGGCTTCTGGAGCCTGATCGCGACGCAATTCCAGACCGCGTTCAACGACAACGCGCTCAAGTTCCTCGTCATTTACATCGTCGTCTCGATGGACTTTCCGCGGAAGCAGCGCGACCTTCTCGTCCTCATTGTCGGAGCGCTCTTTGCGCTTCCCTTCATTTTCTTTTCGATGACAGGCGGCTACTTCGCGGACCGCTACAGCAAGCGCAGCGTGACGATCGGCACGAAGTTTCTCGAACTCGGGGTGATGGCATTTTTTATTGTGGGTCTCGCGCTGCGCAATGTTCCGATCGAGTGCGCCGGAGTATTTCTGATCAGCTCGGAGGCCGCGCTCTTCGGCCCTTCGAAGTACGGACTGCTCCCCGAATTGTTGCCGGAGTCGCGGCTTTCTTGGGGGAACGGCATTATCGAGCTCGGCACGTTCCTTGCAAGCGTCGGCGCCATGATGGCGGCTGGCCTTCTGGCGGACCGATATCACGGGCGCGAGGCCGTGGCCGGTTTTATGCTCTTCGTGTTTACTTGCTTCGGTCTAGCCACGAGTTTTGGAATCTCGCGAGTCCCGCCCGCCGACCCGAGGAGAACGTTCCGCTGGAATCCGCTTGGCGATTTGGGCACGCAACTCAAGACCATCCGCGCTGACCGAATCCTCGGCTGGGCCGTGCTTGGCAACACGTATCTCTTTTTTCTCGCCGGGCTGCTGCAACTTGTAATCGTGATCTACGGGCACGATGTGTTGCACATCGACGACACGCACACAGCCTATCTGCAGGCGGCTATTGGGCTCGGTATCGGCCTTGGCAGCGCCGCCGCTGGATATCTTTCCGGCGGAAAGATTGAGTACGGACTGATCCCGCTCGGCGCCGTGGGCATGACGGTCTTCGGCGCGTTGCTCTACAGCCCAAGACCAGCGCTCTGGGTTGCGGGAACGCACCTCGCGCTGCTCGGATTCTTCGGTGGGCTATTTGCGGTGCCGCTCGGCGCCCTGATCCAGCACCGGCCGCGGCCGGAGCACAAGGGCGGCGTCATCGCCGCGGCGAATCTGCTGTCGTTCGTCGGTATCTTCATCGCAGCGGGCGCCTACTACCTGTTCTCGAGCGTTTTTCATCAGACGGCCCGTGGCATTTTCCTCGATGGCGCGATCCTGACGCTCGTCACGACGGCGTATTCGATCTATCTGCTGCCGGATTCCCTTTTGCGATTCGTGCTGTGGGCGGCGACGCATTCGGTGTATCGAATCCGCGTGGAGGGCCGTGAAAACATTCCGGAGAGAGGCGGCGCGCTTTTCGTCTGCAACCACATGTCGTTCGTCGACGCGTGCCTGCTGGTTGCTTCGACCGACAGGCCGATCCGCTTCCTGATGTACAAAGGCATCTACGATCTGCCGCACGTGAAGCCGTTCGCGAAGATTCTGCGGGCGATTCCGATTTCGTCCGAGCTGAGGCCGCGCGAAATGCTGCATTCGCTGCGCACGGCGAGCGACGCCATCCGCGCGGGCGAAGTGGTCTGCATCTTCGCCGAAGGCCAGATCACGCGCATCGGCCAGATGCTGCCGTTCCGCCGCGGGATGGAGCGGATCATGAGAGGCGTGGACGCGCCGATCGTTCCGGTGAACCTCGACGGCGTGTGGGGCAGCATCTTCAGCTTCGACCGCGGGCGTTTCCTCTGGAAGTTCCCACGCACGATCCCCTATCCCGTGACCGTGAGCTTCGGCAAGCCGATGCCGCCGACGGCGACGCCATTCGACGTGCGCCGGGCCGTGCAGGAGCTGCAAACCGAAGCGTACCGCCATCGCAAGAAGCATCTCCGCACGCTGCACCGCTCGCTGATCCGAACGGCGCACCATCATCCGTTTCGCTTCGCCATGGGAGACAAGCGCCGCCCGCGGATGAAATGGGGCAGCGCACTGCTGACAGCGATCTTCCTCGCGCGGCGTCTGAGCCGCGCGTGGGCGGGGCAGGAGATGGTCGGGATTCTGCTGCCGCCTTCGGTGCCGGGAGCGCTCGTCAATTTCGCGGCGACACTTTCCGGGAAGGTTCCCGTCAATTTGAATTACACCGTGTCGGATGAGGCGCTGTCCTCGTGCGCCGCGCAGTGCAGGCTCGAGACTGTGATCACCACGAAGCCGCTGCTCGCCAGGATCCCGCTGAAGGTGCCGGGGAAGACGATTCTGCTCGAAGAAGTCGCGGCCGCGCCGAGCTTCGGCGAAAGAGCGATCGCACTGCTGATGTGGTTCCTGCCCAGCTGGTGGCTCGAGCCAGCGCTGAGCGGCGGAAGGACGCGGAAGCTCGACGATCTCGCGACCATCATTTTCTCGAGTGGCAGCACGGGCGAGCCGAAAGGCGTGATGCTGACGCACTACAACATCGCGTCGAACATCGAGCAGATGGCCCAGACGTTCATGCTCGGCAGAAAGGATTCGCTGCTGGGCGTGCTGCCCTTCTTCCACTCGTTCGGCTTTACGGTCACGTTGTGGCTGCCGGCGGTACTTGGCGTTGGCGCGGCGTATCATCCGAGCCCGCTTGATCTGGCCGCCATCAGCGAGCTCGTCCGCGATTATCGATTGACGTTCCTGATGGCGACGCCGACGTTCTTGCAGGCCTACATGCGGCGCTGCTCGCCGGAGGATTTCGGTAGCCTGGAGTTCGTGCTCGTCGGCGCCGAGAAACTGCCGGAGTGGCTCGCCCTCGCCTTTGAGGACCGTTTCGGCATCAAGCCGCTCGAAGGCTACGGCGCGACGGAATGCTCGCCCACCGTGGCCGTGAACACGCGGGACTTTCGCGCGCCAGGATTTCGGCAGGTGGGTGGAAAGCGCGGTCGCATCGGGCATCCGCTGCCGGGTATCAGCGTGCGCATCGTCGATCCGGAGACGCGCGAGCCTGTCCCGGTCGGCACACCAGGACTGCTGATTGTGCGCGGGCCCAACGTGATGCTCGGGTATCTCGGAAAGCCCGAGAAGACGGCGGAGGTGCTGCAGGAAGGCTGGTACGTGACGGGCGACATCGCCAGCGAAGATGAAGACGGCTTCCTGACGATCACAGACCGGCTGAGCCGGTTCAGCAAAATCGGTGGCGAAATGGTGCCGCACATCAAGATCGAAGAGCAACTGCACCTGATCGCTGGAGTCACCGAGCAGACGTTCGTCGTGACCGCCGTGCCCGACGGCAAGAAAGGCGAGCGGCTCGTGGTGCTGCACCTGCTCAAGAAAGAAGAGTTGAAGTTTGTGCTCGAAAAGCTGCCGGAAGCCGGTCTGCCGAACCTGTGGACGCCGCGGCCAAGCCAGTTCTTCATGGTCGAGAAGTTGCCGCACCTCGGCACGGGCAAGCTCGACCTGCGCCGCATTCGCGAACTCGCGCTCGAATTCTCGCCTTCTGAAAAGGAAGCGTAGGCGCCGGATTTTTCACGTTGAAGGAGTGGTCGCACTTCAGCTGTTCAGCGGAACCATTCAGGGCCGAATCTGCGCCGTTCGACGGCCTTCACTTGTATAAATCGAAAACGATTCGTAAACTCCTCTATGCTGGAGGTTGTTCGGAATGAAGAAAATTGACAATCACAGTTGGTTGCCAGTGCAAGCGGCACTGACGCGCCGGGATTGTCGCCGAACCGGCTTCGGTCTCGCCGAGTAGTCAACTCGCCGTAAATCTAACGCTTGCTGGGCAACCAAGCTTAAGTATCCAGACCCAACGCACGAGTCTGGGTGCCAACCGTCCTTCCGGCTTCCTGAACGGCCTGGCCGAGGATATCTGTGCGGGCTTCTGCGCGACGCAGTAGTGCTAGCCAGTCGCGTGGCAGAATCCAGCCTCGGCCGGGGCGCTCGGGAAGATACGCGCCCTTAGAAAATTCCGAGCTTGATGTGCAGGAACTTTTTCGGGTTCTGGCGGAAGTCGTTGATCATCAGGCGCAGATCACCCGAAAGTCCCGTCATGTTGTCGTAGAATGCCGGATCGCTGAAGAACTTCCCAACCGTGCCCTGGTTGGAGTTCAGCTTGGCGGTGGCATCGCGGACGTTCGCGGAAGCATCGCGCAGATTGTTGTAGGCGGTGTCGTCGGTGGCGAGTTTGCCGAGCGTGCCTTTTCCGGCGCGCACGTCGCCCAGAAGCGCATCGCCCTTGTCCGCGACGCTCTTGATGCTGTTATACGCACTGGGATCGTAGATCAGCTTGCCCACGGTGCCTGTCTGGTCGTGAATGGCGGTCATGGTGTCGTCGATCTTTCCCATGGCCGAGTCGGCCTTCTTGTAGAGATCGTCGCTGGAGACGAGTTTGCCGATGCTGCCTTGGCCTTGCTGAACGGACGCGGCCATCGCGTCGATCTTAGTCGCCACACCGTTCAAATGATTGTAGAGCGAAGGGTCGGTCAGCGCCTTTCCGATCGAGCCCTCGCCGCGCCGGACCTTGCCGACGATGTCGTTGAGCTGATTGGACAGGAGGGTGAGGTTTTCCGCGACGTCGGCTCCGCGCTGGACAACCTGCTTGATGTCGGGTGCTTCGAAAGCCTGGACCACACCATTCGTGGGGATCACCGAGCCGGTGAGGCCGCGCGTGATGGTGACGTAGCGGTCGCCGAGCAGACCCTGTGTGACGAGGCTCGCGGTCGAGTCCGTGCGGATCTGATCCTCGTACTTCCTCTCGACGCGTAGGACCAGCGTGATGTTGTGCTCATGGTCCACGGGATGCGGCGTCAGTGCCATCGACTGAACGTTGCCGATCTCGATGCCGTCGAGGTCCACCGGCGCTCCCGCCTTCATGCCTTCGACCTCCGGCAGATACGTCACCAGGCGATACTTCGGCCCCAGAAAGCCCGCGCCGGTGACGTAGAAGATCGCCACCATCAGGATGAACAAACCCGCCAGCACGAAGAGCCCGACTCGCAGCTCCGTCCACGTCAGTTGCTTTCGTTGCGCCATCGCCTTCCTCCTCAGTATTCCCCGAGCAAAACGTTATTCTGCGGAAGCCAAAAACTTCTTCAGGTACTCGTCGGATGAGTGCAGCACATCGTCGGCCGCGCCTTCGAAGTAGATCTGCCCGTCACGCAGGACGAGAACGTTGGTCGGCGGAGCGCCCGCGCGCCTCTTTTCCTGCTTGGGAGGTCCAGCGCCATTTCCGCCGAGCGGCATCACGCGGCCGGTCGGCCCGTCAAACCGGAAGTGCGCCAGGCCGAAGGCATCCTGGACACGATGCGTGGCGAGCAGCGATGTTACACCCTGCAAATCGCGCCCGCGCAGGATCAGCGTGATGATCGTCTGCGAGGTCACCGGATCGAGCCCGGCGGTCGGCGAATCGTAAAACACGAGCGGCGGCCGGTCCACCAGCGCCCGGGCGATCGAGACGCGCCGCCGCATGCCGCCGGAAAGCTCGCCGGGGTACTTCTCGAGGGTGGGCTCCATCTCGACGAAGCGCAGAGCCTCGCGCACGCGCGCGTCGATCTCTTCCTCGGGAAGGCTTTCTTCGCGCAACCGGAAGGCGACGTTTTCGGCGACCGTGAGCGAATCGAAAAGCGCGCCTTCCTGAAAAACGAAACCGACGTGCCGCCGGAAATCGAGCAGCTCCTTCTCCGGCATCTCGGCAATATTGTGTCCCATCACCCAGATGCGGCCCGCGTCGGCATGCAGCAGGCCCGCGGCGAGCTTCATGATGAGGGTCTTCCCCGAACCGCTCTCGCCAAGCAGGACTTTTGTCTCCCCTGGCCAGACTTCGAAGGAAATCCCGCTGAGCACTTCACCTTCGTCGAAACCGATCCGCACGTCTTTGAACGCGACAAACGGTTCGCCCGGAACGACAGTAGCCATTTCGCTCGTCGGCGCCGGGCGGGGCGGGCGCATCATGACGGGATTATAGATGGAATTCGCAAGGATTCGCAGCCGGAGGTTGCGAGAAAAAAGCAGCCGCGCAGGCAGCCGGGCCTACTTCTGGAAAACGTACAACAACAGTTTCGAAAGGAAGAGGTCGGAAACCAGCACGCACACGGAAGAAATCACCACAGCGGACGTCGTTGCCCGGCCGACGCCCTGCGTGCCGCCCTTGACGCGCAACCCTTGGAAGCATCCGATCGTTGAAACGATAAAGGCAAACGCCACCGGTTTCGCCAGGCCCTGGACGAGGTCGCCGAACTCAAGTGCGTCGATGGCGCGGGTCCAAAACTGCACAGCGCCGAGCCGGAGCGTGAAGTACGCCGCGATGAATCCGCCGATGAGGCCGACGAAGTCGAAGACGGCCACGAGCAGCGGCATCATGAACAGAGTCGCGACCACGCGCGGCGTCATCAGCTTCCGAATCGGGTCCGTTCCGAGAGCCCGCATCGCGTCCACCTGCTCGGTCACGATCATCGAGCCCAGTTCCGACGCCATTCCCGAAGCGTTCCGGCCCGCCACCAGCAGTGCCGTGATCGTGGGTCCCAGTTCGCGCACCAGCGCCAGCGAAACAGCGTCCCCCGTAAGGTCCGTCATGCCGAAGCGCTGAAACTGCGACGCCGTGTTCAGCACGAGTACTCCGCCGATGGATAGCGAGGCCGCGATGATGATGGGAAGCGAGCCGACGCCGATCAAATCCATCTGCTGGAGCGTGTCCAACCAATAGGAAGGCAGCGTGAAGACGTTTACAATGGACTGCACCGAGAGCAGTGAATAGTCCTGCAAGGCAAGAATCAGGCGCTTGAGCCCGCCCCTGACAATGGAGGGAAGCGAAGGAGGTTCGCCGGCTTGGGATTCGAGCATCGTGTGGGACCCGGCCGGCGCGCGGCCGGCCGGGTCATCGAGAGCGTAACGTTCGCTGCGCGGCGCGTCAAGCAAACATCCGCTGGAAGAATCCGGCGCGCGACGTAAATCAGCAGACCGCCCGGCCTTTACGGGCGGGGATGCGTCCGGTAGAATTCTCCGTTTGTTCCCGATCCCGATACACCACTGAATATGCTGCGATTCGTCACCGCCGGAGAGTCTCACGGCCAGGCCCTGATGGCCTGGATTTCCGGGCTGCCTGCCGGCGTGCCGGTGGACTTGGATTTCGTCGGCCGCGAGCTGCACCGCCGTCAGCTCGGATATGGCCGCGGCGGGCGCCAGAGAATCGAAAAAGACCAGGCGGACTTCCTCGCCGGCGTGCGCCACGGCAAGACGATCGGGGCGCCCATCGCGCTCCGCATCGAAAACCGCGACTGGAAGAATTGGGAGAGGGCGCTGCCGGTCGAGGATAGCGAGGGCGCGGAGGATGCCCAGCGCCACCTGACGGCGCCGCGGCCGGGACATGCGGACCTAGCCGGCGCGCAAAAGTACAATTTTCACGATGCGCGATACATCCTCGAACGCGCCTCGGCGCGCGAGACCGCGGCCCGCGTCGCGGCGGGCGCGCTGGCTAAGCTTCTGTTGCGCGAGTTCGGCGCGGCCGTCCTGAGCCACACAATCGCAGTGGGCCACGCGCGCCTCGAGCGCGACGCGACGTGGGAGGAGATTGCCGCCGTCTGCGAGAACCTCGAATCGCCTCTGCGCTGCATCGATCGCGACGTGGAAGGGCGAATGATCGCCGAGGTGGACCACGTGTTGCGCGCAGGCGATTCGGTCGGCGGGATCTTCGAGGTTGTCGCGCGCGGAATTCCACCCGGCCTGGGAAGTCACGTGCAGTGGGACGAGAAGCTCGACGCGAAGCTCGCTCGCGCAGTGATGTCGCTCCAGGCGGTAAAGGCCGTCGAGATTGGCACGGGCATCGCGAATGCGGGAAGCTACGGCTCCGAAGTGCAGGACGAAATCCGGTACGACGCATCGCGAAAAAGGTTTGATCGCTCGTCGAACCGCGCGGGCGGTCTCGAGGGCGGGATCACGAACGGCCAGAACGTTGTCGTCCGGGGGTACCTGAAGCCGATTTCGACTCTCCGCCGCGCGCTCCTCACCGCGGACATGAACACGAAGGAAGCCGTGAAAGCGGCCTACGAGCGCTCGGATGTTTGCGTCGTGCCGGCAGGCGGCGTGGTGGGCGAGGCTATGGTGGCGCTGACGCTCGCGGGCGCGTTTATAGAGAAGTTCGGCGGCGATTCGCTCGAGGAAATGAGCGGGAATTTTGACGGCTATCAGCGGCAGTTGGACAATTTCTAGGAACATCTCAGGGAACAGAGTCGCGATGATTCATCCAATCGTGAAATACGGCGATCCGGTGCTCGAGACCCCTACGAAGCCCGTGGACAAGTTCGATGAAGAGCTACAGGTGCTCGTCGCCGACATGTTCGAATCGATGTACGCGGCGCAGGGCGTGGGGCTGGCGGCGCCGCAGATCGGGCTGGGCCGGCGGCTCGCCGTCATTGACGTGACCAACGGAAAGAACCCGGAAGGGAAAATCGTCTGCGTGAATCCGGAGATCGTTCACTCCGAGGGCGAGCAGCGCGAGGAAGAGGGATGCCTTTCCGTCCCTGGCTTCCGCGGGCATGTCGCGCGCCCTCGATACGTAACCGTACGCGCCCAGGATGCGGCCGGGAAAGAATTTGAGATGCGCGGCGAGGGCCTGCTCGCCCGCGCGTTCTGCCATGAAATCGACCACCTCAACGGAGTCCTCTTTGTCACGCACCTCAGCATGCTCAAGCGCGACATGATCAAGCGGAAAATTCGCAAACTGAAAAAAGCCGGCGAGTGGTAGGCGCGTCGTGGCGCTGCGCATCGTCTTCTGCGGCACGCCCGCTTTTGCCGTGCCGTCTCTGCGGCATCTGATGGCGCAGCCAGATTTCCGCGTCGAAGCGGTCGTCACACAACCAGACCGCCCGCGCGGCCGCGGGCACGAAACGGCGAGTTCACCTGTGAAAGATGCGGCCTTCGCCGCCGGAATTCCGATCCACCAGCCCGAAAAGATCAAGTTGGAGGAGGCCTACGACTATTTCGAGCGCCTTGCGCCCGATGTCGTCGTCATCATTGCGTACGGGCAGATCGTTTCGCCGCGCCTGATTGCGATTCCGCGGCTTGGCTGGATCAACCTTCACGCGTCTCTACTCCCGAAGTATCGCGGGGCGGCGCCGATCAACTGGGCGATCGTGAATGGCGAGACGCGAACAGGCCTCACAACCATGCGCATCGATGCCGGGCTCGATACGGGACCGATGTTTCTGCAACACGACGCCGAAATCGGGCCGGATGAGACTGCGCCGGAACTGGCTGTGCGTCTGGCCGAATTGGGCGCGCCGCTCGTTGCGGAGACGCTCCGCGGCCTCGAGCGCGGAACAATCGCCGCGGTGCCGCAGCACAATTCCCAGGCGACGTTCGCCCGGCCGCTAAAGAAGGAAGACGGCCGCATCGATTGGTCGCTCGACGCGCAGAGGATCTACAACCGGATTCGCGGCCTCCAGCCGTGGCCCGGGGCCTTCACGTTTTTTCGTGGTAAGAGTTGTCACCTCTGGGGAAAACCGTCGGAGCTCGGTGCCAACACTGGACTGATGCCGGAGCCTGAATTGTGGGAGCCGGGCGCCATTCTCGTGCTCGACGGTGACATTTTCGTCGCGTGCGGCGACGCCACTATGCTACGGCTCGAATTCGTGCAGCTCGAAGGGCGCAAGCGCGTCACAGCACAGGAATTCGTCAATGGCGCGCGCCTTGGGCCAGGCGAACGCTTCGACGGCTAGGACCGGGCGATGGCCGTAACACATGCAAGACGAATCGCGTACGAAGTGCTGCGGTGCGTGGAAGCCGAGGGCGCGTACGCCAGCGACCTGCTGCACGCCGAGCTTGGCGCGAACGTCAAACCGGCCGACGCAGCGCTCGCAACCGAGCTGACGCTTGGCGTGCTGCGCCAACGACGGCTGCTCGATTTTCTCCTGGAACGCCAACTGAAAAAGCCCGTGAGCCGACTCGATCTGCCCGTGGCGATCGCGCTGCGGATGGGCGCGTATCAGCTTCGATTCCTCGGAAAAATTCCCGCGCGCGCCGCTGTGAACGAATCGGTGGAGTTGGTAAAGAGGGCACGGAAAGCCTCGGCCGCGCCGCTCGTGAATGCGGTCCTGCGCCGCATCGCGGAAGACGCGAAATCGCCGGCCGGGAAATTCCTGCCGCCCAACGTTCCGGCGACCGAACGCCTCGCAATGCTGCATTCGCATCCCACTTGGATGGTCGAGCGCTGGCTTTCGCGTGTGGGCGAACCAAGTACGATCGCGCTGCTCGAAGCCGACAATCGCGCGCCTCGCCTGAGTTGCGCGCTCAACGACGCGGACCGTCGCGACGAGATTTTCCGCGGGCTCGAGAAGGCAGGCTTGCGCGTCGAACCGGGCCGATTCTTGAAGAGTGCGTTCGCCGTAAGCGGAGGAAGTCCGTCGCGAACGGAAGCCTTTCGCGCGGGGGGAATCTCGATCCAGGACGAAGCCTCGCAGGCGGTCCCGCTCCTGCTCGGCGTTCAGCCGGGCAATCGCGTTCTCGATTTGTGCGCCGCGCCGGGCGGAAAGACTCCGGCGCTGGTCCGCGCGGCGGGAAACACAGGGACCGTCGTTGCGGCTGACCATCATGCGCACCGCCTTTGCGCGATGGCGGCGCAGTTCAAACGGCTCGGGCTTAATGGTGTCCGGCTTGTCGAGCTCGATGCCGAGCAGCCGCTTCCTTTCCGCGAGCGATTCGACCGGATTCTTCTCGACGCGCCCTGCTCCGGCACCGGCACGCTCGCCCGCCACCCGGAGATTCGCTGTCGGCTGCGGCCCGAGCAGCTCGCCGAATTTCACGCGCTGCAAGTCCGCATGCTTCGGATCGCTCTCGCGCATCTCGGGGCCGGCGGAAGGCTCGTCTATTCGACGTGCTCGATCGAGCCGGAGGAAAACGAGGAAGTCGTCGCGGAGGTTTTGCGCGGCGCAGAATCGGTTCGGCGCGTTTCGGCAAGCGAGATGGCGCAGGTGCTCGCGCCGCATCTCGTGCCCGTAGTATCCGCATCTGAACTATTCGATGACGCCGGGCAATTCCATACGCTCCCGGGCCAGGAGGAAACCGACGGCTTCTTCGCCGCCGCTTTTCAGGCCTCCTGATCGCCGCCGAAAGTCCACGGGGATTTCTGCTTGCGCGATATGTCCTTCGTGCTAGCGTGATGGTGGATCGACAGTCGATATGACCGACGTCAGAGATTTGACCGCAAGGGAGATCGCGAGATGACGCTGCGCGGCCGTCTGCAATGGATCTTGCGAATGGCGCTGCTGCTGTTTGTGCTGTCGTCGATCGGGTTCCTGAGCGCGCTGACGGCGATGCGCTTCGCCGTCCAGGGCCGCGAAGTGGCCATGCCGGATGTCGTCGGAATCGGCGCCGCCAAGGCGCAGCAGATTCTGCGGGGGCGCGGCGTGGGATTCAAGGTCGAAGATCGCATCTACAGCAATCTCCCCGTTGACGCTGTGGTGAGGCAAAGCCCGCCTCCGAACATGCGCGTAAAAACAGGGCAGAATGCGCACGTCGTGCTGAGCCTCGGCCCCCAGAAGGCGACGATTCCGCAGCTCCAGGACCGGAGCCTGCGCGCGGCGCAGGTCGAGCTGTTGCGCGGCGGAATGCAACTGGGCGAGGTTTCGAGCGCGTATCTTCCCGGCAGCGTGGAGGACACGGTGATCCGGCAGGATCCCGCGCCGGGCACGACGGATGTCACCAGCCCGCACGTGAACTTGTTCGTGTCGCTCGGGTCGCGGCCGGCGGCTTACGTGATGCCGGAGCTGGTCGGTCTTCCGGTTGCGGAGGCGGAATCGAAATTGAACGCTGCCGGGCTGAAGGTTGCGAAACTCACGCCGTCACCGGTGCCCGAGGCGGCCCATGGCGCCGTCGTGGGGCAGGCGCCCTCGCGCGGGCAGCGCGTCGACGCGAGCACGCCCGTCGAATTGCAGGTGGCGGAATGAAGAAAGCCCCTGCAAAGGCGTGCTAGAATTACGGGACTCCTTATGACATACGCAAGGATTGAGATCGCACCGTCCATTCTAGCCGCGGACTTCACGCGGTTGGGCGAAGAGGTGCGCGCAGTCGAGCAAGGCGGCGCCGACGTGATCCACGTGGACGTGATGGACGGCCATTTCGTGCCCAACATCTCCATCGGAATCCCCGTCGTGGCGTCGTTGCGCAAGGCAACCCGGCTGCCGCTGGACGTGCATCTCATGATCGAGCGGCCCGAAAAGTACATCGAGGAATTCGTGCGCGCGGGCGCCGACCGCGTCTTGGTCCATCAGGAGGCGACGGTGCACCTGGATCGCGCGCTGGCTATGATTCGGGAGCACGGGGCCCAGGCGGGAGCGGTGATCAACCCCGCCACGCCGGTGGCGATGCTCACGGAAGTCCTCGATAAAGTTGAAACGGTTCTGGTGATGTCCGTGAACCCGGGGTTTGGGGGTCAGAAATTCATCCCCGGGTCGATCGAGAAAATCCGGCAACTGAATCAGTGGAGGGCGCGCTATAATGGCGGCTTTCGAATCGGAGTTGACGGGGGCGTGGACGCGGAAAATGCAGCCGAGCTGGCCCAGGCCGGCGCGAACACGTTCGTCGCAGGGACTTCGATTTTCCAAACCGCCGACGCAGCCGGGGCGGTGCGCCAGATGCGCAGACTTGCAACCGAAGCTCTAAGCCAGCGCGTTTGAGGAAGGGCATCATGGTTGGGTTTCTGATGAGAAAACGTCACCTTTGGATCGCAGCTCTGGCCGTGTCGTTCGCCGGGTTTTCGTGCGCGAGTGCCTACGGCCAGAAACCCAAGGTGACAAAGGTCAAGCCTCAGGCGACAAAGAAGCAGGACGGTGCCGAGTCAGCCGAGCCCGACAAGGTGCTTTACGATCGCGCCATGAACGACATCAAGCACAAGAGGTACACTGAGGCGCGCCTTAGCCTACAAACCCTGATCAACACCTACCCGGACAGCGAGTACCTGGCCAAGGCCAAGCTCGGCAGCGCGGATTCCTACTACAACGAAGGCGGCACCTCGAATCTGACCCAGGCGGTCGAGGAGTACAAGAATTTTATCGTCTTCTTCCCGTTCCTTGACGAAGCCGCATACGCGCAGATGCAAGTCGGCATGGCCCACTATCGGATGATGGAGAAGTCAGACCGCGACAACAGCCAGGCGGAGGCAGCCGAGGACGAGTTCCAGGCGTTTCTTCTGAAGTATCCGCAAAGCCCGCTCGCGCCGAAAGCCGCCCAGCATTTGCGCGACGTGCAGGAGGTTGTGGCCGACGGCGAGTTCAGGGTCGCGCACTTTTACTACGCGAAGCGGGACTTCGCCGCTTCGGCGGCCCGTTTGTTTGAGCTGACCGAGCGATACCCGCTGTACAGCCAGAGCGACATCGCGCTCGCGATGCTTGGCGACGTCTATATGCGCGCCAAACAGGTATCGAAGAACGAAGATGATAAGAACCACTGGGCTGACCTTGCGGCCAAATGTTACGGCCGCATTCTTGAGGATTACCCGCTGTCGAGGCTCGCGCCCCAGGCGAAGGAGCACCTCAAGTTGTTGGGGATGCCAATTCCCGCCGCCGATCCGGGAGCCGTTGCGCGAATGAAGAAGCAACAGATGTTTGAAGAACAACACCACCAGAACTTCGCGCTGAAGTTCCCGCTCGGAATGGTCCAGTCGAGACCCGATGTATCCACGGCAGCCCGCTTCGGCGAGCCCAACCTGAACCCGCCGGATGACTCGACTTCGGCGCGGGAAATCTTGAGGCCGGGAGCGGCCGGGCCGTCGTTTGAAGTGGCCGCGCAGATGCCGGCAGCAGCCAACGATGGAGGCGCGGATAGCAGCACAGTCACCGGTGGCCCGGTGATTGAAGGCGGAACATCCGAATCCATGTCGAACTCACCGGCGAGGGCCGTCGGTGCCGAGATCATCGCGGCGCCTACCACTTCGCCCGCAGAGTCGGCGAGTCCGTCCACAGCTTCGGCGAATCCGTCGACCGCGAGTTCCGTGGCGACGGCCGCCGCAACAACGCCCAATCCTACCCAGGGAGATGTTCCAGCGCAAACAGTATCGCAGGACGCGGCATCCCCCGCGCAGACGGCGCCGACGGCCGCGACCAACGGAACCACACAGGCCAACGCCCAGCCAGCGGCGAACCAAAGTAATCCCAAGAGCGAGTCCACCAGCAAGAAGAAGAAGGGTTTGAAGAAGCTGATTCCCTTTTGACCCCCTCCTAACGAGTGAAGCACCGCTGTACCTTGACTCCGTTGACGCTCTCCCTGAGGGATGCTGCAATAGAGATAGGGAAAGAGGCAGGCGCTTGTACTACAGGCGCGCCGCCAGAGGATTCTCGTGCCCAGCATCCTGATCGCCGACGACAACACCAATATTCAGAGGATGGTCACGCTGGCATTTGAAGAGCGTGGCATCAAGGTTGTTTCGGTCGGCAACGGCGAGGCCGCCGTGCGCCGCCTTCCCGATTTGAACCCCGACCTCGTCCTGGCCGATATTTTCATGCCGGTGCGCAACGGCTACGAAGTCTGCGAATTCGTAAAGAAAGACCAACGGTTCTCGCACGTCCCCGTCATCTTGCTGGTCGGCGCGTTTGATCCCCTCGATGAAAAAGAGGCGCGCCGCGTGGGCGCTGACGGTGTTCTGAAGAAGCCTTTTGTTCCTCCCGACCCGCTCATCGCGATGGTCATGGCCGTACTCGAGAAGAATCCTAGGGTTGTGGCCGAACTTGCCAAGGCGAAGGCGGCCCTCGAGCCCCATGCGTTGCACGAAGCTGAAGCTCCGGTGCACGCCGCTGTCCCATTTCAAGTTCAGGCCGAAGTGCCAGCCAAGGTTGAGCCCCGGCCGCTGCCTGAGTTTCCCGAGCCGAGTCTCGAGGAAGCAGCACTGTTGTATGGGTTCGGGAAGGGACGGCGCACGCTCGAAGACGAGGAACGCGCGACCACGAACGAGCCCCAGGAGCCGGTTGCTGAAGCGGAAGGGGTCGAGGAAGGTTTCGACGCCTCATCGACCACGACCGACTGGCGGCGCAGCGCCATGGACTTCGAAATCCCGGCGGAAGCCGCGAACAAGCCGGCGTTCTCTTCGAATGAAGAGGAGCTGGAACCAATTACTTTTCCATCGGAGCGCGATGACACGTCCTGCGTCGTCTCCGCTCCGGAGGCGGACGAAGAAGTAGAGGCGGCGCCGCAGGATCTATCGCAGCATTCCGCGGAGATGGCCGCGGCCCAGGAGCCAGAAGTTTTCTCTGCCGAGCCCGCCGAGGCTCCCGCGATCGCGCCCGAACCAATTCCCAATTCAGAGTCAACTGTCGCACCCAGAGAACCACACTGGATGGACGCGATGGCGTCTTCTCCGGTACAACAGCCCGAGGGCGGATGGATGACTGCGCTCTCCGAGCCGCAGCCGCGCGCGGAACTCACCCCGGCGGAGGAACCGCCCGCTCCGCCCGAGCCGACCACGGCTTTGGTCGCCCGCTCGTCGGATGAAGAGGCATTCTTTGAAGAGGAACCCGCGCCGAGCGAAACCGCGTCAGGCCCCGCTTGGGAGCTGCCAGCCGAGGAAGCAGTCGCCGTATCCCGCGAGCCGGCCGAAAACGCCGCGGCAGTTTCCGATCCCGAGGTCATCGCCGATTCGCTGGAAGCGAGTGCATCGTTCAGGGAGCCTGAACTCGTAGTGCCGCCGGCCGTGCACGTGACTCCCGAGCCGCTGCTCATCGACGAAGACGAGTCGCAGGGGCCTTCGGATTATGGCGCGCAGCCGCACGAACTCACTCCACTGCACGCATTCCAGGTACCGGTCGCGCCGATTTCGGAAGAGACCGTTGCTCAAGAGTCCGCCGGGGAAGAGACTTCGGCGATCGAGTCTTCTGAGGGCGAGTTCGACGAACGCGTTCCGACTGGTCCCCCGCCGAACCGCGAGGCGCTCGCGGAGATTCCTTTCCTCACGCCGCCTCCGGGCTTCGATCCGAATGTGCGTGTAGAGACGACTCCAGATTCGGACGCGATCGATGCTGTCGTGCAGAGAGTCCTCGAGAGGCTCGAGCCACAGCTTCACGACCTGCTTGCGCATGGCGTGTTGAAGCCGCTGGTCGAAAACCTTCTCCAGCAGGAACTCGCGAAAAAAGAGAAGTAAGCGTCCGCGGTATTTCGTTCGCCCTGCTAGCCGCATTACATCAATCTAGTTACGCTTGCGAGCCGTTTCCCGCGCGTATATGCTGAGCGCCGCCGAATGTAACCGGAAGGGGGGCCTTTCGTGAATACACCAACGATGTCTTCTCGCGCGATCGCGCCGAGTTTTGTCCGCTCCGGCGTCATCTTTTCTGCGGTGCTTTTGTTGATTGGCCTCGCGAGTGCCGCGCCGGCGAAAGCCGCTTCATGCGAGAGCCTCGCCTCGCTTTCGCTGCCGGACACGACCATCACGCTGACCCAGATCGTGCCCGCAGGTAGCTTTGTACTGCCGCCCGGTACTCCGCCGGGTCCGCCGGGAGTGCCTCCGCCACGTTTCGACAACCTGCCGCCGTTTTGCCGTGTGGCGGCTACCTTGAAGCCCACAGCCGACTCCGACATCAAGATCGAGGTGTGGATGCCGGTCTCCGGCTGGAACGAAAAATTTCAGGCCGTCGGCAACGGCGGTTGGGCCGGGGTCATCAGCTACGGTGCTCTGGGGCTGGCCGTCGGGCGCGGCTACGCCAGCGGATCCACCGACACCGGGCACACGGGCGCCAACGGCGTCTTTGCCTTCGGCCATCCGGAGAAGCTGGTGGACTATGCCTACCGATCCGAGCACGAGATGACCGTAAAGGCCAAAGCCATCATTCAGGCTTTTTACGGCAGCGCGCCGCGCCTCTCCTATTGGAACGGATGTTCCACCGGCGGCAAACAGGCGCTCACGGAGGCGCAGCGATACCCCGCCGACTTCGACGGCATCATCGCCGGCGCGTCCGCCAACTACATGGTTCATCTTCAGGCCTCGTCTGTCTGGATTTCGCAGGCCGTGCACAAAAGCCCGGAGAGCGCTATCCCTGCGGAGAAGCTCCCGTTCATCCACAAGGCCGTGCTGGAGGCATGCGACGCGCTCGATGGCGTGAAGGACGGCCTCCTCGAAGATCCGAGGCGCTGCCACTTTGATCCGGCCGTCCTTCAGTGCAAGGGCGCCGACGATGCGTCATGCCTCACTGCTCCGCAAGTGGAAGCAGCTAAGAGAATTTACTCGCCGGTCGTGAATCCGCGCACGAAGGAGGAAATCTTTCCGCCTCTCGAGCCCGGCAGCGAGTCTGCATGGGGCCTTCCACTGAGCAGGCCGCCACTGGTCGCTGTCGATTATTTCAAGTACATCGTGTTCAAGAACCCGGACTATGATTACCTCACTCTGAATTTCGACAGCGACATTGCGCTCGCCGACAAGGTGGACGGCGGCCTGAACAACGCCATCAATCCCAATCTCGAGCCTTTCTTTTCGCACGGCGGGAAGCTCCTGATGTACCACGGCTGGGCCGATCAACTCATCCCTCCCGGAAACAGCGTTAACTATTACATGAGCGTCGTGAAGGCGGCGGGCGGCGCGGCGAAGACGGCGGATCGAGTGCGCCTCTTCATGGTGCCGGGGATGAATCACTGCCGCGGCGGCGAAGGACCCAACGATTTCGACGTGGTCGGCGCGATGGAGCAGTGGGTCGAACAGAAAAATGCCCTTGACGAAATGATCGCCTCACACAGCACAAAGGGGCAAGTGGATCGTACGCGGCCGCTTTGCCCATATCCGTACGTCGCGAAGTACAAGGGCACCGGCAGCATCGACGAGGCGGCCAATTTCGCCTGCGCAGCACCGTAGGCCCGCCATCATCCCGCCTGCCCTAAGCGCTCTGTGCGAGAGGGGGTGAAGCCGCCTGGTTCTTTGCGTGTGTGATTCGCGAAATACCCCTATTATTCTCCTGCGTCTATGGGCTGATTGACGGCTTGCGCGCCCGCCGCTTATATTGATTGTTTCGCTTCTGCGAGAAATTCAATTCCATAAGGAACGCATGCCCCGAGAAATTCCCAAGGCTTACGAGCCGCAGGAGATCGAAGAGCGCTGGGCTAAGGCCTGGTTCGACGAGAAACTCTTCCGCGCCGAAAACTCGGGCGACGGCCCCTCCTTTTCGATTGCGCTGCCTCCGCCGAACGTCACCGGCTCGATCCACCTCGGCCACCTGCTCGAACACACCCAGATCGACATGCTAGTGCGCTGGCATCGCATGCAGGGCCACCGCACGCTCTGGCTGCCCGGCATGGACCACGCCGGGATCGCGACGCAGTTCGTGGTCGAGCGGGAGCTGGCAAAACAGAAGATCCGCCGGCAGGACCTGGGCCGCGAGGAGTTCGAGCGGCGCGTCTGGCAATGGAAGGCGGAAAGCGGCGGCGTCATCAAGGATCAGATGGTCCGCCTCGGCGCTTCGTGCGATTGGACGCGCGAGCATTTCACGCTCGAGCCAAAGCTCTATCGCGCGGTGCTCGAGGCGTTTCTCCGGCTCTACCGCGAGGGACTGATCTATCGCGGGCGCTACATGGTCAACTGGTGCCCCCGCTGCCAGACAGCCATCAGCGATCTCGAAGTCGTCCATCACGAGCGCGCCGGGAAAATCTGGAATATCCGCTATCCGATCGCCGGCTCGAAGGAATTTCTGGTCGTTGCCACTACGCGCCCGGAAACGATGCTCGGCGACACGGCCGTTGCAGTCCATCCGGACGACGAGCGGTACCAGCGATTCCTCGGCAAGACCGTGATCTTGCCGCTGATGAACCGCGAAATCCCGATCATCGCCGATACCTACGTGGATCGCGAATTCGGCACCGGCGTCGTCAAGATCACGCCCGCGCACGACCCGAACGATTTCGAGGTCGGTAAGCGTCACAGCTTGCCCGAAATCGACGTGCTGACCAACGACGGGCACATGAACGAGGCCGCGGGAAAGTACGCAGGGGTCGAGCGATTTGCCGCCCGCGCGCGAATCGCCGCTGACTTGCAGGAGCTCGGCCTGCTCGAAGGCGTGAAGGAGCACATGCACGCCGTCGGCGTCTGCGACCGCTGCAAATCCATCGTCGAGCCGCGCATCTCGACGCAGTGGTTCATGAAGATGAAGCCGCTCGCTGGGCCGGCAGAGGAAGTTGTGCGCGATGGGATCATCGAGGTCGTCCCGGATAACCAGCGCACGATCCTGCTGCAATGGCTCGATAACATCCGCGACTGGTGCATCTCGCGCCAACTCTGGTGGGGCCACCGGATCCCGATCTGGCACTGTGACGGCTGCAAGGAAATGGTTCCGGCTTTGGATTCGCGCGTCGAGATCGTGGGAGGCCACGCACGCGCGGCGAGCGTTCCGACGAAATGTCCGAAATGCGGTGGCGCAAAACTCACCCAGGATACGGATGCGCTCGATACGTGGTTCAGCTCGGCGCTGTGGCCGTTTTCGACGCTCGGCTGGCCCGACGACACGGAAGATATGAAGAGGTTCTATCCCACGAGCCTGCTCATCAGTGGCTACGATATCCTGTTCTTCTGGGACTCCCGCATGATCATGATGGGCCTGCACCTGATCGGAGGAGCGGAGCCGAAAGACAGGATTCCGTTTCGCCGCCTCTATTTGCACTCGCTCGTGCGCACGGCCGAAGGCGCCAAAATGTCGAAGACGAAGGGCACAGGTGTCGACCCGCTGCAATTGACGCAGCAATACGGCACCGACGCGCTGCGCTACATGCTCGCTAGCATGGCGGCGCCCGGCACGGATATCGCGCTGACGGAAGACCGCATCCTCGGCGCGCGCGCGTTTGCGAACAAAATCTGGAATGCCGCGCGGTTTCTGTTTGTGAATCTGGAGAAGGTCGAGGGGGGTGGCCTCACACTTGAAGAATTGGCCGCGCCGGAGATTCGCGCGAAGGCGCCCTATCCAGTGCTGGGGGAGGGCGCGCTCGCGCATCGCTGGATTTTCTCGCGACTCGCGGCGGTGACGGCGCAGGTCGACAGCGCGCTCGACAATTTCCGGTTTCACGAAGCGTGCCAGACGATCTACCAATTCTTCTGGGGTGATTTCTGCGACTGGTACATCGAGTGGGTCAAGCCGCAACTCACGGCAGCGGACCGCGAAGTCGCGCTCGCTAGCTGGCGCAATATCTTCGCGGCGCTCGACGCCGCACTGCGGTTGCTCCATCCCGTGATGCCCTTCCTCACCGAGGAGCTGTGGCACCGCCTTCCGCAGCCCGCGGGCGCGCGCTCCGTCGCGCTCGACAAATTCCCCGGGGCGCGCGCCGGGTGGGCCGATGCCGCTTCCGACGAAGCCATGGCCACGTTGCAGGACATCATCACCACGCTCAGGAACATTCGGTCAGAAATGAAAATTGAGCCGAAGCGCAAAGTCGACGCTTACCGTTCGTCGGGCGATGCCGAAATTGAAAGAGTCGTCAGTGGAAACGTCGAAGCCGTTTTGCGTCTCGCCTCTCTTTCCAGCTTCGAGATTTCGCCTGCGCAACTCCAATCCACGGGTGCGGTTGTCCGTTCGACGCCGCAATTGGACCTAAGTATCCAGTACGGTCAAGCGGTCGACAAGCCTGCCGAGATCGCACGGCTGACGAAAGAAATCGACCGCCTCGCAAAAGACATCGAATCGAAGCAGAAGCGTTTGGCGGACGACACATTCCGCAGCAAAGCCCCCGCCAAGGTCGTCGACGACCTGCGCACGCTCCTCGCCGAGCGTCAGCTCGAACACAAGAAGCTCCTCGACCGCCTGAAACACCTCGAATCGTAGTGACACCAGCGTTTGGATTGTCCGCCGCTTGTTCGCGGCGGGCGCGTCGAGTATCCTTCGTGCTCCTTCCCATGCCAACGAAGCGAATGGCGGAACTGCCCGGCACCACTGACCGGCACATCGACGCGCTGCTGACGCTGCTCGCCGAAAACTCCACGATCGTCATCAGCGGCGCGAAAATCGCAAAAGAAATCGGCGTTACGCGGCAATGCCTCTGGCGCTGGATCGAGAAACTTCGCGCGCTCGGCGTGCGCGTAAAAGGCCATCCCCGGACCGGCTATCACATCGAGCGCATGCCGGACATCCTGGTCCCGCAGATGCTGAGCCATCGCCTCTACGGGACGCCGTTCGCGCGCCGCATCTATCACTTTTTCAAGACCGATTCGACGAATGCAGTCGCCCTGCGCCTGGGAGAGGCAGGCGAGCCGCAGGGAACGGTAGTGCTCGCCGAAGAGCAGACGGCCGGCCGCGGACGCGCGGGCCGCTCATGGGCGTCCGAAAAGTCCGCGGGCATCTATTGCAGTATCCTGCTGCGGCCGCCGGTCCCGCCAGCGCACGCACCGCTGCTCACGCTGGTCGCTGGGCTCGCGGCGCGGGACGCCGCTGCCGAGGATCTCGATTCGCTTCCCGATATACGCTGGCCCAACGACGTGCTGGTCAGCGGCCGGAAGTTCTGCGGCATCCTCACCGAAATGCACGCGGAGCCTGACCGCATACACTACGCCGTCATCGGGATCGGCGTGAACGTCAATCAGACGAAAATGCCAGCTGACCTCGCGGCTATAGCGACGTCGCTGCGGATGGAGACGGGGAAGGTTCATTCGCGCCTCGAGCTGCTGATACGGTTGCTGCGACATCTCGACCGCTACTACAATCAGTTCCTGGCGGACGGCGCGCTGCCGATGATTCGCCGGTTCGCGCAAGTGTCCAGCTATTACGAAGGGAAGCGCGTGCGCATCACGACCGCCACCGAAAGCTTCACGGGCACAACGGCCGGACTCGAGCCGAGCGGCGTCCTGCGCGTCGCGCGCGACGATGGGCGTGGGATCGAGGCGGTGCTTTCGGGCGATGTAGCGGAGGCGTCCTGATGCTTTTGGCGCTCGATGCAGGCAACACCAATACGGTGCTGGGCGTGTTTCGCGGCCAGGAACTCGTCGCGCACTGGCGGCTGACGACCGCGCGCGATCAGACCGTCGACGAATACGGCATCCTCACGCGTAACCTGTTCACGCTGGCGGGCCTGGAGCCCGGCGAGATCGGCGGTGTGATCATCAGCTCGGTCGTGCCACCGCTGAATGCGACGCTCGCGGGCATGGCCGAGCGGTATTTTAATCGCAAGGCGCTCTTCGTCGAGCCGGGGATCAAGACGGGTATGCCGGTGCAGTACGACAATCCGCAGGAAGTCGGAGCGGACCGGATCGTCAACAGCGTCGCGGCATTCGACAAGTACGGCGGGCCGTGCATCATCGTTGATTTCGGCACGGCGATCAATTTCGATGCGGTTTCGGAGCGCGGCGAGTATCTGGGCGGCGTGCTGGCGCCCGGAATCGGAATTTCGGCGGACGCGCTGTTCGCGCGCGCGGCGCGGCTTTTCCGCGTCGAAATCAAGGATCCGGGAAACATCATCGGGACGAACACCGCGGCTTCGATGCAGGCCGGGCTCTTTTATGGCTACACCGATCTCGTCGACGGAATCCTCGACCGCATGAAAAAAGTGATGGGGCCGAAGACGAAGGTCGTCGCAACCGGCGGACAGGCGCCGCTGATCGGAACCGCCTCGCGGCACATCCAAACGATCGACGAGTTCCTGACGCTCAATGGCCTGCGCATTATCTGGGAGCGGAACCAGACCGGCGCGCAGGAGCGCGGCGCCGGCGCGCAGAGGAAGGCCTCCGGCAGGCCAGCGAACTAGAGCCGCGAAAATGGCAGCGAATGGCTACACTCCCGGTTCAGCGGAACCATCGCGCCCGGCGGCCGCCATGGAATCTTTCAACTATTTCAACTACTTCACGGAGATCGAGGAGTATTTCTGGCGGAAGCGCGGCGCGCATCTGCTGGTGTCGCCGCTCGATTGGGCGATTGTCGAGACCTGGCAGAAGGCGGGAATTCCGCTCGGGGCCGTGTTGAAAGGAATCGATCGCGCCTTTGAAAGCTGGGAGCGGTCGCGGCGCGCGGCGGGCGGGCGGCAGCTGAAGAGCCTCGCCTACTGCGTCGATGCCGTGCTTGACGCCGCGGCACAGGCCCGGGAGGCCGCTGCGGGCAGAGGCCCCGAAGTGAAAGCGGCCCGGCCGGCGGCGGAGCCGTTTTCGCGCGACGAGCTGAAGAAATACCTGGAGCGCAACGCCACGCGCGTGCGCGTGGCAGCCGAGAAGCAGCGGCTCGCTCGCGCCGCCCTGGCGTCGCGTTTGGAGGAGACGGCCGGCCGGCTCGACGAAGCCCTGCCGCTCATCGATTCACCCGGCGCACTCGATCTCGAAGACTTGGAGCGGCGGCTGACGGTGCTGGAAGAGAAACTGACCGCGGCGCTCTCCGCTGACGCTGACGAGGAGGCGATGCTCGCGATCCGCCGCGAAATGGACCGCGCGCTCGCGCCCTACCGGCGCAAGATGTCTGCCGGGCAGCTCGCGCAGCTCGAGCGCCAGTACGTGCAGAAGCGGCTGCTCGAGCAGTTCGACCTGCCGCGCTTGAGCCTTTTCTACCTCACCTAAACGTAGCGCGGGCGCTTTGCGTCCCCGACACAATGGAAATCACAATCGAAAAGCTGATCTACGGTGGCGAGGGTCTGGCGCATCACGATGGTTCGACGGTCTTTGTGCCGTTCGTGCTTCCGACGGAGCGAGTCTCCGCCACGGCCGTCGAGCAGAAGAAAAAGTTCGTGCGTGCGCGCGTCGAGCGGCTCATCGAGCCTTCGCCGGAGCGAGCCGCTCCGCGCTGCCCGCATTTTGGCGTTTGTGGCGGCTGCGATTACCAACATATCTCGTACGACGCACAGCTCAAATACAAGACTGAAATCCTCCGCGAGACGCTGCGGCGAATCGGGCGAATTGAATGGCCGGGAGAGATCGCGGCGCACGGTTCGCCGCCCTGGGGCTATCGCAACCGCGCGCAGTGGAAGATTCGGCCGGTCGAAGGTGGCTCGGACAAACTCGGAATCGGTTATTTCCGGGCGAACTCAACGGCTCTTTGCGACGTCGAAGATTGCGCGATTCTCTCGCCGCTCCTGCTGAAGACGCTGCTCGCGCTGCGCAAGGCACTGGCGGAGGGAACGGTCCCGCGCGAACTGCGTGAAGTCGAAGCATTTGCCGGGGCCAACGACTCGAAGCTGCTCCTCACGGCCACATTTGCCGGCTTCCCTGCGCACGCCGCCGAACTGGCAAAAACGATTCGGGGAATTCTGCAGGAGACCGCGAGCCTACTTTTCAAGGATCCGAGCCGCGACCGAATGGAATTGGACGGCCCGGGCTTCATTGAATACGAAGCCGCCGGCTCGACATATCGTGTGGGCCACTTGTCGTTCTTCCAGGTTAATCGCTTTCTCTGCGACGATTTGGCTCGCCACGTGACCGAGAACGAAAGCGGAAGCCTTGCGCTCGACCTCTTCGCCGGAGTGGGACTGTTCTCGGTGCCGCTCGCGAAGCATTTCGGTCATGTGGTCGCCGTCGAGTCGAATCCGGCAGCGGCGCGAGACCTGGAAACAAATTCCCGCGGCCGCATCGAGGTGCGGACGGCGGACGTCGAGCCGTTCCTGGAGAAATACAAAGGCAAGCCCGATCTCGTGCTTCTCGATCCTCCGCGAGCGGGCATGACGCCGGGCGCGACCAAGCAGCTTCTGCGCCTTTCCCCCGAGCGCATCACTTACGTTTCGTGCGAGCCCCCGACGCTGGCGCGCGATCTCGCGGCGTTCGTCCAGGGCAGCTATGAAATTTCCGGAATCCAACTGTTCGATCTTTTTCCCCAGACATTTCACATGGAGACGGTGGTGCTGCTTCGCAGGCGCTCACGAGACATCGAGCATCACGTCGAAGAAAAACTCGTCGCGGAGCACGCGCCGCTCGCCGCCGATTTCCTGAAAGTGCCGCACCACGGGAGCAAGACGTCTTCAACGGAGGTTTTCCTAGCGGCTGTTGCGCCGCGCATCGCGGTCGTGTCGGTTGGCGAAGGGAATGCGTTCGGGCATCCGTTGGAAGGCGTGATCGAGCGCTACGGACATTGCGGCGTGCGATTGCTGCGGACGGACGCGATGGCGCGGTCACGGCGATCACCGACGGGCAGAATCTTTCCGTGCACTCGTACGCCGAGCAATAGTCTCCCTAGTCTTGCTCGCATCCCCTATCCTCTGTGTTGTCTTGCGATTGTGCGCGCCCCGTCGGGAATTCGAAATCCGGCTTCCGAGTACTATTGTGCACCTGCGAGCGCGAGTCCATAATATGCAGAGTTCGGCCTCGGCCACGATGGAAAGCACGCACCAAACTGCGGCGTTCTCGCCGACCCAGGAAGAAATTGACGAAGAAAGCCGTCGCATCCGGCGTCTGCGGATTCTGGTTCGCCTCACACTCGACACCATTGCTGCGGGCGGCCTTTCGGCCGAAGAAGCCGCGGGGATGGTTGCCGCCACGCGTCGCGCCGCGCTCGAAATGTTTCCCGGCAAAGAGCGCGCGTTCGATCTCATCTACCGGCCGCAGTTCCAGCGCATGATGCACGCCGTTTATCGCCTTCAGTAGCCGAAGCGCCCTCGAAGCCACATCCGTAGCCAGACAACGCCCACTCCCACAATCGTTCCGACCAGGGCCTTATATTCGCGGTTGCGTCGGTACTGTTCCCATGAAAATTTTGTAGCGCTTTCGGTCGACACGCCGGCGAAGCTCGGGAAGAAAAACGGAACGCGCGCGGCGTACGCGTCGAATGCCGTGCCGAAGTGCACGCGCAGGTCTTCCGCTTCGTTGCGCATCACCGCGTAGTAGAAGACCCCGAAGTACACCATCACAAGCAGGCCGGCCCACCAGGACCAGCCCGCGATCGCAAAGCCGCCGGCGAGCAAAGCGCTGCCGAGATAAAGCGGGTTTCGTGTATGCGCGTAGGGCCCAGAGACGGCGAGCTCGCGGTCCTTCCGCAAGTGCCCGGACGCGGCCCCGCGAACGAACAGCCCGAGTGCCGCCACGATTCCACCGATCAGAATCGAACGTGGTGTCGGATCGGCGAGCAGAAGGTAGGCGACCGCGACGGGATAGCCCACGCGGACGCGCCAGCGCATCCAGAACTTCCTCGGCTCGCTCACGAAGCCGTTCCCCAGCGGCGCGCGATTTCATCGGCGACTTGTTGCACTGTAATCGACAGCATAGCAGGCGAATAATCCTTGCCGCGGCGATAGGTTGTCTCGCAGTCGCGCGGATTACGCAGGACGATATCGCGCGACGCGTCGGAGGAGTAAGGACCGTTGCGCGAAGGGTCCGTCGGGCCGAAAAGTCCGACGACAGGCGCGCCGAGCGCGGAGGCGAGATGCAGCGGGCCGGTATCTGCGGAAACGACAAACCTGGCGCGCCGCATGAGCGCCATCAACGGACCGAGGTCCAGCGCGATTGCCACCGGCGGCGGATTGCCGGCAGTGTCCGCGACCTTGCGCGCGAGACCTCCCTCGCCGGGGCCGAACGTGACAACGCCGCGCCAGCCGAAGCGTTCCGCGAGATTGCGATGCAGCTCTCCGTAGCGCTCGGCGGGCCAGCATTTCGAACGCCAGCCTCCGCCGGGATTCAAGACGAAAAATCCTCCGAGCTTGTGGTTCGCGAGCTCGCGCGCGACGCGCTCGTCATCCGCCGGGCAAACCGCGAGTGGGAACCCTGGCGTGGATTTTCTCGCGCCTGCAGCCTCGGCGAGCGTGAGGTTATGCTCCACTTTATGAGCGCCGCGCGGATTGCGACGGTCGGTGTAGAAGTACGACGCAAGCCCCTCGCGCGCGTAGCTGCTCTGAAATCCGATGCGGCGCGGCGCGCCCGATGCGAACGCCAGCAGAGCCGACTTGTACAGCGCCTGGAAATCGATCGCGCAGGAATATTTCGCCGCGCGCAGTTTCCGCACCGTAGCCACGATTCCTCCGGCGCTCGCGCGATCGACGGAGATGACCTGGTTAAGATCGGGATTTGCTTCGAGGAGCCGGGCCCACCGCGGCTCGACGGCCCAGTCGATGCGAGCCCCCGGAAATGTGTCGCGCAGCGCGGAAGCGGCCGGGATGGCATGGATGACATCGCCCATTGAACCGAGCCTGACGAGCAGGAACCGCGGCTCAGCCATCGCCCTGCCGCCGCAGGCGCGCCAGGAGGTCGCGCGTCGAATGTTTTTTGGGATCGCCGACGATGGCCACGCGAATGCCGAGAAGCGCCGCAAGGTCGCGTTCGGGGACGGAGTCAGGCGTGTAATCGGTGCCCTTTGCGTGGACATCCGGCTGGAACTCGCGAAGCAGCGGTTTGACGTCGAGCTCGTCGAAAAGGATCACGTAATTCACTGCTGTGAGCGCAGCGACCAGCGCCGCGCGCGCCCGTTCCGTGAGGATCGGGCAGCCCTCACCCTTGAGTTTTCTCGCGCCGGCGTCGGAGTTAATGCCCACGACGAGGACATCGCCTTCGGCGCGCGCCGCCTGCAAGTAGCGGATATGGCCCACGTGGAGGAGATCGAAGACGCCGTTCGCGAACACGATCTTGCGGCCCGCGCGGCGATGCTCATCGAGCACTTCGTGAAGGCCGTCGCGGGAAAGGATTTTTTCGCGCGTGTCCATTCGATTCTTGGCGGTCGCGGCGAGTCCCGCGAGTCTACCGCTGCGCCGTCGCCTCGCGGCGGAGCGCGGCCTCGAGCTCCGCGCGCGTCACGGTGGCCGTGCGGCGCTTCATCACCACGATTCCGCCCGCGTAATTCGCCAGGTGCGCCGCTTCGAGGCACGACGCGCCGGCCGCGAGCGCAAGTGTAAAGACAGCGATCACCGTGTCGCCCGCGCCGGTGACGTCAACGGGCGCGTCTGAGCCAAAGATCGGAATGTGCCGCACCAGCGGCGAGGTTTCTCGCGCGCCCGGCGCTTCGCGCTCGAAGACGGCCATGCCATCCTTGCCACGCGTCACGACGAGAGACGCCAGGCCCAGATCGCGCAGCGCGCGCTGACCCAGCTCCTCGAGTTTCCCCACGTCCGTCCCAATACGCGCCTGGTAGGCGGCTTCAAGCTCAGGTTCATTCGGCGTTGCGGCGGTTATGCCCGCGTCCCGGTACTCGAGCAGGCGGAAGCGCGAATCCAGAGTAATGCATTTCGCGCGAAGTTCGCGAACGAGGGAGGGGGTCGCGGCGCCCAAACCGTAGTCGGAGACGAGCACGGCAGCGGCCCGGCGCGCGATCGGCCGTGCCCTACGAGCGACTGCGTCCCGGACGCCCTGGGGAAGCGGCCCCGACGGCTCGCGGTCCACCCGCAGCACCTGTTGCTCGGTCGTGTGCGTCCATCCGGCGAGAAAGCGCGTCTTCGCGGTCGTGACCCAGCCGTGGACGCGCAGGATGCGCGAAGTGTCCACACGTTTGCGGCGGAAACATTCAAGGAGCGCGCGGCTGCCTTCGTCATCGCCCACGACGCCGACCGGCAAAACTCGCGCGCCCAGATCCGCGAGGTTGTTCACGGCGTTCGCGGCGCCGCCCGGATACACTTCGCTCGCACGGCGGCGCAGGATCAGTACCGGGGCCTCGCGCGAGACACGCGAGATTTCGCTCGAAACGAACTCGTCGAGAACGAAATCGCCGACCACGCAGATCATCTGGCGCGGGAATGCGCCCACGATGTCGAGCAGCCGTGTGAGGTCAACGCTGGTGTCCGCCGCGCGTCCGGCAGCGGGCCTTGCCTTGTGCTTTCCTCTCTTGCGGGCGGGGCTCAAGCATTCTCCCTATGTGCGACGCGCGCTTGCCGCGCGAAACGGTATCACAGCGGCGCTCAGAGCGGCAATCACGCGACGAAAGTCGTCGCGCCCAGTCAGAATCATTTTCCGGGCTGGGCGCGTGATTGCGCGATCGTCACGACCGCTTGCCAGAACTCGTCTTCGCGGCCGATGCGCATCGTAATACGGCAGTATCTGATCTCGAGCGGGCGCCACTTCACGCCGGAAAGATTGAACACGTCCTTTTCCGTGCAGATCAGGGCGTCGGCGCCCGCAGCGTGAGCTTTTTCCCCGATCGCATCCAGGTCGTGCTGCAGGTAGCGGTGGTGATCCGGGAAGAACCGGTGCCCGGCGACCTGGAAGCCCCAGTCCTGGATGTCCGCCAGAAACGCGGACGGATTGCCGATAGCGCAGAAGGCGAAGAATCGGCGCGCGCGGGCATCCGCGTCCGTTTCTCCGGGATATTCGCCGCGCAGGATGCGGATCGACTCGAGCTGAGGGCGCGCATAGAAGATCGGCGCGACGGAATCGCTCCAGATGGCGGCTTCGACGGCCGGAGCGTGTTCGCTGCGGGTGATGACGACGATATCCGCCCGCGAGAGGGCGGATCGCGGTTCGCGCAGCCGCCCCGAGGGAAGCAGGTGGCCGGCGCCAAACGGATTTGTCGCGTCGATCAAGACAATATCGACGTTGCGGGCGAGCCGCAGGTGTTGGAAGCCGTCGTCCAAGACGAACCACTCAACGCCGCGTTGCGCAAGCTCGTGGCCGCGCGCAACGCGGTCCGCGCCCACGCCAAAAGCGGCGCGGTCGCCCAGTCGTTGCTTCATCACTTGCACTTCGTCGCTTGTCGAGCCGCCCGGCAGCAGTTTGCCGCGATACCCCCGCGTAAGGATTCCTACGGTTTTTCCTTCCCCGAGCAGGCGCTGCGCAATCCACATGACCATGGGCGTCTTGCCTGTGCCCCCGGTCGTGAGATTGCCGACGCTGATCACGACGCCGTCGAGCTGCTTTTGCCGCAGAATTCCGCGCCGATAAGCGAAGGCGCGGAGAAGCACGAAAGCGCCGTAAGGCAAAATCAAAGGCCACAATAGCCAGCGGAGCGCTCCGCTGAGCGTCACGCCGGGCGCCCCTGTTCACCGAGCACGGCGCCGATGCGGTCGAGCGAGCGCGCCGCCGCGCCCCGGTTTCGCTCGGAGAGTTTGAGCGCGGCCTGTCCCATGCGGTCCCGCAGCGCGCTGTTTTCGATCAGCTGCACCCATACCTTCCCGAGCTGCATGCCGCTGGATACTTGTATTCCGGCCTGCGCTGCGAGGAACTGCTCCGCCATGTCGCGGAAGTTCTCCATCGACACGCCAAACACCGGCGGCTTTGCGAACCATGCCGGCTCGAGGATGTTGTGTCCGCCCGCCGGAACCAGCGAACCGCCGACGAAGACCGCGTCCGCCAGCAGGTACAGCCCCGCCAGTTCCCCGATCGAGTCGAGCACCAGCACGTCTGCATTTTCGTCGAGCGGCGCATCGAGGTCCAAGCGGCTGCGGCGAACCACGTTCCAGCCGCTGGAGGCCGCGATGCTTGCCGCAGCATCGAACCGGTCCGGCTTGCGCGGGGCGAGAACGAGCAACGCGTGGCGCCACTTGCGCTGGACGACGTCATAGGCGGCGAGCACCGCTTCCTCTTCCTGCGTGACCACGCTGCCCGCAACCAGCACCGGCCACCGCTCCTGCCTGCGAATTTGGTCTTCGAGCCAGACCCCGAACCGGCTGATATCCGGCTGCTCGCCGTCGTATTTCAAGTTGCCGGTCACTTCCACGCGGCCTTCGGGCGCTCCCATCGCATCGAGGCGCGCGGCGTCCTCGGGCGTCTGCGCCAGAAACAGCTCCGCGTCCTGCAGGACGCGCGCGAAAAACCCGTCGACGAGAAATTTCCATCGGTTGTAACGCGCGAAGGATTTCCCGGAGATGCGCGCATTGGCGAAGACCACCGGCACGTTCTGCTGGCGCGCCTCCCGCAGGAAATTCGGCCAGATTTCGGTCTCCATGACGATCACGAGCGCGGGACGCATCGCCCGCAGGGCCCGGCGAACAGGGACGATCCAGTCCAGCGGGAAGTAGAAGATGCCGTCCGCGGCTTGCAGACGCTCGCGAGCGAGGCGCTGGCCTGTCTCCGTCGTGGTCGACACGAACACGGCGCGGTCCGGAAAGCGCCGTTTCAAGCCCTCGAACAGCGGCTTCGCGGCCAGCACCTCGCCGACCGAGACGGCGTGAATCCAGATGGGACGCAGCAAAGCGCTTTCGGCCGGGCGTTTTGCGCCTGCGTGAAAAAGGATTTCCGGCGGCAAGCTGCCGAGGCGCTCCCGCAAAGCGCGCGATGGCTCTCCGCCGCGCCATCTGCGCAGCGCGTAGTAGGGCACAAGCAGGAACATGCCCACCGCCGTAAGGACGCGATAGAAAAAGTACATGAGAAGAACGAACGCGCCCCGCGATAGACCTCGACCGCGGTCTGAATCATTTTCCGGCGCGCAGAAGTGGTAGTATAGCGTGACCGTCAAAATTCGGCCGGACTGCTGGCGCGTCGAGATGTGCGCAGGCGGAAGTAAGAAATCGCTGCGGCGTTGCTATGGCTTGTTGTTCCGCGTCAGATAGGCTGCGATTGCATCCAGGTCGGCGTCGCTGATCTCCGTCTTGCGGAACGTCGGCATGAACAGCACGCCATGGCGGACGAAAGTCTTGATCATCGGCGCGGTCAGGTCCGTGCGCTCTTCGAGCACGGCTGGTTGTTGACCGCGGGCTTTTAGCGAGTCCGTGCCGGGTTTCCCGCTGCCCGTACCGTGGCACGGAAAGCACCACTTGTCGTATACCTTGTGTCCCTTCTCGATCTGTGCGTCGTCCGGCGCGGCGAATGCCGATGCGGCAAAGGCCAAACTCACCAGAACCAAGACAGCGGCTCTCCCGTTTTTCATGCCTGTGCCTTTCTCAGATGTTTTGGCCAAATGCCGCATTTTCCTGGTGACAGGATCCCGTTCGGGTCCACCGCGTCCTTGATCGTTTCATGGAAACGCCGCAGCGCGTGGTTGTTGTAGGAGTAGGCGTTCATCACCGTTTCCATGAAAGCCGTGTGCGTGCGGTATTCCCCCCAGCCATGTTCGGCAGCCACTTGGACGATGCGTTTGAAGTTTTCCCGATTCTTCCGGTTTTTTTCGATATCGTGCTCGATGGGAAACCCGAAAAGCACGAGAAAGCAGCGCGGATAATTGGACGAAGGGCCGAGGAAAAACATCGGGCCCATCGGCAGGCCCATTTCTTTGTACGCCTCGCTAAAAACTTGCTGCGCTTCGAGCACCGCCTCGCCGGTCATCGGGATGATCGGCGAAAACCAGACGTGCCCCTCGCTGCGTCCGCCGCCAACCCCGAATACGGAAAGACTCGGTACGCCAATGGCCACTGAACTGGGAAACTGCTGGTCCAACTCCTTGGGGTCCAGCGGAAAGCGACGCATTGCTCCATCGCGGAATTTAGCGCCCGTGATGGCGGAAAACCTCTCCTTCGCGTAGTCCCACTGCGCGGCGACAACCTTGGCCGGTCCATAGAAGGGCAGGTCGATGCTCCAATACCCGACGTTGTGCTCCTGTGCGTATTGCTCCAATTCCTGCGTTGAGGCCCCACCGGGCTTTGCACGCAGCGCCGCAAGCGCTGGATCGCGAACAAAATTCAGAGGGCTCGCCACGCTTGTCGTGCCGAGGACGATGCTGGAGTTCATTAGGTACGCCAGATTGGCGACGAGGGGAATAAGATCGTCGTGTTTTGGCACAATCACAGTGCCAGTCATATAGGCTTCCGGCTCGGGAAACAGCCAGAAACCCATCTTCGTGACCACGCCCAAACTAGACTGCGTGAACATGCCGTCGACGTAAGGACCGAAACCGTATCGGTATTGCTGCCAGGTCTTGGAACCTGGTAGCGCGCCCATGCCCGTGCGCATCACCTCGCCATTGGGTAAGACGATTTCCATTCCGCAATGCGCGTCGAAGTGGTCGCGCATGGGCGTACGACCGCCGCCCCGATCGACGGCATTGCCGATCAAGCTGCCCCAGCCAGGATCGGCAGGGTCAATCCACACTTTGAGCCCTTTCCCCTGAATATATCGATAGAGATCAAAGTAGCTGACGCCGGGTTCGACTAGAGCATAGTGGTTCTTGTCATTGACCTCGAGGATCCTGTCCATCCGCTTGAGGTCGAGCATGACGCTGCCGCCCAATAGAGGAGCAGCGCCGCCGTATCCGAGATTCTTGCCGGTCGAAATCGTCCAGAGAGGAATCTTATGGGCGTTGGCTATCTTGATGACCGCCTGCACCTGTTCGACGCCGTCCGGGGCGACGGCTGCGGAAGGAATCGGCTCTTCGGCTTCGTGCCAGAAAGGCGAATAGGAGTCGCGATAGAGATCCACGTCCTCATCGGACGTGAACACCCACTCCTTGCCGACGGCTTCGCCCCATTGCTTGAGCGCTTCGGAGAAATCATGAGGACTTACGCCCGGCGGAACTCTCATCACAAGCTCCTGATTGGCTACGGCTTGTTGTTGCGCGTAAGGTACGCCGCGATCGCATCCAGGTCCGCGTCACTGATTTCCGTCTTGCGGAAAAACGGCATGACCGTCACGCCGTTCCGAACGGTCGTTTTGACGAATTCACGGGTCAAGTCTGTGCGCTTATCCAGCAGGGCAGGCACCGCCCCTTTGTATTTTGCCTGCAGCGCCAGCGTACCCGGTCTTCCGACGCCTTCACCATGGCACGCGGAGCAAAACCTTTGGTATTCCACATAGCCCTTGGGCTGGCCTTGGCCCGAGACAGTCGCCGGAGTCCACGACGAAGTTATCCTCTGCTCCTGCGCCGTAACCGGTTGGACCGCGAAGGTCACAAAAAGTGCTACAGCCAGGGAAATCCCTGCCTTTCTCATGATTTCGCCTCCCTCAGGTGCTTCGGCCAGATGCCATATCTACCGGCGGAAAGGATACCGTTCGGATCGACGGCGTCCTTCACCGTTTCGTGAAATCGCAGCAGCGCGTGATTGTTGAAGGAATAGGTGTTCATCACGGCGCCTTGGTAAGCAGGCGCCGTGCGGTATTCTCCCCAACCGTGTTTCGCCGCGATCTCAACCAGGCGTTTGAAAGATGCGCGGTTTTTCTTGTTTGTCTCGGGGTCGCGCGTGATCGGGAAACCAAAGAGGAAGATGAACGCTCGTTCCCAGTAGCCCGTGGGTAGGCTGAACGTGGGAACAGGCAGGCCCAGTTCCTTGGCGGCCTGGGCGAAGACGCGATTCGCCTCGAAGATCGCCTCGCCCGTCCGGGGAATGACCGGTGAGAACCAGACGTGCCCATTCGTCGGGTTCGGATTGGTGTCCGAGCGCGCGCCGATGGAAAACATTCGCAGGCTGGGTATGCCAAATTGCGGCACATTCACCTTTTCTCGCTGCTCGGGAGTGAGCGGAAGCTTGAGCGCTTCTCCGTCCACGAATTTCGCTCCCGGAATCGCGGAGAATTTTTCTTTCGCGAATTCCCAATTTGCAGCGTTGGCTTTTTCTGCTCCGTAGAAAGACAGCGTGCAGCTCCAGTAGCTGGTGCCTTTCCTCTTGGCATATTGCTGCAATTCTGGAGAAGAAACCGCATCGGGCTTGGCAAGCAACGCCGTCAACTCCGGATCGGGCTGCGGTCCGCCGCCCAACGGTCCTCCCCTGGATAGCAGAGGGCTGCCGAAAAATGGCATGCCGTTCGTGACGCGAGTGTTTTCCAGGTTGGTTATGATCTCGACGAGGGAGAACAAGTCGTCGTGTCTCGGCACCATCACCGTGCCAGAAAGATAGGCGTCCGGCTCCGGCATCAGCCAGAACCCCATCTTCGTCACCACGCCAAAATTGGATTGCGAGAAAATACCGTCCACCCACGGCCCGAAGCCGCTCTTGTACTGTTGCCACGTTTTGGCGCCTGGCATGGCGCCCATCCCCGTGCGCAGCGCTTCGCCGTTGGCCAGCACGACTTCCATCCCGCAATGCGCGTCAAAGTGATTGCGGTACTGCGGCATCAAATAGCCGCCGCCGCGGTCGAGAGAGTTCCCGATCGGGCTGCCCCAGCCGGGATCGGGCACATCAATCCAGAGCCTCAGACCCTTCTCCTCAATGTACCGGTAGAGGTCGAAGTAACTCACGCCCGGTTCCACGAGCGCGTAGGCGTTCTTTTCGTTGACCTCCAGAATCCGGTTCATCCGTTTTAGGTCGAGCACGACGCTGCCCGAATAGGCTGGGGCGGAGCCGCCATAGCCGAGATTCTTGCCGGTTGAGACCGGGTAGATGGGGATTTTGTAGGTGTTCGCGATCTTGACGACGGGTTGCACCTGCTCGACCCCATCGGGAGCGACTGCCGCAGAAGCGACGAGTTCGTCCGGCTCGCCCCAGAACGGCGAGTACGCGTCGCGATAGAGGGCCACATCCTCATCGCTCGTAAACACCCACTCCTTGCCTACGGCCGCTTCAAACTGCTTGATGGCCTCGGCAAAATCAGCTGGAGTTACACCGGGCGGAACCCTCATCGCATGTTCCCGATGAATGCAGCTGCCAAATTGACTCCGGTTCTCTTCACGCCTTGCCTTCCCTGAGGTGTTTGGGCCAAATTCCGTACCTGCCTGCGGAAAGGATCCCGTTCGGATCGACCGCGTCCTTCAGCGTTTCGTGAAAGTGCAGCAGCGCGTGACTGTTGTACGAGTACGTGCCCATGATCGTGTCCTGAAAGGCAGGGGCCGTGCGGTATTCTCCCCAACCGTGCTCGGCCGCCCTCTGAACCACTTGCTTGAAAGCCGCCCGGTTTTTCTTGTTCGTTTCAACGTCGCGTGTAACCGGGAAAGCAAAGATGAATATGAAAGCCCTCTCCCAGTAACAGGAGGGCAGACTGAAGGAAAGGACCGGCAGGCCAAATTCCTTGGCGGCTGCGGCAAATACCCGATTCGCCTCGAAGATTGCTTCGCCCGTCCGGGGAATAATCGGCGAAAACCACATGTGCCCGCTTGTCGGCTGCGGGTTGGCCGGCGACCGCGCGCCGATGGAAAACATCGCAAGGCTCGGGATGCCGAACTGCGGCTTGTGGACTTTTTCGCGCTGCTCGGGAGTCAGGGGCAGCTTGTACGATTCGTTCTGTTCGAACTTGACTTCGGGAATCACCGAAAACTTCTCTTTTGCGTACTCCCAGTTTGCCGCGTTGGCTTTTTCCGCCCCATAGAAGCTCAGCCTGCATTTCCAATAGCTAATGCCTTTCCTCAGCGCGTATTGCTCGAGCTCCGGAGACCCGCCGCCTTCGGACTTCGCCAGCAAAGCCGAAAGTTCTGCATCCGGCGGAGGTGGTCCCTCGCCCGCATTCCATTTATCGATTTCCGAAATCATTGGTATCGAGAGCAGCGGGCTGCCAAGGTCCGGCATGCCGTTCGTGACCCGTGTGTTCTCTAGGTTGGTCATGATTTCGACGAGGGGAATCAGATCGTCATGCCTCGGTACGTAAACAGTGCCCGAGAGGTAGGCGTCCGGCTCCGGCATCAGCCAGAACCCCATCTTCGTCACCACGCCGAAATTCGACTGAGAGAAAATGCCATCGATCCACGGCCCGAAGCCGCTCTTGTATTGCTGCCACGTTTTGGCGCCCGGCATGGCGCCCATCCCGGTGCGCAGGAGTTCCCCGTTGGCCAGCACGATTTCCATCCCACAGTGAGAGTCAAAGTGGTTGCGATACTGCGCCATCAAATAGCCACCGCCGCGGTCCAGGGAGTTGCCGACGGGACTGCCCCAGCCGGGATCGGGAACGTCAATCCACAGCTTCAGCCCCTTCTCCACAATGTACCGGTAGAGATCGAAATAGCTGACGCCCGGCTCGACCAACGCATACGCGTTCTTTTCATCGACTTCCAAAATCCGGTTCATGCGCTTCAGGTCGAGGACGACGCTGCCCGAATAGGCCGGCGCGGAACCGCCATAGCCGAGATTCTTGCCTGTCGAGACCGGGTAGATGGGGATTTTGTAGGTGTTCGCGATCCTTACGATCTTCTGAACCTGCTCCACGCCATCGGGAGCGACTGCGGCTGACGCAACGCGTTCCTCCGGTTCACCCATGAACGGCGAATAGGCGTCGCGATAGAGGGCTACGTCCTCATCGCTCGTAAACACCCACTCCTTGCCGACAGCCTCTTCAAACTGCTTCAGCGCGTCGGAGAAATCCTTGCTGCTCACGCCAGGTGGAAATCGCACGGCACACTCCTCCCCTATTCGAAACGCGAACGTTTCTATGCAGAACGAACGGGTGCAATGACCCACGAGATTAACGGCTCTGGATCATCGCCTGTGGGTTTTGCCAGGGGAGCGACGAAAGTCGCTTTCCCGCTTGCTGATCGAACCTGAGGGAAATGCGTTACCAGGTCCGCCATTCGGCTGCCCCAGTTTGGCCCGTCGACGCCCAGGTCCGCGGCCCGGCGCAGGACGCTCTCAGGGCCTGAGAATGTGTGCTCGATCGAGCCATCCGGCAGACGCTTGTGATCGGCGCGGAACACGACCCGCATCCGATGATCCCACGCGATTCTCTCCAGGCAGAATATTGGGCCGTGCGCTGTCAAACCCGCGATCGCTACTGGGCTTTTGTTCCAGCGGTGATACAAATCGTGGAACCACAGACTGGTAATGTCACCCTTGATTCCATGAAGGGACGCTCCCAACTTCCTCGCTTGTTCCGCGAATTGGACGCTGGCCGGGAACCGTTCATCGAATACGACTTTGTAAAGCGGTGTCGGCGCAGCCTCGCCAGTCGGGGTCGAAGCAGCAGGCGAGAAGGCGGCCCGCGCCGAAATCGGCAAGGTCAGGGCGGCGAACCCAACCTGAAGAAATTCTCTGCGGCTTGCCATCGGATCCTCCCTCATGAACCACGGTGGCGTCGAGATCGCGTTGAGCCAGAAGCCTACGCGCGCCTCCCGATTCCCCCTGGTTGCGCAAAGCGATACACTAGCCGCCTCTTTTGTGTCAAGCTGAGATTCAATTGCCTCTTCGACGACGGCGCTGCCGGTGGTCCAAATGTCCTGCGGTGGCGGGGCAGGCACAACTTCCAGGCTGCGGTCGGCATCGGACAACCAGGCAACACAACTAGACCATGACGCGAACGATTTCGATACCCGCTGCTCTATTACTGGCGTGCGTATGCGCTTTCGCGCAGGGCAATTCGTCTTCGAGCCATGCTGCTTCTTCTGCGGCGCGCGCCGATGATTCTTTGCCACACGACGCGCACGAGGGCCTAAGCGTCTCCGCGGATGCCTATTCGGATGTGGCGCGCGCGAAGGAGAAATTCGGCAAAGCCAATCCGGTACCGCTCGGCATCCTGCCGGTCGAGGTTTTTCTGCGGAATGAGACGGCCCAGCCCATGCGCATCGACCTCAGCACGATTCAGCTCACTGTGCAACCCGCGGGCGGCCACCGCCAGGACATCGACTCGGTTCCTGTCCAGGAAGTGGCCAGCGCTGTCGCGCATCCCAAGGGCCCGTCGGCTCCCCAAGCGCGGCGCTTCCCCATCGGCATAGGGTCCGTGACAGACAGTAAAACAGACAAAATGATGGAGGTTTTGCGCCCATTGTTTCTCGACGCGGAAGTCGTCCCTCCTATGGGAATGATTCACGGGTTCCTGTTTTTCGATCTCGATCGCGACATGTCGCTCGCCTCAGACGCGAGTCTCTACGTTCCGGACGTCTCCATCGCTGCCTCGCAGAAGGCCTTGATGTTTTTTGAGGTACCTCTCGGCAAGTCCTCCCGGCCGTGATGAGCACGCTATCGAGCGATCCTGCGCCATTTGCTTCCGACAATCCGCGCGGGTATCATGGCTGTTTCATGTCTCCCACTCTGCGGTCACTGTATTCACTCCTGCTTGCGATTTTCCTGCTCGTCAGCTCGTTGCCGGCTCATGCGGCGGACGATTCGGCGATTTTCCCCTTGAGCGACGTCAAGCCCGGAATGAAAGGCGTCGTCTACACGATCTTCGACGGCGACCAGGTCGAAAAGGTCGATCTCGAAGTCGTCGGCGTCCTGCACAACGCCGTCGGGCCGAAACAGGACGTCATTCTCGTGCGGCTCCTGGGCGATAAGGTGCAGCAGACCGGTGTCGTCGCCGGAATGAGCGGCAGCCCCGTGTATCTCGACGGCAAGCTACTGGGCGCGCTCGCGCTGAAACTGGGCACGTTCACGAAAGAAGCTATCGGCGGTGTGACGCCCATCAAGGACATGCTCGAAGTGGAGCAGTCGTCGTCGGCTCCCGTGCCGGCGGGACCAGCGCCGCCGCCAAACAGCCCGATCGAGAATACCTCGCGCGTTCTCCTGCCGGAGGATCTTGCTCAGCGAGCGGCCGCTGGCCCTGGTGGATTCCTGGTGCCCATCGAGACGCCGCTCGTGGCTGCGGGTCTCTATCCCGAGACGCTCGCCAGGTTCGGCAACGAGTTCTCGGCCTGGGGCATGGCCGTGATGGCGGGCGGCACGGCGGCGCCGTCGCCCGAAGATGCGCAACTCAAGCCGGGTGACATGGTGGGCATCGACCTGATCCGCGGCGATCTTTCCCTCAGTTCGGGTTGCACGGTAACGACCGTGGATGCGGGCCGCATTCTCGCTTGCGGGCATGCGCTTTTTGGATTCGGCGCCGTCGGAATACCGCTCTCGCGTGCGCATGTTGTGATGACTCTCTCTTCCGCCGCAACTTCGACGAAGATCATCAGCACCGGCGGCACGATCGGCACGCTGACGCAGGATCGTCAGACTGCCGTGATGGGTACCCTGGGTGCCGCGCCGCCGATGATTCCCGTGGACGTAACCCTCGAGACTCCGGGCGCGGAGAAGAAATATCACTTCGACGTGATCGAAAGCCCGCAACTCGCGCCCACACTTGTCGCGACCGCGGTCTATAACGGCATTATCGGCAGCCCGGTGTACGGCGAGGGTTCGACGCTTGAACTGGACGGCACGATCGAACTGAAAGGGCACACGCCGGTGCGTCTCCTCGATCTGTTTGCGCCGACCGACCAGCCGGTTCCGGCCGGCTTCTTCGTTGCGACCGACGTGCAGGCCGCTTTCGCGCGCATCTACTCAAATCCGTACGAGCGGCCGCGGATCAGCCGGGTCGATCTGCATGTGAAGGCGCTTGCGCAGCGGCAATGGGCTGCGATCGAAAATGCCTGGGTCGAAAAGAGCGAAGTGCATCCCGGCGAGACCGTCGCCGTAAAAGTTCTTCTCCGGCCCTACAGGGGTGAGCCCTTCATCCAGGAAATACCCGTGACGATCCCTGCTCAGGCTGCGCACGGAACGCTGGAGCTCGCGATCAGCGACGCCGACTTCCTGAACCGGAACGTGCAGACCCTCGCCCTGAGCCCGCAGGGGCAGCTCGCCGGCCTCGAGGAGTTGATTCAATTGATCAATCGCGAGCGCCACAACGACCGTCTCTACGCCACGCTCCTCCAGCCCACACCAACCATGCTCGTCGAAGACAAGGAAATGCCCAACGTCCCGGCCTCAGCCATCAACGTGCTCGACCAGCGCCAGAATCTGGGTGGTGCGAGATTGCTATGGCAATCCACGGTGGGGGAATGGTCGGTTGAGATGCATCAGGTCATCGCGGGCCAGCACATGCTGGCGATCACGGTGAAATGAAGTGCGGGCCAAAGGAGTCTTCGACCGGATGAAGCAGAGGACCGTTCTTGCAGGCCTCCTGGTGATCGCGGCTCTTGTGCCGATCGTTGTGCGCGCGGAGCATACGCGCTATTGGCGGCAGGCGGACTTTTCGGAATTCGAGAAGGGCACGGCCAACGGCGTGGCCATCCGCAGCGACGGCAAGCTGGCACCTGCTCCGAAGTTCGATTCATTCGCCGACCCTAATCTCGCCTATCTCTGGGCGCTCCGTCTCGATTCGCATGGGCGGCTCTATGCGGCCGGCGGATCGGATGCGAAAGTTCTGCGGTTCGACGATGCGGGCAAGGCCACGACGGTATTCGAATCTCCGGAGCTTGTGGCGCAGGCGATCGTCTTCGACGCCAAAGAGAACCTCTATGTGGGAACATCGCCGGACGGGAAGGTCTATCAAGTCACGCCCGACGGCAAGAAGAGCGTGTTTTTCGACCCGAAGACGAAATACATCTGGGCTCTGGCGGTGGATTCCCGGGGCGCTCTATTTGTCGCGACAGGTGACAAAGGGCAGGTCTTTGTCGTCACGCCTGATGGGAAAGGCCAGCTCTTCTACCAGAGCCAGGAGCGCCACGCCCGCTCGCTCGCGTTCGATTCCAAAGGTAATCTGCTGATCGGCACGGAACCCGACGGGCTCATCCTGCGCGTCGACGTCGTGCGGAAAACCCCGCAATCCGCCCCCGAGGCTGGGACGGCATTCGTTGTCTACGAGACGAACAACGCTGAGGTCACTTCTTTGATCACCGATTCCGCCGGAAATCTCTATGCGGCTTCCATCGGAGAAAAGACGCGCACGCCGGGATTCCCTCGCATCAATGTCCCGAGCCTCGCGCCTCAGGCGCCAGCCGCCACACCGGCGGCCGCCAATCCGGGAGTCGTGGTCTCGCAGGCACAGCCGCCGGCGCAGCAGGCGCCGGTCATTTCTTACTCGTTTCCCGTCGTGTCTTCATCGCGCGGTGCGGAGGTCGTGAGGATCGCGCCGGACGGTTCCCCCGAAACGCTCTGGACATCGCGCGAAGACTTGGTGTTCGCCTTGGGACTCTCGCCCGCAGGCAAAATCCTGTTGGGGACTGGCGACAATGGCGCCGTGATCGAGCTCGAAGGCGACCACGTGTATGCGAGCGTCGCCAAAGCAGCGTCGGCACAAGTCACGGACTTCGTGGCGGCGTCCGACGGCAGAATTTTCGTCGCGACTGCGAACCCCGGAAAGATCTTCACGCTTGGCCCCGGCTACCAATCGAACGGTAGCTTCGAGTCCGAGACTTTTGATGCCAAGATTTTTTCCCGCTGGGGCCGGCTGACCTGGTGGGGCGAAAACGGTGCGACGGAAGGCAAGGTTGCGTTTTATGTCCGCTCCGGCAACACCTCCAGCGCGGAGGAAAATTGGAGTCCTTGGGCGGGCCCGTACAAGGACGTGGCGGGAGCGCTGACGGATTGCCCGTCCGCGCGATTTGCGCAATGGAAGGCGGTTTTTCTCGACACGGACAAGGGCCTGCCGCCGAACATTTCGTGGGTCAGGCTCGCGTACCAGCCGAACAACGTGGCGCCTGTGATTGACGACATCGCAATCCAGGAACCGGGGATTCGCGTCGCGGGGTTTCCGGAGCAGCCGGGCGGTCCGGGTACGACCGCGCCCGTACAACTGCGGTATCCGCGCAGCCCGGTCGGCAATCCTTCTTTTCCAGTTGTGAACGCGGAGACTCCGAGCCGAGGCCCCCAAATGGAGGTTCCTCCCCAGGGATTCGAGCAGAAAGGCTACCAGAGCGTTCTCTGGAGCGCGCACGACGACAACGACGACGATCTCGTCTTTGCCATTTACTATCGCAGCGAAGGTGAGCAGAACTGGCGCCTGTTGAAGGACAAGCTCACGCAGAGGCATTACTCCTGGGACACTACGTCGATGCCGGACGGCGCCTACTATCTGAAGATCGTGGCGTCCGATTCACCTTCGAACCCGGCTGATCAAGCGCTCTCGGCCGAACGCACGAGCGATCGCTGGCTGGTCGCGAATACCCCGCCTCGGATTGAAAATCTGCGCGCCGGCTCGGGCGTGCTCAACACGAGAGCCTCGTTTGAGGCGATCAGCTCTTCGGGTGCGATTGCGCGCGCCGAATACAGCGTCGACGCGGGAGACTGGCAGATCGTGTTTCCCACGGGCGTGCTTTCTGATGCGCCGAATGAAAGCTACGCCCTCCAGCTTCCGGGCCTTCCCCCGGGCGAGCATATCCTCGCCGTGCGAGTCATCGACCGCGCCAGGAACGTCACTGCCGCAAAGGTGACATTCACCGTGCAGCCGCACGGCGCGCCGTAGCCCTCCCGTCCGATCGACCGGCGGCCGCTTCTAATTGCTCCAATTGCGCCGTGCCCCGACCGCCTCGAACCGTTCCACAACCGCCCCGATTCGCTTCATGCCCCGTTGGTCGTGGCGGTCTTCCACGTGAACCACTCGTGCGCTGCACCGCACCGGCTCCGGGCTGCGGCCGGTCAGTTCACGCGGCAGCGTGTTTCTCACGGGACGTGAAGTAGAGTCCGCACTCGGAAAGGTTGAGGGCTTGGCCCTCGAATGTCGCGGAATGGGCCTGCTCTCGGTGCCGAAGTCTCGTGGCTGGCTACGATGTCCTCGGTGTGCGCGTCGTTCCATTCGTCACAATACGAAATCGTAGCGGCACCGCACATTCCTTCCGCGGTGAACCACGGCGTTCTTGGCTCGACATGAGATCCTCCTGATGTTTGTTGTCCTGTCTTCGCTGAAGTTTCCCCGGAAGGGTTACGCGAGAATGGCATTCGACGCCGAAGGAGTCAAGATTTCTAATTTCTTTTTCGCGCGCATTGTGAACTGCATTGTGTCTCGCACGCTGTCTCGAAATGAAAGATGGATGTGTGCCGCAATGCAACAGCGCGTGGCCCATCGCGGTCATTCTGAAGATTGGCGCTCTGCTTTAGCAGGCCGGGACGCCGGCATGGCGCGTCGAGGCTGCGCTACAGATCTTCGGAACGCCAATCTGCGTGCGGGAAGGCGATCTTCCAGAAATCTGGCGCGGGAGAGTCAAATTCGAGAGGAGTGTGGAATCCTTCGGGCATTTCCCGCGGCGAACGCACGACCTTGCAGGCCACGCGCTCTCTGGTGCCGCTGTGTTCGAGCACCAAGCGCGTTTCAGTGGGAAGGTTCTGCTTGATGACGACGAGCGCACCGCGAGGATTCACGCTGAGCGTCGTCGCCTCCAGCGTCGAGGGCGTTCCCCCCAACGCCACGTGAATCTGGGCGCGGACGCGCAGCAATACGCGCTGGCCACGGCGGCGGTCCTGACTCACGATCGTTTGTTTCAGCGGCTTCGCTTCTGCTACCGGTTTTGCCGGTGCCGTAACCGGCTTGGCCGGAGCCGCGCCGATAGTGGCCGGCGTCCCAGAGGGCTTAGCTGGCGGGAATTTCACACGATCAATCTTCAAAGTTCGACACCCCAAAAATCGAGATCGGCCCCGACCAGTTCCACCCCCAGATCCCACCCGTCAGGCCGACGCGTTCCTTTCCATACCACCACGCCGTCAGCCGCCTGCCGGGTCGAAAGGTTCGTCAGCCGGAGGCTCTGCTGCAACTCCACTTCGGACGGGCTTACGAGAAGGCAGCCGTAGTTGTTGACGACCCTCGTGAAAGCAGCTTCGAAGTGCAACGGCCCGGCCGTTCCGTTCCATTCGATTGTCACCGGCACGTGGGAGTTCATCCGAGGTCCCCGCCGCTTCGCTCGCATCCGTATATCTCTGGGCAGGTCCTCCCCGAAGGGCATCCAAGTCTCCGTGGAATATTGTGAAAAAAAAGGAGTTACGAACTCCGATGTTCCGGGGTCCGTCCACGTCCAATTGCCATGCTAGGGAGGTCCAAATCAGGGGTCAATGGTACGAAAAGACAGGGTATCCGCTTGTGACCGTATCAGACCGGTTCAAGGCAACCTCGAAGACTCTGGTCCGCGCTCAGTCCGCGGATGCGGGCCCTTCGGTCAAGCGACCCTTCCCGAAACCCGCAATTTTCCCGAAACGGCGCTCCAGCCATTCCTGGAAGGAATCCATGTAGGTATAAAACACGGGCGTCAGATAGAGAGTGACGAGCTGCGAGAAGACAAGTCCCCCGCACACTGCCAGTCCAAGTGGCCGCCGCGAGTCCGCATTTGCACCCAAGCCAAGCGCAATCGGCAAAGTGCCCATGAGCGCGGCCATCGTCGTCATCATGATCGGCCGGAACCGCACCAGGCAGCCCTGATAAACCGCCTCGGCAGGCGTCGTGTGCCCTTCCCGCTCGCGCGCGATGGCGAAGTCCACCATCATGATCGCGTTCTTCTTCACGATACCGATTAGCATGATCACGCCGACGAACCCGTAGAGATCGAGGCTGTATCCCGCAATTTGCAGCGTCAAAAGAGCGCCGAAGGCGGCCGAAGGCAATCCGGACAGAATCGTGAGCGGGTGAATAAAGCTCTCGTAAAGGATGCCGAGCACGATGTAGATCACGAGAATCGCAATCAGCAGCAGAATTCCCAGGCCGGTCAGCGAAGATTCGAATGCCTGCGCGTTCCCCTGGAACTGGGACGTGACGGTCGCCGGAAGAGACCGCGCCTGGTCGTTGATCTCGTTTACAGCTTCCCCGATCGCGACGCCCGGCTTGAGATTGAATGAAATTGTCACCGCCGGAAGTTGGCCGAGGTGGTTGACGCTGAGAGGTCCCAGACTTTCTCCGACGCTCGCCACAGCGTTCAAGGGAACCAGATTGCCCGTGCTCGACCGGACGTACAGCAAAGAGAGAGCGGACGGATCTCTTTGGTACTGATCTTGGAGTTCCATCACCACCCAGTATTCGTCGTTCGGGGCGTAGATGGTGGAAATCTGCCTTTGGCCGTACGCCGTATAGAGCGCGTCCTCGACCTGCGCCGCCGTGACACCCAGTGCGGACGCTTTGTCCCGATCGATGTTGACGTTCACCTGCGGATTCTTGATCTGCAGGTCGCTTGTCACATCTTGAAGGCCCGGCAGAGTCTCCATCTTCTGCTCGAAATTGGTGGCCACGCGATACAGTTCTTCCGTGTCCGGGCTTTGCAGCGTGAGCTGATACGGGCTGTTCGAAACCTGGCCACCGATCTGAATCGGCGGCGGATTTCGCAGGTACACGGCAAGGCCGGGCATGGAATTGAGTTTGACGCGAAGTTCTTGGAGCACTTCGTTGATGTCAGGGTGGTGCTTGAATAGCGGCGCTGCCGCGCGCAGCACGCTTCCCACTACTGGCACGCCGCCGTATTCGCGGACCAACCGGAGCATCGTTTGGCTCGGCACCTTGGGCCGCTCCGATGGCGGCAGCAGATGCATGAAGACGAAGCCGGAGTTCGTGCTCCCGCTCACCGTGCCAAGACTCGAAAAGAAGCCTTTGCGGTTCGGATCGGCCATCAAAATCTTATCCAGTTGTTCCTGATGTTCCTTCATCGCATCGAAGGAAACTCCTTGGGCCGCCAGCGTGTATCCGTTCAGGTTAGACGCATCAATCTCCGGCAGAAAACCCTTCGGGATAACCGAGAATTGCCAGATGGTTATGAGAAGAATGATCCCGGAGAAAACCATCACGAAAACGCGGTGCCGCAGGGCCCATTGCAGCGATACGTCGTACCGTCTCAGCAGGCGAGCGAAGAAACCTTCGAGCGCCATGTAGACTCGGCCGTGTTTCCGGTCGTGCTGGGGCCGGATGAACCGGCTGCACAACATCGGCGTGAGCGTCAATGAAACAAAGCCCGAGACCAGCACGGCCACCATGATGACAACCGAGAATTCGTGCAGCAGCCGTCCGATGATTCCGCCCATGAACAGAACCGGAATGAATACCGCCGTAAGGGACAGCGTCATCGAGACGATCGTGAAGCCGATCTCCCGCGACCCTTTCAGCGCCGCTTCCATGGCTCCTTCGCCCATCTCCATGTGGCGCACGATGTTTTCGAGCATCACGATCGCGTCGTCCACCACGAATCCCACCGAAAGGGTCAGCGCCATCAGAGACAAGTTGTCCAGCGTGTAGTTGAGCAGGTACATCACGGCGAAAGTTCCGATGATGGACATCGGAAGAGCAAAGCTGGGGATCAACGTGGCCGAGAGGTTGCGCAAGAAAAGAAAAATCACCAGAACGACGAGGCAGATCGCGAGAAAAAGCGTTGTCTTTACTTCGTTGACCGAGTCCTGAATGCCGGCGGACCGATCGTAAATCTCCACCATCGAAATGGAAGGCGGTAGGATGGCTTGGAATTGCGGCAGAATCTGTTTGACCCGGTTCACCACTTCGACCGTGTTCGTTCCGGGCTGCCGCTGGATTGCCAGGATGACGGCGTGTGCGTCGTTGTAATAGTTCGAGACTTTGTCGCTCTGCACGCTGTCGAAGACGTTTCCGAGTTCGTCAAGCCGCACGGGCGAGCCGTTCCGGTACGCGACGATGAGCGGCTGGTAGAGTGACGCGCGCGTCAGTTGTCCGTTGGCTTGCACGGTGAAGGCTTTGTGCTCTCCGAACAGCGTACCCGTCGGCAGATTGACATTCGCGTTCTGGACCGCCGTCGTTGCCTCGTCGATCCCGATCTGCCGTGCCGCGAGCGCTCTCGGATCGAGCTGAATCCTGACCGCGTACTTCTGCGCCCCGAATACTTGGACCTGCGCTACGCCCTTCACCATCGAGATCCGCTGGCCCAGGAGCGTCTCCGCGTATTGGTCAACTGTGTAAATCGGCTGCGTCTGGGACGTGAGTGCCAGGAAGTAAACCGGTTGGTCCGCCGGGTTCACTTTCTGAAACGTCGGCGGGGTCGGCATGTTTGGCGGCAGTTGGCCCCCCGCGCGCGCGATGGCCGCCTGCACGTCCTGCGCCGCGCCGTCAATTTTGCGGCTCAAATCGAATTGCAGCGTGACCTGCGTGCTGCCGAGAAGGCTCGTCGAAGTCATCGAGTCGATGCCCGCGATCGTCGAGAACTGTTTCTCGAGCGGCGTGGCAACGGCCGCGGCCATCGTATCCGGGTTTGCGCCGGGCAGGCTTGCCGAAACCTGGATCGTGGGAAAGTCCACGTTGGGCAAATCGCTGACGGCGAGCGAACGGTAGCTGATGATCCCGAAGATCAGGATCGCCGCCATGACGAGCGTCGTCATGACCGGGCGGCGAATAAACGGTTCGACGATATTCATGGTCCGCTTCAGCTCCCCGCCGGGCTCTTCAGAATCTGCACCTTAATGCCCGGGAGCAGACGGAGTTGGCCGTCGGTAACCACGGTTTCGCCGGGCTCGACCCCGCTCGATATCACGGATTCTCCGCCGATCACGCGCGCTACCTTCACGGGCCGTTGTTCGGCTGCCATGTCGGAATTCACGACGTACACGTAATCGCCCTTCTGGCCGGTCTGTACCGCCTGCGAGGGAACCACCGTCGCATTTTCATCCTCCGCGAGGCGCAACAGTACCGTGGAAAACTGCCCCGGCCACAGGCGATGGTCCGCATTCTCGAACGTGGCCTTGAGCTTGATCGTTCCCGTCGTGTTATCGACCGTGTTGTCTATGAAGGTAAGATATCCCGTTTCGGCTTGGGTTTCTCCGTAGGGCGTTGCCTCCACGCGCAGCCTTCCCTGCGCCATGAATTTCTGAACGCTCCCCAGATACTGTTCTGGAATTGAGAAATCGATGAAGATCGGCGTGATCTGGTTGATCACGATCAGCACGGGCACGTCGTTCTGCTTGACGAGATTCCCGGGATAGACCTGAAGCGCTCCGGTCTGCCCGTCGGTCGCTGCATAGATCTTGCAGTAGTCCACCTGGAGTTGCGCCGAGTCCACCGCCGCCTGATCGGCGCGCACGGCCGCCTCCTGTGCGTTTGCATTCGCTCTCATCGTGTCCAATTGTTCCTTCGGCGCCACGCCCGCCTTATAGAGCTGCTCGTAGCGGTTCGCTTGCACGTTGTTGAGTTCCGCTTGCGCCTTATCGCGCGCGAGGTTGCCCTGCGCCTGCGCCAAAGCAGCCACGAATGGCCTCGCATCCAGCGTGAAGAGCAGCTGGCCCTTCTTGACGAACTGACCCTGCTTGATGTGCACTTCCTCGAGGACCGCGTTCACCTGCGCCTTGATTGAAACGGACGAGTACGCGTCGGCCGAGCCGATCGCCGTCAGGTTGATCGGGACGGTCTTCTGCACAGCCTTATCCACCGTCACCGGTACGGCAAATATCGGTGCCGTCTGCGCCGTCTTCGTGCTGCAGCCGCTGGTGGCGAGCAGAATGGTGAGCAGACCGAGCCAAATCACCGGCTGGGCGTGTTTCCTAGTCATCGCGATGGTTGTGTTCCTTCCCCTAGGGTGCCTGCTTCGAGGTCTCTCCGACCGGCGAGATGCGACAGGCTGTGTCTCGCGAACCCGATGCCGCACAGCATTATGATACCGCGCAGTCGCAATGCACGCCATCCGGCATTGCAATGCCGGTCTCCGTACCCTGCTACCGTCTGGAGTATCTATCAGGCTGACGGTGATAAGACGCGTGAGCGCGCTCTAGGTTTCGAGTAAGTGCTGGTTTCTCAAGCTCCCGCGGCTTCATCCAGGAACCACAGCGTGCGGCCCGCCGGCTGAATCCTCCCGACGGGATACTGGCTGTTCTTGGACGCAGGCTCGCTGCGGAGGGTGGCAAGAATATCGCGTTTATCCGCCCCGGAAACGAGAAAAAACGTGTTTCGCCCCTGGTTGAACACCATGGGAGTCAGTGTCAGTCGTCGTGGCAGCTTGGCCGCCACCTCCACCGCCGCTACCCACCGCTCTTTCTCCTCGAGTGCCGGTGAACCCGGAAAGAGGGATGCCGTGTGCCCCTCGACCCCAAGACCTAGGAGCTGCAAATCAAACGCAGGCGCGCCCGCTCCGAAGAAGCTGCGCAGTTCGATTTCGTAGGCGTCGGCCGCTTTCGCCGGCTCGGGCGAATCGGTCGGCATCGCATGGACGTTGCCCGCGGGAATCGACACGTGGTCGATCAGCGTTTCCCGCGCCATCCGGTAGTTGCTTGCGGGATCGTCGTGGGGAACGTAGCGCTCGTCGCTCCAGAAGAGATGCACGCGATCCCACGGCGTGCGCACCCCATAATTCTCGGCATGTGCCCAGAGCGTGTAGAGCTTGGTCGGCGTGCGGCCTCCCGCCAGCGCGATCGCAAACCGGCCCCGCTGCCTGATCGCGTCCTGCATGGCCCGCAGCATCTCTTCGAGCGCGGCTCGGCTCAGCGCATCGAGATCGGGAAAGACTCGCGTGTCCATCCTCATCTGGAATTTCGCTCTTCGAGCTCGATAAAATCAACTGCCCAAGGCTGGGAGCCCAAATCTAGACGTGCCACGGTGACGGGCAAATCAAACCGTCGGGGACCGGCGCTCCCCGGATTGATATAGAGAACGCCAGATTTTTCTGATCGAGACGGCTTGTGTGAATGCCCGCTCACAACAATGTGGAATCCAGCGGCAACGGGATCAAGGTCCAGCTCGTGAATATCATGCACAACATAAATGGTTGCAGGGCCAACGTCGGTAACTGCGGTTGAGGGCAGTTTTTCTCCCCAAGGTCCTTTGTCGATGTTTCCTCTGACAACGACTACAGGCGCCAACTCCCGCAACGCGTCCAGGATCTCCGGCTTGCCCACATCGCCGGCGTGGATGATGACCTCCGAGCCGCGCAATGCGCGCAGAGCCTCCTCGCGCAACAGGCCGTGAGTATCTGAGATTAGGCCAATCATTTCGGGACTCCTGCGGGATCGGCAGGGCATCCGCCCAGGTGGACAGTACGCATCCATTGCGGGGCCGACCCGGCTACTTCGTGGTTCTCACTGCATGCCCGCCGAATTCGTGCCGCATCATCGACAGCAGCTTATTGGCAAAAGGCTCCGGATCCTGCGAACGGAACCGCGCATCGAGCGCACCGGTGAGCGTCGGCAGAGGAACGCCGAGTTCGATGCCCTCAATCGCGGTCCAGCGTCCTTCCCCCGAATCGGGGACGTACGCCTCGATGCCGTCGAGCGATGGATTCTTCCCCAGCGCGTCCACCGTCAAATCGAGCAGCCACGACCGGATCACGCTCCCGAACTGCCAGATTTTGGAGATTTGCAGCAGGTCGAGCCCGAACTCCTTCTTGTGGCGGAATAGATCGAGCCCCTCCGCGTACGCCTGCATGATGCCGTACTCGATTCCGTTGTGGACCATCTTCACGTAGTGGCCCGCGCCCGTCGGCCCGACCCTTCCCCAGCCTTTGTCCGGTCCCGGAGCGAGCGCCTGAAAGATCGGCGCCAGCCGCTTCACCACTTCCGCGTCGCCGCCGACCATCATGCTGTAGCCTTCCGTCAGGCCCCAGATGCCGCCGCTCGTGCCGCAATCGACGAAGTTCAGCTTCTTCTGAGCGAGCGCGGTGCCGCGCCGCACCGAATCCCGGTAATACGAGTTTCCGCCGTCGATGATCGTGTCGCCGGGCGCGAGGTGCGGCGTGAGCAGATCGATCGTCTGGTCCACCGGCGCACCAGAGGGCACCATCAGCCAGACGGTGCGGGGCGGCTTGAGTTGCGCGATCAGTTTCTCGAGTGAATCGATGCCCGCCGCGCCTTTATCGACCACGCGCTGCACCGCCGCCGCGTCGCGGTCGAATCCGACCACGCGATGCCCGCCGCGCACCAGCCGCTCCGTCATGAACGCGCCCATTTTCCCCAGTCCGATCATCCCCAGTTCCATCGCCGTTGCCTCCTGAAAACCGCCGTTAAGAATCTGCTGTCACTCCCAGCCGCGCCAGGTCGTTGCGAAGCTGCTCGACGTTCTGAAACTGGATCGTCCGCATGCCGAGTTCCCGCGCGCATTCCAGATTCAATCCCCGGTCGTCGATCATGGCGCACTCTCCTGGATCGCACTGCGTGATCTTCAGCGCCAGGATATAGATCTCGCGGTCAGGCTTCCGCACTCCGAGATAGCACGAACTCAGGAAGACCTCGAAGTAGTCACGCAGGCGGAATGTCCGGATGCGGTACTCGTTGATTTCGAGCGATTCGTTGTTGAGCGCCGCCATCACGTAACGCTGCGTCCGCGCGAGCTTGCCCAGAAAATCGAGCGCCTCGGGAAACGGCTGCGATTGTTCGAACATGAAGCGCTTGAAGTCGTCCGGCGTGAAGGCGCGCTCCCGGTAGAAGACCGTGCGCCGCAAGTACTCGTCGAGGCTCGCCTCGCCGCACTCGAACGCGTTCAGCATCAGCTCGTGGCGATCCTCGAAATCGGCCCAGTCGAGATTGAATTTCTCGACTCCGTTTCGGCGCGACCCGCGGTCCCATCCGTTCGTCAGGATCACGCCGCCGTTATCCCAGAACAGCACTTTCGCTTTCGCCATCGATCCTCGCCCGGGCCACCATTATCCTCGTCCCGCTTCCCTCGCAGAAGCGGAATTCTCGCCGACGGCTGTGCTGATGGCGGCAGCGCCCAACGATACGTCCCAATCCTTACGCTATGATGAAAGTCGACCGATGATCCCGCGTCCCGCCAAGCCGTCTCCAACCGTCTTCACCATCGGGCACTCCACACGCCCGATCGGCGAATTCATCGAACTGCTCCGCTCGCATGGCGTCCGGCAAATCGTCGACATCCGCACGATTCCTAAATCTCGCCGCAACCCTCAATTCAACGGCGATTCGCTCGCGGCATCGCTGGACCCCGCCGGAATTGGCTATGTTCACCTCAAGGGGCTCGGCGGCCTGCGTCACGCAAAACGCGATTCAGTCAACCTCGGCTGGCGCAACGCGAGCTTCCGCGGCTTCGCGGACTACATGCAGACGCCGGAGTTCGCGGGCGTGCTCGACCGCGCCATCCGGCTCGCTGCGGACCGGCCCACTGCGCTCATGTGCGCCGAAGCCGTGCCGTGGCGCTGCCATCGCTCGCTCGTGGCAGACGCGCTCGTCGTTCGTGGCATCCGTGTCTTGGAAATTGTGGGCGCGGCAAGCCCCAAAGAGCACACGCTGACGCCCTTCGCCCGCGTCCACGGCACTCGCATCATCTATCCGGGCGAGCAGGCGCTGTTCGATCCTCCCCAAGGCAATCCACACTAGGATTTAGTCAGGAACTCGCCCCTGGAAGGAGGTTCAGGCCAATCGGTCCGTTTACTCCCATGAAACAAAAGCGTCACTAACCTTTGCTCGCATCGCGCGAAAAGGCTAGATTTGGCCTAGGCTAGTCGCAGGCGCGCCACCACCTAATGAGCACAGAAGGCATTACATCCTCCGAGCCCGGCGCGGAAGAGCGCACTCAGGAAATCCGCCGCGGCTTACAAAAGCTGGCCCGGCACGACTGGTCCCTGTGGGCCACAGCCGTTGTGGTAATCCTCTCCTTGAGCGCTGCGGTCGCCTCGCTCGCCATCTGGATCACGGCAATTCCAAACGACCCGTACTACGAATTCCACATCAGCCAGTCCGTTCGCGGCCTGCTGGGTTTGGTCCTGCTGTTCAGCGTCTACACGTTGTACCAGCAGTTCCAGCTCAGACGGATTCGTGTTCAGTTGACCGACCAGATAGAAGTCGCAGGCCAGGAGCAGAAACGCGCGGAGGAGTTCCGCAAGCTGTCCATTGCTGACCCGCTGACCGGCCTTCACAACAGGCGGTTTGGGGAGGAGCGTTTGGCCGTTGAGATCAGTCGGGCGCAACGAAGCAACCGTTCTTTGACTGTCCTGATGATCGATTTGGACGGCCTCAAGGGCATTAACGACCAGTATGGCCACGGCGCCGGTGACGCAGCCTTGAAGGTATTCGCCGAGCGCCTGACGTCCGCCACTCGCGGCAGTGATTTGCCAGCGCGGATCGGCGGAGATGAGTTCCTGGTGCTGCTCCCCGAGTGCGAGCCTGGAGGCGTGAACCGTGTCCTCAATCGCCTGACCGCTCTCGAAATTGAGATCGGCCCAGACAAGATCGCCTTTTCGTACTCCGCGGGATCGGCAGATTATCAGGCCGGTGAAAGCCTGTTGCAGCTCCTCGAGCGTGCCGACGACGCGCTCTACGCCAGCAAGCAAGCCCGCAAGGAACCACAGCTACAGCCCGTTCCCCAGACTCACTAGCGTGGGCCCGATTTATCCGCGTCGCCTAATGTTCCGGCGGGAACACTCGCTCGCGCCCGGCGGGCTTGCCCGCCGTCCCTTTCGTCGTTGATGTCTTTCGGTTATGCTTGTGGGGTTCAAGAGCGCCTAAGGCAAGCTTCCTCCATATCCTGCCGAGTTCTTGAGTTTCAGTGGCATCCAATACCGGGCGCCATTCATCTTTCGTCAGCTGGGGGATTAGGGTCCCGACAAGAGGGTGACAGTGCCGCGCACGGATAATCAATCGCGATGATCGACGCACGTCGCGTTGTCCAAACTTGTCTCGCTTGCGCAGCCGTAACGGCTGTTGCTCTGCTCTTCTCATCTCCGGCGCTGGCTCAGGAACAATTCCCTCTGCTGGCCGCGACATTCTCGCAGGGTCAACCCGGCGCCTCGGCGCAATCGACCACGCTCGAGAGTAGCAAGCAGAATCAGAACAAGCAGGGCCAAACGCAGGACGTTCAGAAAAAGAACGATCGGATGTTTTACGTCATGCCGAATTACCTCACGGTCGAAAATGAGGCCCAGGTGAAGCCGCTTACCTGGAAAGGGAAGTTCGCCATCACCGCTAAAGGTGCGTTCGATCCGTACGAATTTGTGGTGGTGGGCATCGTGGCAGGAATCCGTCAGGCCGACGACGCCTATCCCGGCTTCGGACAGGGTGCCGCCGGCTACGCGAAGCGATACGGAACGGCAATGGCGGACCAGGTGGACGGCAACATCATGGTGGGCGCTGTCTTTCCCACTATTCTGAAAACCGACCCGCGCTATTTTCAAATGGGCACGGGGCGGTTCTTTCGCCGATTCGGTTACGCGCTAAGCCGGATTTTCGTCGCGCGCAAGGACTCGGGAGGCCAAGTCTTCAATGTTTCCGAGGTGGCCGGAAATGGGGTCGCGATTGGAATCTCGAACCTCTACTATCCGGCCGCTGATCGCAGTGTGTCGAGCAGCCTGAACTCTTGGGGACTCCAGATGGGCCTCGACGCCTTGGGGAATGAGTTAAAGGAATTCTGGCCGGACATCCATCGCCGCTTTGCGAAGAGGCGGCACGCCGGTTCCGCCGCCCCCGCCGACACGCAGTGACTCCTCATCGACATCCGCGACTTTAGTGTGCCGGCGGCGATATCCGCTCGCTCGCGGCCGGCTTCTTCATAATGAACGCCAGCGGAACCAGACACGCAACCACGATGGCCAAAACCGAAACCACATCCTTGAATGCGAGCGCATTCGCCTGCTGCTCCATCAGCATTGCTAAACGTCCATAGGCCTGGTGGGTTGCCTGTGCAGCGCTCAGTCCTTGGTTGCGAAGTGTGGCGGACATGCCCTCGAGCATTTGGCGGAACATCGGATTGCCGTTCTGCATGTGCGCCGCCATATAACTCTGGCGCTTTTGCGTGCTTCGAACCACCATCGTGCTGACGAGCGCGATTCCGACGCTGCCTCCAATGTTGCGAACAAAATTCATCATGCTCGAAACCTGGTTGTTTTTCTCGCGCGGCACGCCCGCGTAGCACAGTACATTCGACGGAATGAAAATGAATGCCAGCCCCGCCACCTGGTAGGTGCGCAGCATCGCTGCCGTCCCGAAGTCCATCCCCAGGGTCAAATGGGTCGCCATGTGATAGAGCCCCAGAGACGTCGCGCCAAATCCGAACGCCATCAGAATCCGCGGATCCATTTTCCCCGTGAGCACGCCGGACAACGGCATGGTGATCATCATCAGAAAACCGCCGAGCGCCATGCATTCGCCCGCTCGTGCAGCGGAGTAACCCATAAGATTTTGCAGAAACTCCGGAAGTAGCACGGTCGTGCCGTACAGAACCGCGCCGAGTATGACCATCGAAAACATTGCCGTCGCGAAATTGCGCCTTTTCAAGAGTTTGAGTTCCACAATGGGATGCGGATTCTTCCATTCCCATCGCGCCCAGACAATCAAAATGACAACCGCCGCAATGGAACCAACCGTGATCCAGTGCGAACCGAACCAGTCCGCTTCTTGCCCTTTGTCGAGCACCATCTGCAGGCAACCGACGCCCAGGGCTACAAGCCCCAGTCCCACGAAGTCAATCCCTGCCTTTTTCGCTTTTATCTGCTCCTGGCGCAGGTACGGCGGGTCTTCGACAACACGATAACTGAGAAGAAGCGAAATAATGCTGATCGGCACGTTGATATAGAAAATCCACCGCCAGCTGTAGTTGTCCGTGATCCATCCGCCAATCGTGGGACCGATCGCCGGCGCCAGGACAACCGCCATTGCGTAAATCGAAAACGCCATTCCCCGCTGCTCGGGCGCAAATGTGTCCGCCAGAATCGATTGTTCGCTCGGCTGCAAACCACCGCCGCCGATTCCCTGAAGGATCCGGAAGAAAACAAGCAGCCCAAGCGTCGGAGCGAGACCGCATAGAAAGCTGCTTCCCGCAAACAACATGACGCAAAACATGTAGTAACGCTTTCGCCCAAATCGCGTTGCGAGCCAGGCGCTGGTCGGCAGCACGATGCCGTTCGATACCAAGTAGCTCGTGAGCACCCATGTCGATTCGTTCGTGCTCGCGCCGAAGCTTCCCGCGATGTGGGGCAGAGCGATGTTCGCGATGGAAGTGTCGAGCACTTCCATGAACGTCGCGAGCGTCACCGTGAAAGCGACGAGCCAGGGGTTGTGGTGCGGCCGCCAGGCGGCATGGTCGATCGTCAGTGCGCTCGAGGCCATCGAAAATTCTTATTGCTATTTTACTGCGGCCTTGAATAAATATACATGCATGTATGTATGCTGTACAGGGACGGGACGCGCTTGATCATCCGGGACCACGCGTTCCGTCCTTCCCGTTCTTCCGTCCGGCCGCGAAGAGGGAAATCGGCTCCCTCGCGGCAGCAGGCCCGCACCGAAGCAACCCGCCGAAGGCTCCTCGCGGCTGCCGAGCGTATTTTCGCGCGGAAGGGATTCGAGGCCGCGCGTCTCGAAGACATCGCCGCGCTCGCCGGTTACACCCGCGGCGCCTTCTACGCGAACTTCGAGAGCAAGGAAGACATCTTCTTCGCGCTGCTGGAGCAGTGGGTGGCCGAGCGTCTCGGCGATCTGGACGCCCTTTTCGAACGGTACAAGGATCCCGCCAAACTCCTGCGCGCCCTGCGCGATCACTACGCTGATATCTCCAAGAACCGCGACTTGGCCCTGCTCTCGGTCGAGTTCAAGCTTTTCGCCGTTCGGCATCCCAAAGAGCACGCGCGCTTGCTCGCCAGGCATGAGAGCCTTCGCGCCGGTGGCGGAATTTTTCTGGATCGCGTCGCCAAATCGCTCGGGCGAACGATTCCGATCCAGAGCGCAGCCGCTTCCACGGCTCTCGGCGCCATGTCCAACGCCCTCGTTCTCGATCATCTCCTCGATCATACCGGGCTCGCCGAGCAGGATATCCAATATCTGCTCGGAATTGTTTTCGACGGCATCCTCGGAGCCACGGCCGCGAAGTAAAGCACCGCATTCCTCCGCGCAAAATCCGTTTCGGCGCTGCGAGTGCCTTTCTCGTCCGAATCCTGATTTTATGGCACAGTAGACATTCGATGGCCGCCGCTTCGGGGACTTCCAGGTCCACCCAACGTATCGCATTCACGTATCCGTCCTTCAAGCTTTACCAGACGGCGCGCTTTTGTATCGTTCTCGCAACCGAAATGCAATCGGTTGCGGTCGGCTGGCAGGTCTACGAAATCACGAAGCGCCCGCTCGACCTCGGCCTCATCGGCCTCGCACAGTTCCTGCCGGGAATCATTTTCCTGCCGCTCTCAGGCCACACCGCGGACCGCTACCACCGCTCGAAAGTCCTGACGATGGGCTACGCCGCCCTCGCGATCTGTTCGGCTCTGTTGCTGACGGAGACTCTTCGCGGCGCGCGGCTCGTCTATCCAATCTACGTAGTCGTCGGGCTGATCGGAGTCGCGCGCGCGTTCACCGGCCCGGCAAGCCGCGCGATCCTTCCGCTACTCGTTCCCGAGGAATATTTCCAGAGCGCGTTCGCGTGGGGCGCGACGATTTTCCAGATTGCGACGATCCTTGGCCCGTCCGTCGGCGGCGTCGTCTACACGATCTTTCGAGGGCCCGCAGCGGTCTACGCGGTGGCGATGGCGGCCGGCGTGTGCGGCGCGGCGGCAATGTCGCGCGTACAACTTGCGCCCCGGAAGCGGCCGCTCGAGCCGGTGAACTGGAAGACTGTTTTCGCCGGCCTGCATTACATCTGGCGCGAGAAGTTCATTCTCGGATCGATTTCCCTCGATCTCTTCGCAGTGTTGCTCGGTGGAGCGGTCGCGCTGCTGCCAGTGTACGCGCGCGACATTCTGAAGACCGGGCCGTGGGGACTGGGGCTGTTGCGCTGCGCGCCCGCAGTCGGCGGGGGAGTGATGGCGCTCGCTCTGGCGCACCGGCCGCTCGGCGGCCGCGCCGGGATGAAGATGCTGTGGTGCGTCGCGGGGTTCGGCGTCTGCACGATTCTCTTTGGCGTCTCGCACAGCCTGACGCTCTCGATCGTGGCGCTCATCTTCGTCGGCGCGACGGACATGGTCAGCGTGGTCGTGCGCGGCGTCTGGATACAGCTCGGCACACCCGACGAGATGCGCGGCCGTGTCAATGCCGTCGACATGATCTTTATCGGCTCATCGAACGAACTCGGCGCGTTCGAATCGGGCGTGACGGCGGCGTGGCTCGGAACCGTGCCCGCTGTCGTGCTGGGCGGCATCGGAACGCTCGTCGTGACCGCGCTGTGGGCCTGGATGTTTCCCGAGCTGCGCAACGCCGATCGGCTCGTAGCGCCCGATCCCAAGAACTAGTCCGCGGCCTTCGCTTTCTGCTCGGTCACCGCGCCCTGATATACGGCTGCGGGACGCCACGCCTGCACCGTCATACCGCCGCTGATGCGGGTCTGCATCCACGGGGCGAAGAAGTTGTACGGGTGAACGGCCTCGGGTGCCCCTGCTTCGTCGAGCTTCTTACGCAAATCGGCGGGAATCGCGAAATCGAGCGCGCCGAGATTGTCATCAAGCTGTGAAACCTTCGTCGCGCCGATAATCGTGGACGTGATGCCGGGCTGCGTTGCGACCCAGTTCAGCGCGACCTGCGCCGGCGATTTGCCGATTTTCTTGGAGACTTCGAGAAGAGCGTCGAGGACGCGCCAGTTGTGCTCCGTAAATTTGTTGAACATCGGGTTCGGCATGGTCAGACGGCCCTCGCCGCTGCCCTTGCTCCCCTCCCTCTTATACTTGCCGCTCAACAAACCGCCAGCGAGCGGGCTCCACGGGCAGATTCCGATGCCGAGTTCCTGCGAGACGGGAACGTGCTCGCGCTCGATATTGCGCTCGGTGAGCGAATACTCGAGCTGCAACGTGGCGACGCGCTCCAGGCCTCCCTTTTCGGCGAGCGTTTGCGCGCGGGCGACGTACCACGCCGGCGTGTCGGAGAGTCCGTAGTAGCGGATCTTTCCTTCGCGGACCAAGTCGGTGAGCGTCGAGACAACTTCCTCGACGGGCGTGATCGTATCCCAGGAGTGAAGGTAGTAGAGATCGACGAAGTCGGTGCGAAGGCGGCGCAGGGAGCCTTCGAGCGCGCGGTAGACATTTTTCCGGCCGTTACCACCCGCGTTTGGATTTCCTTGTTGCGCACCGAAAGTGAATTTCGTGGCGATCACGACGCTGTCGCGCAGCTTGCGCTCGGCGACGTATTTCCCGACGATCTCCTCGCTTTGGCCCATCTGGTAGCCGTCGGCAGTGTCAATGAAATTGCCGCCCGCTGCGAGATAGCGCTCGATCATTTCGTGGGAAGTCTTTTCGTCAGAGCCCCAGCCCCAGCCGGTGCCGAAACTCATTGCCCCGAAGCAAAGCGGAGTGACGCGCAAGCCGGTGCGTCCCAGCGTTGTGTACTCGTTCAATTTCATATGATTCCTCCCGAGGGACTCGAAAGTCGAAATTCGAAAATCGAAATTGGGGGTGCGAAAGACCCCCCGATCCAGTGACGGGTAGCAGGCACTGCCATCGTTTGTTTTGAGTGAGTTAGAGGGAATTCTACTCGACACCAGTGTCGGGTAGAGCGCGAAAAAGGAGAGATCCCTCGGCTCGCGTTGCTCGCTCGGGATTGCGATCCTCGTCGGATCGCAAACTGGCGATTAGAACCTGTCGCCGTTGTTTGTTTGCAATGACTTAGACTGGATTCTAATAACCATAGATTGCGATTAGGATCGCATCCATCTTGCCTGGGGCGCATGCCGCAGGCCGGAGGCTGCCAGCAATGCGGCGCCCGTATGCGAGCGCACCCGGCCGTGTCGCGCGGCCCGGCAGAGTCGCCTTCGCCCCGCTTCCGAATTCGAGCCCAATTCTTCCTCACGCGACTATCTTATGCCACGGGACAAGTAATGCAAGCACGGAACCCTGTGGACTTTTTTGGGATGGGGCACCCGAAAAAGGGACGGAGTCTATTCCCGGCGCGCGAGAGGGCTTACGATAGGGAGTCATGCGATTCTGGTTTGCGCGCAACAGCGAAGTTCCGATTCGCGAGCAGATCGTGACCCAAATCGTGCTGGGCATCCTGTGCGACGCCTTGAAGGCGGGGCAGCGTCTGCCGAGCACGCTGGAACTGGCGCGGCGGTTTCATCTGCACCCGAACACGATCAGCGCCGCGTACCGCCAACTCGCGCGGGAACGCTGGGTGGCGTTCCGGCGCGGGAGCGGCGTGTACGTTCGCAAGAGCAAGCTGGAAGCGCCGCTTTCTTCGGCGCTCGTGCTGGATCAGTTGTACTGTGGCTGCGTTATAGGGCGGGGCACTCAAGGCCCGCCTGCCCTTCGTTCGCCGCGGCGAACGAAGGGTAAAAAGGCCGCCGCTACGAGAGCAACGGCGCCCACGTGAGAGCGACCGCGCTGAAGGCGATGCCGCGCTGAAGGCCGCGGCGCTACAGCTAAACTTTTAATCCAAATACGTCGGCGGGTGCTACGAAGGCAAAGATGCCTGAAATCAAGATCAACGGGTACGTCACCTACTACGAAGACGACGACTTCACCGATCCGTGGAGATCGCGGCAGACGATCGTCATCCAGCACGGATTCGGGCGCAACTCGCAGTTCTGGCGGCAGTGGGTGCCGATGCTGGCGGGCGACTATCGCGTGATCCGCCGCGATCTGCGGGGCCACGGCGGCTCGGGCGATCCGGGGCCGAGCTACCCATGGTCCTTCGAGGGACTTGTGCGCGACCTGAGGGCCTTCTGCGAGGCGCTGGGGCTCGCGGACGTCCACCTGCTCGGCGAATCGACGGGCGGGATGCTAGCCGTCGGATCGGCGGCGACACATCCCGAGCGGCTGCGGTCGCTGACGCTATGCGCCACGCCGAAAACGATTGGTCCCGCGTCGCAAAAGCTTTTCGCCTTCGGCCGCGCATCGTGGCAGAGCGCGCTCGAGGAAATGGGCTCGGAGGGCTGGGCGCGGGAGCTGCTCTCGCGGCCGGGAACATTCCCAAGCACCGATCCCGCGCAAATCGAGTGGGCGATCCGGCAATTCGGCAGAGCAGCCACGCGCTCGCTCGTCGGTTACAGCACCGTGATTTCGACAACGAATATCACGCCGCTGCTGCCGGAGGTGAAAGTGCCGGTGCTGATCCTGGCGCCGACGCGAAGCGCCGCGACCTCAGTCGAGGAGCAGGAGAGCATTGCCGCGGCCCTGCTGCAATCCGAAATCGTGCAAATCGATGGCGCTGGGCACGAGATCTACATCGACCGGGCGGAGGGGTGCGTCGCGGCGTTGCGAGGGTTTCTGGCGGGATTTCAGTAGCGCCAGACGGCGGTGCGGCGCTCGCGGCAAACCTGCTGCGCTGAAGGCCGCAGCCCTACGTTTAAACCTAAACCCGACACGTTACCTCCGCGCGAGGCGGCCAGCGCGGGCAGCAAATCTACGCTACAATTGAATAGTCGTGCTCTCCGTTAACAACATCACGATGCGCTTCGGCGCCAGAATACTGTTCGAGGACGTCACCTGCACGTTTCTCGCGGGGCGGCGGTACGCCATCACGGGGCCGAATGGCGCCGGCAAATCGACGCTGATGAAAATCCTGACCGGGGAGCTTGAGCCTTCAAAGGGCTCGATCACTCGGCCGAAGAAGCTCGGCATTCTGCGCCAGGACCAGTTCGCGTTCGACGACTATCGCGTGATCGACACGGTCATCACGGGCAATGGGCCGCTGTGGAAGGCGCTCGTCGAGCGCGACGCGCTCTATGCCAAACCGCACGAGTCGCTGACCGACGCGGACGGCATGCGCCTCGGCGAGCTCGAAGGGATCGTAGGCGAAGAGGGCGGCTACACGGCGGAAGCGGACGCGGCCCGGCTGCTCGACGGGCTCGACGTGGCGGAACCGCTGCACGAGCGCAAGATGGGAGAGTTACAGGGCGGGCAGAAGGTGCGCGTGCTATTGGCGCAGGCGCTCTTCGGCAATCCGCCGGCGCTGCTGCTCGACGAGCCGACGAACTACCTGGACCTCGATTCGGTCCACTGGCTGCAGGACTATCTCTGCGAATACGAAGGCGTCCTGATCGTGATTTCGCACGACCGCCACTTCCTCAACAGCGTCTGCACGCACACCGCGGACATCGATTACGAAACGGTGATCATGTACAACGGCGGGTACGACGACATGGTGCTGGCCAAGACGTCGATCCGCGCGCGCATCGAATCGGGAAACGCACAGCGCGAAAAGAAGATCGCGCAACTGAACGAGTTCATCGCGCGGTTTTCGGCCGGCACGCGCTCGGCGCAGGCAACTTCGCGCAAGAAGGAAGTCGAGCGGTTGCAAACGGCCGAGCTGGCGAGGTCCAACATCGCGCGGCCGTACATCCGGTTTCAGATGGACCAGCACTCCGGGCGGCATCCGATCGAGATCAAGAGCGTGGTGAAGGCGTACGACGGCGTGAAGGTTTTTCAGCCGTTCTCGGCGAGCGTGACGCGCGGTGAAAAAATTGCGCTGATGGGGCGTAACGGCACGGGGAAGACCACGCTGCTGAAGTCGCTGATTCGCAACGCCACGGGCTACATCGAAGACACGGACAAGCAGTTCGCGATCGACGGCGGCACGGTGGTGTGGGGCCACAACGCGCTGGTCGGCTACTTCGCGCAGGACCATTCCGAATCGATCGTGAAGGGGACGACGGCGATCGAGTGGCTGCACCAGTTCAAGCTACAGGCGACGCAAGAGGAGCTGCGCGGGCTGCTCGGGCAGATGCTCTTCAGCGGCGAAGACGCTCTGAAGCAGACGCACACGCTTTCCGGCGGCGAGTCCGCGCGGCTGATCTTCTGCCGGCTGATGCTGCAAAGGCCGAACGTGCTTGTGCTCGACGAGCCGACCAACCACCTGGACCTCGAATCCATCAACGCGCTGAACATCTCGCTCCAGAAATACGACGGCACGGTGCTGCTCGTCACGCACGACCACGACGTGATCGACGAGGTTGCCACGCGCATCTGGCATTTCCAGGGCGGGCGCGTCGAGGACTTCAAGGGTCCTTACGAAGAATACGTGGCGTACGCGCAAGAAAAGGCGTCGTAGGCAGCCGACGGTACCGCCTCGAGAAGGACTCCCACCGCAAATTCCCTCAATTCTGCGTGCATGACGGGGCGAACCCCGAGGCTTGGAATTCGGGCGGGGCGTAGGATAGGCTGCGACTCACAGGAGGGCATGAGCATGAGCGCGAACATGAAATTGACCCACGTGATCAAATTTGTGGCGGACATGGACCGCGCGGTGAAGTTCTATCGCGACGTGGCGGGGCTACCCCTCAAGTTCCAGTCGCCCGGCTGGAGCGAGTTCGTCACCGGCGAGACGACGCTGGCGCTGCATCCGGCGTCGGAGAAGAATCCCGCGGGCGGCGTCGAACTGGGCTTCACGGTGGACAACCTTCAGAAGTTCCATCAAGAGATGAGCGCGAAGGGCGTGCAGTTCAGCATGGCTCCGGCGAAGCAGGACTATGGAAACTTGCTGGCGCAGTTCGTCGATTCCGAAGGCGGACATTGCAGCGTTTCGGGGAAGTAGCCGATCCGCTGAAGATTGCGACTCCGCAAAGGGGCTACTGTGCGGGAGCCTGAACGACGGTGATCGACTTCAACATGCGGACCCAGCGCGCCGGGCGTTTGTCGTGGGGCGCCACGAGCTTGAACGGGCCCTCGCCGGAGCCGAGAGGAGCGCCGTTCATCGTGTCCGCGACGAGAACCTCCGAATCGAGAATTCCGGAGTCGAGCTCGGCAATCGAGAAAGTGACGCGATAGTTGTCCGCAGCCTCGACCACGACGTACATCGCCATCGAAGTTCCTCGAAGTTGTTCCCCCTCGGGCACGCCGGCCTGATGAAGCAGCGTTTCGAGTGCGACGCCGTCGTAGACCTCTGCCTGGTGATTGTGAGGATTCATGACGTGAACGGTGGTGCGGGGCATCTTCTTGAGATCTGCGTCCGATAGGACGAGCGGCTTCGCGACCGCGCCGCCGATCGTGATTTCTGTGGGGCCGGCGACACCAGCCTTCTGCGCAAAAGCCGGGTATGACGGCGCGAGCGCGACAAAGAGGAAAAGTAAAGCCGCTGCGGCGGCGAATGCCCGATGTGTTGAGCGAATCATGCCCCGAGGATACTCGTTGCGCCACGCAGAGTCGAGCCTGGAGGAGGCGGCTTGACGGACATCGGGCGAACGTGAAATTATGCCCAAATTACCTACAGGAGTGCGCAAATGGCGACAGAACTGGCATCTACATACGCGGATTTGAGCCTTTTTATCGGCGGCGAGTGGCTATCGGCCGCGGGGCGGAAGAGTTCGTCCGTGATCAATCCGGCAACGGAAGAAACGATCGGGCAGGTGCCGCACGCGTCGAAGGCGGACCTCGACCGTGCGCTCGCGGCGGCGCAGGAAGGGTTCAAGACGTGGCGCGCGATCTTTCCGGACGAGCGCGGCCGAATCATGAAGCGCGCGGCGGACCTGCTGCGCTCGCGCAAAGAGGAAATCGCGCGCATCGCCACGACCGAGTCCGGCAAAGTGATCCACGAGACGCGGGTCGAAGTGATGATGTCGGCGAACATCCTCGAGTGGTACGCCGAAGAGGGGCGTCGCGCGTACGGGCGCGTCCTGCCGCAGCGCACGCCGGGAACGCGGCTCGCGGTGGTGAAAGAGCCGGTGGGACCCGTGGCGGCGTTCGCGCCGTGGAATTTTCCGCTCGGCAATCCGGCGCGCAAGATCGGCGCGGCGCTTGGGGCCGGCTGCTCGGTGATCCTGAAGCCGGCGGAGGAGACGCCTGCGTCGGGACTGGCGGTGGCGCGATGCCTGGTCGATGCGGGGCTGCCGCCGAACGTGCTGGCGATCGTATACGGCGTACCGGCGGACGTGTCAACGCACCTGCTTGCGTCGCCGGTGATCCGCGCGATTTCGTTCACGGGCTCGATTCCGGTGGGCAAGCATTTGATGAAGCTCGCGGCCGATGGCATGAAGCGCACGACGATGGAACTGGGCGGCCACGCGCCCGTGCTCGTATTCGACGACGTGGACGTGGACAAAGTGCTCGACGCATCGGTAGTGGCGAAGTACCGGAACGCGGGGCAGGTGTGCGTCTCGCCGACGCGCTATTACGTGCACGACAAGATATACAACAAGTTCGTCGAAGGCTTCGCGCAGCGCGCGAGGTCGGTGCCGGTGGGCGACGGCCTCGACGAGAAGAACAAGATGGGGCCGCTCGTGCACGCGCGGCGGCTGGCGGCGATCGAGGCGTTCATTCAGGATGCGCGGGATAGCGGCGCGAATGTGCGCGCGGGCGGCTCGCGGCTGCGCAGCCCGGGATATTTCTACGCGCCGACGGTGCTTTCCGACGTGCCGAACACGGCGCGGATCATGAACGAGGAGCCGTTCGGGCCGGTCGCCGTAATCAACCGGTTTGCGGACTTCGAAGCCGTGATGGAGCAGGCGAACCGGTTGCCGTACGGGCTCGCGGCGTTTGGGTTCACGAATTCGGCGCACACGGCGAAGCTGCTGGGCGAGCGGCTCGAAGCGGGAATGGTGGGAGTGAATACGTACGCGATTTCCGTGCCGGAGTCGCCGTTCGGCGGAGTGAAGGAAAGCGGCCACGGCTCGGAAGAGGGAATCGAAGGGCTCGACGCCTGCCTGGTCACGAAGTTCATCAGCGAAGCGTAAAACGGAGCGAAGAGAGATTCTTCGCCCGCCGCGGCCGAAGCGATGACGCGGCGGACTGAGAATGACGGCACAGGATTGTCCGCGGCAACCGAGAGGAAATCGGATGGCGGGTCAGTTGGCGGGCGAGACGGCGATCGTTACGGGCGGAGGGCGCGGGTTCGGCCGGTCCATCGCACTCGGACTTGCAGCGGCGAGAGCGGCGGTCACCGTGACGGCGAGGTCGAAGGATCAGCTCGACGCGACCGTGCAGGAGATCGAGGCCGCGGGCGGGCGCGCGTTTGCGGTCGCCGGCGACGTGACGAACCGCAAGGATGTGGCGCGCGTGGTTGAAGCCGCGGAGAAAAAGTTCGGCCCGACGACGGTGCTGGTGAACAACGCGGGAGTCACTGGGCCGTTTGGTCCCATTTGGGTCGTCGATCCTGACGAGTGGTGGGACGCGCAGGCAGTGATGGTCCGCGGCACGCTGCTCTTCATGCACGCGGTAATGCCCGGAATGGTCGCGCACCGCAAAGGGTGCGTGATCAACATCGCGGCCCTGGGCGGGCAATGGTTTGCGCCCAAACTCACCGGCTACGCCGTGGCGAAGTCGAGCCAGATCCGCCTCTCCGAGCACGCTGCGGCCGAAGCCAAGGACCACGGTGTCATCGTCTTTTCGATCGAGCCGGGCACCGTGTACACGGATATGACCGAGCACACGATCACTTCCCCCGATGCCCAGCGCTGGGTTCCGCAGATGGTCGAGTACCTGACGAATCTCAAGAAGACGGGCGATCCTGCTCCGGGTCTCGCGAGATGCGCGGAGATGTGCGTGCAACTGGCCTCGGGGCGCTACGCCGCTCTCTCGGGACGCTTTCTCCTGCCGCAGGATGATTTCGAAAAGCTGCTACTGGAACCGGCGCCGCCTCCGGGCTCGGCGACGATACCGCGACAGCCGCCGAGGACACGTTGACAGCTTCAAGGCCAGAGTGATAGGACTGCCGTATTACAAGCCGCGATCTTCAGGGCGAGCACGACGGATGGACAAGGAATGAGGCCACGATGACGACCAGTTTCCCAAAGACTTTCGACTTCTGCGGATTCAATGCGCCGATGCGCGTCGAGTGCGACATCTACGATCTGATTGTCGAAGGGAACCTGCCCAAGGAGATCCACGGCGCGTGGTATCGCACGATCCCCGATCCGCAATATCCGCCGATGTTGGGCCACGACACGTATCTCAGCGGCGACGGCATGATCAGCGCGTTCCAGTTTGAGAACGGGCACGTGGACTTCAAGATGCGGTACATCATGACCGAGCGGCTGAAAGCCGACCGCAAGGCGCGCCGCGATCTTTTCGGACTCTACCGCAATCCATACACGGACGACCCAAGCGTGCGCGGCATCAACCGGTGCGTGAACAACACGACGCCGATTTTCCACGGAGGACGCCTCCTGGCCCTCAAGGAAGACGGCCTCGCGATGGAAATCCATCCCGAATCGCTCGAGACCATCGGCGTTTGGAACTATCGCGGCAAACTCAAGAGCCAAACCATGACGGCGCACACGCGGCTCGATCCGGATACGGGCGAGCTCTGTTTCTTCGGCTACGAAGCGAGCGGGCTGGCGACTCGGGACGTGTCGTACTGCGTGGCGGACAAGGAAGGCCAGCTCGTCAGCGAGGAATGGTTCCAGGTACCGTACGTCTCGATGATGCACGACTTCGCGGTCACGAAGGAGCACGTGATCTTCCCGGTGTTTCCGACGACGGCCGACCTCGACCGCATCAAGGCCGGCGGGGCTCACTGGATTTGGGAGCCGAACAAAGACACCTTCATCGGAATCATGCCGCGTGACGGGCACGTGAATCAGATGCACTGGTTCCGCAGGCCCGCCTCCTCCGCGTATCACTTCATGAATTCCTACACGGAAGGCAAGTTCGTTCATTTGGATTTCGGCGTGGGCAAAGTAAATCCGTTCCCGTTCATTCAGGAGGCGTCGCACATACACCCGACGATTGAGGACATGGCCGGAGGCGGCGTGGTGCGGTGGACGTTCGACATGTCGAAACCGGGCGAAAAGTTCGAGGAATACGCGCTCGCTCCCGCGGGCGATTTCCCCCGCATCGCGACGAAGGACCACATGTCCGACTACTCCATCGGCTATTACGAGCGGTTCGATCCGACGGCCGGCCCGCCGCTGACGGCGGGACCCGTGGGCGCGGGCTTCAACACGCTGAGCCGCCTGGAAGTGAAGAGCGGCAAGCTCAAGTCCTGGCATTCGAACAAGCCGGTGACGATTCAGGAAGAGGTCCACATTCCTTCGAAGACGCCGGGCCATGAGGGTTACCTCGCGTTGGTGGCCGATCTGCACGAGAACCAGCTTTCGGACGTGCTGGTTTTCGAAGCGGAGCACGTCGACAAGGGGCCCATCGCGACGATCAGAATGCCGCTGCGCCTGCGCAACCAGGTGCACGGCAATTGGGTTGCGGCGGAAGAACTCCAGTAGCAATTCGAACGCGGCCGGCAATTCGACCACTCGACCATAGAACACAGAACACGGGAGCCAAATGGCGCGCCAGACGGAATTCTACGGCTGGAAACTGCTCGCGGTCTTTTGGCTCATCCTCTTCACGAACTTCGCGTTTCCGCTCTACGGTGCGAGCGTCATCAACGCGTACATGGCCGCCGATCTGCACATGGATCGCGCGGCGCTGGGCCTGTCGTACGGATTGTTTCAATGGATGGTGGGGCTGCCCGCACCTCTCGTGGCGATTTGCATCAACAAAAAGGGCGTGCGCTTCACGATGCTGGCCGGATGCGCCACGGTGCTCGTCGGGGCGCTGCTGATGGCGTTTGCCGTGCGCACGGTCTCGCAGGTGTATTTCGTTTTCGGAGTCATCGTCGGCTTGGGCACGCTGGCGGGAGGGATACTTGGCGCGCAGGCTGGCATCGGTCGATGGTTTGTGAAGGGAAAGGCGCGCGCAATTACTCTGGTTCACACGGGCGGCACGTTCGGAGGTTTCGTCGCCGCGCCGGTGCTGAATCGAGTGATCGCGGCGTTTGGCGGAAACTGGCGAGCCGGATGGTTGCTGATTGCCGGGCTGAGTTTTGTGTCGTCGCTGCTGGCCTTCTTTTTCATCAAGGAAAGCCCCGCTGACCTCGGTCAGTTGCCGGATGGCGCGTCGAGCGCCGGCGAGCTGATTTCGCCCGCCAGTGGCGGCAGCGCAACGCGTGAGGTTTACAAGACCACGGACGATTGGACGTTCGGCGCGGTGTTCCGCACGCCGGCCATGTGGCTGTTCCTGATCGCGATTCTCGGATTCAGCGCGGGGTATCCGCTGTTCCTCGCGCACGGCGTAGTGCATCTGCGCGATCTGGGCTACACGCCGGCCGCGGCGGCGTTTTCGGTTTCGGTGATGCTGCTGTCGAGCCTGGGCGGGACGTTGTTTTTCGCGGCGGTGGCTGACCGCATCGAGCCACGGTTCGTGTGGGCGGCGGCTTCGGTGGTTTTCGGCGTCGGAATGATTCTGGCGTTGCACGCGAGCGGCGCAGCCGGGCTCTATCTCTACGCGATCTGCCTCGGCGCAGGATTTGGAACTTCTTTTTCGTCGATGATGGCCTTGCCGGCAAATTACTACGGCGCGCGGGCGTACGCGCCGGTTGTGGCAGTGGTGATCGCCGTAGGAACGACGGCGGGCGCAGCCGGGCCGTTTCTCGCGGGTTACGTTTTTGACCGCTACAACAGCTATACTCCAGCGTTTTACTCTGTTTCGGGACTGAGCTTCGTCGCCGCGCTGCTTCTGCTTTTCGCCAAGCCGCCATTGCGAAAAATTGCGCCATCTCTTGTGCCCGCCGTGCAGTGAGAAACCGGTCTGCGCGGGCGGTCGAGCAACAGCGATGGGAGAAGCAAATGGCAGGACTGCTCGAAAGACAAGTTGCGATTGTGACTGGAGGCAGCGGAGGATTCGGCCGCGCGATCGCCGTGCGTTTCGCTACGGAGGGAGCGGCCGTGACCGTTACTTCGCGGACGAAAGCTCAGCTCGAAGAGACCGTGGCGCAAATCCAGTCGGCCGGCGGCCGCGGCCTGGCGGTCGCTGGCGATGTGACGAACTGCGCGGACGTGGCGCGCGTGGTGCAGGAAACCGAGCGGCAATTCGGCCCGATCACGATCATGGTGAACAATGCCGGCGTGCCCGGCCCCTTTGGCCCCATCGGCATCATGGATCCGGACGAATGGTGGGCGGCTCAGGCCGTGCACATTCGCGCGCCGTTTCTGTTCTTGAGCGCCGTACTGCCAGGAATGAAGGAACGGCGCCGCGGCTGCCTGATCACTATCGCGTCTCCGCGAGCGAAGATGACGTCGCCGAATCTTTCGGCGTACTGCTTGGGCAAGACTGCGCAGGCGAGGCTGACGCAGCTCGTGGCCGCCGAGGTGAAAGGATACGGGATCACGGCGTTCGCGGTCGACCCGGGCACCACTCCGACGCAACTGGCGGACAACACCATCAATTCGCCGGATGCGCAGCGCTGGATTCCGGATATGGTGGAGAAGCTGCGCTCGATGCGCGGCCAGCCCGGTGGAGAGGCGATTCTGGCCCGGTGCGCGCAACGTTGCGTCGAGCTGGCCGCCGGGAAGCACGACGAATTAAGCGGCAACTACATCGGCAGGAACGACGTCGCAGACCCGTGGCGGTGACCAGTGCTGCGCTGGCTTGCCCGGACTGCCTCCACGTGTCGGGTTCGGCCAACCACCGCGCCCGCTGACACACTTGAACTTGCTAACCAGGAACCGCAGCCCGTCGCGTGCCAGCGCAACGATCGAGGGGGACACGATCTACCTAGCTATCCCTACGCACAGCCGCAGAATGGCCTCTTTGCCGCCAGATGCGACCCGCGGGCGAAAATTGACACGGATACGCGGGTCGGATACCCTGATTCATCTGAAATCAAACGCGAAGGAGCAATGAATGGCTCAGGGTACGCCCGTAAAGCACAGGAAGAAGACGAAGTCGGTCTTGAAGAACATCCGCCAGGCCGAGAGGCGCGCGGCAATCAATCGCATGAACCGCACGCGAGTCCGCACGGCGATTCGCAGGATGCGCGCGGCGCTGGCGGCCGCAGACCATGCCGGCGCTGAGAAGCTCGCCTCGGCGACCTTTTCCGAGCTCGACAAGGCAATCCGCAAGCGCACGCTTTCCGAGAACACGGCGAACCGCTACAAGTCCCGCTTGACCCTCGCCCTGAACGCGCTCAAAGCGAAGCAGTAGACACGAGGTAGTCGCAAGTCTTTCGCCGGGCGCTCCGAAGTTTCGGGGCGCCTTTTGTTTTGGCGGTCAGGCGGAGCGCGAAGCGGACGCTGCCGGTGTGGATGTGAGCCGCGCGATCAAAAACTCCATCATCGCGCGGGGATTCGGGTTCGCGGATTTCAATTGGCTGTCGGCCTCGGCAAGCGCGGCGAGGCCGGCGAGCAGCTCCTGCTTGGGAATGCGGTGCGCTTGCCGGACGGCTGCTTCCGCGGCCTCTGGCCGCATGCCGAGCTGCCGCGCGGCCTGGAAGCCGCTGGCATGCGCGGGCAGTTCGCGCGCTTCGATCAGCTTGCGATACATCCACGCGAGCGCTCCGACGATGCCGGCAGGCTGCTCGCCTTCCCGCAGCAGATTGTCGAGAAACTCGAGCGCAGCGCCCCGCTTGCGGCTTGCCAGCATGTCGGCAAGCTGCCAGACGGTATTCTTGCGCGCGGCCACCACGAGAGCTTCCACATCCGCCGCGGTGATCCGGCCGCGGGGGTGCACATACGTGGCTAGCTTTTCAAGCTCGATGCGGATCCGCGCGGGCTCACCGTTGACGATGTCCGCCAGCAGCGCCCCGGCTTCGCGGTCGATCTCCGCGCCCAAATCTTTCGCCATTTGCGCGGCAAGCGCGGCGGCCGATTCGCCGCCGATCGTCAATTCCACAACGAGCGCTTTCTCGTGGAGCAACTTGGAAAACCTCTGCCGGCCGTCAAGCGCCGTCGCTTCCAGAAGTAGGACGGTGAACGGAGCGGGCGAATCCAGGTATTTTTCGAGCATTTCCAGAATCTCGTCCCGCGATTTGTCGCCGAGCTTTTCGACCGATTCAACGTCCTCGACCACGATCACTTGCCGCGGCGCGAGCATCGGCAGCGTTTGCGCGCGTTGCAGGATTTCGTCCCAGCCCGCGTCGCGCACGGAAAGACGCGCCAAGGCCCAGTCGCGCGCGCCCTTGGGCACGCACACATCGATGATTTTATTGCGGCACATTTCGCGCAGATAGTGGTCGGTGCCGAGCAGAACGGCCGCGGGGATGGGTTTCCCATGCGCTAGGCGGTCGAGCAACTTTTCCGGTGAGGAGGCCGGCATCAGAAACCCTCCAGCACACCTGCCACGAGGTGCGACGCGAGGTCGCGCGACATTCGCTCGAGGGCGGGGTCCTGCTGCTCGAAGAAGCTGTTCACGTCGGAAGAGATCTGATACTCGTCGCGGAAGACCATGTCGTCGTTCTCATAGACGGGCTTTTGCGTTTTGTTGTCGATCAATTCGACCTTTGTGTGCACGGTGACGAGCATCGTTGTAACTTCGCCCGTAGTCGCGTTGAACAGCACCGGATTGGTGTCGATCGAGAGGACCTCGCCGCTCAGCACGGCGTCGGCTGATGCGGTGTCCTGCACGACGCGGTATTTCGTGCGCGTGATGAACTCGCGAATCACGGCTGCGGTGAAGCGCTGCTCGATGCGATAGCGCGTTGTGTCGTTCTTGAACGCGGGCACGGCGATCGTCTTCCACTCGGACGGGAGCTGCGCCCCATGGCCCGCGACGTGGTAGCCGCACCCCCCCGCCGCGACAGTCGCTGCAAGCATTGCTGCCAGAACCACAACCCGAAGGCCCGGACCCGCTCCGATCGTCGGCCGCATTCCATTCCGCCTGCCTTCACTTCGATGACTTTGCAACAAGCTCCTCCGCAATGCGCACCGCATTCGTTGCCGCAAGCCGCAGATTGTCGGCGACGCCCCACAGCCAGAAGCCGCCTTCGACGTTCGGGTCCGGTTCGATCGGCGCGAGATGAATTTCGCTTTCTCCGGCCACGCTCACGTTCGTAGGCGACGCATCATCCGGCGCCGGGATCTTCACGCCGAGGTTCCTGAATGCGGCCGCGGCCTGCTCGGGCGAACCCTGCGTCGTGAGTTCCGCGTAGGCAGCGAAAGCATACCCGTAAAATACTGGCGCTTGCACCAATTGAATTGCGGGCACGGGCGCGCGCCCGTCAAGATATCGGGCCGCATCGCGCGCAATCGCGCTGCGCACATCCGCGAGGCGCGGCTTGCTGCTCTCGCCGTAGCGCGCCAGCAAATTGAACGCCACCTGCGCGTCGAAAACGGGCTGGGCGATTTCGCGGAACGAGAGGAGGCTGGCCGTTTGGCTTTCGAGTTCCTCGATCCCCTCCTGGTCGTGTTCGGAGACAGGCGGAAACATCAGCAGGACGACCCGGCGTGCCTGAAATTGTGTGAGGGCCGCAGCCAGCGTGCAGGCAATGATGACCGGAGCAGCAGGGGAGGAGTATGCCGCCGGACGGGAAGCGCCATTGGCCCCAGATGGGGTCCGTAGAGTCAGCACGGAAGCGAGCGAAGGAATCCAGGCGACGGATGGGGCGCCGTCGCGGCTGGTGGCAAGCGCCCCCGTAAGGTCAATCACGGTCGCCCCGGCGATTTGGGCCGCTCGCCAATTTCGCTCAGCGTCCGCAGCGGTTCCGGCAAAGAAGACAAAGCGTGCGCCCTCGAAGCTATCCTCTTCGAGCGCGCGGATGAACGTCGGCTCGCCGGCGGCTTCGGTGAGCGTCCCGGCCATCACACTTTCGTCGAGCAGGATGATGTCGCTCGCCGGAAAATGGCGGTCCTCGAGAACCTGCTTCAGCTCTTTGCCGCGGAGCGAAGAAGCCCCGACGATGGCGACGCGATGGAAGTTTCCTTGCCCGGAGGGCATAACCTAGGCGTGGCGCGAGGCGACGCGGCGGCGCACGACGCGAATGACCTGAAGTACGATGCCGTGCGCAAGGTAGACGCTGGCAAGCACAAAGAGCGTTGGTCCGGAGAACTTGACGATTGCGCCGATCAGCAGGGCGATTAGAACCACGAAGAGAGACGGCCGGCGCCGCGTCCACTGAATGTCCTTGAAGCTGTAGTGGCGCACCGTGCTCGACATCAGAACTCCCAGCACAACGAGCAACAGCAGCCAGAGTACGGAGAACCGCGCGTCTGAAATCGGGAGCTGGAAGAAATGCACCGTTGCGGCAATCATGCCCGCCGCGGCCGGGGTCGGCATGCCCACGAAAAAGCGGCTGCTGCCGGGGGCCATGCCGTGAATATTGAAGCGCGCCAATCTCCAGGCGGCGCAGCCGACGTAGAAGAAACCGATCAGCCAGCCGAGCGGCGTGAGGTGGGGCTCACCCACGGCGGCCATCGCTCGGACTCCCCAAGCATACGCGAGAAATGCCGGTGCAATCCCGAAGCTTACGATGTCCGCCAACGAATCGAACTGCTTGCCGAACTCACTGTTGGTGCCCATGGCGCGCGCCACGCGTCCGTCGAGCGAATCGAGCACGATCGCGAAGCCGATGGCGATCGCCGCATTGTCGAAATCGGTGACCTGGCCTTCCAGGGTCGCGAGGATGGCGTAGTAGCCGCAGAGAAGGTTCGCGACCGTGAACGCGCTGGGCAGAAGATAGACGCCGCGGCGGAGTTTATGATTGCGGAACAGCCGCCGGGGCTGCCCTTCTTCGTGGCCGATCGGATCTAGGCTGTTGAATTCCATTTTGCCAGGATGCTTGCTCCGCCGTTCACTTTCTGTCCGCGCCGCACGGCGATTTCCGCCTCCGCCGGCAGCCAGACATCCACGCGCGAGCCGAAACGAATGATTCCGACGCGCTCACCCAAGGTTACCGGATCGCCCTGTTTTTTCCAACATATCACGCGCCGCGCAATCGCTCCGGCGATTTGTTTGAAGATGATCGTTCCCTGTGGCGTATCGATATAGATGAGGTTTTGCTCGTTTTCACGCGAGGCGGCGGAGCGATACGCGCCATAGAACTTTCCTGGCCGGTAGATCACGTTGGCGACGCGGCCGGCCACTGGAGCGCGCTGCACGTGCACGTCCCAGATCGAGAGGAAAATGCTGATGCGGTGGCCCATCCTCGAATCGCGCGCTTCATCAACGATCTCAACCACGCGGCCGTCCGCCGGTGAAACGACCGTCCCGGGACCGGTCGGAATCGTCCGCGCGGGATCGCGAAAAAAGTAGAAAACGAAGAGGCCCAGAATAATCAGGATCGCGGACGGCCACTTCCAGCCGAAAAACATGCACACCGCGCCGATCGCGAGCGGCGGAATCGCAAATCGATACGCGTCCTTGACCATGGTCGCGGGAAGCCCGTTTCATTCGGGCGAGAGTTGTCTCACAAATGATCTCGGTCGGACGGGGCCCTCGACCCTGCGGCGAACTTGATTCGCTCCTCGGCCGCGGACGGGCGCTCCTGATCGAATACAAACGTATTGTACGACAGAACCGCGGACGCTACTGGACGTTAGTGCGCGCCGTGCTGGTGGCGCGCCACCATCAATTCCATTTGGTCCTTCAGGCGCAACTTGATCTTTTTCAAGGTTGCTTCCTGAAGCAGATCTTCCGAACTCAGATAGGAGGACTTGAGGATTTGCTCGAGTTGGGATTCACAACGAGAGTGCTCTTCTGCGAGGCTGCGAAACTCTGGGTCTCTTGCCAACAGGGACTGCCGGATTTCCCGGTTCGTCATCGGCGTCATTCCCTCCTGGATGGAGCAAGCGTTCACATATGAGTGATTATTACCACAATCCGGGCGCGGAGCCAAGAGGGTGAATCGCACATTACAGGCGGGGGAGTAAACTGGCCAGGCTTGCAGTAGTCTTGTCGGACTTGTTGCCCCAGGTCCAGTAGAGGCCGAGATAGGCGTAATTCTCGGCTTGACCGAAAGCGCTGTGGCCATAGCAGAGGAGCAGTTGGAAGCCCGGATTTCGGAAGTAGTAGTAGCCTCCCACGTCCACCAGCGTGGCGGACCTCGTTTGTGCCGTGGCCAGACCTTCGCGCCCGTGAGAGAAGACCTCTGTCCCTAGCGTTAGCTTTTTCCCGATGTCCCGCTGAACGAGCCAGCCACCGTATGCAAAGTCTCGGTAACCGGGAGCAGTCGTCACAACCTTTCCCACGCCGCCGTAAGTCGTCCAGGGACCGAAGCTTTTCTGGGCCCAGATGGGCAGCCTTGCCCATCCCCTGCCAACTCCCAGGCCATTCGTCGGATTGCCGGTCGGCACCTCGAACATTGGGAAAATGCCAATCATGGGCGTGTGCTTGGTCTCCTGAATGAACCGCCATTTGACGCCGGTTTCCACATCACCCAGGCCGAAAGCGCTCGGGCGATCCGAAGGAAATATCGCCGCCGCCGGAACGATGATGTGAAGCTGAACGTTGGGCACGACCCCCCAGTTGAATTCCACCGCTGGTCCCGCTGTGTCCATTTCAATCGCGGTGCCGTCGGCGGTGCCGAAGGTATAGAGCTCGTAGTGCCTGAATTCAACGGGTTCCGGGTCGTCCGTCTGGAATGGCGGTCCTGCGAACGCGGCAGCCGGAATGAATGTCGCAACAAAACACAAAAGGCCGCGGACTGTTCTCATCGTTCGTTCGGTGAATCTCCGGGGACTAGAGTGAATTCAGCAGTTCGATCGAAAGCAACCGGGCTTTTTGAGCCAGGTTCTGCGCTCGGGCCCAATCGCCGCTCTTGCTGGCATCGCGCGATTGCGAGACGAAGCTCCGAATCTTTTCGACGAGGTCCTGTTGCGCGGCGCTCAATTGCTTGCCGCTCGCCTGCCCAAGGTTCTTTTCGGCGACGGCGATGTCGTCACCGGTCTTGCGGGCGTAGCTCGCCTGGTCGCCCGGCGAAAGCTGGGGAGAAATCTGAGGCGCGGCAGGATGTGCCGAGGGTTCCGAATCCGCGTCGGCCGCGGCTTGCTCTCCCACCGGCTTGCGCGGCACCGAAGGTTTCTCGGACGCAATGGCAATCGGCGGCGGAGCCGTCGAGGTTGCCGGCAACGCCGGAGGCGCGACCGCTTCGACGGGCGGCGCGGCGTTGGTATCGGGCGCGGTATTCATCGGCCGTTGCGCTTCCGCGGGCACGGGAGCCGTGCTCGGAGGCCCGCCCGCATGAACGCTCTTGCGGGCGCATCCCGCCACAGTCAGGGAAAGTCCGCAGGCTAGGACGGCCGCGACGATTCGGGCGTCTATGATGGGGCGGCTGGGCATTTACCGTTTCTCGGCCGCAAACGGCTGGCTGAAGTCGCGCACTTTCGCCTCGGCCGCCTCGGCCGTACGCCCGAGGGGCAGCTCCACGCGGAAAATCGTCCCTCGACCGGTCTCCGATTCGAATTCTATCCGGCCGTTGTGCAACTGCACAAACCGAAACGTATTGGCCAACCCGATTCCCGTGCCTCCCGGGCGCGTTGTGAAGAAAAGCTGAAAGATCTTTTTCTGGTCGTCCGGCGAGATCCCTTTTCCGGAATCCTGCACTTCGATGACGGCATAGTCGCCGCTGCGTCGCAAGCGGAGCCCGATCGTCCCGCCGGGGTCGGTGAAGTCGCACGCGTTCAGCAGCAGATTCAGGACCGCCTGGTGGATGAGCTGGCGGTCTACCAAAAGGGGCGGGAGCCCGGCAGGCAAGTCATCGCGCAGCGTAAGGCCGGCCTTGGCGATGGAGGGCCGCGCCGCATCCAAGATCTCGTCTAGAAGGACCCGTAAGTCCGTTTCTTCCAGTTTCAGTTCGACGGGCTTGGTGAAATTGAGGAACGTTTTCACGGCGCGATCGAGCCGGTCGATTTCGCTGTCGAGCATCTTGACGGCTTGTTGCGGCTCGGGATCGACGGGCATATTCGCCTTGAGGACTTCCAGCCAGAGGCGCATGGAATTGAGCGGGTTTTTCACTTCGTGCGCGACACCGGCCGTCACTCGTCCGAGAGCCGCGAGCCGCTCGGAAACCTGGAGCTGGCTGCCGATGCGTTCGAACGACTCGACGTCGCGCAGCGTGATAAGCGTTCCCATCCGTTTTCCGCGCTCGCGGATCACCTGCACGCTCACGCCAACCCGCTGCGGACCTGCTTCGCCCTCGAGCGTCACTTCTTTTCCCTCGACCGGCGCGATCTCTTCGCCTTCGATGCGCAGAACATCGCGCAGAGGATGGCGCGCCGGGAAGATCTCGCTGACGCGGCGGCCTCGCAGCTCTCCGGCCCGCCCGGCAAGAAACTTTTCGACGGACGGACTGACGAGTACCGCGCGGCCCTCGGCGTTGAACAGCAGCAGCCCATCGCCAAGCCCGCTCATCACCTGGTCGAGGCTCTCGCGCAGCGTGCTAAAAATCTCCCGCACGTCGCGCAACTGCTTGCCGATGCCGACGATCTTCGTGCTAACCGCGCCGAGCTCGTCGCCACGCTCGACGACCGGCTCGGCGTCAAACTGACCGGCGGAAATCCGGTCCAGTTGAGCGGAGATTCGCTCGATGGGTGCGAGGGCGATGCGGCTGACGACAAATGCGAACAGCGTCGAGAGCAGTACGGCCCCGAGCGCCCACATTCCCGCCGACTGAAGCCCCGGCGAGATCTGGTCGCGGATCAAGGCGGAGGACAATCCCACACGGATGTCCCCGAAGGGAACGGTGCCCAGCCGGAAGGGTAGCGAGAACTCGTAAATCTGTGGCGGGCCGTACAGCTCGCGCAGTTGTTGAAAGAATCCCGCGCGCACGAGCGCACTTACGGGCGGCCGCGCCCCGATCTTCTGGTCCCGCAGCGATGCGTCGCTCGATATCAGGACGACGCCGTCTTTGTCGCTGATCGTGATTTCGTAGATGGTGGGAGAAATTCCCACATCGGATTCGATGAGTGAGTTGAGCGTGCTGCTGTTGTCAAACGCCCGGCGCACGTACCCGCGGAGGTCGGCCGGCTCGAGCGATGCCGGGGCCTCTCCGCGCTCGGTGGCTTCCTTTAGCGCGTTTCCGCAGGCGGCGTAAACCTGCTGAGCGACAAAACCGGCGTTGTCGCTCGCCTGGCGCAGGGTCTGCCGCATCAGCCGCCCCAGATACAGGCTCGAGACCAGCGCAACGACCGCGAGGACCAGCAGGGAGGTGGCCAGCGTGAGTTTAGTTTTCAGGCTGAGACGCATCTTTCCGCCCCGCCTCATATTCCTTCAGCTTGTTGTGGAGTGTCTTCAGGCTGATACCCAGTAATTCGGCCGCGCGCGTCTTGTTCTGGCTCGTGGCCGCGAGCGTCTGAAGGATCAGCTCCCGTTCAACGTCGTCTACCGTCGTGCCGATCGGAAAGCGAACCCCGCCCAGCCCCGCCGCGACCGCAGTCGCGGCGTGGCCGAAATCAGAAGGAAGGTGTTGTCGGCCGATCGTTCCGCGGTCCGTGGCAATCGCCGCGCGCTCGAGCACGTTGCGCAGCTCGCGGACGTTTCCAGGCCACGGATACGACCGCAGAAGGTCCATCACGTCCGCGCCCACGCCCGCCACCTTCTTGCCGTGTTTCTCCGAGATCTCCTCGAGCAGGTGGTCGATCAGCAGGGGCAAATCCTCCTTGTGCTCCCGCAGAGGCGGCAGGTGAATGTGAAAAACGTTCAGCCGGAAATAAAGGTCCTGCCGCAAGTGGCCGTCTGCAACAGCTTGCTCGGGATTCTTGTTGGTGGCCGCGAGCACGCGCACGTCCACGGGCGTTTCCACTTTGCTGCCGAGGCGGCGAACTTTGTGGTCCTCGAGCACGCGAAGCAGCTTGGCCTGCGTGGGAGCGGGCATCTCTCCGATTTCGTCCAGCAAGAGCGTGCCGCCGTGGGCCAGCTCGAAGCATCCGATGCGGCGTTCCGCCGCGCCCGTGAACGCGCCTTTCTCGTGGCCGAAAATCTCGCTTTCCATCAGCGACTCCGGGATGGCGGAGCAGTTGATGGCCACAAACGGGCGGTCCACTCGCGGTGAGAGCATGTGGATGGAGCGTGCGACCATTTCTTTCCCGGAACCCGTTTCCCCGGTGATGAGCACCGAAGCTGTCGACGGCGCCGCCATTTCCACCTGCCGCATCACTTCCTGCATGGCGCTGGAAGTTCCTACCAGGACGCCGAGTTTGCCGGCATCCCGCAGCTCGCGCGTCAGCGCCGTGACCGCCTGCTTGTCCCGCACGCGTCCGAAAGCGCGATCCAGCAGCGCCCGCAGGACGGGGGGCTTGAGCGGCTTTTCGATATACCAGAAAGCGCCCGCTTCGATCGCCTGCACCACGCGCTCGTCGCTCCCGCGCCCCGTGATGATGATCACCGGGATCCTTTCGATTTCCTCGCCGAGCTGGCGGAGCAGATCGAGCCCGTTCATCCCGGGAAGTTCCACGTCCGCAAGAATCACTTGCGGGCCGAACTCCGGGAATTTTGCGAGCGCGTCTTCGCCGCTGCCAACGCCGAGCAAGTCGAAATCCCACTTGCGGAGCAGGGCCTCGTAGCCTTTACGGGCGTTTTCCTCATCCTCTACGATGAGGATGCGTTGCTGAGATTGAGTCTCGGGAGCCATCCAGAATTTGAATCTACCAGCAGTCTCCGGTAAATCCAAGGGAGGCGCGCCCACGGCGCCCGCTCAACTCGCGGGAGATGTAGATTTCGTCTCGGACACACCACGACCGCGCAACGCCATCACCAGGAGCGAACGCGTCACCTGCCGCGGGAAGCCCGCGCGATCAGCTTCGACCGAAGCGGAGCGAGCGCTCGAGGATTACCTCGACCTTCGTGCCCTTCTCCAGTGTCACTTCCTGGCCGAGGCCCGATGCGGCCATATAGGCCGTGGCTGCGGCGACGGCCGCGCCCATCGCTGCGTCCTTGCCGTTGTGTGTGGCGACCCCGGTCGCTGCACCCACGAATGCCGCGGCCGCCGCGGCATCGAGCGCGTCCCCCCGTTTGCTCGAGTTGGCTTCGATTTCGCCCTCTCGTTCGTAGACGACTCGGACGGAATGCACGCCCGGCACATCGTCAACCATGGCTACCAGGGGGATCCAGCCATCGGGCGTCCTGATGTCGTCGAAGGTAAGCCACAAGCGCGCGCGGCCGGTTTTATGTGCCGCTTCGACTTTGTCGACGTGCCCCCGGATTTCAGCGCCGGCCGGAAGCGTCGTTCCGTCCGCGCTTGCCACCGGATCGAGAGTGCGAGCGTGGAAGTGATACCCTGCTTTTAGGTCTTGCGTGCTAAGCGGTTCTTCAAGGCTGATCAGGAAACGCGTTCCCGGAGCGACCTCTCTCGGAGCCTTGGGCGCCGAAGTGTCCGTGGATTGGTCTTGTGCAGATGCCAACATTCCGTTGCCGAACATAAGGGCCAGCAAAGCAGCCATAGCCGGAAGCACAGTGGTGCGCTTCATTTGCTTCTCCTTTTTCAATTGGCTTGGCGCCTTCTGCTGGATAGAAAGCGGTCTAACGAAACTCGATTAGTCAGATGTCGCCGGGGACCACAGGGTTGGTCTGGGCTCTGGCGGGCCATCCCGAACTCCAGTTTAGCCCGAACCGCGCCCGATTCCAATTCGGTATTTGTCCCCTTCCCACCCTTGCATATATCTCATGCGCAAGGGCTTGCCCTGCCTCAGTAATTTTACTATCTTGTCATCAATTCTCGTGCGCCTGCGCGAGCCGCCTCAGCAACGCGTGGGAAACCGCCGGAACAACTTGAAGTCCGCCTAGCTCCAGCCTCTCTGTTTTCCTGCGGTCACCACTTCGGATTGCCGCAGGTGAAATTCGCGGCGTCGTATGGGTCGCCGGTCCCCTTATAGATGGCCACTTGGGGATAGGGACACGCCGGATGCGTCCGGTCTACGGCGCCTGCGACGCGGTGAGACGTGATGATCTTGTCCGGCGCGACATTCGTCTCGCGCCATTTCTCGACTACATCGAGCGCGTCAAAGGCGCCGTCACTGCCGGTGCCGAAGCCGGGGCACATCCCCATTCCCGGCACCATGAACAGGCGGAAGAAATCATGCGTCTGGCTTGGGCCGCCCATGGTGGCCACGACGCTGTTGTAATACTCGATCGCGCCTCGCGGAGGAATGATCGCCTCATCCCATGATTCGTAGAGGAGCAGCTTTCCGCCATGGTCCTTGAAGGGCTTCAGATTCGGATCGAAAGAGTTCAACGAGGCTCCTGCCTTTGAGTCGGCCAGGTGCGTATCGCGAGACACATCGAACGTTCGGAAATCCCACTTGGGATCTTCGAACACGATCGCTTTGAAAAAACCGGTGCTGATGCTCAGCGGCTCGGGACCGGCGGCCATCAAGCCCCAGCCAAGCTCGCTGCCAGGATCAAAGCCGGGATAGACCGGCTTGCCGTCTGAGAATTTCGGCCCGGCGTAGATCAGCTTCGCCGTTTGCACCTGCGGCTCGGTGAGGCAAGACGCATAGTCCGCCTTGCCCGGACAGCGGATGGATTCCGGATCGAAGTGGCAGCGCGTGGGATCTTCGATGAAGCCATCGCGAACGCCGTCCAGCGCATCGCAGGCGTCGAGCACGGCCCGGTGGATCACGGCGTACTTTGCGGGAGGAATGTAGCCCGGCGCCTTCACTCCGTCCTTGAGCGATACCCACGTGATGTACTCGGACACCGCCTGAAGGTGCGTGATGTAGTAAGCGGGATCACCGGCGGCGATTCCATCAAAATCCGTCGGGTACTTTTGCGCCTCGGTCAGTGCCTGATTGCCTCCCTCGTGGCAACTGCTCCAGAAAGACAACTTCGCAGGCTTGCCGTAGTACGCCTGAATGAGCTGCTTGGCCGCGACCGCCGTCTCGTGGACCGCGCGGTGTCCCCAGTCAGCTACCTTCTCCGGATGGCCGATTGCCCAGGCGTCCGGCGCTTCGCTGGTCGCCCCGACGTCCAAATGACCTGTATCCGTTGAGGCTGTCGCGGAGCCGCGCGCGACCTCTCGGCTCAACCCCGCATAGCTGATCGATCCGATGAATCCGGGGTTTCCAATTCCCACGTAATGCTCGTTCCAGTTCGCTGCGACGGGGAGCCACACCTCGAAGCCGATATGCGAATCGCTCGTGGGCGCCGCGAATCCGGCCACGCGGCAGAACGGCACCGACACCTTCAGGCCGGCCGGCGTGCCGAACCTTCCGCCTGTGCTGGGCACCTCGAAATCCGGCGGCGTGCTGATCGACGTCGCCAGCGTAATCGTAACGTTCGGCATCTTGAGCGACGCCAAACTCTCGCAGGACTGTTGCGCCGACGCGCGCCCCGCAACCAGGAACAATGCTGCCGACGCAGTCAAACACAAAGCCACACGCAAACCCACACATAAACGATGCTTCATGCGAGTCCCCCTTTGCGGCGCTGCTGATTTCTTGGTCTCCGGGCTGCGCCTTCGAGCGAAATTCCCGAGCGTGCTCGGGATCTCCGATTTCGGTCGCGGATTATACACCCTCTCTAAGGCGTCACGCCTTTCGTCTGCGCTCAGTTTGGTGCAATCGCCCGCGAGATGGCGCCCAGCGTTGCCCGCCGCACGCCGCGAAACCACTAGTAAGAGATTCGCCACGCGTTCTGCAACGGCCTGTCGGGTTTGCTTCGGTCCTCACCTAGACTATTCGAAAGGCCCGTCTCCTAGGAGGCACCGGATTGAATCTACCGTTCGACACCTGCGCATCGGCGCTCGCGGCCGGCCTGTCCGTTGACGGCGGGCGAATCGAGTTCTACACGGCGATCGGCGCCATTTTGGGCCTGTTTCTCTTCTACCGTGGCTTCCGTATGCTGCAATACAAGCGGCTCATTCAGAACACGCCCTTTTCCAGGATTCGCAGCGCCTCGATGGGCCTTGTGGAGGTCAGCGGAATGGCCGCCGGGCCGCAGACGGTACCGGCCGGAATCACCGGGGAGCCTTGCTTCTATTATCGCGCGACCGCCTGGGAACTGAGGGAATCCGGAAACAGGCGCGAATGGAAAGAGGTGGCGGACGAAAGCCTCTACGTGCCCTTCTTCGTGGAGGATCCCACCGGGAAGCTGCTCGTCGACGCGCAAGGCGCCGACCTCGACGTCCACCGCACTTTCAAGGATGAATTCAACACGTCACTTTTCGGCCGCCGCGAGATGGTTCCCGCGAGCGTCACACAATTTCTGCTGCGCAATGGCGTCGGCGCTTCGGGAGAGCTTCGCTTGGAGGAGCACTGCATCCAGCCCGGCTATCCGCTGTTCATCCTCGGAACGCTTGGCGAGAATCCGGATCGCGGCCACCGCCCGCCTACGCCGCACGTCGTTGCCGCGTCGTCCTCGATCCGCTCTCGCGCCGACGTTTCGTCCCTGTTCGGAAATGGGCTATTCCGATCCGTGATCGGCATCGCCGGGTTGTCGCTCAGCGCATCCACGGTGCAAAACCCCATGTCCGGCGCGCCTCCGGTTTCGGCGAGCGCCGCCAAGAGCTCAGCTCCGAATCAGCCAGGAGCTCCTACGGTCAGTAGCTGGTCTTCGGTCTCGATGGACGAAGTGCACCCGCCCGGCAGAACCACGCCCGCGCCAGCGCCCGCCGCGCCCATTCTGCAAATGCCGCTCGCGACGGCTACGGCCGTCGCCGATGCACCCAGCGCGCAGGCACCCCCGGCTGCGCAGCGCCCGGAGGAGACGGCGTTCGACGCGTCCGTGGTCATCGGAAAGGGGACGCGCAACGATCCGTTCTCGATTTCGTCGCAAAGCCAGCGAGAGGTTGTGCGATCGCTCGGATGGAAGTCGGCCTTGTGCATCTGGGCCGGCCCGGTTCTCGCGCTGGTCTGCTTGTACATTTTGCTTGGCATGCTCGGGTGGCGATAGCGCTCGAGAGGAGGAACCATGATGACCTTGATACCTTTGCTGCTGTTCCTGTTTGTCGTCGGCGGCGCGGTGGCCTATGTGGTGACGCTCTACAACGGCCTCATCTCGGTGAAGAACAACGTCGACAAAGCCTGGGCCAATATCGACGTTCTGCTGAAGCAGCGCCACGACGAACTGCCGAATCTCGTCGAAGTCTGCAAAGGTTACATGAAGTACGAGCAGGACACGTTCCAGAAAATCACGCAGGCGCGGTCGGCGTACTCGCAAGCCACCACCGTGGACCAGAAGGCCGAGGCGAGCGCGACTCTGACTTCTGCCGTCGGCCGGCTGATCGCCACCGCCGAAAACTATCCGGAGCTGCAAGCGAACAACAACTTCATGCAGCTCCAGTCGCGCATCACGGACCTGGAAAGCCAGATCGCCGACCGTCGCGAGTTCTACAACGACTCGGTCAACACCTTCAACATTCGCATCCAGGAGATGCCCGACGCGATTCTGGCCGGCACCATGGGCCTGACGCCGCGCCAGATGTTCCACGTGGCGGAAGCGGACAAGGCGCCCGTCACCGTCAGCTTCGCCGACGTCTCGCACTAGCCCGGCGGCGCGACGCAGCCGTCTACGGCAACGCGAACGTATAGATCGCGTTGTGCCCGGTCGTCAGGTGGACGCCGCTCTGTCTGCTGAGCACCGGCTCCGCCAGATTATCTCCCGTTATCACCGCGATGTACTGCTTTCCATTCACCGCGTAGGTGATGGTGCTCACCGAAATCGGCCCGCCGAGAATCGATTCCCACAGTTGCTTGCCTGTCTGGGCATCGAACGCTCGGAACCGCCGGTTGATGTCGCCGTGGAAGATCAATCCGCCGCCGGTGGCCAAGAGCGCGCCCGTGCCCGGCGCGTTTTGGACGTCGAATTTCTGCATCTGCCCGGTGGAGAGATCGACCTTCGCGAGACCCGCAATTGCGTTGATATCGGAGCCCTCGCGCAGTATGCCGTGCCTGAATCCGCTCAGGCCGTTGCCGGTCATGTCGAGGCAGTTGTCGATGTAGCCGGTGTACAGCGAATTCGTTTCCGGATCGTACGCCGTCGGCCAGTAGCTCCGCCCGTTCCAGTAACAAATCACGTGATGATCTCCCGGCTTCTTCATCACTACGTCATAATTGATCGTGGCCAGCCCGGTTTTCCCGTCGATATTCGAGATCGCTAGGTTCGGCGCGTCGACCGGGATAGGCTCCGCCCACAAAAATTGCCCGTTGTTGCGGTCGAGCACAAACATGATGCCGCTCTCTCCGACCATCGCTGCGATGTCATGCTTCGATCCGCGCGGCACTTCGGTGTTGTACCACTTCACCGCTTTGGGATCGGGATTGAACGTCGTGGTCACGAGCGTGCGTTCGTGTGTGTGGTCGGTGTCCCAGTCGTCGGCCGGCAGGTGCTGGTAATACCAGATAAGCTTCCCGGTCGCGGGATCAAGCGCGACCGTGCAGTTGCTGTACAAATCGGCCGGCGCCGTGCGCGACGTGCCGTCGGGGTCGCCGCCGTGCCGCGCGAGACGCTCGTACGGCGACGGGTTCGCGATGCCCCAGTAGATCACCTTTCGGACGGGATCGTAGTTCCCCGGCATCCCCCATGTGGACGCCGTGTAGTTCGTGTTGTCCGCGCCGTTCCACGACGCGTAGCCCGGATCGCCCGGCGCCGCGACGTTGTAGAAACGCCACAGTTCCTTCCCCGTGTCCGCGTCGTCCGCTTCGATGAAGCAGCTCTCGCGTCCCTTGCCGCACGTGCCGCCCGAAATCACTTTCCCCTCCACGACGATCGTGCCGGACGTATTCTGCGTATCCGTCTTGTATGTTTCCCAGCGGACTTTGCCGGTTGCGGCGTCGAGCGCGATCACGTACCCGTCGGGCGACGCGTAGTAAACCATATCCTTATAAATCGAGATTGCCTTGGTCCGTTCCTGGCCGGTGACCCTGGGGTCCTTGAACGCTCGCTTGTATTCCCAGATGATGTCTCCGTTGGTGGCGTCGACAGCCATCACGTCCGCGCCCGGCGCCACCAGATACATTACGCCGTCGTGGACGATCGGGATCGTCTCCGTGATGCCCGCGGGCAAGCCTTTCACCCACGCGATGTGCAGGTTACTGACGGTCTTCTTGTTGATCTGCTTGAGCGGGCTGTAGCGCCACGCGTCGTACGTGCGGCTGAACTGCAGCCAGTCGTTCGGACTCGGATTCAAAAGGTCCTGGTCCGTGACGGGCTTGTAATCCTTCACCGTGCCCGCCGGCAGCGGCCCCAGCGCCAGCATTCCCGGCGGTCCCGCAGGCGCCGGTGGGCGCGCACCCGGCGCGCCCGCCGCCGGAGGAGTTTGTCCCTGCGCCGGCGGCGGAGTCACTCCCTCCTCTACCTGCGCGTTCACCCGCGGCGCTGTGGCTCCCGCAACCAGCAGCGCAAACAACAGCGACAAAACCGTCCAATAGCCTTTAATCATGCAGGCCCCCCCAAACAGAATCCGAGGCTTCACCTGTGGCTAGTGTGACGCGCCGCAGCTCGTTTGCGTTTCTTGTCTCGCTCCCAATCGCGCGCGATTATATATCCCATTCGGATGCGTCCTTGCAACGACGATGCGCGCCTTCTGCGTCCCGGACGTCAGCGGGTTCCGTTAGCCGATGGCGTCGCCTACTCCGGCTGGAATCCTCGTTTTTGCACAAAATACGTGGCTTAGCGGTGAGCATGACCCAATAAAGATCTTATGGATGTCTTATGCCTTGTTGATGCCTGATCGGATAGCTTCTCTGTTGGGAGGGCTCACTTGGAAGCAATCACTTTCAGCGTGTTGGGCGTTGTGGCCTGCGCCTTCCTGATCTATGTGCTCGTGCACTTTCATCGCAAATTCGTGAGCACGGGGAAAAGATGCCACCCGCGCTCGAAGCTATCCGATGTTGCTTCACTTCGCGTCCAGCGGGCTCTCCAATCTACAAGGGCGTCTCTCTACGCGACTAAGGGGCAGCAGACGAGGACTGAAGCAGTCATGCGACGAGAGATCCTGATCAGCGAGATTGTGGGACTGTTCGGACTCTTAGCGCTATTCATCTTCGTCATGCTGCTTAACTCGTCGAGCATCTGGCATCACTGATGCGAGTCTCCACTTTTGCGAACGGTGCTCGCGCAGAACACTCTTGTGAAAGCTGATGTCGAGACGGTGTAATATCGGCTTCCGAAGGTGGCGGTGAGCGGTCCCAACCTTTTGCAGTACGGATTCTTCTTAATTGTCGTTACGCTGCTGGTGAAGCCTCTCGGCGGCTATATGAGCCGTGTATTTCAGGGTCACCCCACCTTCCTGGACCGAGTGCTACTCCCCGTTGAACGCTTGACCTACCGGCTGACCGGAATTGAACCCGAGGCAGAGATGGACTGGAAACGGTACTCCCTGGCCTTCATCATTTTCGGGCTCGTCGGCACACTGCTGCTCTACGGAATCCTGCGTCTGCAAAGATTTCTGCCGTGGTTCTATCCCGCTTATCAAACTACGCCTGTGACCCCAGACCTGGCCATGAACACCGCCGTCAGTTTCTCGACGACGACCACATGGCAAGCCTACGGTGGGGAGAATACGCTGAGTTACGCGAGTCAAATGATTGGCCTGACGGTGCAGAACTTTTTGGCAGGAGCGTCCGGGCTGGCTGTCGGCGTGGCCTCCATTCGGGGGTTCGTGCGCCAGCAGACCACCAAGCTTGGCAACTTCTGGGTTGATGTGACCCGCTCGATTCTGTGGATTCTCCTGCCGCTGTCTCTGCTAGGTAGTTTGCTTTTGGTCTGGCAAGGCGTGCCGATGAATTGGCACCCCTACGCTCAGGCCGCGACTCTCGGAAACGGACACCAAACAATCCCTCAGGGCCCGGTGGCGGCGCTCGAGATCATCAAGAATCTTGGAACGAATGGCGGGGGATTCTTCAATGCGAACGGCGCCCACCCGTACGAGAATCCCACGCCCTTGAGCAATTTTCTCGAGATGCTGGCGATTGTGATGCTGCCGGCGGCATTCACAAACACTTTCGGGAGAATGATCGGCCGACCGCGGCAGGGCTGGGTGTTATTTATCGTGATGGCTTCCCTGTTTGTGACGGGGCTCCTGCTGTGCGGACATGCGGAACAAGCAGGCCATGGAGGACTTTCCGATATTCCGGGGCTGTCCGAACGCGCGAGTAAATTACAACCCGGTGGGAACATGGAGGGCAAAGAAGTTCGCTTCGGAATTGGTGCATCTGTATTAACGGCAGTCGTCACTTCAAACGGCGCGACTGGCTCGACGAACTCCATGCATGACAGTTACACACCGCTGGGTGGCGCGGTACCTCTCGTCAACATGCTGCTGGGGGAAATCATTTTCGGCGGGCTGGGCACCGGACTTTACAGCATCATCATGATTGCTTTGGTGGGTCTGATCCTGGCCGGACTGATGATCGGCAGAATGCCGGAGTACCTGGGGAAGAAGATCGGCCCGGTCGAAACCAAGTTCATCACCCTTTATGCGCTTACGTGTCCACTTGCAGTACTTCCCTTCACGGCAGTCGCCCTGGCCACGAAAGCCGGACTTTCAGGGTTGGTCATCAACAAGGGATCTCATGGCCTCACCGAGATTTTCTATGCCTATTCGTCATGCTTCGCCAACAACGGACAGGCCTTCGCTGGTTTGAACGCGAACACAGTTTTCTATAACTTCAGCACGGCGGTTGCCATGATGATGGGCCGCTTCGCGCTGGCAATTCCCGCGCTTGCACTGGCCGGACTCGTGGCTCAGCAGATCCGGAAGCAAGAAGTGGGAAACGCAGTTCGTACCGACGGACCTTTATTTGCGGTTCTGCTGATAGCCACCGCGTTGATTGTGGGAGGCCTCAGTTTCTTTCCTGCGCTGACACTTGGACCGATTCTGGAGCACTTACTCGGTAGGTAGCGTCCACATGCCCCCGCAAAGTTCACAATATGGTTCGCCAGACGAATGCACGGAACCGTTGTCGCAGATTTCCCTTGCGTCATTCCGGTCGCAAACCATTTCCTTTAGAGCTTGGCACTGAATGCTCACTCGGATTTCGACTGCGCTGCTGGCTTTCATGTTGGTCGCACTGGGGCCACTGCATGGTCAAGATCAGTCTGCAACTACTGATACCTCGGGACCGATCGCAACGGATCGGCCCGCAGTCACCAACTCCAGCGTCGTCGTCCCTTCCGGCAGCCTTCAGGCGGAAAATGGCTTTCTCGAAACCGACAGCCAAGGGCAGAACATCTTCGACGGCCCCGAGACCTTGGTACGCTTGGGTGTCGCCACGAGGACTGAGTTACGTTTCACTGTGCCGAACTACTATTACAACCTGAGCGTCGGCGGCCGCAGCTCGGGATTCGGCGATTTGGCCATCGGAGTAAAAGAACAGCTTGGTCCCACGCCGGGTGGATTCGATGTATCCGCGACTCTGTTCCTCAGTATGCCGACCGGCGCCGATGGCGTGTCCAGCGGCGGGTACGATGGGGGTCTGCAGGTGGCCTGGTCGCGCGGGCTGTCTTCCAAATGGACGGCGGCCGGAATGCTCTCGTTGTACTGGCCCACGCAGGACCACACGCGAGATCTGACGGGCGAGTCCACGATCCTTTTGGATCGGCAACTCACAGGACCCTGGGATGCGTTTGTCGAATACGCGGGTGACTTTCCGGAACGCGGTGGCTCCCGTCATTTGCTGCACTTCGGAACAGCATTAAAGATCGCAAAGCAGCAACAGCTGGACTTCCACTTCGGCGTGGGCTTATCGCCCGCCGCAGTGGATCATTTCATCGGAATCGGCTACTCATTCCGATTTCAGGCGTTCCATCGCTAGGGATTCTTCTCTGGCGCTTTTGTAGCGGCCGTTTCACCGTTACCTCGAGTCGCCGACCCGTTACGATGATCCGTGATGCTCCGGGAGGAACGCCTCTGGTAAACTGCAAGGCGTATGCTTGCAGCCACTGGGGCATCGGATGCGAGACGGAATCCCGGATTGCGGTCGGCGTGTACCGGTCGGAGGAACTTGATGCGATCCAAGATGATTGTCACCTTGATTTTTCTAACGAGTTTTTCAGCATTTACAAGCACCTGCGCTGCTCAAAGCCCGGCACAGAATCCGCCGGCCCAGCCTCCACCCGCGCAATCCGCGCAGGGCCAGCAACAGTCCGCTAACCCTGCGGTTCCCGGCCAGCGGCCAATGGGTCCAGTCATAGTGGGCGCGGGCATGATGACCCCAGGCATGAGGCAGACGATGGGACCGATGTTGTGGCGCTCCCGGGACGCAGGAGGGCGCGGCCAGGGACCGGGCGGACCCCTTCAGAGGGTTTCGAGGCTGCTGGCGGCGCTGGACGACACGCGCGTCCGGACCATGCTCGGCCTCACGGACCAGCAGGCCGATAGCCTCCGGAAAATCGTCGTCGATACGGAATCATTCACGATCAAGACGGGGGCGGTCATCGCGGTGGATTCGATCGATCTGCGGGAGCTTCTTCGTGCCGACAAGCCGGACAGGGCCGCGGTGATGAGCAAAGGCGACGAAATCTCGAAATCCACGTCGCAGCTGATAAATCACTACCTCGACGCGATGCTGTCCGCGAAGGCGATTCTCACGCCCGAACAGCAGAAGATGATCCGCGCGTACATCGAGAGCGGCGCTCCCGCCCTCCCAGCTCCTCCCGCTCGACCATAGGAGGAAATATGCGCGTGTGGATACTGGCACTGATTTCTGGCGAGATATCCTCGCGATGCGCTGTGTCAAGGCGAGATGTACAAGCCTAGAGCGGAATGGTGTGCCCGTTCGAATCAGCGCAATAGAATCTGAACTGCAACCCCCAAGCAGCCATCCGTAAGCCGGTCGATCCGCACAATCCTCCCTACAGACTCCGAGTCACAGAGGTCAACTGATGCGTACGGGAAAATCACGCCGACGCTCATGCCGACATAGTAGTGGTCGGCCCAGGTCGTGAAGTAGAAGCCATCGCGGGACGCGTTCAAAGTGGTGCGTACTTCGCCTTTGTATTTCGGGTCCGAAGGGCGGGCGCGCACTGGCTTTGAAAGCTTGGCGCGCCGAGTCCGGCGGCGTTCCTCTTGCGTGACCGGGGCCATCACAGCCTCTCTTTCGCGAATCGCACTTTCTGGCGCTTTCATGGATAAGTTTATTGGGCAAGTTAGGTTAGTGGCTATGGAACTCGCGTACTAGTGGAACGTAACTCAGGGCTTCGGATGGGAATTCAGACCGATATCGAAGTCACTCGACGCGGTTGTGGGAAGCGAAAGACGGGATTCTGGGCGGATCGTCGCCTTACGTCTTGAGGACTCCTTGTCTAAACCCGATGGTACTCCCGTTCTATAGCTAACTGCCGCTACTGCCTCTAGAGTAGCAGTTCGAACGAACGCGATGGAGGACCGGCATGAGCACTCAACTGTGGGCTGCCCGCGGGCTCGTGGGCGCATTGGCGGGAAAACCCAAGCGGGACGCGCGAAGCAGGAAACGTCTGCAGGTGTCGCTTCCCGTACATGTACGCCCGTTCGATGCCCGTTTCAGGGATATCGAAGATGTCGGTTTGGTGGTTGATTTCACGCGCGACGGATTGTACTTCAGGACGTGTATGCCGCACTATTTCGTCGGAATGCGATTGGAAGTTACTTTCCCCTATGGGGACAAGGTCGCGGCGCACAAGAAGTTCCTCGCCTTGATCGTACGGCTGGAAAATATCGGGAACGGGAAAAGCGGCGTCGGTGTACGGTTCCTCTTGCGATAATTGGAAGTTACCTCACCCCGACCAAGCGTTTCCGCGGTGGCGATCAAGCAAGCGAGGGGCTAACTCCACTTTCTCCAGTTAGCGTGTTTATCAGGAGTTGGGAACCCTTTCAGCCTAGAGCGGGTCTAAGGTACGTGCGAAAGAGAAGCACTTCCACACTCCTTCCTGCTGTATAATCCGCGCGATTACTTCCGTGTCCGCCGACATGTCAACCGGCCCTGCGCCGGATGCCGTTACCCCCCGCCCGCGCCGCCATTTTCTCTGCGTCGCGCTGTGCGTCGCTGCACTCGCGAACGCACTCGTCCCCGCAGTCTTCTTTTCCGAAACACACCTTTTCGGCCAGACGGACCCTCGCTACCGCGCTCTCATCGCCGTCGTCGTGGTGGCCGAATATGCGATCGCCTTCTTGCTTCTTCTCCTGCACGCCAATGTGGGCTTTGCGAGCGGCTACGCCTTCGCCACCGCCGCCACCGTCACGCTGGGCTCCGCCGGGCTCGCTTTCTTGACCGTGGATCTTGCCGGTTGGGGCTGGAGCGCGCTCTACGCGGAAATTCTCGTCCTCGGAGGGCTTGCTTTCGCCGTCTTGTGCAACGCTGTCTTTCTCGTCGCCAGCATCCGTTACGCCCGCGCCATCCACCCGCGCCTGCATCTCGGCGGCTTCTTCCTCGGCATCGCCGCCTCCCTCGCTCTCCTGTTTCTGTACACCCGCATCCTTCCGTAGCGTTGCCCAATCTTCGACGATGCGCTGAAACCCAACCCCTCAGCTTCGCTCCATTAGCCAAGTTCCGAGCGGACGTCTGTGTCAAGTGCATAATCGCCCGGCGGTGCGTCTTATCCGCAAATGAAACCGCGGTGTCTTCGGCGGCCGCTTTGTCGGGCTTGCGGCGGTTACACCACGCGGAGCACGATTTTGCCGCGGGTGTGCCGCGTGGAGTTGAGGTCCTGGGCAGCGGCCGCCTCGGCGAGCGGAAAGACTTTCTCGATGACGACCTTGAGCTTGCCGGAATCGATGAGCTTCGCGATCTCGTCCAACTGCGCAACGTTGGGCTGAACGAACGTGTGCGCGCAGCGCACGCCATGCGCGGCGGCCTTCTCCCGCGAAGGCGGCGCCAGGATCGAAACGTAAATCCCGCCCTTTTTCAGGACCTGGTACGAACGGTCCGCCGTGTCGCCGGTGATCGTGTCGAGGACGGCGTCCGCATCGTGGACCACGTCTTCAAACTTCGTTGTGTTGTAGTCGATCACCTCGTCCGCGCCGAGCGACCGCAGGAATTCGTGGTTGCGCTGCGAAGCCGTGCCGATCACGTGCGCGCCCTTCAGCCTCGCGAACTGCACCGCGAAGCACCCGACGCCGCCCGCCGCGCCGTGAATCAGGATGGTCTGGCCCGCCGAAAGCTTCGCGGCGTCGAAGAGCGCCTGCCACGCCGTCAGCGCCGCGAGCGGAACTGCGGCGGCCGTGACGTGGTCGATCGACTTCGGCTTGAGCGCGACCTCCGATTCCTTCACGACCATGTATTCCGCGTACGAGCCGTCGCGGGAAATATCGGGACGGCTGTAAACCGCGTCGCCGACTTTCAATCGCGAGACGCCCGGGCCCACAGCTTCCACGACGCCGGAGACGTCCCATCCCGGAATCATGGGCAGCGTGTATTTGAGCCGCTCCTTGAGGAAGCCCGAGCGCACCCCACGGTCCACGGGATTCACTCCGGCGGCATGCACGCGGATCAGGACTTCGCCTGCCGCGGGCTGGGGGCGCGGCGCATCTTCGTACTTGAGCACTTCGGGACCGCCGTACTCGTGGATGCGAACTGCCTTCATCGTCGCCATGAATCTTTCCTCCGTGGGATCAGCAGGATTCGCCTATCGAGCGTTGGATGTCCGTCGGCTCCGGCGGGTCGCAATAATCTACAGCTTCCCCACCCGCCCGGGAAACAGAATTTATTGAACCCGCAAGTCCCCTGTGTTACCTTGCGCCAAACGGAGGGAATGGATCTGCTTGGAAGTTTGTATGCGATTCGGTGAGCCCATCTTCGCACCCGATCCAACCAGGAATGGCACGAGCGTGGGCGCGCCGCCGGCCGCACAGGGAGGACACTGCCATGTTTGAAGAAACTCAGGAAGAGGATAAGCAATCCAGTAGGAGGGGGGTCATCATCGTCATCACGGTGGTGGTCGTGCTGGCCATCGTGGGCACACTCATCTACCTGGATTCAAAGGGCGCTCTGAAATCGTCGTCGTCCACAGCCGCGACAACCACTGGGACGCCCGTGCCTGCCGGCAAGGCCGACCCGGTTGCCGATCTGCGGATTCTCAGCACCAAGATGGACAAAGATTACACGGGAACAACGGCCGTGTGGCTGGTTGATCTGAAGAACGCATCGCCGGCGTACACCTACAGCCACGTCAAGTATGAAACGACCTACGGCGGCGCGGACAACAGCGTCCTAGGGCAGAACCAGGGCGAAATTCAGATCACCATCGGCCCGGGCGAAGAACAGAGCGCGCAATTCCGCGACGCTCTCTATCCAACCGGCACCGCGTGGTTCAAGGTGAAGATCACGGGCGCTACCGCGACGCAGTAGCGAAAACGAACGACTCGAGGGGAAGCCCTATCTGCGGGCGGTGGTCGCAGCGGGTTTCAGGGCGAGAACCAGGATGCGGCCGTCGGAGTGGAAACTGCCGCCCGTGGCCGTTTTCGCTTCGGTGAGGGGACTCAACGGCGTGACGTGCGCGCGTGCGACGACGAGCCCCGTGCCCGAGAGCGTGTCGTTGACGTACTCGCGCTCGTCGTCAATCGCCGGATCGATCTTGTGGGTGACGCCGTTGTTGCGCTGGTCGCGTTCGAATCCGATGTCGTGCGTCGCCGCGATGCACCACACGGGCTGCCCATCGGCCGTGTAGGACGACTTCCACACCCGAAGATGGTTCCGCGACATCGCGACTCGCACCGGCTCGGCGTGCGCGAAGCCGTAATCCTGCGGCCGATCGAAGAGATACAACGTACTCATCGGCATCGTCAGGTAATCCTTCTTCGACAGCGAATCGATCAGGCCGGTCAGCACAGTATCCTGCACCGAGCGATCCACCTTCACCCATCCGGCTGCGGTGAACGCCTGCACTAACTGATCTTCCGAGCCGACGATCAGGACGTTAACCATGTCGCCGGGATTGCCCTGCGGGTCGGTGACGCGCCGCGGGATTTCCCCGAGTATCGCGGCCGTGATCGAAGGCATGGCCGCCTCGGCGGGACCGCCGACGACCATCGCTGTGGCCGTGCTCAGGCCCGGATCGACGACGTCGATCTTCACGTGAAAACTCCCCTGGGCATTCGACGCGTCCTTGTAGCTCTGGTTGATGCCGAGGAACAACCGGCCGGCGACCGGCGCTTCGTAGTCTTTGGCCGCGCCCACCAGGAATGGCTGCGCCGCGTCGCCCGAACCGAGCCGCCCGATGAGCGCGCCGTGCCCGGCGTCGGTGACGGCATACTGGTGAATCAGATCGGACCAGCCTCGCGCGAGGCCGTCTGGGCCGAACGATTGCGCTTTTGATTTGGAGGATTCGCCGGCGGGGTAGGTGATTGTGCCGGTGGCTGTGATGTGGAGCTTCTCGCCCGCGCGAAGATCGATATCGGTGTCGGCCCACTGCTTGGAGGCATCGATGTCGATCTCGTAGGACTTGATCGTGGCGGAATTCGACGCGGCCTGCCCGGTCTGCACAGCCTGCGCCCGCGCCGCCACGGCACACAGAATGGCCAAAGCGAGTACAGGTGGGATTGACGTTGCGATTCTCATGGCCAGCCGTCGATCGAGAGGCGGATTCATCATATATTCGCCGGCGCTCCGGCTGCAACTCGCCCGGGCGAGCGCGCGGGCGCAGTGTAGGAGAAGCGGGGAATTGGTAGTAGAATCCCGGCACATCGGGAGTGCGGCGCGCGTTTCGTTCGAGTCAGTCTGGAGAGCAGACGGAATGGAGATTCTCTGGCCGGCGCTGGGAATCGGCGCGATCGTGGCGTTCGTGTTTTACGTGCTGGCGCAACACTGGCAGCGGGTTCTTCGGCAACAGACGTGGACGATACGGCGGCTCCTCGAGCGCGTTCGCGATCTCGAGGAGATGACCGACCCGGAATTTCGCCGGCGTCTTAACGAATCGACTCCCGTACCCCTGGAGCAGGTATTCACGCTCACTTTCCGCCTGAGCGACCGCTTCTGGCAGGACGCACTGCACACCACGGAAGACAACTTGAAGTTCATTAGGGAGTTCGGGAGTTTCGTGGGCTCGGTGAAACTCGAACGATGGCGCAGCCACACAGTGGCGACGATCACGGAAGTGCTCCCGGACCGGAAAGCGACCGGGTGGCAAACGCGCTCGCTCGATTTTTATCCCGATCCTGCAAAGAGCGGCGACGCACTCACGCTTTGGGAACTTGCGCTCTCGCGTCCGGGATTTTCGGCCGAACGCCCGCCTTCGCTCGAACTGGTGCTTCGCGAGAATTCAGTGGACCTGGTCGGGCACTTCTCTTCCGGTGCGGGCGGCGCTGCCACGAACGGAGGCCGAAACGGGGCGGGTCACGACCAGATCACGTTCTTTCGCGTGCCTCTTGATACGGCCCTGCTGGCGGAGTTTCGAAGCCACGATCCTTCGGACGGTGCGGATGACGGAGGCGGTAACTCCGGCACAGATGAGATTCTGACGAACACGAATTCCTGGCACGCGTTCTATTCAGGCCGGAACGACGGCCTCGGGATCGAATGGCAACTCCGGCTGCGCGACCTGAACAAGAAATCCGAGTGGGAGCGCTGGAAGATTCTAGAATCCGCGGCAATGCCGCTTGCGACGGGCGGGAAGTAAAGGCGAGGCGGCGCTTCAGGGAGAATGCGGGCGCACGTGGAGGCCCGTCCAGGCATTCAGCAGACCCATCATTTCGCGGACGACCGAGAATGCGTCGCGGGTGTTGCGCCACCAGTGATTCGCGTCGAACCCATCCTGCGGCGCGCTACGCACAATCGCCGCGAGTTCCCCTCCCGCGAGCTTGCGCCAGAGCGCCTTCACGCGCCGCGTGTGCTGCGGTGACGTGACGATGATCGCGCTCCGCAGTCCTTCCAACCCCATGCGAAGAGTTACTTCATCGATTTCCTGCTTCGTATCGATGACTGGATCGGGCAGTATGCGAATCGCCTCCGGCGGCACGCCTGCGCGGATCAAGACCTGGCGGCTGTATTCCTCTTCTCCGACGTAGTGGATGCCCATGTCCCCGAGTTCGCTCGCAGGACTATCTGGGCGAGTGATCCAAACGTCGCGGGCATAGCCCGTCCGAAAGATCTCGGCTGCTTCTTCGGCGCGGGCCGGCATGGTTCCGCTCAAGACAACGATGATATCGGCTTGGGCGAGAGGATCCTCGCGAACCAGCCACCGGCCAACACCGTGAAAGGCGACAACCGCTGCCGCGCAGAGCGCCAGCACAACGACGAGGAGGATGATTCGTGGGCGATGGCGAGAGCTGCGAGGTTCGACGGCGATGGCGTTGGAGGTGTCGAGCCTATCGTCAGGCATGGCGCATTCCGCCCGCAGTGTGCGGCGTTCAGGTCCCTGCGGTCAAGCGCGCCTTACGGGTTGAGATCCCGATGGCCTTAGGTCGGAGCTAGACTAGACCTTGGGGCGGTCGAGGGAACGGCCGCGCATCATCAAGCCGCGCAGACCGAGCAGGATGAGACGCGGCTGGCGCAAGCAGACTCGCCAGAGGATCTTCCAGGCCTCGTCGCGGGAATACTCGCCAAGGGATTCCCTGGCCGGATCGTTCAGCAGATCCACGAGGCGACTGTAGTCCGACTGCTGGAAGTTGTGCAGGGAGCGCCGCAGCAAGCGATGCAGATCGAGCTCGCGCCGCAGGGTGCGCAACTCGCGGCTCGAGCCGCCATTGAGGATGGACTCGGCGACGCCCATCGCTCCGCGGAAACCAGTGACGGTACCGCCGACCGTCGAGACTTTTACCTGCGCAGCCGCGTCCCCGACGAGATAAACGGACCCCGAGCCGACCTGCCGCCGCACCGGGACCCAGCGGTTGTAGACGGGAATGCGAGCTCCCTGAAATTCAATCGGGTCGAGCTTGCGCTTTTCGAGGAAGCGTTCGAGGCAGCGGCGGGTTTCAGTTCCCGACTCGCCGATCATACCTAGCGCGCCGCGCGTGGGCGATTCAGGAATGAGCCAATAGAAGTAGGGCGTGTCGTCAGGCACAAACCAGACGCGCGTCGTGTCGGGCGGCATGTCCTTCGGCAGGGTCACAATTGCCTGGACCAGCGGCACGGTCTCGAGCGCCGGCCATCCGGCGGCGCGAGCCACGCGGCTAGCGGCGCCGTCGCCACCGACGACGGCGTCGGCGTGAACTTCTTCGCGCGCCCCGTCGGCGCAGCGCTCCGCTTCGACAACGAGCCCTCTTCCGTTGGCGTGCAGCGCGCGGAAGCGGCGGCCGAGCTCGATCCTTACACCGGCGCGTTCCGCCTCCGCGGCAAGGCCCCGAATCACGGTGCGCCGCTCGATGATGAGATCGGGGTGATTCAGGCCGATCGTCGCGGCGCGGCCGTCGGTGAAAAGCTCGAAGCGGCGGATTTCATTGAGGACGCTGCCTTCGGCGGCGCGGCCCAAGAGGGAGAGCATGCGATGGGTGACAATCAGGGTTCGCGCGGGCGGTTCGAGAGCTTCGATGCGCTCCAAGACGCGAACGGAAAGGCCGCGTCGCGCCAGCAGGAGAGAGGTGAAGAGTCCGGCGGCCGACCCGCCGATCACCGCGATGCTTGGTCTATCTGTGCGAGAAGTTGAAATGGAATCGCTTTCTTCCGGGCGTTGTGGGCTCACCATCATCGCTTTGAGCAATTGGCCTCATGCGCGAATTCTTAAAGCCAGCATCTTCTGAAGTTCAGGACCACAGGCTGGGCGCCAAGTATATCCCAGGGGCACGCTGCCGCCAACGGCGATGCCGTTGAGGCGCGGGCAACGGCCGGTTCGGCGTCGTGACGATGCAAACTTGACACGCAAGGATGACTGTCCTAGGTTTTGCACGAAAACGAAGTCGAACTCGGGATTCCCCCAGAGGGGAAACGGAGGCCGCACATTGAGAAATGCAATCTTCGCGATGGCAGCCGTGCTTTGCGCAGGCGGGTTCGGTCTTCTTCCAGCCCAAACGCTTCAGGTGACTCCGGATCACGTGCTGGTGGATGAATCAGCTGCGATCCGCGTGAGCGGACTGCAACCAAATGAACGCATCACGATCCGCGCCGAACTGACCGATGGAAATAGCGAGCGCTGGGCGTCGGAGGCGCAGTTCATCGCCGACGCCCAGGGGAACGTTGACACGTCGAAGCAGGCCCCTGTGGGCGGCTCGTACAGGGAAGTTTCAGCCATGGGACTAGTCTGGTCCATGATGCCGGCGGACAAAAAGGCGGGGATGTACTGGCCCATGAGAAGCGGGACCCTGCAGGCCATCGAGTTTGCTTTGATGCAGAATGACAAGCAAGTCGCGAACGCGGAATTGCAGCAGGCGGTCCTCGCCGACGGAGTGCAGCGGGTGATTTTGCGCGAGCTGGGACTTCACGGCGTGCTTTTTCTGCCCGGCACAAACGAACGTCATCCGGGGGTGCTGGTGGTGGGAGGATCGGAAGGCGGCATGCCCCTCGAGAAAGCGGCATGGCTAGCCGACCGGGGATATGCCGCGCTTGCGCTGGCTTACTTCCGCTATGAAGACCTGCCGCGGGACCTCGAGGCCATTCCGCTGGAGTATTTCGGACGCGCGCTCGACTGGATGGCCCAGCGACCGGAGATCGAGAGCGACCGGCTGGCGGTGATGGGAACGTCGCGGGGAGGGGAACTCGCGCTGCAACTGGGGTCGATGTTCCCGCAGATTCGGGCCGTCGTGGCCTACGTGCCTGCCGACGTGCGGTATCCGGCGTGCTGTGGGAACACTGACGTGCCGTACGCTTGGACATGGAAAGGAATGCCATTGGCGTACTTGCCCCCGCGAATGCGGCAGCAGGCGGACCTCGTCATGAGGGCGACGATTGCGGTCGAGAGGACTCATGGACCGGTGCTGGTGATCTCCGGAGAGGACGATCACGTCTGGAATTCATCGGAGATGGCAGACGACGTTGTCGGCCGCCTGAAGAGGTCTCACTTTGCTTATAACTTCGAAAATCTCAAGTACCCTCACGCCGGACACGCGGCGGGACGACCGGAGATTATTCCGGCCTGGCACGGGGAAGTGAAGCAATCAGTGTTGGGTCAAGAGATGGACCTGGGTGGCTCGGTCAAGGGCGATGCGGAATCCTCACTCGACGCAATACCGAAAGTGCTGGCGTTTCTGCACCAGAACCTGCAAGAACTCCCCGCGCAGCCGTAAGAATCGAAAATTCGGGGTTGCGAGTTACTGGCTTTTGCCCTGGATCGAGATCAGTTCGACTTCGAAGATAAGGGTGGCGTTGGGACCGATGTCCGGGCCCGCGCCGTTCGAGCCGTAGGCAAGATCGGGCGGGATGAAAAGCTGCCATTTCGATCCCACGGGCATGAGCTGGACCGCCTCCGTCCATCCCTTGATGACTCGATTCAGCGGAAACGTGGCGGGCTGGCCGCGCTTGTAGGAACTGTCGAATTCCTTGCCGTTGATGAGCGTGCCGCGGTAGTTGCAGACGACCGTGTCATTGAGCGCGGGCTTCGGTCCCGTGCCTTCTTTCAGGATCTTGTACTGAAGACCGCTGGGCAACGTGACCACGCCCTCTTTCGCCTTGTTGCTCGCCAAAAACTCCGCGCCTTCCTTCATGTTTGCCTCCTCGGCCTGCTGTCTCTGCTGGTCCTGCTTCGCATGCACCTGTGTCTGCAACTCATTGAGCGCGGCATCCACCTCCGCATCCGTCAGAAGCGGCTTGGCGCCAGCCAGCGCGTCTTTCATGCCGCGCAGGAGACTGGGCGTGTCGATGTCGACCGGTTGCTTGCTCAGGCCTCGGCCGATATTCAGCCCGAGGGCGTAGCTGTCCTTTTCTTTTTGCGTTTTCAGGGCCGGGAGGGCCTGCGACTTGGCCGCAGGCGCGGACTGAGTCTTCGGCGCAGGGGTCTGAGGCTTGGCGGCGGGAGTCGGTTGAGTCGATGCGGCCGGCGCTGCTGTCTGTTGTGCCTGGGCATTGCCGGCAAGCATGAGTCCGGCTGCCAGTGTGGCTACGGCTATGGTGAATTGTTTTTTCATGTGGGTATTGTCACACGTCTCATCGCAGAATTACTCCGGATAAAGGCGCAGGTTCCAATCTTTCAGGACGGGGCGGAAGGTTTCGCGAGCTTGGCCTGGCGTTCGTAAGGCGCACCCTCGAGAAACGCGATCGCGATCAAACCGCCCACGGCCATAATTCCCGCCAGCAGATACGCGACTTTATATGACACATGCGGAACGATTAGCGCCACACTGCCGAAGAGTGCGGCCAGACAATAGAGCGCGACGACCGCGCCGCGATGGCCGAGCCCTAGGTTCGACAGGCGATGAGCCGTGTGGTCTTTGCCCGGCGAAGTGAAGGGCAGTAAGCCGCGGCGAGAGCGGGAAATGGAGACGAGCGTCGTATCGAAGATCGGAACGCCCAAGATCAGGACCGGGGCGAGCCAACTGGCCGGGAAGCGCATCCCTTCGGGACGAATCTTCAGGCCGAGCGTGGCCATCAGAAATCCGAGAAACATCGCGCCGCCATCGCCCATGAAAATCTTGGCGGGATTGAAATTCCAGAGCAGGAAGCCGAGCGCGGCGCCCAGCGCGGCGGCGCCCAGCGTGCGGACCAGCATCTGGCCGTTGAGGCTGGCCGACAGCGTGAAGAAGCCCGCCGCAACGGCAGCGATCCCCGCGCAGAGGCCATCCATGTGGTCGAGGATGCTGAAGGACGCGGTAATGCCGACGACCCACAGAACTGTGAAGCAGCCGTCGAGAACCGTACCAGCCATACCGGGAATGAATGCCGAGAAGAACTGAGCGCGGATGCCGGACGCGAGCAGAAACAGCGCGGCGACCGGCATGCCGACAAACAGTTTGACTTGATGGTGCAGCAGGCCGCTGTCGTCGAGGAATCCAACGGTGGCGAGCAATGTGGCGCCGGCGAGAATGCCCGCGATCTGCTGCTGCGGCGCGCCGTGAAGAGTGAGAAGGATCGCCAGGACAAACCCGAGATAGATGGCGATGCCGCCCAGGAGAGGAATCGGAGTGAGGTGAACCTTGCGTGGGCCCGGCTTGTCGACCATGCCGTAACGCAGCGCGAGATGGCGAACCGGCACCGTGAGGCTGAGCGAGGCGAAGAGCGCGACGGCAAAGGCGATCAGATCGGAGTGGAAGTTCATCGCGCGATGGCAGTCATCTCAATCTGGCGTGCGACCGCGGCGTTGTCGTCTCCAAAGCAGTCCGCCGGGATCCGGTCATCGCGCAGTGAGCATTTTCTCGAGTACTCCGCTCACGTCGTCCCTTTGGTGGCTCGCGAAATACCAGTCCAGCGTCTTCCGCAAACCCTCGCGGAAGGGAGTTTTCGGTTCCCATCCGAGGAGCTTCTTCGCGAGGTGGTTATCAGCGACGCGATTGACGGGCCCGGTCGGCATGTCGGGCCGGAAGCGCAGTTCGGCCTTGTGGCCAGAGTACTCGAGCACCATTTTCACCGCGTCGATCACGCGCACGCGCTCCATGGTGCCGAGATTGACGGCCGTGCCGTCGTCGATTTTCTCGGCGGCGAGGATCGTGCCGGCAACGATATCGTCCACATAAGTCCAATTTCGAATCTGCTGGCCGTCGCCCCAAACCTCGAACGGATTCTGGCGGACGAAAGCGCGGGCAATCATAGCGATCACGGCGTGGTTTTCCACGCCGCGCGGGCCGTAGACGGTGAAATAGCGGCAAGAAGCGGCGCCGAGCTTGTGCTCGCGGTGATAGGCCTGGAGAGTCAACTCGGCCATCAGTTTTGCCCAGCCGTACATGTTGTCCGCGTCGTGCGGGGGCTTTACGTCTTCTTCGTGGAGATAGACTTCCTTCTTCGGATCGGTCTGCATGTAGTTCGGGTAGACGCAGCCCGAGGAGGCGTAGACGACCTTCTCGACTTTGGCTTTGACTGCTTCCCAGAAAACGAGGCCGTCGAGGAAAAGATTCGAGGCCGGGCCGGCCTGGTGCAAATCGACGTAGCCGCGTCCGCCGTGATCGGCGGCGAGATGGAAGACGACGTCGATTCCTTTCATCGCCGAGCGCGTGACGCCCGGCTCGCGCAGGTCGGCTTCCAGAAACGTGACGCTGCCCGCCTTGATGTGCGGCTCGATGTTGCTTAGCCTGCCGCTCGTGAGATCGTCAACGACGTGGACCCGGGCGCCGCGCTCCACCAAGGCGTCCACCAGGTGCGATCCGATAAAGGAAGTGCCCCCCGTTACAAGAACTTTCTTACGATCCCAGATGATTCCCTCCTCCGTTTCTTTCGCGCGCGGCGTCTTCCACGATTCCGACAAAACGATCGAGCTCGACCACTCTAGCATATTTCTCTGCGGTTTCCCGCGCGCGGCGGCCCATCTCGCGCAGCCTGACGGGATCGCCGCGGAGCTCGCGAATGGCCGCGGCCACGGCGGCGGGATCGTCTGGGTCGGCCGCAAGCCCGCAACCGGATTCGACGACGATGCGCGCCGCGTCGCTCGAAGGCGCCGCGACCGCGAGCACTGGGCGCCCGGCTGCCAGAGTCGAATAGAGCTTGCTCGGGACCACGATACCTTCGAGTCCTCGCCGCACGGTAACGACGTGTAGGTCTCCCGCCATCATGACGTGCGGCACTTGCTCGACCGGGCGGAAAGGAAGGAAGCGAACGTTCGGAGAATTCGACGCGGCGGCCTCAAGCGCCGCGCGATTGGCTCCGTCCCCGATGAAAATTAATCCCGTGTCTTCGTTGCGCAGAATTTCCGCGGCTTTGAGCAGCGTGCCCCAAGCGCCGTAGAAGCCGAGGTTGCCGGCGTGCAAGACAACAAACGGAAACCCGCCGCGGACTTCCTGGACGACCGGGTCGCTTTGACTGGGCATCGAGGCCGGAAATGACGTGCCGTCGCGCACCACGACGACTCGCTCAGGTTCGACGCCCTTCGCGAGGATGCGGCTGCGCATGTCGTCACCTAGCACGATCACGCGGGCCGCTCGCTTGAGCGCACGGCGGTGCATTTTTTCCCAGCGCTCCACCCATCCGCCAGGGCGAACGATATCGCCGCCGAGCGCCATGTCCGGATAGAGGTCGCGGATGTTGTAGACGAACGGGCGGCCAGCGAGGCGCGCGACAAACGCGCCCGCGATTCCAGCAACGGGCGGGTCCGTCATGGCGAGGATCACGTCAGGGCGAATCGCGAGTGCGCGGGGGATCGCGAGCGCGAGGTAAGACAAGTAGTTCGAGACGCGGCGGCGCATCCGGTGCCGAGGGTATACGGTCGAGCCGACGCGCTCGACGATCACGCCGTTGCGCGTGTCGCGGCGGAGGAATGCAAACGGGTAATACTCATCGGGATCGTACGAGGGACGCCCGGCAACGACAGTGACTTTATGATGCCTGGCGAGAGTCTCAGCCACCAGCGCCGCCATTTTCGCCGTGGCGGAGGTGTCGGGCGGATAGTATTCGTTCAGAAGCAGAATGTGCATGCGCTTCAGTTCTCGCGCCTGGCAAAGCGGTCGGCAGACTCCTCACGATCAGCGGATGAGGACTTTCTTTCGAGAACGAAATTGCCGAGGACGAGAACATCCATCTGGGTCCGGCGGAAACATTCGAGCGCCTCTTGCGGGTGGCAGACGATCGGCTCGTTGTCGTTAAACGAGGTGTTCAAGACGATAGGCACGCCGGTGAGGCGGCCGACGGCTCGCAAAAGCTTCCAGTAAATCGGATTCGCCGAGCGGCTGACGGTTTGCAGGCGCGCGGTGCCGTCCACGTGCGTAGGCGCGGGGATCGCGGCGCGCTTTTCCGGCCGCACGGGGTAAGCAAACGTCATGAAGGGCGAGGGGTGCGTTTTCTCGAAGAATTCCCCGGTTGCCTCTTCGGTGATCGAAGGCGCAAAGGGACGAAACGTTTCGCGATGCTTGATGCGGCGGTTCAGAATGTCTTTCATTTCCGGCCGGCGGGGATCGGCGAGGATGCTGCGATTGCCGAGCGCACGCGGACCCCATTCCGCCGCTCCCTGAAACCAGCCGACAATCTTTCCGGCCGCGATGTGGTGAGCGGTCGTTTCGAGCAGCTCGGATTCCTCGAGCTGCGCGACATCCACTTCGTCTGCCGAACCGACGCTGTCAACCACTTTGCGAATTTCGTTGGGCGAGAAGCGCGGGCCCCAGTAGGCATGGTCCATCACGAACTCGCGAGGCCGGCCCAGCGTCTGGTGGTGCACGGCAAAGGCAGCGCCAACAGACAGACCGGCATCACCGGCAGCGGGCTGGACGAAGACATGCTCGAAGGGCGTCGAGTCGAAGATCTTGCCGTTGGCAACGCAGTTGAAGGCCACACCGCCGGCCAGACAGAGCGCTCTTTGACCGCTCTGCTTCGCAAGGCCGTTCCAGTAAGCCACGAGGACTTCTTCGAGGGCTGCCTGCATGCTGGCGGCAAGATTGTGGTGCCGTTCCGTGAGCGGCTCCCTCGGGTCGCGCGGGGGACCAAGGCGCTTCTCGAGATGCGGCGAAAAAAGTTGCCCCAAGACCGGCGTGCGATCAGCTTCGCGCCACGTCATATCGGCGCCCTGCGACTGATGCGTGAAGTATTCGAGGCCCAGCCGAAAAGAAAGAAGGCCATCGGCCCGCACGATGTGGCGAAATTCGTCGAGGAATTCGGGCTGACCATAGGCCGCGAGCCCCATCACCTTGTATTCGTCGCCGAATTTCCAGAAGCCGAGATACTGCGTCAGCGCCGTGTAGTACATCCCGAGCGAATGCGGAAAGGTGACTTCGCCGAGGACGCGCATTCTCGGCCCTTCACCGATCGCGCACATGGAGCTCGCGAAATCCCCGAGGCCGTCCGCCGAAAGAACCGCGGCGCGATCGAACGGAGAGACGTAATACGTGCTGGCCAGGTGCGCGGCGTGATGCTCGATGCGGTGGAAGCGCGCGCGAATGTCATCCGGGGCAACCTGGAAAGCGGCGGCGAGATCCTGGCGAATCCCGGCGAAGCGTTTCATAACGCGCGCACGGTCAAGAGCGAACCGCGGCATGCGAATCGCGTAACGGAGTTTCGTTCCGAGGCGGGCCCACGGGTCACGCGGGACGGCGATGTGGTCCACCTGAGCCAGATTCACACCCGCCTGGTCGAGGCAGAACTGAATCGCTCGAACCGGGAGGCCCGCGGCGTACTTGATGCGGTTGAGACGCTCTTCCTCGACGGCGGCAATCAGACGGCCGTCCGCCACAATCGCGGCCGCCGCGTTCGCGTGATACGCGTTGATCCCCAGAATGATCATGAACCGTGCAATTCCGCTTTGACGCTCAGGACGAAAACACCGCAGCGGGCTTGCGGGAAGCGACACTACTCGCACGCTCCGCGCGAAGATTCCGCTTCACCCACTCGTTCAAGACGTAGAGACTCCAGGGACGTGACCAGGTTGTACGACCCCGCTTAAAATCCTGCCATATCGCGAGCGCAAAGTCTCTGCCAAGCTGCGATTCGAGGACAGGTGACCAATCGGCGAGGCCGGACGCGACGTGCTTGCCGAGCGATCCGCGCAGCCAGTTTTCCCAAGGAAACGTGAACGTGCGCTTCTGCTGCGCCACGATCTCCTCCGGCAGGAGATCGCGCAGGGCCGCGACGAGCAGCGCCTTGGGGCGTGAGACATCGCGCTTCTCTGATTCGGGGAGCGACAAAACGTATTCGACGAGCGGCGAGTGCAGAAACGGAACGCGGACTTCGAGGGAATGGCACATGCTCATGGCATCGGTGTCGCGCAGAAGCGTGTTGGCGAGATAGGCGCGCAACTCCAGCCAAGAAACTGCCGTGAAGGCGTCCATCGAGCGCGCCTGAGCCACGGCGCCGGAAAGCCACCGATACCACCGCAGAATGTCCCACGAGCGAAACTCTGTGTGGAGTGCCGACGCGGTGGTTTGCGGCGTGAAGAGCAGCCGCGTGAAAAAGTAGGGATGTGGGAGCAGATGTGGGTCAAGAAAAGCTGCACCCGCTTTCCGGCGCGCGTCCGGCGAAGACCCCGAAGCTCCCGCGCGAGCGAACGCGGCGACAGCAGCCGCGCGGAGCGGCCGGGGGCAGAAGCGAGCCAGCTTTGCGACGCGCGCGACGGCTGACGTCGCACGAAACGAACTGTAGCCGCCAAAGATTTCGTCGCTGCCTAAACCTGAGAGCGCAACCTTCAAACCCGCCTGGTGCGCTGCCCAGGAAACGAAATAGGTGTTGATGCCGTCCATGCTGGGCTGATCGAACGCGGCAATGGCTTCATCGAGCCGCGCGACCATTTCCCGATCGGAAAGCGTCAACTCGCGATGCTCGGTCCCGAGACGCTTGGCGGTACGCGCAGCCTTTTCTGCTTCGCTGAATTCCACGTCGGGGAAAGCGACCGTGAACGTGTGGATTCCGTTTCGTGCGCGGCTCGCGAGTGCGGCGATGGCCGTTGAGTCGAGCCCGCTGCTTAGAAATACGCCGACGGGGACATCGGCGATGAGATGAGACGCAACCGCGTCTTCGAGCAACGAGCGAACGTGTTGAACGGGAGGCGCGGATGATTTGCCCGAGCCGCGCTGCGAGACGGTGTGGTGGCAAGGATCCCAGTAAGGTTTCGGCTCGGGGTTGTGAATCGTTTCACCGGTCGTGATGCTGATCGTATGGCCCGGCGGGAGCGAAGCGATGCCTTCGACCAGTGTCCTTGGTTCGCACACCGAACCGAAGAGCAGATAGGCAGGGACAGCCTCGGGCGAAAGACGCGGCGGGACGCATCCGCTGGCAAGCAAGGCGTGCACCTCCGAGGCAAAAAGCAGCGCACCATCGAAGACCGCATAGTAAAGGGGCTTAATGCCCAAGCGATCCCGCGCAAAGAAAATGCGCGAGGCGCGTCCGCCGCGGCCCTGGGGCATCTCGACGATGGCGAACGCAAACATTCCGAGCAGCCGCTCGACCGAGAGCTCGCCCCATTCCTCGTAGGCGTGGACGATGACTTCGGTATCGGAACGCGTGCGAAAGCGGTGGCCGCGGTCTGCGAGCTCGTCGCGAAGCGGCGCGAAATTGTAGATCTCGCCGTTGAAAACCACCGCGAGGGTTCCCGTTTCGTTCCAAACGGGCTGGCTGCCCCCGGGAAGATCGATGATGCTGAGGCGGCGCATCCCCGCGGCGACGGGCGGGGCGAAAAGAATCCCCTCTTCGTCCGGGCCGCGATGGACCATCGCGGCCATCATGCGGCGCGCAGCGGCTTCACCTGCCTCCCTCGATTCGACTCCGACTACACCGCAGATTCCGCACATGTGGTCAGTTCACCGCTTGCCAAGGAAATCGGACGACAGCCAATGTGGCCCTCGCGCAAGAATCGCAGTATACCGCCAAAGATTCTTATCTCTAGCCGAGATAACCACGGCTGGGTTATTCTTGAACATGGCGAATAGCCAATCCCCGGGCCTACAGGAAGCAGCAGCAGTAGCAGTGGCCGAGCGCAAGTCGCCCGGTACCATACTATTGGGGTTGGTCTGAACTGCAAATGAAGAGCGAGGACAAAACAAGGCCGAACTGTACCCGATTAGGGTTACCCGAGGCTCAGGGACTATACCGCCCGCAGCACGAGCACGACGGTTGCGGCATCGGATTCGTTGCCCGCATCGATGGCCAGAAGTCTCATGACATCGTGCTGAAGGGCATCCAAGTCCTGATCAACCTTACACATCGGGGCGCCTGTGGCTGCGATCCGGAAACGGGGGATGGCGCCGGCATTTTGATTCAGATTCCCCACTCCTTCTTCGCGAGGGAATGCGCGCACATTGGATTTACGTTGCCGGCACCGGGCGAATACGGCGTCGGAATGGTGTTTCTGCCGGTCGATCCCCAGGAGCGAATGCTCTGCGCGGGCATCCTCGAGAGGATCGCGCGCGAACACGGACTCACCGTGCTCGGATGGCGCGACACTCCGATTGACGGAAACACGATCGGGCGCCTTGCGCGCAACACCCAACCCTACATCGAGCAGATCTTTATCCGCCGAGCGCCCGGGATGGACCAGGACGCGCTCGAACGCAAGCTCTACGTGCTGCGCAAGCAAGCCGAGGTTGCGGTCGCGCAGTCCGACCTGAAGGAAAAGGAGTTCTTCTACCTTCCTTCTTTGTCGTCGCGGACGATCGTCTACAAGGGATTGTTGCTCGCTCCGCAGATCATGCATTTCTATAAAGAACTGTCGGATGCAGAGGTGACGAGTGCGTTGTGCCTCGTCCACCAGCGCTTCTCCACGAACACGTTCCCGAGCTGGCAGCTGGCGCATCCGTACCGCTACGTGTGCCACAACGGAGAAATCAACACGCTGCGCGGGAATGTGAACTGGATGTACGCGCGGCAATCCGTGCTGGCGTCTCCTCTGTTCGGCAAGGACATGCAGAAGCTGCTTCCGGTCATTGCGCCGGGCGGCAGCGACTCGGCCAACCTCGACAACGCAGTGGAGCTGCTTACGATGGCGGGGCGCAGCATCCCGCACGTGATGTCGATGCTGATCCCCGAGGCGTGGGAGCACGACCCCACGATGCCGGAGGACGTCAAAGCATTCTACGAATACCACGCGTCGCTGATGGAGCCGTGGGACGGCCCGGCTGCGGTCGCATTTACCGACGGACGGGTCATCGGTGCAAAGCTCGATCGGAACGGCCTGCGACCAGGCCGATACCTCGTGACTCACGACGGAATGGTCGTGATGGCCTCGGAAGCGGGTGTGCTCCCGATCAAGCCCGAGGACGTGCGGATGAAGGGGCGGCTTGCGCCGGGCCGCATGCTGCTGGTGGATACCGAACAAAAGCGCCTGATTTCAGACGAGGAGATCAAGAAGCAACTGGCTTCGCGGCAGCCCTACGACCAGTGGATGAAGGAAAACCAGATCACTCTCGATCATCTTCCGAGCCCGAGGCACGTCCAGTCCCTGGACCATGAAACGCTCTTGATGCGCCAACGCGCGTTCGGTTACACGGACGAAGATCTGAAAACGATCCTGCACCCCTCTGCCCTAAAGGGCGAAGAGCCGGTGGGATCGATGGGGATCGACACGCCGCTCGCGTGTCTTTCGGACAAACCGCAACTGCTGTTCAGCTATTTCAAACAGATGTTCGCCCAGGTGACCAACCCGGCCATCGATTCAATCCGCGAAGATCTCGTGATGTCGCTGAACAGCTATATCGGTTCCGAGGGGAACATCCTCGACGAGACCCCGAAGAATTGCCATACGTTAAAGCTTCGCCATCCAATCATCTCGAACTGGAGACTCGAAAAGCTCCGTCGCGTCAGCTGGGGAGACTTTCTCGCGACTACGCTGCCGACGCTCTTCCGCGTGGATGGCCAGGAGGAGGAGCTCGAGAGGGCGGTCGATTCGCTTTGCCGCCGCGCATCACTGGCGATCAAGTCAGGTTACACGCTGTTGATCCTCTCCGATCGCGGCGTAGATGAAAAACATGCGCCGCTTCCGAGCTTGCTGGCGCTCTCGGCGGTTCACAACCATTTGATCCGTGAGAAGACGCGCAATCAGGTGGCTCTGATCGTCGAATCCGGCGAGCCGCGCGAAGTGATGCACTTTGCGTTACTCCTCGGCTATGGTGCGAGCGCCGTGAATCCGTATCTCGCCATCGAGACGCTCGAACATCTTTACATGGAAGGCGCGTTCCCGGCGGAGTACACGTGGGACAAGGTCTTCAAGAGCTACATGAAGGCGATTGACAAGGGACTTCTGAAAACTTTCTCGAAGATGGGCATCTCGACCTTGCAAAGTTACCAGGGCGCCCAGATTTTCGAGGCCATCGGACTGAACCGTTCGCTCGTGGAGCGCTACTTCACCGGGACCGCTTCGCGGATCGAGGGCGTCGGCATCGAAGTGCTGGCGCGAGAGTCACTGCTGAAGCACCAGTTCGCGATGCAGCCGCCCAGCGACTCCGACACGGAGCTGCGCGTCGGCGGCGAGTATCAGTATCGCGTGCGGGGCGAACGCCATCTTCTAAACCCGCTGACGATCAGCAAGCTCCAACATGCGGTGCAGCAATCGAAGTTCGAGACCTTCCAGGAGTTCGCGCATATCGTGAATCAGCAGAACCGCGATTTCCTGATGCTGCGCGGCATGCTCGATCTAAAACCGGCCAGCCCTCCGATTCCGCTGAACGACGTCGAGCCTGCCTCGGAGATCGTGAAGAGATTCGCCACCGGCGCGATGTCGTTCGGCTCGATCAGCAAGGAAGCGCACGAGACGCTGGCGATCGCCATGAACCGCATCGGCGGAAAGTCGAACACGGGCGAGGGCGGCGAGGACGAGAAGCGATTTGCGCCTGATCCGAACGGGGACTTGCGCCGCAGCGCCATCAAGCAGGTTGCGTCGGCGCGCTTCGGCGTCACCGCGAACTACCTCGTCAATGCGGACGATCTCCAGATCAAGATCGCGCAGGGCGCCAAGCCCGGCGAAGGCGGCCAATTGCCGGGTCACAAAGTGGACGAGTTCATCGCGCGTATCCGACATTCGATCCCCGGAGTGGGGCTGATCTCGCCGCCTCCGCACCACGACATCTATTCCATCGAGGACCTGGCGCAGCTCATCCACGATCTCAAGAACGCCAATCCGCGTGCGCGGATTTCGGTGAAGCTTGTCGCCGAAGTGGGAGTGGGAACGGTCGCGGCCGGCGTGGCGAAGGCTCACGCGGACGTCATCCTGATCAGCGGCTACGACGGCGGGACCGGGGCTTCGCCCGTCAGCTCCATTCGCCACGCAGGCATTCCGTGGGAACTCGGGCTTTCCGAGACGCAGCAGGTCCTGGTGCTCAACGATCTCCGCAGCCGTGTCCGGCTCCAGGTCGATGGCAAACTCTCGACTGGACGCGACGTAGCAATCGCGGCGCTGCTCGGCGCCGAGGAGTTCGGGTTTTCGAGCGCACCGTTGATTTCGATGGGCTGCATCATGATGCGGAAATGCCACTTGAACACTTGCCCGGTGGGCGTGGCGACGCAAGACCCGGAACTCCGCAAGAAGTTCCGCGGTCAACCCGAGGATGTGATCAATTTCTTTTTCTTCGTGGCGGAAGATTTGCGGAGAATCATGGCGGAGCTCGGATTCAGGACGGTCAACGAAATGGTCGGCCGTGTCGATTGCCTGACGCAGCGCCAGGACGTGACGCACTGGAAAGCCCAGGGAATCGACCTGTCCTCGATTCTTTACGATCCTCCGATGCCAAGTCATGTGGGGCGCCGCTCGATGCAGGCGCAGGATCATGGCCTCGACAAGGCGCTCGACTGCAAACTGATCGAGATGGCGCATGAGGCCATCGAGAGCGGCTCGCGGGTCTCACTCAGCATGACGATACGCAACATTCACCGCACCGTGGGGACGATGCTCAGCGGAGAAATCGCCCGGAAGTATGGTTCCTCCGGCCTGCCGCATGACACGATTCGGGTGGACTTCACGGGCTGCGCCGGGCAGAGCTTCGGCGCGTTTCTCGCCAAAGGGATCACGCTGACACTGGAAGGCGAGGGCAACGACTACGTCGGCAAAGGGCTCTCCGGAGGCAAGCTGATTATCCGCCACCCGCGGAAATCGGAGTTCGTGCCCGAAGAAAACATCCTGATCGGCAACGTTTGTCTCTACGGCGCCACGAGCGGCGAAGCCTACTTCGGAGGCATGGCAGGCGAACGATTCGCCGTGCGTAATTCGGGCGCCACGGCCGTAGTGGAAGGCGTGGGTGATCATGGTTGTGAGTACATGACGAACGGGCTGGTCGTCGTGCTCGGGCGGGCTGGCCGGAACTTCGCGGCCGGCATGACGGGAGGCATCGCCTACGTGTTGGACCGCGCGGGCGACTTCGGGACGGTTTGCTGCAACCGTACGGAAGTAGATCTGGAGCCGGTCACGGACCCGAAAGACATCGAAACTCTGTACGAGTTGATTGCGCGCCACGGTGACTATACCGGCAGCCCGCAGGCGAAGTGGATCCTTGAGAATTGGGAGACCACGCGCCCGAAATTCGTGAAGATATTCCCGCACGAATACAAGCGCGTTCTCGGCATCCCGCGAGTCTCCGCGGGCGTCATCGCAGCGCACGACCCGAAACAGGTGCGCGGGCAGGTGAGCGGTGGGTAAGGTCACAGGTTTCAAAGAATACGCGCGCGAGGTGCCGGAGCGCCGCTCCATCGAGGTGCGCGTCAACGACTATTTCGAAGTTTACCAGCCGTTCCCCGAAGAAAAAGTGCGCACGCAAGCGGCGCGGTGTATGGATTGCGGCATTCCTTTCTGCCACACCGGCTGCCCGGTGAACAACATCATTCCCGACTGGAACGACCTGGTCTATCACGACGATTGGAAGGAAGCGATTCGTGTGCTTCATTCTACGAATAACTTCCCCGAATTCACGGGACGCATTTGTCCGGCTCCTTGCGAAGCTGCCTGCGTTCTCGGCATCAACGAGCCGCCGGTCACGATCAAGGTGATCGAAAAGATGATCGTGGAGAGGGCGTGGACGGAAGGATGGATCAAGCCGGAACCGCCCGCGACGCGCACGGGCAAGCGCGTTGCTGTCGTGGGGTCGGGGCCGGCCGGTCTCGCGGCCGCGCAGCAGTTGAATCGCGCAGGCCACCTGGTGACCCTATTTGAAAAGGCGGACCGCATCGGTGGGTTGCTGCGCTACGGCATCCCCGACTTCAAGATGGAAAAGAGCGTCCTCGACCGGCGGATCGAGCAGATGACTGCAGAGGGTGTTCGCTTCGAGACGCGAGCCCATGTGGGCCACAGCATTCCCGCCGCGGATCTTCACAAGGAATTCGACGCGATTCTGTTAACCGGAGGCGCCGAGAATCCTCGAGATTTGAAAGTGCCCGGGCGCGATCTGAAGGGCATTCATTTCGCCATGGAGTTTCTGCCGCAGCAAAACAAGCGCAATGCGGGCGACGACGTCCGGGATCAAATCCTGGCGACGGACAAGAACGTGGTGATCATCGGCGGAGGCGACACCGGCGCGGACTGCCTGGGCACCTGCCACCGGCAGAAGGCGAAGTCAGTGCTTCAATTCGAAATCATGCCCATGCCTCCGCAGGAGCGGGCCCCGAGCACACCCTGGCCTTTGTGGCCGCTCCAGCTGCGAAGCGAGAGTTCGCATGAAGAGGGCGGCCTGCGAGATTGGGCCGTCGCGACGACGAGCTTCACCGGCCGGAACGGCCGCGTGAGAAAACTACACGCGATCCGCGTGGGTGCACCCCCGCAGTTTGAGGTCATGCCCGGCACCGAGTTCGCGGTGGACGCCGACCTCGTCCTGCTCGCGCTGGGTTTCACGGGGCCGGTGAAACAAGGAATGATCGAACAACTTGGTCTGGAACTGGACGCTCGCAGCAATGTGGCCGCGCAGGGTTACGTGACATCAGTGCCGGGAGTTTTCGCGGCAGGCGATATGAGGCGCGGCCAGTCGCTCGTGGTGTGGGCGATCTCCGAAGGCCGCAGCGCCGCGAAAGCGGTTGACGAATACCTCATGACGAAAACCCGTCTGCAATAGTCTCCCCCGTAGGCAGGCTCCGTGCACCCAGAGCGAATCTAGTGTTTGACTACTTCGCGCAGGAACGCGAGGATCGACGCCAAGTCCGCATCGCCATAAGACTCAATCACCGACGAATGCTTCCACGCGCTGCCTTCCGAGAAATCCACTGTGCCTGAATCAACCGTTCTCAGAACGGGGGGCGGAATCGTGAGGTCGTAGAAGATCACCGGCCGAGTACCCTTTCGGACGATGAGGGCCGGCATGGTCTCACCGCCGAAAGCGGCGGTAGCCACCTGCGGCGTTGCGAGCGCGCGCAAAGCCTGAACATCCGCCGGAACTGTGGCGATAGGCGTTGCCACTGGGATTCCGATCCCATTGAACTCATGACAGGTGGAACATCTTCTAAAGCCGCGGAACGAATCCGAGAACAGGTCACGCCCGCGAGCAGCTTCCGGCGAAAGAGGCGGGCCGGGCGGTTGGGCCGGGGCCTGTCCGACATTCAGGTTCGAGTTGGCGATCCCGTTCAAACTGGCCACATAAGCAACGACCGCCATCAGCTCTGCCGGGGACAGTATCTTGTCGAATGCGGACATCGCCGTGCCCGGCACGCCGTGGCTCACCGTATCGCTTATGAACAACTGATCGAAGCCGCGTGCTGCAAGCCGCGGCGCGCCCGCAGGCGTGCCCCTTGCTCCGTGGCAGTATCCGGTGGCGCAACGCAGATTGAAAACCTGTTCGCCTTGTTTCAGAACGTCCTGCGTGTTTTGCGACCAGGCTAGCGCCGGGCAAGCAAGGGTGGAGAGGACGAGCAACAACAACGAGCGCGTCATCTGGGTCCCTCGGGCAGTGCGAACACGACCAACGTTGATCCCTGACGCCATGACTGGTCGGGGAACAGCCCCGACGCGAAGGCCCCGACCTGCGACTGCTGCCATCCCGTGGGCGTAGCGACGTATTGACGACCGTTCACCTCGTATGAGATTGCCGATCCACGATTCCCTGCGCCGGTCTGAAAACTCCACAGCTTTGCGCCCGTACGCGCATCGAGGGCGAAGAAGTCGCCCTCGGGATCGCCGGTGAAAACCAGGTCGCCTGCGGTCGCCAGCACGGAGGCCAGCAAAAGATACTTGTACGGATAGGTCCACATGCGCTTTCCAGTCACAGGATCCCAGGCGTCGACATGACTGTACGTCGTACGGCCGGGCGGCACCTTGAGTTCGACGGCCGCGTTGATGGCAAAGCCTCCCTCCTCGGGTGGCTGGCTATTGGGGGTGATGTCGGCGCAGATTTCGTTGACCGGTATATAGACGAATCCCGTGCGTGGCGAATAGGCCACCTGGTTCCAACTCTTGGCACCGGCCGTGCCCGGGCACAGCGTGGTGGTCTTGCCAACCTCGGGGTACTTGCGCCCGACCACCTCGCCTGTTTCGGTGACGCCCGCGATCCACGTCTGCACTTCGGGTGTGGAGAACACGCCCAGGAATTCACCCGTTACGCGATCGAGGACGAACGTTATGCCGCTCTTGTTCACGTGCACCAGGATCTTTCGCATCCGCCCCTTTACTTCGCGATCGATCAAGACGATTTCATAGGCGGAGTCGAAATCCATGATGTCGCCGGGGAGTTCCTGGTAATGCCAGCGCAACTTGCCGGTGTCCGCGTCCAAGGCCACAATGCAATCGGTATAGAGATTCATCTCCCTGCCCTGGCTAGTGCCGGGGACGCGATCGGCGTCGTAATAGTCTGGGGACGGATTGCCCGTGCCCCAATACACTAGGTTCAGTTCCGTGTCGAACGAGCCGGTGGTCCACGCGGCGCCGCCGCCAAACTTCCAGCTATCACCCTTCCACGTGTCGTGCCCCGGCTCCCCCGGTCCGGGGATCACACTCCAGCGCCAGGCCAGCCGCCCCGTCTTGATGTAGAAAGCGGTCAGGTGGCCGTGGTGGGCTACGTCAGAGCCGTTCTCTCCGACGATTACTTTGTCCTTCACCACAAGCGGCGCGGCGAAGATATTGCAACCGCACTGCATGGGATCTTCGACGCTCACCTTCCAAAGTTCGCGCCCGGTTTCTTGATCGAGCGCAACGAGGAAGGCGTCGTTCGTGCCAAAGAAGACCTTCCCATCTCCCACCGCGACACCGCGATTCTGCGCAAGACCTGAAAAGCTGCCGGGCCGGCCGGGGCGGGGCGGAGGGTAGACGTAATGCCAAATGATGCGTCCGGTCGCTGCGTCCAGCGCAAAGACCTGATCCCGCGCGGTGATGACGTACATCACTCCGCCGACGACGATTGGGGTGGACTGAAGGTTTTCCGCGTAGTCTCCTGTCTGGAAGATCCAGGCGGGCGCGAGATTCTTCACGTTCTGCGTGTTGATCTGATCAAGCGAACTGTATCGCCAGGCCATTTGGGAGCCGCCGGAGCTTGGCCAGACGCTGCGCGTCGCGCCATCCTGGGCATACACCGACGCAACCGCGAGCAAGAAGACGCTCAATAATTTCACGGCGCGCGTCATAAGAACCGCCCTCATCGCTGACGACTCACGAGCGGACCGCCTTCCCCGTTTTTGTCCTTGCCTCTCTCATGTGTTTGGGCCAGATGCCGCTTTTCCCCGGCGAAAGAATGCCGTTCGGATCGACCGCGTCCTTCACGGTTTCGTGAAAACGCCGCAGTGCGTGGTTGTTGAAGGAGTAGACGTCCGAAACCGTGTCCATGAAAGCGATGTGGGTGCGGTACTCCCCCCAGCCGTGTTCGGCTGACACTTGGACCAAGCGCTTGAAAACCTCGCGGCTTTTCCTGTTCTTTTCGACATCGTGCTCGATCGGAAAACCGAAAAGGAGAACGAAGGATCGCGGGAAAAAAGACCAGGGAAGCGCGAAGAATTGGTTCCTTGGAGCTACGCCAAGTTCCGCGTAGACCTCCCCAAACACTTTCAACACTTCGAACACGGCCTCGCCTGTCATCGGGATGATCGGCGAAAAATCCATGTGGCCTTGAGCTCCCGCGATCAGCGCGAATACCGAAAGATTCGGGATGCCCAATGCCACTCTGGGCGCGTCTTCGGTTTCCTTCAACTCCAATGGAAACCGATAGGATCTGCCATCTTTGAAAGCGGCGCCCGGAATGGCCGAGAATTTCTGCTGCGTATATTCCCACTGGGCATCGACGACCCTGGAAGGACCGCAGAAGTGCAACTCGGCGCTCCAGTAGGGAAGACTCTTCTCCTGGCCGAGCCGCTCCATCTCCGCGATCGAGGGACCGCCCGGCATGTCCAGGACTCCACCACCCTGCGAGGCCCGATAGTTGAGCAGCGGACTTTCGACCAGCATGGTTCCGCGGACAATTTCTGAATTCATCAAGTACGACAGGATCTCCACGAAAGGCACGAGGTCATCATGCTTTTGCACCATGACCGTGCCATCGCGATAAGCCTCGGGCTCGGGCATCAGCCACAAGCCCATCTTTGTCACGACGCCGAAATTGGATTGCGAGAAGATGCCGTCGATATACGGACCGAACCCATACTTGTACTGCTGCCACGTCTTCGAGCCCGGCAGCGCACCCATGCCCGTCCGCACGATCTCCCCATTGGCCAACACCACCTCCATCCCGCATTGAGCGGCGAAGTGATCGCGCATGGGAGTCCGCCCTCCGCCGCGCTCGAGCGAGTTGCCAACCGGGCTGCCCCAACCGGGATCGGGCGGGTCGATCCACACTTTGAGCTTGTTGTCCTGGATGTAGCGGTAGAGATCGAAATAGCTCACGCCTGGCTCGACCAGCGCATAGTGGTTCTTGTCGTTCACTTCGAGAACGCGGTTCATGCGCTTCAGATCGAGCACGACGCTGCCCGACAAACGAGGCGCCGAACCTCCATATGCCAGGTTCCTACCCGTCGAGATCGTCCACAGCGGAATCTTGTACGTGTTGGCAATCCGGACGACCTTCTGCACCTGTTCCGCGCCTTCCGGCGCGACCGCCGCGGATGGAACCGAATCTTCCTCTTCGTGCCAGAAGGGCGAATAAGCGTCGCGATAGAGGTCCACATCGTCGTCGCTCGTGAAAACCCATTCCTTGCCTACAGCTTCCTCAAACTGCTTGATCGCGTCGGAGAAATCACCGGGACTCACGCCGGGCGGAACTCTCATTTCTTGCTCCTATCTCTGCTTCAGGCGTTCAGGTTGCCGCCGAGACGGCGATATCGGACAGACGCTGGAACCGCTCGATGTTGGCAGACTCTTCCATGACGCCGGCCGAGAGATAGACGAACGTCATGTCGCGTTCCGGATCGACCCAGAAGCCCGAACTGCCGGCGCCGAAGTTGCCGAAGCTTCGAGGTGACGTGAGGGTTCCGAAGTGATGATGGCAGATGGCCTCTCCGCGCAGAAAGAAGCCGATTCCGAGGTAGGCCGGCGAGGGTTCCCAGCCGCGGCCAATCGCCAGCGGTTTGAAGAGTTCGTTCGGCCTTTCACCGGTCTGATTGCGTGTTGCCACATCGAGGATCGTCGGCGAGATGATCCTCGCTCCGTCGAGTTCTCCGCCGCGCCTCAGCATCTCCGCGAAACGGAACATGTCCGATACGGTGGAAATGCATCCAACCCAGGGCATCTCCGCGTTCTCTTCCTCGAAGGCGCCGTTAGGACCGAGGTTGCTGTGCCCCAGGTGGTCGATCGGCGACTGATCGAGGAAGATCGGAACGATGTGGCGGGCCCGCAGGTCCGCTCGAACGCCTACCGAAGTGTCCTTCATTTTTAGCGGTCTGAGGATTTCTTCTTCGACCAGTTGTCGGTACGAGCGCTTCTTGGGGTCGGTGCGGCGTACTGCTTCTCCCATCAAGGCATGCGCCGCCATCGGCGCATACGTCACGAGCTTTCCCGGCACCTCGATGGAATGGACATACTTGCAGATGGCCGCGATGATCTCATCGAGTTGGTCGATGTACATGCCAGGCTTGGGCGTAAAAACGCTAGGCAAGCCCGAACTGTGCGTCAAAAGATGGTAGAAGGTGATCTCCTCGCGCTGGCCGCCAGAGAATTCCGGAATGATCTCGGAGATTCTGGTGGTCAGCGCAAACTCGCCGCGCTCGATGGCGCGGAACACGAGGACATTGGTGAGCGCCTTGGTTGTGGAGAACAGGCTGAAGACGGAATCCTTGGTGACCGGCCGCTTGTCCTTCAAATTCGCACGGCCGATCGCCTCGTGAAGGCCGATCACCCCGTGCCGGGCCACGAGGATCACAGCGCCGTAGTAACGGCCGCGTGCTACATCGTCCTCGATGGCCGATTTCAGATGGAGAAGCCTGTCTTTCTCCAAACCGTGTTGATCAGCTCCCATTCAAAGTCTCCCCAGGGTGATGAAGCTCGCCTCGCGCTGCGTGGCGGGCCGACACCTCTTCAGACAGTTTGTGTGCGTCGAAAAAGTCTTTGCTGCTGACACTGCGCGGGATTCTCATGACACGCGGGCGCCATTATATAGACGGGCATATAGCTGTCAACCCGACCTGAGTCCTGGTGGAAACTCCTAGAGAACTCGTCACAGTTTCACGAGGATGCTTCACGCTTGACAACTTGCTCAGCCAAGTAGTAAATCCTCTTCCATCAACCCGCGCCGGGCGGCGCGCATCTCCGGGCTAAAGCTCCAAACAGATTGGGCATCGGAGTACATCGCGTGGCAAGTCTTCGGATTGTGTCGACGGACGTCGTTCCCCCACGGGAGAGGTTCTCCTTTTGGAGCGACACGATACAGACCTGGGAGCAATTCGTCAGGTCGCGCTTCGTACTGCCTCACGGACGTGCCTTTCACGGTTCTCTCGAGTATGGGAATCTGGGGAATCTACAGCTTTGCAGACTGAAGGTTGGTGCCCACAGCATCGACCGTCCACAACAGCGAGCATGGGAGAAGTACACGCGCAATCTGGCGGTTGTGTTTCAGGTGAAAGGTCACTCCTATTTCGAGGAGGACGGCACGCGGATTTCGCTGTCTCCCGGGGAGTGGAGTATCAGCGGCATGCGATCGTGGTCGAAACTGGTGTTCGTTCCCAGCGAGGCCGAACAACTCCTGCTGATGCTTCCTGATACTCACCTTCATGGGATCGCAGTCCAGGAGAACCTGCGGGCGCGTTCTTTTTCCAGCAGGAAGGGACTCGGGAAACTTATCTACCAGCTCCTGAATACGACTCTTGCGGAACTTTCCAACCTGTCCGAAAACTCGAAGCGGAGTGTCGCTGCGACGATCCATGAACTCTTGAACTACTCGCTTTTGGAGCATGCGGGCGACCATCCGTCGGTATCTTTTAGGGAGGCGTTGCACTCGCGGGCGTGCGCATACGTCATGCAGAACGTTCGTGATCCCGCCTTGAATATCCAGCAGATTGCCGGTGCATTGCGCTGTAGCAAGCGATACCTACATATGGTCTTTGCGAATAAAGGAATCACGATCGGCGATCTGATCTGGAAGGCGAGACTCGAAGGCAGCCGAAGAGATCTGCAAAATCCGGCGCTGGCCGGTCGGTCGATTATGGATGTCGCGTTCTCTTGGGGATTCAACAACTACACTCATTTCAGCCGCAAGTTTAAGGATGAGTTTGAAATGTCGCCGCGAAGTGTTCGCGCGAAAGGCAATTGACTTCCCGGCGGCCTTGTTCTCTCTGGGGAAACTGATTTTGCACCTACGGCAAAGTTTGGCGGCCCGAGAAGATTAGACTCCGCGCAAATGTGCGGTGGTTCCTAAGGGGTTGACGACCATTGACAGCGCCGCTTGCCGCACATCGTTTCCTTCCTGGCAAACGAGCGACCACAAAGGGGGGCACATGAAATCTAAGTCAGCATTCACACTCGTCCTCTTCCTTGCTGCGACGGTGGTGTGGGCACAGGGCATTTCCACGTCCCAGATCAGGGGCACGATCCAGGATGCAAGCGGCGCGGCCGTTGCCGGCGCTCAAATCAAGCTGACGCAGACGGCCACGGGGGCGGTGCGAACCACGACCAGCGGGACAGACGGAAGCTACTCGCTGCCCGATCTACGCGTTGGGTCGTATCAACTCGAGGTCACTAAGGAAGGCTTCACCAAATACCTGCAAACCGGCATCGTGCTGGAGGTGGGCGTCAACTCGACTGTCGATGTGAGCTTGAAGGTGGGGGCGATGACCGAAGAAGTTCAGGTCAACGCCGAAGCTGCCATGGTGGAGACCCAGAACACTGGTGTCGGTGAGGTGACGCCTCCGGTAGCGGTTCAGGATCTCCCGCTCAACGGACGCCAAGTGACCGACTTACTTTCTCTGTCCGGCGCTGTCGGTCAGGGTCGAGCCTTCCGGGCCTCCTATCCTTCGTCCGCCGTCATTTCGATCGCAGGCGGCGCGCAGGGCAGCGTGGCCTATTGGTTGGACGGCGGCACGCACAACGATCCCCTGAGCAACCAGAATCTTCCACTCCCCTTCCCGGATACTGTTGAAGAATTCAAAGTCGAGACAAGTTCCCTACCTGCCCAATACGGCACACATCCTTCCGGCTCCGTTAACGTCGTCACGAAATCTGGCACGAACGCATTTCACGGCGATGTTTTCGAGTACGTGCGCAACTACATTTTCGATTCTAAGAATACGGCCTTCGCTGCGGCGACCGAGATAAATCCAATAACTGGTAATACTTTCGCTTTCCGGCCACCCCTCAAGCGAAATCAGTTTGGCGGCACGGTCGGCGGACCGATCAAGAAGGACAAGCTCTTCTTCTTCCTCGGCTGGCAGGATACGATTCAGCGCTCAACCAATCCGGCCCAGACAATTCTACCCACGGCTGCGATGCTTGCCGGCAACTTTCAGCCGTGCCTGGGTACGACGGCCGTTCTCAAGGCTCCTTACGGGACTGGCGGCTTCGGAGCAAACCAGACGAATCCAGCTAATTTCAGTCCCGTCATCTTGGCCCTTGAAAGGTATATGCCAGTGGCGCCTGCGGCAGGCCCCGTAGATTCAACGACGGCATGCGGCCAATATAATTTCCAATCCCCGTCCAACTTCACAGAAAACCAAGGGTTGGCGAGGGTTGATTACCACATGAGTAACAGAAATACGATCTTCGGCCGCTACTTCATCACGAACTGGAATCAACCTCCCGGCACCCCTGACAAGCTGCCGGATGGAAACCCGGACTTGCTGATCGCGGCCATTGACGGTCAGTTCAATCGTGTGCAGAACCTGACTCTCGGCGATACCTATCTCATCTCCTCGAACATGGTTAACAGCATTCACGCAACCGCGAATCGCAGCAGAAACCTCACCGTTGAAAACACGACTGTCGATCTCAACGATTTGTTTGCAGCCGCTGGAATCACCTCGGGCATCAACATCTATCAGCAGGGTCCACCCAATTTTCCGCACTACATGGCTGATTTTAATCCGACCGGAGGAGGACTCTTCGGCCTCACTCCTTCTACGCCAAGCCTCCAGCCCTACGATACCCTGGAGTTCTCCGACGATCTCTCCTGGACGCGCGGCGCCCACCAGCTTTCCTTTGGTGTCGATTTCATAAACCTCAGAGCTTTCGCGCACAACTATCTCAATAACCAGGGCAATTTCCTTTTCGACGGCAGTCAGACTGGCTGCAGCCCCTGCGCAGCTTCGGGACTTTCCGATTATGTGTTGGGCGAGACGTCCGCAAGCGGCGGCTACACGCAGGCTGCCCCCGTTCCTTCCCTCCAGCACCAGAACGTCTTCGCCATCTATGCGCAAGACGCCTGGAAGGTGAACCGCAAACTAACCGTTACGGCAGGCCTGCGGTGGGATCCGTTTTTCGGGCACACCGTTCCCGGCGCCTACGACGTTGTTAACATCTCCTTGGCGAACATCATCAATGATGTCCATAGCACAAAATACCCGTTTGCACCGGCCGGGTTCCTCTTCCCCGGAGATCCAGGCGCACCGTCGGGAGATAAGTTGACACCGAACGATCTGAACAAGTGGAGCCCGCGAATCGGCCTCGCTTGGGATCCAAAGGGCAATGGGCGCATGGCCATTCGGGCAGGTTTTGGCATCTTCTACGACTTCCCGAATTTCTCGTATGACCAGTTCGGATTCGAGGAGCCTTACGGCGGCTCGTTTACAGTGCCCGGCGCGGCCTGTCCGAGCTTCCCGTGTAGCACTGATCTGACGAATCCTTGGGCCAGTTTCCCGGCATTCACCTCCTACTTAAACGGGGTTCCAACCGCTCAGGCAGCGGGCACAAATCCGTTCGGCGCAGGGCCGGGAACGGCAACAGACTTCATCGGCGGAGGGCCGAAGGACGTTGCCTATCTGCCGGATGCTTTAATCTTCAGCTATCCGCAGACGATCAAACCAACGTACGTCATGCAGTACAACCTCGCCGTAGAAAAGCAGGTGAAGACTAACTGGCTGCTGTCGATTACCTACCTGGGCAGCCAGCAGCGCCACCTGTGGGGAAACAACGAAGCCAATCCCGGCCTTCAGGGGCCGTGTCCCGGCGCATACCCGGATGGTTATCCGCTCCCCTCCGGCGTGACATGCACGGCGCCCGGCGGGGGTGGGAACACCATAGCGGGGCCATGCCCGCCAGGCTTTCCCCCGTTCCTTTGCGGGAGCCCGTCGTCTCCCGTACCTCCGTTTCGGAATACCGCGTTCTCGCTAAGTTCCAACCGTCTCTTCTATCATTACAATTTCGGAAGCCCAGCTTTCCTGGGCTCGATCTGCGGAACCCCATCGTTCACCGCACCCGGCGTGTCCTGCTATGGCGAAACGTTGGTTCTCGAAGAGGGGGGGACAGGGAACTACAACGGTTTGTTGCTCTCCGCGCGACACAGCTTTGGGGGTCACTACACGTCCATCACGAATTTCACATGGTCCCATTGCATCTCGGACAACTACACCACGACGCTCGGATTTTTCCTTTCAGCAGAAGCGGTCCCTTATGACCGGCATGCGGATCGCGGCAACTGCCCGAGCGCGGACACGCACGATATTTTCAATCAGACGCTCGTCGCCCAGATGCCCACTCTTTCAAATCACACGGCCGACATGATCATCGGGCATTGGGAATTCTCGCTATCCGGGATCATTCAGTCGGGGACCGATATTGAACCGTATAACCTGGTCGATTTTTCGGGGACCGGCAACGGACTTACACAGCGGCCGAGTTTGCTTCCGGGAGCTGATCCATATTGCCAGCCCAAGGGGCGCACTTGCTGGCTCAACCCGGCGTCCTTCGTGCCACCGACGGCATATACGTTTGGAAACGTAGGAAACTACAGCTTGTTTGGCCCAGGTTCGATCATCATCAACACGGCGCTGGCGCGGACATTTCAAATCCGGGAAGGCCAACAGCTGATGTTCCGGTGGGAAGTGTTCAACATGCCGAATCATGCAAACTTATACCCGCCGGCAAATTTCTTCGTGTTGACAAACTTTGGGCAACCGACCCAGGCGAGCACCGCGGGCCTGGGCGCTCTCAACCAGACGGTGAATGATCCGCGGACGATGCAGTTCGCGCTAAAGTATACTTTCTAGTAGAGCGTCGCCGATTTCGGCGGGCCGTTGAGTAGGCGCCAACCACGTCTTTGCAGGGGAGTTGCGCCCGTCCTAAGAGTGCATCAGGAATTCTTTTGGCAACGCGGCGGGCCCGCCTTCTAATCGAGGCGCGGCGCGACATCGAGCCGCACGGCGATGCCTTCCAGTTCCGGCTTGACCGCCGGATAACATTTCATCACCAAGGGATCGTGCCCCGGGACGATGTGCTCGGGCGAATCTGCGAGCCGGTGGAGCAGGTCGAACCCTTCCAGCATTTCCGCAACGTTATAAACAATCGGGAACGGACGCCGCTGCTGAAAATTAGCATACAGATGCGAGGCATCCGAGGCGACGACAACCCACCCGCGCTTCGTCCAGACGCGCACAACTTGTAAGCCGGCGGAGTGACCACCAACCCTGTGAAGGCTCAGCCCGGGCACAAGTTCGGTCTCGCCATCGTGGAACACTGCTTTGTCTGAATAGATATGCCGCAACAGCAACTGAATGTTTTCGAGGTCGAAGGGCGCTCGGAGCGTCTGGTGGCACATGCTTCGGCCGGTCGCGTACGCCATGTCGCGGTCCTGCAAATGGAATCGCGCGCGCGGAAAGCGATCGAGATTGCCCGCATGGTCATAATGAAGATGGGTCAGAATGACGTCGGTCACCTGATCGGGATTCATCTCGAGCAGCCGCAGGGCTTCTACCGGACAGCGAAGCCAGTCGCGCCGTCGCCGCGCGGCGACCTCTTTGGCGAACCCGGTATCGACAACAAAACTGCGGTCATTCCTGCGCAAGACCCACACAAAGTAGTCCAAGTCAGAAGCAAACTCGTGCGGATCCGCCAGCAAGAAATTCTCGCCGGGATGCCGGTTGCCAAGGTGCGCATACCGAATGGCAAAAACCTGAAAGGGTTCTATCTGCACAAATGCCTCGCAAGCCACTCTTTCGGCGGCCTAGAATGACGCATTGCCAAGCTGGACGTCAATTGTTAGGGGCGCCTTCGTAGGGCATAATGCGGCGTCAGTTCGCAGCGCTGAATGGACGGAGGGAAGGCGAATGGCGCAGCAGAGTGTCGGCTTTGTGGGAGTGGGGAAAATGGGTGGCCGCATGGTGCGCCGATTGATCGAAGCTGGCTACCGGGTCACCATTCACGACACCAGCGAAGCTGCCGTGGCGCCGCTCGTCCAGCTTGGCGCCGCGCGCGCCGAGTCGCCCGCCGCGGTCGGATCGGCTGCCGAAATCGTGTTTGCGAGTGTGCCGACGCCGCCAATCGTTCAAGCCGTCGCCCTTGGCCCGGGCGGCGTCGTCGAGGGTAGCCGCGTAAAGATATTCATCGATGTGTCGACGACGGGTGCGATCGTCGCAAAGCGAGTGGCGGAAGGGCTCACGGCCAAAGGGATCACGGCCGTCGACGCGCCTGTCAGCGGCGGCATAACGGGAGCGGAAAAAGGAACGCTCGCGGTGATGGTATCGTGCCCCGAAGAAACTTTCGGGATAGTGAAACCGATACTCGAGGTGATCGGGAAGATCTTCTACGTCGGCACGCAGCCAGGCCAGGGACAGACCATGAAGCTGTTGAATAATCTCCTGTCGGCGACTGCCATGGCGATCACGTCTGAAGCCGTGGTGATGGGCGTCAAGGTGGGACTCGATCCGGCGCAAATGATCGATATCTTCAATGCCGGTACGGCGCGGAATAGCGCCACGCAAGATAAGATGAAGCAACACGTCATTTCGCGGAAATTCAGTTACGGGTTCGAGATCGGGCTGTTGAACAAGGACATTCGACTGTGTATGGGAGAAGCGGACGCGCTCGGTGTCCCGATGGTGGTAGGAAGCGCCGTCAGACAACTTCTCTCGATTGCGACGGCAAGTGAAGGGCTCGACGCCGATATGACCGCGCTGACCAAGACGGTCGAAAAATGGGCAGGCGTGCGCGTGGAGCAGAAGTGAGGGATTGGGCTGTACATATCCTGTCCCTGTCACCGGTTTTGAATTCTCGATTCGAGGAGAGGCACCAACATGGATAAGAAAACATTCGATCGCGGGCGCGAAATCCGGAGTTCCGTTCTCGGCAAGGAGTTTGTCGACAACTCCTTCGCAACGGCGGACGATTTCAATCGTCCCTTGCAGGAACTTGTCACCGAGTATTGCTGGGGCGCGATCTGGGGGCGCGAGGAACTTCCTCGCAAGACTCGCAGCATGCTCAATCTGGCGATGATCAGTGCGCTGAATCGGCCTCACGAGCTGAAGGCGCACATCAAGGGCGCGCTGGTAAACGGCGTGACTCCGGTGGAGATACGAGAGGTGTTGCTACAGGTGGCAATCTATTGCGGGGTGCCCGCGGCCGTCGATTCCTTCCGGATCGCGCGCGAAGTGTTCGCAGAACAGAAAGAGAAAACTCCCAAGTCGTAGCGGGCGGGCCGTGTTGCGGGCCTTTCGAGAAAGTAATCACAATGAAGAAACACTCCATGCTGATCGGCGGACAGTGGGTCGAGCCGCACTCTGGGATTTGGTTCGAGTCCGTGAACCCGTTCACGGTCGCGCCCTGGGCGCTCATCCCTCGGGGAACGAAAGAGGACGTGGACCGGGCGGTAGGGGCGGCCAAGTCGGCTTTTTGCGGCGACGATTGGCGCAAACTCACCGCGTCCGCTCGCGGCGATCTCCTTCGCCGTCTGGGCGACCTCGTGAGCGCGGAAGCCGATAAGCTCGCCGAGATTGAGACGACGGACAACGGGAAGCTGATCGCCGAGATGCGCGGCCAGTTGAAGTACATCCCGCAGTGGTTCCATTATTTCGGCGGCCTCGCGGACAAAATCGAGGGCCGCGTGATTCCGATCGACAAGCCGGGAGTCTTCAATTTTACGCGTGAAGAGCCGTTGGGCGTTGTCGCCGCAATCACACCCTGGAATTCGCCGCTGCTGCTGGCAGCCTGGAAGCTCGCACCGGCATTGGCGGCAGGGAACACGGTCGTCTGGAAGCCGTCGGAATTCTCCTCCGTTTCGGCGCTCGCGTTCGGGGAATTGTTCGAGCGCGCTGGTTTCCCGCCGGGTGTAGTCAACATCGTCACGGGGTACGGCAACGAAGTTGGTGAGCCACTCATCAGCCATCGCGACGTGGCGAAAATCGCCTTCACCGGCGGCGACCGCACGGGCGAGCACGTCTATCAACTGGCGGCGCGTGGACTCAAGCGAGTCACGCTTGAGCTCGGGGGGAAGTCCGCGAATATCGTTTTTGACGACGCCGATTTGGACGAGGCGGTGAAGGGTGTTGTGTCGGGAATTTTTGCGGCGACAGGTCAGACGTGCATTGCAGGCTCACGCGCCCTTATTCATCGCCCGATCCACGAGGAATTCGTCGATCGCCTCCTGGCGCTCGCCAAAACGGCGCGCATGGGCAACCCGCTCGATTCGGCCACGCAGGTCGGTCCGATCACCACTCGACCACAATACGACAAGGTCCTCGACTACATTCGAATCGCAAAGGAGGAAGGCGCGGTCTGCCGTCTGGGCGGCGCGCCTGCGCAACGCCCGGAGTGCGGCTCAGGGTGGTTCGTCGAACCGACGATCTTCACCGGGGTTCAGCCCGCCATGCGAATCGCTCAGGAGGAAGTATTCGGTCCGATTCTTTCGATCATCCCCTTTGAAAATGAGGACGAAGCCGTTCGGATCGCGAATGGCACGGTCTACGGTCTCGCCGCCGGGGTCTGGACGACCAGCATCCGCCGCGCCCTGATCATGGCCGAGCGACTAGAGGCGGGAACTGTCTGGGTGAATACATACCGCGCGGTCAGCTACATGTCGCCGTTCGGAGGGTACAAGCGGTCCGGCATTGGACGGGAAAGCGGGGCCGAGGCGATCCGCGAGTACCTGCAAACGAAGAGCGTCTGGATCGATATCGCGGGTAACGCTCCGAATCCGTTCGTAATGAGGTAGGCCGCAAGACTCAGGCAGACGTGTCTGTACCAATCTCACCGCCGCGGCCGATCCACCACCAGAGCGTGGTGCCCAGGATCGGGATCAAGCTCAGCGAAACGAAAGTCGCGCCGTACCAGTGGTAGTCGAACCAGCGTCCATAGATCGGCAGCAAAATCGCAACGACTGCGGACCATGCGCCGGAGCCGATTCCGGCGACCATGCCGGTTTCTTCGCGCGGATAGGCCCGCGCGCTTAGGTGCAATGAAACGACGATAAAACCGACCGCGACAAACATCGCCCACGAAAACAACGCCAGCGCGACCGGCCACGATCCCGCTTTTGTCACGAGCGAAGGCGCCAAGGCAAACGCCGTAAGCAGCACGTACAAACGCACTGGCCGCGGTTCCTCACGCACATAACGATCCGCCACCCAGCCCCAGAAGTAGTAGCCTAGCTCCCAGCACACCGCGGGAATCCAGAGAATCCGCCCCAGTTCGGCTTGCGTCAGGCCGAGCACGCGGTTCAAATAGACAGGCGAGAGATAGAGAGTCGGACCCAGCGCTGCTCCTCCGAGTCCCATGCCAACCACCAGCAGCCAGAAGCGGCGTTCCATCATGTTCGGCCATGGGACCATCCGCTTCTTCCGTCCCACGGGTCGCAGCAGCGGCGGTCGAGCGACGAGCCACCAAACAACCAGCCAAACCGCTCCCATGGCGCCCGTAGCCAGAAACGCCGCGCGCCATCCCCATCGCAGCGCGATCGGCGTAATGACGAGCGGCGCGAAGACGGATCCCAGAGACGCGCCGCTATAGGAGATCCCCATCCCGCGCGATTGCCGGTTGAGAGGTAGAGATTCCGCGGCGGTTCGCAGCCCGCCGGGAAACGTGGCGCCTTCGCCAAAACCGAGTAATGCGCGAGCCGCCGCAAAGCCAAGAAACCCTCCCACCCACGCATGCGAAGCGCTTGCGAGCGTCCAGATCCCCACCGCGGCAAGCATGCCGATGCGGAGCCCCACGTAGTCCAGGAGCGAGCCCCATAAAGGATTCGCAATCATGTAAACGATGGAAAATACCGAGACCGCGTCCGCGTAGGACGCTGCACTTAAGCCAGTGTCCTGGAGAATCATCGGAGAAATGACCGCGAGCGCCTGGCGATCGATGTAGGAGAGCCAGGAACACGTCATCATTACCACGACGGGGATCCACATGCGCCAGCCGACCGCGAAGCGATTCGCATTGTCGGTCGATGGCAGCGTCACTGTGGGTACACCGCCGGGCATTCGTCTGTCCTCGTTTTGAGCAGCGGGAGTGTATCACGCACGCTTTGCGCCGAGCAGAAGCATGGTAATGTGCCCGGTGGCGCACAAGATCCCGGCAAATTGCATGGAGTTTGCAGACGTGGATATTGCTGAACTGCAGAGATGGGTCGGAAAGACCGAGACCGTGTCGGATCAGATTACGACGGCGCCGATCGTGGCGCTACGCGCGACGCTTGACATCGATGCTCCCCCGCCGCGACCCGGTGACCCATTGCCACCGCTGTGGCACTGGCTCTATTTTCTAACCATTCACCGGCAATCCGAACTTGGCCCGGAAGGCCACACGACGAAAGGTGGTTTCCTGCCGCCCGTGACACTTCCGCGCCGCATGTGGGCCGGCGGCCGCTTTGAGTTCCGCTGCCCTCTGCGTGTGGGAGAAACTCTCACGCGAACGTCGCGAATCGTCGACGTGCAGCACAAGGAGGGGCGCGCAGGCCCGCTCGTGTTCGTAGTAGTGCGCCACGAAATCGGCAACGCCGAAGGAATGGCCCTATGCGAGGAGCAAGATCTTGTATTTCGCGGCCATAGCAAGCCGGGCGAGCCCATGCCGACGCACCAGCCTGCGCCCGCCGATCCGAAGTGGGAACGCATCATACGGCCCGACGACGTGTTGCTCTTCCGCTACTCCGCGCTGACGTTCAACGCTCATCGCATTCATTACGACTATCGCTACGCCACCGGGGTCGAGGGATACCCGGGCCTGGTGGTGCACGGCCCGCTCATCGCAACAATGTTGCTCGATCTGGCGCGGCGCAATATGCCCGAGGCAAACGTCGCCCGCTTTTCGTTTCGCGCAGTAAGCCCGCTATTCGACACTACGCCCTTCCGAGTTTGTGGCAAACCCGAAAAGGACGGGAAGACCGTCTCCCTCTGGGCCAGAAATGAAGCCGGCGATTTGGCGACGGCCGCTACGGCCGTCACGCTGTAGGTGCTAGTCGTAGTATTTTGGGGACTTCTTCAGTTTGGAGTTGGCTGCGAAGTCGTGTTCGATCCACAACTGCGTGTTCGTTTTCTTGACATAATCCTCGATCATCGCCCGGCTTGCGAGAGATTGCTCCTTGCTGAACTCAAATGTGGGGATGCGGTTCAGTTTGCGCTCTTCAGGGTAGTGGTAAAGATCGCCCGCCAGCATCACCGGACCGGTCTTCGCCAGTTTCACGATCAACACCTGGTGCCCCGGCGTATGCCCCGGAGCGAATTTGATGATCACCGTACCGTCGCCGAATACGTCGTATTCGTCGGTCGTGAGAATGACGGTCTTGCTGTTCTTTAACTGATCGTAGTCCTTGGGATCGGAGAGTGCCGGAGGTTTGTCGGCAAACATAGCGTCGCGCTCCACTTGTCGCACGAGCCATGTGGCACTGGCGAACTCGTTGGCGTTCGCGATGTGATCGCCATGATAATGCGAGAGGCCGAGATACGTGATGTCAGCCGGAGCGTAGCCGATTTCGGCGAGCTGCGACTTCAGAGTTTTCGTTGACGTGAAAACCCCCTGCGTCACCGGAGCGCCATCGTCCTTGAAAGCTGTGTCGGGAATGGCGCCGACGTCCCACATTAGAGTGCCCTTTGGGTGGACGACTAGGTAGCAAGGAACGGCGAGTTCGGTCTCAGCGAGTTCTTCCTTCTTGAAATTGAACAACCCCGGATCGAGACCCTTTATGACGCCACAATCAAAAACATACAACCTCACGGTTTTGGGTGGATTGGCTCGGTGTTGCTGCGAAGTCGCCGCAACTACGGCGGCCACAATAGCCAGCAGCGCCACAAGCAGAACACCACTCGCTCTCGAAAGCTGTCTCGACCTTGTCATGGCAGGAGGCTCCTTGGCGGCCATCATACCCAAAACCGAGAATACGTCCAGCCCTGGTCGCGCGGGGGCAACGTCACGATGCGGCTCGCATTCCGGCACTGGGCATGTATAACGCGCGGCTCTCAGCCCGGAAACAGGAGGATTTCGTGTCCGACGTCGAGAATCACAACGAGCAACTCGTCAGGACATTCTTCGAAACGTTGAGCACAAGGAATCTCGAACGCCTGAGGCCGCTGCTACACGAACAGGCGACATGGATCATCACGGCAACTGGAATTCAGGGCGCAGGGAGAAGAAAGGGCGCCACGCGATCATTGACGAGTTTCTCGCTCCGGTGCGGGGCATGTTCGTGCCCGGAGATCCGAAGGTTCGCGTCGAACACCTGATTTCCAGGGGACCTGTTGTTGCAGCCGAGGCGCGAGGAACTGGACACTTCAAGAACGGCAAGGAATACTTGAACCACTACGCATTCGTGATCGAAATTAGGGACGACAAGGTTTTTACTCTGAACGAGTATATGGACAGCTACTACGTGAGCACGCTGTAGGAGCTAGTGCACCGCGGCTCTGCGGACGTCAAGCCCCGCCGAAAACCGTGACCCCACCATCGATGCGTAAGACCGCCGCCGTGATGAAGGAGGCCTCCGGAGATGCCAGGAATACGGCCGCAGCCGCAACATCCTCCGGAGTACCCAGGCGGCCGAGCGGTGTCCGCTGCCGACGGGCCTCGTAAAGGGCATCGTTATAGTTATTCAACTCGCGCGCCCCTGGTGTCGGTACTGTGCCGGGGCAGACGGCGTTGACACGGATTCGGCGCGGGCCGAATTCGACGGCAAGCGAACGAGTCAAAGACGATACGCCGCCCTTGATGGCCGAATAGACGGAGGAGCCGGCCACACCGAGTTCCGCCGCAGGCGACGTGTTGTTGATGATCACGCCGCCGCGCTCCGGATCCATATGAAGGAGAGCCGCCTGCGCACCCCAAATGAGCGACTTCAGGCCTACCGCAATCATCCTTTCGCACGTGTCCTCTCGCACTTCCGAGACCGGCTCGCGGCGGAACACGATCGCGTTATTGGCCACGATATCGAGGCGGCCGAATTCAGAAACGAGCTGATCCACGGCGCGGAGCACGTCGTCTCGCCGGCTGACGTCGATCGGAAAAGCGCGTGCCGTCCCTGAGCTCCGTTCGATCTCACTGACGGTTCCTTCCGCGGTAGCCCTGTCGATGTCCGCGATGCCTACAATCGCGCCTTCCGATGCGAATGCGAGGGCCATAGCGTGCCCAATCCCGCGCCCGGCCCCTGTGACGAACGCAACCTGCCCTTTGAGACGCGACATCGTTTCGCTCCCGATAGAATTTAAGCCCGAGTAGAGACGGCTGAAGCAGCAGTCTTCGTTCCTTCTGAGGCGGTGCTGGGTAGCTGGCCTTCCTTAATGAGGTCGGCGCCTTTTTCGGCGATCATGAACACAGCCGGCGCGGGACCGGCCGAAGGCAGCGCCGGCATGATCGACGCGTCGATCACTCGCAGCGATTCGATCCCGCGAACGCGCAAGCGCTCATCCACCACGGACATGGGGTCCTGTCCCATCTTGCACGTGCCGCTAGGGTGGCAGAAGGTGTTGGCCGACCTGTGCAGGAACTCGCGGATGTCATTGTCGGTCCGGCAGACTTCCCCCGGCGAGTCCTCGCCCAGGACAAGAGACTTGATCGGCTCGGTCTGAAAGATGCGCCGCACCCATTTCACGCCAGCCAGCAGTCCATCTTCGTCGTTTGCCTCTGCCAGGTAATTCGCGTACATGGCCGGCGCTTGCCGCGGATCGGCGGACTTGAGGAGTAGCCGTCCTCGAGACTTGGGGCGCACGTAGGCAACGCCGCCGGTCACTCTTGGGATAGGATCGGGAGCGATCTTGCCACTGCTGTCAAAGACATGGCTCATCGGGCGGAAAACGATCTGTAGATCGGGACAAGGAGCGTCCGGCAATCCGCGCGCCAACGCGGTAGCCTGCGATGCACCGTTGGTCAGCGGCCCTTGCTTCGCGAGATAGTAAGTGATGGCGTGCCAGCCCACCCGGAGCCCGCGCAACTGCCGGTTGAGCGAATTCTCCGAGGCAGTTCGGTAAGTACAGGTGGTGTACGGGTGATCGTGCAGGTTTTCTCCGACCCCGGGCAAGTCCGCCACGACCGCGATCCCATGCTTCTGCAAGTGTCTGCCCGGGCCTATGCCGGAAAGCATGAGAAGCTGTGGAGAACCGATTGCACCGGCCGCGAGAATAACTTCGCGTGTTGCGAGCACTTTTTCGATAGTGCCATTCCGTTCGTATTCGACCCCGGTCGCCCTGCATCCTCGCACAAGAACACGGCGGGCGAACGCGGAGGTTTCAACCACGAGATTGGGTCGCGTCCTGACGGGACGAAGATATGTTTCCACCGAGGATTGACGCACGCCTTTACGCACCGAGTTGGGCATGAGGCTGATGCCCTCGGAAACGGCCCCGTTTAGATCGTCACTCGCGGGCAAACCAGCACGCACGCCTGCCTCGATAAACGCCCGCGCAATAGGATGGACGTACGTGGGATAGTTCACCGTAACCATACCCGCGCCGTTGCGGGGCTCGCCGGGTAGGTCTTCTCGCCTCTCCAATTTCTTGAAATAGGGCAGCACGTCGGACCAACCCCAACCGACGTTGCCGAGCCGCCTCCAGCCATCGTAATCTTCGGCCTGACCCCGAACGTAGGCGCTGCCATTAATCGAGCTGGATCCGCCCAGGACCTTTCCACGCGGCCAAAAGATCGGCCGATTGTTGAGTTTTGCCTCGGGCTCGGTGTAGAAACGCCAATTGAGCGTCGGGTGGACGAAGAGCTTGCCCATGGCAAGTGGCATTTTGATCCACGGGCTGGTCGGCTCGGGCCCCGCCTCGAGCATCAGAACGCGGACAGCAGGATCCTCCGTTAGGCGATTGGCAAGGACGCAGGCGGCGGTTCCGCCTCCGACGATCATGTAATCAAAGCTCCGAAAAACAGCCGCGCCTTCCGGCATTTGCCAAGCCTCCGCCGCCGCAATCCAATTCCTCGCGAACGACTTGTCGCGAGCTAAGCCCTACTCAGCGGAGAAGCGCCAATTGCGTGCTTCGCGCACAATCCGCCCCACCGGATCGTTGAAATGAACGGCGAATAGACGAACCGGCTTATTCTCGTAACGTGAGAGGAATTCCCGCCGCGTCTTACGCGACATGTCTTTGTCGACACAGCCCACCGAACATATCTCAGGCTCGGCGAACTGAATGGGGTTGTGAAAGACGTCGCCGGTGATGACTGCTTCCTGCCCTTGCGAGGCAATATGCACGCTGACGTGTCCCGGCGTATGTCCGTGCGTGGGCTCGAGCCACAGCTCGTCCGTCAGGCGATGATTGGTTTCGACGAGGTCGGCCAGGCCCGCATCCAGAATCGGCTGAACCGAATCCAGGATATGTCTCACGTCGACCGCTTTCTCCCGCAAAAGGTCTTGGCAGAATTCCCATTCGCGGCGCCCGAAGAGGTACCGCGCCTTTGGAAAGGTGGGCACCCAACGCCCGTTTACCAGACGGGTGTTCCAGCCGACGTGGTCGAAATGCAGGTGCGTGCATAGCACGGTATCAATGGTCTCGGGCGGAAAACCAGCTGCCGTCAAATCTTCGAGAAACGCGGTCTGCAGATCGGTGCAGTGCTCGATTTCGCGCGGCTTGTCGTTCCCGACGCAGGTGTCGACGACAATTCGTCGGCTGCCCACTTCGAGGACAAACGCCTGAACGGCCAGTATGATCTGTCCCTGGGGAGTGATGAACCGCGGCACCAGCCAATCATATTTCTTGTAGAGTTCGGAAGTTTCCGCTGGAAATAGAGGAGCCCACGGAATCCGTTCTGCCGATTCCATAATGCTGGTGATTTTGACGTCGCCGACATTCCAACGTCTGATTCGCGACTCGCCGCTCTTGTAGTCATGAACCAAGGCTGCGCCAGCCGCATGTCGCGCGGCGCCTGTTTCTTGTATTGGATCCATTAGCCCGCTCCTTGACCATCGGAGTGCTACCGTGGTCCCCATGTATCACGCATGCGCACCCCAGCGCAAGTTGCGCGCACGGATTAGCCCAATCCGATCTGCCTGAGTCATGGGACGTTTCGATTCGCGCCAGCGCTACTTTCGGAATAAGAACGTCAGCAGAAAGGCCGCCAGCCTGAAATTCAAGAGCTTGAGGGCGTTTCGCCCTTCCTGCGGATTCAGCTTGGCGGTCATGGGCATCGAGCCGAATACTTTCCCCTTCATCACGAGCGAATTGCCCTCCCGCTCGAGCGATGTGACCTGCATCAGCTCGCTATTGTCCTGCCCGTAGATTTTCATCATCGCTGCTGCCCGATCTTATCGAAATTGAGTTTCAAGTCCTCGCACATCCTCATGGCGGTGGCGCGGCCCGCACCGAATACGCCGCCGCCCGGATGCTGAAATGGCCCTACTAAATACAGGCGCTCTACGCCCGGCACGGTATTTTGGCCAAGGTCCGGAGTTGGTCGGTGAGAACCAGACTGATAGAGGTACGGTGCGGCGCCGTGAACGTCACCTTTCTGAAAGCTTGCCGAGGCGCGCTCGATGTCGAGCGGGCTATCGGCAACGTACGCGATGATGTTTTCCACCGTGATGTTTTCGATGAATGGCGCCATTCTCGCGAGCATCGTCCGCGCAAATTCGTCCTTGGCCTTATCCCAAAATGCCGGCCCGCCACCGGGATGGAAATACGGCACGTAGTCCCAGACATGCAGCGTGGCTTTGCCCGGAGGGCAGCGCGTCGCATCGAACGTAGACGGCGACACCAGCCCGAGCAGCGACGTTTCGGGAATGCGGCCGTACCGCAGGGCATCAAAAAACTGTCGCAGGACATCCATACTGCTCGGCATCAATTCGGTGAAATACGCCTGATTGGCATGGGGTCCGGCCCTGAATCGGAGCGGTTCGTTCAAAGCGGCGTGCACGGTGAAGCAGGAATTCGCGGAAAGCTCGACGCGTTCCGCCGCACGCACCACCTTTGCATCCAGTCCCGGGATGAAACGCCCCAGCAAATGCGGGTGAATCGCGCCGATCACGGCGTCTTTGGCGTTGTATTCAGTTCCGTCAGCGGTGCGGACGCCTACGGCACGGCCACTCTTCGCCAAGACAGTTTCGACCGAAGTGTTGTTGAGAACGGTGCCGCCGTGATCTTTGATGCAGCGAATGAGCGAGGCCGTCAGGGAGCCGCTGCCGCCGACCGCCACGCCGATGCCATATGTCTCCATGAATCCGAGGAAAACGAAAATCCCGATACCGGTCCCCTTTTCCTCGGGACCCGTGAGATTTTCGGAAATCATGCGCGTGAAGAACATCCGCACTTTTTCGTTCTCTAAACTCTCGACGATAATGTCGTACGGGCTCTTCTGCATCAGGGCGAATAGCTCGCGACCCTCCGCACTCTGATCGAGCATGGCGAAAGTCGCGCCGAGCGGAATCGGCGGCGTGTAGAGCGACGCCGACAGCATCGGCAGATAGTGCGTGGACGCCTCGGCGAATTTCAGGAACGCGTCTGCGTCCTTCTTCGAAAACTGCGCAATGCTCTGATAGGTTTTGTTGCGGTCGCGGTGCAGGGCAATCGTCGAGCCATCATCAAACACGCACAGAAAAGGGACCTCGGGGTAGATGTATTTGAGGCCGTAGCGCGAGAGAAGCTTAAGCTCGTCGTTCTTCAGCAGCGGGTTGCCCTGGATAAAGATGTGTCCCGTGCTGAACCGATCATGCAGAAAGCCCGGCCCGGTTAGCTCCGCTGTGACAACGCCCCCGCCGAACCAGGCATTGCGCTCAAGCACCAGAACGTTCTTGCCAGCGGCGGCCAGATACGCTGCGGCAACGAGGCCGTTATGGCCGGATCCAATTGCGATGATGTCGTGGCTGTTGGACATCGGCGTCCCCTGCGCGCAGATTCACCCCAAAAATTGCGCCCACACATATAACAGAATTATCCGCGGCGGTGTGGATGAAAAACCCAGAAGAGGGGCCGTTATCCTAGGGCGTCTTGCTCAGACGCCGGAAGTAGTCGGCAACAGCATCTTCGTAGCCGGCTGGCACAGGGAGAGAATCGGTACTTCGCACCTGGCCGGCCTGTTTGCCGTCCTGCGTGCGCCGCAACTGCAGTTCAAGCTTATCCACATCGCCGAGCACTTGATCGTGCAACTGCTCGACGAGAGCCGGATTGCCGGGAAAGCGGCTGGGATCCAGACGCTGCATTTCTCGAATCAACTCCTGGACCTGGCGAAGCGCCTCGGGGTCATCTTTCACTGTCTGACGAAGCCTGTCGAGCTCGGCCACTCCTTCTCGGTAAGCGCGCTCGGGAGGAATTGGATAACTTTCGGGCGAGGGAGGCGACGGCAGTTGGCCGAGATTGCTGCCCGTATTCATCCCTCCGTAAACGGGCCCATTGTAGGCGCCGCCGCCCCGGTTCACGAAGTCTCCCACTGCTCCAGTTCTGGTGCCGGGCCCGTCTTGACGCCCGCCGGAAGCATTTCGGCCGCTGAAGTTACGGTCCAAGGCTTCCAATCGATTGCGAAGATTCTGAACCTGATCGAGAGCGCTTTGCGAATCTCCGGGTTGCTGTCCGCTGCCGAGCGCCTGTCGTGCGTCGCGCGCCTGCTGGCCGAGTCGTTGCAAGTCGGACGCGATCTGTGATTCGCTGCCGTTTCGATCGGGATTCATATCACGCCGGAGCATGTCCGCGCTCCTCTGAATGCGCGTGTCGAGATCGGACTGATCAAGTTCGCGCAAAGCGTCGCGAAGTTTCGAAGCTGCGGCGCGATCGCCGGAGGAAAGATCGCGGACGGCGTCTCGCATCTCCTTTTCAAGGCGCCCCAGGTCGTCTGACAAACGCTGGCGATCATCGGCCAGCGTTTGCGGTGTGTCCTGCGTGGAACTCGCCCCGGAACCGTTAGCAGGCGCGCGCGACAAATCACGAATTCGGTCCGATTGATTGCGCTGTTCGTTTGCGAGGCGATCCGCCTCTGTAGCCAAAGTATCGAGACGTCCGGAGTTCTGCTGACGCTGAGTGCCTCCCAAAAGATTCGTGGCCTCGCGAAGCCTTTCGGCGGCGCGGCGGGCGTCGGCCTGATCCTGTCCCTGCGAGGAAGCGCGTCGCATATCGTCGTTGGCTTGCCGAAGTTGATTGAGCGCCTGCTGGACGCGCGGGTCGGATGCGCTCTGGCTCCCTTGCGACTGTTGTCCCGAAGCCTGCCCGCTCGATGACCCGGCCGACGATTGACCATTTCGCGAGAGCTGTTCGATTTGGCGCTGCAACTCCTCGGCTTCCCGGCGCAGCATCTCCTGTTGCCACCGCTGTTCGGGCGATTGACTACTGTTTTGCGAGGCAAGCTGTTCCTCGCGACGTGCCAGCTCGTCGAGCTTGCGGAGCGCCTCATCAATCTCCTCGGAGCGTTGGTTGGCCGATTGTGCCGTCTGAGCTGTCTCGTATTGATTCTTCTGCGTGTCGAGCTCGAGGTCGAACAGGCTTGCCAGATCGCGGCCCGCGGTTCCGGCCCCGCTGCCGTTGGCGCTACCGGTATTGCCGAAGGCGACCTGAATCTGCCGGAAAGTCGCCTCAGCGCGAAGCAGATATTGGAGGGCCTTCTGTTCCTCTGGAATCGCATCTTTCCATTTCTGCCCTTGCAGTTTCTGTGATGCCGGGCCCATGGCGTCAGCGGCAGCGTTCATGTCCTTCTGGAACGCCGTAAACTCGTCATTCTCAGCGATCAATCCGCGCATTTGCAGGCGGTTCGCAAGCGACACGGCCTGATCGCGCAGTTTCGACTGAACGCCGGACAAGAACTTTGCGTTCTCGGCAGTTTTCTCCGCGGAGGCGTTCTTGTCACCGAGCTGCTTCCAGGTCGCGCCGATGATTTCCTTCTGGCGTTGCGAAATCTCGTCCGGTGCGTTGCCGCCGCCTCCCCCACCACCGCCGCCCGATTCCTGAGACTGGGAATACTCGCGCTCGAAGGGCTCGGCCTGAATGAAGAACATGTCGGTTCTGGATTCTGCGTGCGCGTCTTTGGCTGCGGCATAGACGCTTACGATGTCGCCCGGCACGAGCTTAAAGTCTTCCAGGGCGAGAGTCGTCGATCCGTCGGCTGTTTTCTCGCCCTTCTGCTTGAGCAAGTTGGCAGTCTGTTCGGGACCCCCGTTGACCGAATAGTGCAGACTGAAATCGTCCAGACCGAACGGATCGTCCGCCTTGGCCGTGACCGTGATCTCCTCGATAGGACTCGCGCGATAATCGCCGCCCGGCCGGGAGATGACCACATCCGGAGGACTGGCCTTGCTCGCCTCGATGAAGAAATCCTCGGAGATACGGACAGGCTGACCTCGATCGAGAACGGCAACGTGATACGTCCCGTCCTTATCCAGCCGAATCGCACCCTTGTATGAATTGCCCGCGCCGTCGGACAGCGGAATTTGTCGATCATCGTCGAGGACAAGAACGCCGTCATGCAAAGGCCGATCCACTCCTATTTCGAGGTTCGCTTCGGTGCCTTCGATGGCACGGAGATCTCCGCCGTGCTCTTCCACGACCGGCTGCATGCCCGTCCATGACGGGAAATGATACGTGACACGAATTTGCTTTACGGACGGCAAATCGGTCACGCGAATGTTGAAACGGCGGGAACGCAGCGGCCCGGCTTCGACGTAGTATTCGACCCCTTCCGGAAGCCCCGCGAATAGAAACTGGAAGCTCGAGGTTCCCGGCTGCGGCTGCATCGGGAGTTGCTCCCATTTCGACGCGCTTTCGTAGCGTGCATAGAGGCGGACGCCGCCTGTCTGAATGCCTCGAGGCTGCACGCTGATCAGTTGGTCGGAATTCCTCCGCACCGTCGCGTCGCCGGGACTGACGCGAAGATCATAGAGTGGAGCGGCTCCGGCATCGCCGGCCCATAGGAGCGCTGCCCCATAACCAAGATAGCCGGGACCCGCAAGGATCATCCAGATCAAGACTCCAAGCGACGCTATTGCCGTGCCGAGCGAGATCAGCAGCTTCTTGTTGGGAACCACGCTCGCGGCTTCGGCCTTGCGCGCGATTGCCAGAGTGTCGGCGGCGAGCAACTCGGCAAACGGCTCCGGATCGTCGGCGTCACGCTCTGCCAAAGTGAGCAGGCGTTGCTCGAAGCTCGGCACGGCCGCTTCGGCTTCCCAGGCGGTCCGGCGGCGGTTGAGACGCAACAAGGGCAGCGTGCATGCGAACACGATGCAGCCAGCGATGATGAGAAAAAGGATGATCCGGGCGCTGGTGAGGCTCGCCTTGGAAAAGGCAAGGGCATTTGCAACGACCACCAGGACGACCGTCGTTACGAGCGCCGACAATGCCAGGATGGCTGCTCCGCGCAGAAAGGCGCGAAGGCGCAAACGGCGCTGCAGTTGCTCAATGTACATATTGAGTTGTTGGCGCGCCGTCACGATTCTTCTCTTTGTGTCGCCAGGTACTGCGCCGCCAGGAACGATTCCAGCAGCGCGGCTGCCAGCACCAGAAGCATAGCGTACCACCAAAGGCTCCGAGGCTTCACCGGCTCGGGTCCTTCGCCCGGGCCGGAGACTTGCCCTGGCTCGGTACGACCGCTTCCACGCCAGAGCGAGAGCTCATCTTCCGGGATGACTTCGAGATTGAACTCCCGGCGGTCCGCGTTCACTCCGACCACTTCCTGGCGGCCGTTGGCCAGGCGGACGTCGTAAAAGCCTGCGCTCGTCAAATGGTAAGACTCGGCCGATGTCGCCTCTTTCAGCGACAAAGGCCGGTGCCCTGCGGGATCAACGATCTCGACACTGACCGCTTGTTCCTTCGTCGTTCGCAGCTCGAGGAAAGAATCCACTAACCGGGAGCCACTGCGATCCGCTGTCCCCGAGAGATAGAGCGCCGTCTGCTTGACGAAAGGGACGAAGATCGGTTGAACAGGGAAATCGTTCGTCAGATCGTCGAGACCCGACGCAAGCAGAAGCACATGGCCCTCGCCGATTTTCTTGTCGAGCAGCACCGGAGTCTGGTCCGTGAGCCTCGCGACGAGGCGCGAGCTTGAAGGATCGACCGAGACCGCATAGTAGAATTTCACGCCGGCCCAGTGCCCACCGTCCTTCATCGACGGATGAGAAGAATCGGCCTCACCCACCGTGAGGAATCGCGCACCGTCGCGCGAATAATCATGGGTAGCGAGAATATTGTCCCCGAACACCGGAACATGGGAACGATGGCCTGCGGATGTCCCCGCTGCGATCAAGACTCCCCCGCCGCCCCGGACATATCGCAGCAGGTCGTTCTCGAACTGAGAAGGGAGCGATACGACATCAGAAAGGACCACAAAACCATATTTTGAGAGCTCGATGCCCGACGCACGTTCAACCGTGACGGGATCGAAGGAGAAAGACGACTCGGCAGCCGAGCCAAGCGCCGCCCCGAAAAACAGAGGCGAGCGGGAATCCGACGATTCATGGATGAAAAGGACATGTTGAGGATCCGATCGCTCGACCGCAAATAGATACGCGTCATCGGCGGGCAAAACATCGGCGGAATCGATCCGTACTTCGCACCGGCTGAAGCCATACGGCACATCGAGGGATTGAAATTCCACGCTGGCGCGTCCCCCCGCGGGGACTTCAACGCTCCGGCTGGCAACGGTTTTCCCATTGACGACGAGTGAAGCGGTGCGCGTGGCGGCCGGCGTCTGATACCCGGCGATCACCGCATCAACCCGCGCCTTCTTTGGGTCCCAGACCCGGCTTGGGGCATGGACGCTTTCAACGGCCCAATTCGGCTGGGTGCTTTTCACGACGGGATGGAGGACAAGGGTGACACCGGGCGGCAGGGCCAGCTCCGCAAAGCTCGCGGGCATATCGGATTTCTGCATGTCGCTGAATAGCTGGACTTCGATAGGGCTGTGCGCGCTCTCGGACAGCGAGCGAATCGCGCGCACCAGTTCACCAAAGCTTCCGCGAGAATCACCAGGTTCGATGCTTTTGACGGCTGCGCGCAAGGAGGGCGCATCTTGAATCGGTTGCGTCAAGACGTGAAGCTGCGAGCCCAGTGCCGCAATCTGGGCGCGGTCCGTCGCGCTCCGAGCGTTCAACGCGTCCAGCGCCTGTCGCTTCGCGTCAGCCAGTCGCGTGCCGGCTCGCATGCTGAAAGAATTATCGATGACAAGAAACATCAGCTTGTTCCCTGATGCGCCGGCCGTCGTGCGCTTGATGTATGGGTTCGCAAAAGCGAGCGCCAGCAACAATAGAAGTGCGAGCCGCGACGCTAGCAAGAGCAGATAGCGCAGCCGACGATGCCGGATCGAGCTCTGCGTGCGCTGCTCAAAAAACATCAGGGAACTAAATGGATGTGGCGTGGTCGTGTGGCGGCGCAGGAGATGGAGATAGAGCGGTAAAGCCACCGCAGCCGCGCCAACCAAGAACCAGGGAGCAAGGAAGCCCATCAGTTTCTCTTTTGCCGAATCGCGAGGTATTGCCGCAGGGCGTTGTCAAGCGGCTGGTCCGTTACGAGCAGGTGATAGTCCATCCCCGCGCTGCGAGCCGAGTCGCGCAAAGCCGCGATGTGCCCCTGAATCTTTCCTCGGTACTCGTCGCGAGCGTATTCGGGAGTGACTTCCATGTGTTCGCGCGTTTCGAGGTCCACGAGAATCGCAGGCTCGCCGAGGTCAGGACGAATCTCGCGAGGGTCGAGAACATGAAATAGGACGACTTCGTTTCCATGAAAGCGCAAGGGCTCGATCGTTCGAATAATCCGCTCCGGCGTTTCATAGAAGTCGGAAATGACGAGAACCAGACCACGTCGCCGCAAGAATTCCTGGAAGTGATTCATCGGTTTTGCGAAATCGGTTCGAGCGCGCGGTTCGGCGAGCTCGAGTCCGTGCAGCAGGCGGCTGACTTGTCCTTGCCGCGTAGAAGGACGGATATAGTTGCGGACTTCATCATCGAATACGATCAGCCCCGCGGCGTCACGCTGATTGTGGATCGCCAGATAGAACAATGAGGCGGCTGCAAAACGTGCGTAGTCCATCTTGCTCACTTTGTGCGAGGCGTAATTCATCGAATTGCTGGCATCGAGGAGGATTGTGAGTAGGCTGTTGGTTTCTCCGCGATACCTCTTCAGATAGGCGCGCTCGGTACGCGCAAAAACGTTCCAGTCCACGTGCCGGAGATCGTCGCCGGGAGAATAGGCGCGGTATTCGGCGAACTCCTGGCTGAAGCCAAAGTCCGGCGACCGATGGAGGCCTGCCACAAATCCGTCGACGACGGTCTTGGCGATGAGATCGAGCCCTGAAATCTCAGCCAGGACCGACGGATCGAGAAAGCGTTGCACGATCAAGCCCCTTTCGGAGGCGGCATATGCTGGAGAAGGCGCACAAGAATCTCGTCCGAATCGATGCGGTCGGACTCCGCATGGAAGTTCAGTAGAATGCGGTGGCGCAGCACCGGAATGGCCAGCGCGGCGATGTCCTCGTAGCTCACGTGATAGCGGCGGCGCGACAGCGCGCGGGCTTTCGAGGCTAGGACGATGAATTGGGCCGCGCGCACACTCGCTCCATAATTCACATATTTCTTCACGAAGTCCGGCGCTTCGGCATTCTTCGGTCGCGTGGCGCGAACCAAACTCACCACGTATTTTGCAAGCGACTCGGCGACCGGTACCATGCGAACCAGCTTTTGAAAATCGAGAATCTCCTCGGCGTTCGTGACCGCCTGGACTTCCGGAACGCGCGTCGTCGTGGTCAGGTCCACGACCTTTACCTCGTCGTCGGCGCTCAGATAGTCGAGGATTGTGTTGAAGAGGAAGCGATCGAGTTGCGCCTCCGGCAATGGATAAGTTCCTTCGAGCTCGATCGGATTTTGAGTGGCCAAAACAAAAAATGGCAAAGGCAGCTTATAGTGGTTTCCGCGAACCGTGCAGGAAAGTTCCTGCATAGCTTCGAGCATTGCCGACTGCGTCTTGGGAGGCGTGCGATTGATCTCGTCGGCCAGTAAGACATTGCCGAAAATGGGGCCCGGCACAAAGGTCCAGCGACGCCGCCCGGTTGTAGGATCTTCCTCGATGATGTCGGTCCCCGTGATGTCGGATGGCATCAAGTCGGGGGTAAATTGAATTCGGCGAAAAACCAGTCCCAGCGTTTGAGAAATCGTGCGGACCATCAGGGTCTTTGCCGTGCCTGGGAGCCCGGTAATCAAGCAGTGGCCGCCGACGAACAGCCCGATCAAGATCTGGTCCAACACTTCGTCCTGGCCGACGATGACCTGGCGAACCTGTGCGAGAATTCCGTCGCGCACCGACCGGAAGCGCTCGACGCGCTTCTGTAGCTCCGCAGACTCCATATTGCTTTCAGCGGGTGTGGCCATTCGTCATTTCCCTTTCTTGGCGTCTTCTAACTGCAAAAGCAGTCTCTGAGCGGGGCGGTAGTCCGGCGCCGTTTCCAGAGCTTGCAGGACATTCTCCTCGGCTTTGTCCGCCTGGCCGGCCGCAAAATATGCTTGAGCCAAATTGAACTGAGCCGAGGCCATGTCGAGAGGGTGCATGGCCAGCACGGCTCCGTATTCGCGGATTGCGCCCGAATAGTTATTCTGCGCGAACCACAGATCTCCCAGATGCCGGTGAAGCTGCTCATCGTTGACCGGATAAATGTAGTTGATCCGGTCCAATGTTGCCGCAGCTTCTTTTGGATTCCCCGTTTCTTCCTCAAGAGAGGCCAATTCCTTCAGCGTGGCCGGATCGTGCCCGCCCCGTTTTTCGTAGCTGGTCAGTACGGCGGCTGCCTCCTGCTTGTTTCCCTTCGCCAGGTAAGCTTCGGCCAGAAATTCGTACGCGTTCGCGCCATATACATAATCCGGGTACAGGCTGCGGACCTCTTGGCCCTCCCTGATGACGTCATCGTTTTGATGATTCTTGGCCAGGGTCGCCAGCTCCTTCAGGCCGGCGCGCCATTTTTCAAAGTTAGCAGCTGTCTTGCCAATGTCGTTGTCGAGCCACGCCAGGAACTGCCGGTCAAACTCGTCCGGCGTCATGCTGAGATCCTGTTGGATGACGTCGGATGTGGTCTCGATCTTCGCAAACGAGTGCACCATGTCGAGGAGCTTATCAGCGCCCCAGCGGCTCTGAATGTAGTCACAGATTCGCCCGGCCTGATAATACGAAACGATCACCTGCGCCTCGTATTCCGGCCGGACAAAGCCGCGGTCGAGCTCGACCACGGGCAATAGCTTCTTATCGCGGATGGCGACCAAGATCTCAGGTGTGATGCGGTCACCCCATTCCGGTGAAGCCTGCGTTTCCTCGTGGACGGCAAGGCCCTCGGTGAACCATCGCGGCACGCGATGGTTCGTCGCCGTAAGGATGAATACGTGGCTCATTTCGTGCCAAAGCGTGCTCGCCCAATTGAAGTCACCGGGCTGGCGGCCCGACGGGCTGTCCATCGCGACGACCTCTCCAAAAGTCACGCCGAGTGCGCCGAGGCCGGGCACCCCCAACGTGCGCACGGCGAAATCTTCGTGGTCCGGGTACACTTCCACCTGGACCGGGCCGGGAAGCTTCATCCTGTATTTCTGTTCATACGTCGCGATCGCCCGCTTGATCACGGCTTCGAAATAGGGATGGAGCAGTTCCGCCTCTTTCTTCTGAAGCTTTAGGATCGTGGTCTCATCCTTGAACGTCACGAAGTTCTTGTAACTGTCGAGCAGGCGAAGGCTGTTCACCGTCGCTTCATTCCGGTAGCCATTGTCGTAGCACATTGCGAGCTGCCGGCGTGGCTCGTCCTCTTGACCTAGACGCATCAGGTTGATGCCGAGTTCCGAACGGGCGGACCAGAGCTGCGGATCGACCTCGATTGCTTTGCGGTAGTAGGCCACGCCCTCTTCGTATCTTCGATTGAGCACCAGATGATGCGCCACTAAGGCGTAACCCCCGCCATACGAGGAATTCACCTGACGGATTTTGTCAAGCCAGGCGTCCGGCGATCGGTCCGCGAGAATCTCCACAGCGGCGTGGATTGCCATTGCATCCAGGGCATCTCCCGACAACTTGATAGCCTCATTCGCTTCCTTTGTCGCCGATGGGGCATCCGAATCCTCGAGCGCCAGGTTGGCCATCAGCTCGTGGGCTTCCACCAGTTTGGGATCAAGCTCGAGCGCCTTTGCGCCCCACTGGATGGCCGCATTGTCGAATCCATCCGCGCTCACGAGCGCAAGGCCGAGATAGGCCTGAGCGTTTCGGGGATCTCTCGCAAGAGCCTCCTTGAAGAGATTGTCCGCGTCCGTATTGTTGAAGCGCTCGTGGAGCAGGCGGCCCCAGCGAACGCGGTAAAGCGCGCTGCTGTCAGATTGGGCGACGGCCGCGCGAAACTGGTCATTGGCCTGCTGATACATTTCGAGTCCCCAATATCCTTCGGCGCGAAGGTAGGGGTCGCGTTGCTGCGTCAGTGCTTCGTAGCACGCATGTGCCTCCGTATTCCGACCGTGCTTACGCAGCGCTGCGCATTCATCAGGCGTCGCAGCCAGAGTGACGCCTGAGCCCACCAAGAGCAGCGTGCAGAGAACCGACGTTCGGAGTCCGCGAATCACTTATCGAGTTCCTCCTGCACCCGGGCCAACTCCAGCAGGGCATCGGTGAGCTGCTGCTTGTAGTCGTCCTGCGACATCGCCGCCTTCTGATACTTGAGCGTGTCGATTTTCTGTTCCAGTTCCTCTTTCTTCGCGAGGAGTCCGCGCTTGGCCGGATCGGAGAACGCCTTTTGTGCCGCCCCGAGACGAACCAACGTGAAGTTGGAAAGGAATAGCCCCTCGCCAGTTTCCGACGACGCTGTTCGCACAGGTTCGCTCTTGCCCGTATCCTCAAATACGGCGTGCTCGGTCGCCAGGCGTTTTTGCGTTTCGTAGAAGGAAGCGCTCTTCGTCGCGGCGTACTCGAATGCTTCGAGCGCGCTGATAGCGTCGTTCTTATTCACATCGGATGTCGGATCGCGCAACGCCTCGACCCAGTAGCGGGCAAATACAGTCGCATTTTTCTCCGTTCCGCTCTTTGTGGCCGCAATTACGGCGCGTCCGGGTCTATCCAAGGCTGCGATGGAGCCTCCGCTCGCGCTAGTCGTGTTCACGATCAGTTGGCGCTTTGTGGGGATGCGGTCACACCAGGTGGCCAGTTCCGTTGCCGAGACGTCCGGTCCGACGAGATTGAATTTGTATTCGATCCCATCGAATGTCCCGTGGCCGATCAGGATCAAGACGAAGTCATCTTCCGGCTTTGCCTGGCGGGCAACCAGACCGAGTGTCTCTTCGAGACGCGGGCGAATAGCGTCCGCACCCGTCAACGTATAGACGTGAACGTCGCCGCCGGATGCCTTCAGTATCCGGTCGAGATCGGTCGCGGCCGCAGCGAACCGCTGTTCGTAGTCGGGTTCTCCGCCCAGACCCGCGACGGTCACGTAATAAGTGCCCGCCCGCGCCGGAAAGGCCGCAAGCAGCACCGCGCCCACGCACGCGCTTAATAGGAGCGTCTTCACACGATCCCCCATCTGCGTCGGAGGAGCCACTCGGAGGAGCACAGGAGAATCATCGCCAGCAGGACCGCAGGCAGATCCCAGAGCTCCTTCGTCTCGCGCATGGTGATTCCCGCTTCGGAATAGGGAATCTCATCGGCCAGTTTTGAAAGCCCTTCTGGCCGCCAGTAGCGCCCGCCTGTCTGCGAAGAAAGCCTTTCGAGAAGCTCGCGGTTCTGCTCGGTGTGAAAGTTTTCAGCGGTTCCGTCCAGGCGCTGAAAGCTCATGACGTCGCGGCCGAGTTCTTCGTCGCCTTTCTGGGCCGTCACCTCGACAACATAGGAGCCGGGCTTCTCCGCGGTCCAATCCGCTTGGAAGGCGCCCGGCGCGTCTGGAACCGGAGTCATTTCGACCATTGTTGAGATGCCGCCTGGACCGATAACGTGTGCTTCAACCTTTGCGTCAACCGCCGGTTGATATTCTTTGTCGCGGACATCCGCAGATAGTTGCACGTGTCCATCATCGAACAGCGTCTGGTTCTGCGTCGACGCAACCACGTGCCCCGGCGTATCTGAGACAAGCCAGCGCAGAAGCTGCTGCCAGAACATGTCATGGCTTGTATCCCCTAAAGGCAGGCTCATCTGCCAGCGCCATGTGCCCGAAGTCGCCAGGATCGCTGTCCGCCCGCGCCCATAGTTCTGCGTCACAAGCATCGGGTATTTGCGCCCGCCTGCCCTCATTTCAGCTAGCACCGCCGCGCCAGGCTTGGGAGTGCCCGCGTCCTGATAATCCATAAGGTAAGGAAGTTTTTTCCAGCCCTCCGCGTTGGATTGCGGGTCGTCAGCGAGGCGGCAAATCAAGCTATCGGCGCCGACTGAAGTGAGTTCGGCATTGGCTGGCGCACGGTGGAAAGTATTTTTTTGGTTGGGCAGCACAACCGGGAGCAGATCGACCAGGCTCGATCCGCCCCAGATTCCGTCGGCGAGCGAAGAACGCCCGCCGAGCCACAGCACGCCGCCGCCCCGACGGTCGACAAACTCGCGAATCAAGTCTTGCTGAACGGGCGTGAAGTAACCTGCCTCGACGGACCCGATGATGATTCCCTGGTAGCCGAACAGATCCTCAGCGCGTGTCGGAAAGCCGTCCGCCAATTCCTTCGGATCGCTGATGCCCTGGCGATAGATTTTGTTCTCCGTGGTGCGCAGCATCGAGACGATTTGGACGATCCGGTCGTCGTCCTCGGCGCGGCGAATGAACTTGTATTCCCAGCGCGGCTCTCCTTCGACGTAGAGGATGCGCCGCTTGTCCGAGTCCACATTGACCAGACGCGTCACGCTGTTGTTCGAGCGGTTCCGTTCGTCCGGCAGCGTTTCAATCGAGAATTGGAGAGACTTGGCCCCGGCCGTGCCGGCATTGAAGAGCAGGTTTTCGGTCTGAATCTTGCCGCCGGCGGCAAACGTAATTTCATGAGACGCCAGAACCTGATCGCCATCGCGCGCGACAAGCGTGCCCTTTCGTCCGTCGTATCCTCGCTGATGGAAACTGACCGCCGCCGACAGACGCGAGTCCGCAAGCGCGCGAGGCGTTACCACCGCATCGTCGATTTCGACGTCCGGCGAAATGCTTTCCTCGCCGAAACCGACCGTGTGGACGGGAATGTGCCGGTTGCGAAGAGTTGCAATCGTTTCACGATCGATTCCACCCGAATTATCGGAGCCATCGCTGAGCAGGACGATGGCGCCAAGCGGCAGATCGCTGGTTTCGGACGCCAGTTGTTCGAGGCTGTCTCCGATATGCGTGGCGGGCCCGGTCGCCTCGGTGAGGTCCTGCAAACTCGAAAGGCGCGTCAGGCGGCCATCGAGCCGGTACAGACGCGTCTGGAATTTCTCCTGCAATTGCGCTAATACGCCGTCGCGGAGAGCTTTCGTTGCCTGCTGCTCGCGAGTGGCGCCGCCCTCGCTGATGCCCATGCTGCGGGAATCGTCGATCAGGACCGCGATCATGTTCTGCTGAGATTTCAGCTCGGCGATCACGATCGCGGGCTGCCAAAGCAGAACCAGAATCAGGCATACCAGGAGGGATTCGAGTAGCCAGATGACGCCCGCCTGCCAGTGCTTCAGACTGTGGGAAGCGCGCCCGAGACGCGCGTGGATTCGCCAACCCAGCGCGGCCGCCGCGCCGATCACGAGCAGGCAGAGAATCCACTTCGGCCACCCGCCCAGAAGGACGAAGTCGCCCTTTGAGAAGACCGCGGCCGGATACTTGAAAAAGAATTCAAACATCATTCGCACAACCGCGAGCCCCATCGCGGTCCCAAGCCCGCCTGTTAGTGCGTCATGCCGTACATGATGTAGTCGAGACCCACGCGAAAGGCCATTGAAGCAAAGCGCTCCGGGTATCGGGGATCGTCAGCCCATTCCCAGGCATCTCCGAGATGCATGTTGTGGCAGATGGCGACCATGATGCGGCCCTTGTCGTCGCGAATCGCCCGCCACTTGGGCTCGTATCCGTCCTTCTCGTAAGTCCTGCCCGACCAGACGTATTGTTCTCCCGGCACCTGGAAGCGCGCGCCTATGTCGTACAGCACGTGAAAGATCTCGTCGTTGTCGTTCAAATCCTCGACGGGCCGATCCGGAAACACCATGCGCATGCCGGCCATGAACCGGTCCCAATCGGCTGTCCCGTGGAAGTCATCCACCATCAGGAATCCGCCCTTTAGAAGATACTCACGCAGGCGCTTTGCTTCCGCGTCCGTAAAGGTCCAATTCGCCACTTGAACTGCATAGACCCAGGGATAGTTGAAGATGTCGTCGTGGTCCAGATCCACGACCTGCCCGGTCGGTCGCGCCTGAATTCGAGTGAGACGCTTCATAGCCATCAGGAATTGCCGGTCCGCCTTTGGGTAGTCCCGAGACCAACTCGCGCCATATCCGTAGCCATAGCCGCCAAAACCGCCGTAGCTGTCAGTCCTGGCGGTGTACCGCAGCCGGGACCAATAGAATTCGGAACGTTCGTTGCTGCTGCCGTACGAATAGGACGGGCTTTGCTGCTGGAACCACTGATACCCGCCCTCCTGAAAGGCAAGCACACCACCGGCTAAGACCAACGGAAGAACCAGAGCGGAAATGCGCCGAAGAGATCTCATAAGATCGATCCCTCAGAATCTTTCAGCCTAACAGATTGGAATCCTCATCTACAACCTTAGCCGGCCACGGGTAGTGGGCCAGTTTGAAATTGGACCCTGTTTTTGTGGCATCATGTGCCGATGAAACGACGCTGGCCGATAATAAAGCACTCCACCCAAAACATGCGTAGCGAGGGAGCGAAGTGGAAAGCTGAACAAGTTGCCGCCAGAGCAGCGTCGTCAGCGATAAGGCGCACATACAACATTGGAATCAACGCTATATTATCGGGGGCGGTCGAACCTGTAGAAATGATTCTCATTCCAAAGGAGGAGTGTCATGAAAATGCGAAGAGCGGTCCGGCTTGTGGTGGTTTGCGCCCTGATGCTCTTGCCGGGGGCTTCGGTTGCAGGCGGGCGCTACGACGGCAATTGGGTCACGCACCTCGCCTGCGAAGCGCATGGAGAGACCCCGGCCTACAAATGGGAGTTTCCCAGCACAATCAAGGACGGCAACTTTCAAGGACAGCACGGCGAAGAGGGCGGATCCGGCTACCTTGTGATCGAAGGCAAGATTGCGAACGACGGAAGTGCCAAGCTGACTGCCAAAGGCAAAGTTACCCAGAACCATGCGCATGGAGTCTTCGCCATGAAGGGCGATAACTACGGCTACACCATCAAGGCCCAATTCGAAGATACAAAGGGCACGGGCACCAGGGACGAAGGCGCCGGCATCTTGGGCCGCCCCTGCACGTTCGAATTCGTGAAGCAGACGGACGCGACCCCGGCCCCGAGCCCGGCTCCGGACGCTGGACAAAAGCAAAACTAGATCGCGAAATTCCTTTCGATCGACCGATCCACACCAGGGAGGAGATGCGCGCCCTGGACGTGGCACGCTATCGCATCCTGCACACTATAAGCACACAACGCTTCCAGCGGCGAGCGTAGTCTCCAGTGCGCTGCCGGATTCCCGCTCCTTTTCCGTCACCGGGTCAGGATCGTTTTGAACCGGCCCACGACCGGTGATCCCGAGGGCTTGACTCGGCAGGTCGGCTCGAATAGGCTCACGACATACGGTACCGTATGGCAGTGCTCTCCAAGCCTCGGCTTGCACCCCTCCATCGAGAGGATTGGATCAAAGCCGCCTTCGCCCGGCTATCTGACCTTGGCGTTGAGGCAGTCCGCGTCGAGGTGCTCGCCCGGGATTTGGGCGTCAGTAAAGGAAGCTTTTACTGGCATTTTCGCAACCGCATCGATCTGCTTGACAGAATGCTGGCCAGCTGGGAAGACGAAGAACTCCACTCCATCGACCCCGATGAAGACTCGAGCGCAGCCACTCGGTGGGCGCGTTTCGTGCAAGGGACCGCCGACCCAAACCGCATCCGCGTCGAAGTGGCCGTTCGGGCATGGGCGCGGCGTGACGAGCGGGTCGCACGGGCGGTCGCCATCGTGGAGAGAAGACGGTCGGCGGTGATCGCAAACGTGCTGCGGGATGTGGGCTTCGCGCGGCCCGCAGCCGAATTATGGTCCCAGGTCGCGCTCCTCGTCTGCCTCGGATGGCTCGACCGTGCGACACGGGATCGCGAGTTTCAACTGGCGAGCCGCAGCCTCGGCGAGTTTCTCTCGGAACTGGTTTTGGCCGCCTCCAGCCGTCCTCCCACTTCAAGCCCTTGGACCTCTTCCAAATATTCCAAATAGCTTCTTCGCCGACCCTTCGCCGTCTAGGTCTCCAAAATGTCTTGGAACTTTTTGCCCAAGTCGGAGAAAATACCCCCGCTACTCGTGTGCCAGTCAAGGGCTGTCGCCTTGGTCTATGTCCTGGCAACCCTAGCCGCGTAACTGCCCTCCAAAGGAGCACGGGGTGCGTTGTGGCATCTCATTCGTACGATGGCGGTCTGCCCACAATCGACCAAAGTTAAGGAAAACGATTTTCAAATGGAAAAGAGAGCCCTAGCTCTGTCTTTCTTCACGTTTACGGTCGCGTGCGCTTTGACCCTCTCGGCTTGCGGCGGTGGCGGCAACAACGGCGGTACAGGCACCGTGACATCGGTCGCGATCACGCCGACTTCGGCCACCGTGTCTCTCAACGCCACCGCGGAATTCAGCGCCACAGTGAATCTGGCGAGCGGGTCCTCAACCAGCACGAGCACGGCAGTCACCTGGGAAGTGAATGGCACAGCGGGCGGCAGCTCGACCACAGGTACGATTGTTGCGTCCAGCACGGACGTGCAGGTGGGAATCTATACGGCTCCCGCGGTAGCGCCCGGCACGAACAACAACGAGGTGAACATCACGGCAGTGGCACCGCAGTTTCCAGGCTCGACGACGAATACTGCGACAGTGACTTCCAATACGGCCGTCGTCTCGATTGGAGGTGGGCTAGGCCTGGCGATTACTGAACTCACGACGACGGTAGCGGCCGGAGGAACCCACCAGTTTGTCGCAACTCTGAACGGAGTGGACGACCCGAACGCGACCTGGAGTGTGACGCCAGTGGCCGGCGTGGACGTCGGCACGATCAACCAATTTAGCGGGCTTTACACCGCTCCCGATTTTCCACCGCCCGGCGGCAGCGTCACGATCACGGCCCAGGATCCAACGGTCACCACGCCAGCCACCGCCACGGTGCAAATCGTCTACTCCGACCTTTCCTTGAATGGCCCGTTCGCTTTTTCGTACACGGGCAATGACACCTCGGGTTTCCTGGCGGCTGCCGGAAGTTTCGTGGCTGACGGCAACGGGAAAATCCTGAGTGGCGTCGAAGACCTCGAAAGCTTCTCCACCGGAGTTTCGACCGAGCTTCCCATCACCAGCGGGACTTACGTCGTGGCGTCCGACGGCCGCACGACAGCGACGATCAACACCGGCCACGGGGCGGCGACGTGGCAATTCGTGCTCACCACGAACCTCCACGGCCTGCTGATCCGTTTCGACGCCAGCGCCACCGGCAGCGGAACAATCGATCAGCAGAACTTGAACGATCTCACGACCTCTACATCCGTCCTTTCCGGCCCCTACGTGTTCGAGGCAGCCGGCACAGACGCGACGTTCAAGCCCATGGCGCTCGCCGGACGCTTCTCGGCCAATGGCTCGGGCGGCATCCCGGCATCCGGAACGATTCTCGACGTCAACGACAACGGCGCCGTCACAACCGCCGATACAACGCTCAACGGCTCGTACACCTTTGACACCATGTTCCCCGGCACGGGACGCGGAACGATCACGCTGGCGAGCACCACTACGAAAACACTAGAATATGCGTTCTACGTGGTGGACAGCACGCACATCCATCTCGTCGAAATTGACAGCAATGCTTTCCTTGCAGGCGACGCGTTCAGTGGAGCGAGTGGCGGCTTTTCGAATGCAAGCCTCGCGGCTGGCAGCTACGTCTTCACCAGCGGCGGCACGTCTGCCACGGTTTCGACAAACGCGTATGCCTCGGGCGGGATCTTTACGTCCGATGGAGGCGGCCACGTCACCGGCGGGACGCTCGATACCAACAACGGCGGAACGGTCACCTCGAATGCGACGATCAGCTCTTGCGCCTACGGCATAGACGGGACGACAGGGCGAATCGGCCTGACGCTCTCTGCCAGCGCGTGCCCGGCGAACCCGAATTTTTCCGCCTATCAGACGGCCCAGGGATCGGCGGTGATCCTCGAGCTTGGCTCCACGGCGGTCTCTATTGGGTTGGTGTTTCCGCAGAACCTTCCCGCGTCGACAGCGCTCACGGGAGGCTTTGCTTTTGTGCTGGCCGGCCAAGGAATGTTCCACGACAGTTCGGGCTCCTACCAGCCGGAAGCCGAAGGCGAAATCACAGTCGCCGGCACCACGGTGACTGGATATCTCGACATCGACAATTTCTCCGCAGCCTTCAAGAACGATCCAATCAACACGACGACGAGTACCATTGCCGCGCCGGCCACGAACGGCCGCGGAACGGCCACGCTCGAAGGCACCGATCCGGACGTCACCTACAATCTCGTCTACTACCTCATCGGTGGGAACACGGCGCTGGTGTTCGACCAGGACACGAACCGCGTCGTGATCGGCAGCATCGCAAGACAATTCTGAGGATTCACAACATCGGCGGAGCGCTGGCCGCGCGCCGGAAACTGTGGCACACTCGATAGTTTGAAGGACGCGGCCGGCGCGCGCCGAGGGCGCGCCACACTCGCCGGTCTGCGATTCCCACGAGCGCCCATGGATCCCCGGTTCATCCGGAATTTCTGCATCATCGCGCACATCGACCACGGCAAATCCACGCTGGCCGACCGCCTGCTCGAGCTGACCGGCGCGCTCAGCCAGCGCGAGATGACCGCGCAGGTGCTCGACTCGATGGACCTCGAGCGCGAGCGCGGCATCACGATCAAAGCCAAGAGCATCCGCCTGCACTACACGGCGCGCGACGGCAGTGAATACCGCCTGAATTTGATCGATACGCCGGGACACGTCGATTTTTCCTACGAAGTTTCGCGCGCGCTTTCCGCCTGCGAAGGCGCCCTGCTGGTGGTGGACGCGAGCCAAGGTGTCGAGGCGCAGACCGTCGCGAACGCCTTTCTCGCTTCGCGCCACAATCTCACCATCATCCCCGTCATCAACAAGATCGATCTGCCCGCCGCGCAGCCCGAATACGTCAAGGAGCAGATTGAAAATGTCCTCGCGATTCCGGCGGACGATGCGCTCTTGATCAGCGCGAAGAGCGGGCTTGGCGTCGAAGATGTTCTCGAGGCCATCGTCGCGCGCATTCCGCCACCGAAAGGTTCCGCGGACGCTCCGCTGCGCGCGCTGATTTTCGATTCCTGGTTCGATATCTATCGCGGCGCCGTCGTCCTGGTGCGCGTGATGGAAGGTCGGATTGCGCCGCGCATGAAAATTCGTCTCTGCGCGGGCAATGAAGTCTATGAAGTCGAGGCTCTTGGCGCGCTCACCCCCAAACCCGTGGTGCTCGACGAATTGGCTGCCGGCGACGTGGGCTTCATCATCGCCAACATCAAGCGCGTGGCCGACGCCCGCATGGGCGACACGGTGATCGAAGCCGACCGTCCCGCGCCGCCGCTCGAGGGCTTTGAGGCCATCAAACCAATGGTCTTTGCGGGCCTGTTTCCCGTGAACGCTACGGATTACGAGCTGCTGCGCGACGCACTCGGCAAGCTGCAACTCAACGACGCCGCTTTTTTCTACGAGCCGGAAAATTCCGTCGCGCTCGGCTTCGGTTTCCGCTGCGGTTTCCTCGGCCTGCTGCACATGGAAATCGTACAGGAGCGGCTCGAGCGCGAATTCAACATCGACCTGATCACCACCGCACCGAGCGTGCGCTACCGGATCAGCAACACGGCGGGCGAAGTGATGGAGGTCGAGAACCCCACCAAATTTCCGCCGCCGGCTTCGATTCAGAAGATCGAAGAACCGATTCTGACGGCAATGATCATCACGTCGGAAGAGTCGGTCGGCGGCGTGCTGGCGCTGTGCGAGGAAAAGCGCGGCGTGCAGAAGAAGTTCGAATACCTCTCGCCGACCCGCATCATGCTCACCTACGAGATGCCGCTCAACGAAATCGTGCTCGACTTCTACGACCGGCTGAAGAGCGTTTCGCGCGGCTACGCGTCGCTCGACTATCACCTTTCGGGCTATCGCGAATCCGATCTCGTGAAACTCGACGTGCTCATCGGCGGCGAGCCGGTGGACGCGCTGACGATCATCTGCCACCGCGATCAATCCTACGAGCGCGGCCGCGAGCTCGTCACGCGCCTGCGAAAACTGATCCCGCGCCAGATGTTCGAAGTTCCGATACAAGCCGCGATCGGCAGCCGCGTCATCGCCCGCGAAACGATCAGCGCGATCCGCAAGAACGTGCTCGCCAAGTGCTACGGCGGAGACATCACCCGCAAGCGCAAGCTCCTCGAAAAGCAGAAGGAAGGCAAGAAGCGCATGAAGCGCGTCGGCCGCGTCGATATTCCTCAGGAAGCTTTTCTCGCCGTGCTCAAGGTCTCCGGCGCCGCTGACGAAGAATAATTCGCTAGGCTCTGCGGGCAAAACGGCTCCAAGAGACCCCCCCGATCCAGTGACGGGTAGAAGGCACCGCCAGCATTTGTTTTGTGCAAGTTACAGCCATTTCTACTCGACAGCAGTGACGGGTAGAAATAGGCGCACAAGCAGGGTGCCAGCCCCAAGTGCGGGGCCGCTGGACATCCTTTCTGGACTGCGCTCCAACTCTGGACCATTGGCCTATGCATCCAGCGTAGGGCGTGGGGACCGAATTGCAAGTGAAAGCGCCTGTGGACTTTTGCCGGGGTTGATGGCAATTCCGACCCAGGGAACTAGGGAACTTTATCGCCGAGTAGTTTGCGAGCGGGCTGGTTATCGCAATAGACGCGCCATTCGGCTATCAGACCGCTTCGCACGACCGCCCTCCACGCTGCCGGGATTTTCCAGTGATTCTCTTTTGGCAGCTTGCCGTCGACGGCGTAGGTGCCGCTGGCGGCGCCAAAGACCGCGACGACATCAGGATTCTCGAAAATCTCCTCGTGGGAGATGCGATAGTCCGGAAAGCAAGCGAAGTACGATTTCCAAGCGGTGCGCAGGTTTTCTCGACCTTGGAGGCGATTCCCAAGCCCGTCGACGAGAACGTGATCCTCCGTCATGATGGCACACATCGCGGCGACATCCGCTGCGTTAACCCGATCGATAAATTGCAGCACGACGGCTGGCGGTTTTTCGGAGTCCATGGTTTTCTCCATCACCCCTTGCGGCGGACGGTGGCGTCGAGTTGGCCGCGCGCGAGGCGGACGGAGATGTCGTCGCCGAGCGCGACCTGATCGGGCGAGCGGAGAACCTTCCCCGAGGCGTCGTAAGCGATGGCATAGCCGCGTTCGAGCAACTGGAACGGACTGCGCTCATCGAGTTGCAACGCGGCGGCTTCGAGGCGTCGCCGCTTCGCAATGAGCGCGCGATCGATCCGCACGCGCAGTTCGCTCGAACGCTCGTCGAGCGCGCGTCGCAACTTGCCGACCCGCGCGCGCAAGTCGAGTTGCGCGAACCGCACGCGGGCCGAGGCGAACCGTCGCTGTTTTCGGGTCGCTACGCGCTCGAGTGCCGCGCGCAGCGCGTCGCGTTGCTGATGGATACGGCGGCGCAGCGTTTCGGCGCGCCCGCGCAGATCGAACGACGATATCCGCGTGCCGGCCTTCGTCAGCCGCTGCCGCGCCGTGACCAGCCGCGCGCGCAAAACGACCCCGAGCGATGCCGACAGCTCGTCCACATGCTGGCGCCGCTGCCGCACGAGCGCTTCGAGCTGCCGGAAGCCGCGATGCGTCTGGAGATCGCGCACGCGATGCCGCCGCTCAGAGAGCAGATAACGGATGTGATGGACCAGATGGCTGCGATGCTCGGCGATCTGGCGTTCGAACTCCTGCCGTGAGCGCACGACGATCTCCGCCGCAGCCGAAGGCGTGGGTGCGCGCAGGTCGGCGACAAAATCGGCAATCGTGAAATCGGTTTCGTGGCCCACGCCGGTGATGACGGGAATCTTCGACTCCGCGATCGCGCGCGCGACAATCTCCTCGTTGAACGCCCACAAATCCTCGGGCGATCCGCCGCCGCGCGCGAGAATCAAGACGTCCGCGAATTTCGCGCGATTGAAGTGCCGCAGCGCCGCAACGATTTCCTTGGCCGCGCCTTCGCCCTGCACCTTCACGGGATAGAGCTGCACGTGGACGTTCGCGAAGCGCCGCTTGAGGACGCGCAGAATGTCGCGAATGGCCGCGCCCGTGGGCGATGTGACCACGCCGATGCAGCGCGGCAGGACGGGCAAAGGCTTTTTCCGCGCTTCGTCGAAGAGACCTTCGCCCTCGAGCTTTTTCTTCAGCTGCTCGAAGGCGAGTTGCAGCGCACCGAGGCCGACCGGCTCGATGTGGCTGACGTAGACCTGATACTCGCCGCGCAGATCGTAGACGCCGAGCGATCCGCGCACCGTGACGTGGAGGCCGTCTTCGGGGCGGAATTTCAGCCCACGCGCCTGATCGCGAAAACAGACGCAGCGAATCTGCGAGCGCGCATCTTTCAGGGTGAAGTAGAGATGACCGGATTGCGCAGCGTGGTAATTCGACACCTCGCCTTCGATCCAGACGTCGGGGAATTCAGCTTCGAGCAGATCGCGGATGCGTTCGGTCAGCTCGCTGACCTTCCAGACGTGGCGCTCGGGCATCAGATCGAAATCGAAAAGAGGCGTCTGGCTCATCGGTCTTCCATTTTATCGCTAGCGGCGGAAGTAGTTCACGATCCAGAAAACCAGCGTCAGGGCCGCGCTGACGAGGATACAGGTGACGATCGGGAAATAGAACGAACCGTTGCGTCCGCGATAGGCGATGTCGCCTGGCAATCGCCCCAACCGGAACGGCAGCTTCGCGCCGAAAAACAGTAGCGCTCCAGCGGCGACCAAAACGATTCCGAAGACAAGCAGCAGCTTTCCGAGTTCGCGCGACGGGTCCATGGCATATTCGGCTCTAGATCAGCTCGAGACCCGAGAAAAAGTAGCCGATTTCGAAGGCGGCGGTCTGTGGCGCATCGGAGCCGTGTGTGCAGTTGAACTGGATGCTGGTGCCGAGCTCGCGGCGGATCGTGCCGGGCGCGGCCTTGGCGGGATCGGTGGCGCCCATCGTCTCGCGCCATTTTGCGATCGCATTTTCGGCTTCGAGGACCATGACGACGGCTTTGCCGGAGCTCATGAATTCCGTCAGCTCTCCGAAAAACGGCCGCTCGCGGTGAACGGCGTAAAATCCCTCGGCCTCGGACTTCGTCAACCGCAGCGACTCGATCGCCACGATTTGAAACTTCGCGGCGTGGATGCGGCTCAGGATCTCGCCCGCGAGCCCGCGTCCCACCGCGTCGGGCTTGATGATTGCCAGAGTTCTTTCGACTGCCATTCGATCGTTCTCCCGTGTTTGCGGCGCTCTACTTGCGCGCTCGCTTCTTCGGCTTGCTGGCGGTTCGTTTCTTCGCGCTGCCCTTCGACACACGCATCACGTCGGCGACCGTCTGTCCGATCTCCGCGGGGCTCTGCACGGTGTGAATCCCAGCGGCGCGCAGGGCCGCGTACTTTTCGTTTGCCGTGCCCTGGCCGCCGCTGATGATTGCTCCGGCGTGGCCCATGCGGCGGCCCGGCGGCGCCGTTTGCCCGGCGATGAAGCCGATCACCGGCTTCTTCACATGCTTCTTGATGAAGTCAGCGGCAATCTCTTCCGCGTTGCCGCCGATTTCGCCGATCATGACGATCGCGTGCGTTTCCGGATCGTCGTTGAACATGCGCATGACGTCCAGAAAGTTCGTCCCGATAATCGGATCGCCTCCGATGCCGATGCAAGTGGACTGGCCGATGCCGAGCCCTGTGAGCTGACCGACGGCTTCGTACGTCAGCGTGCCGCTGCGGCTGACGACCCCGACGTGGCCCTTCTTGTGGATGAAGCCGGGCATGATTCCGAGCTTGCACTTGCCGGGCGAAATGATCCCGGGGCAATTGGGACCAATCAGTCGCGTCGGCGAATTCTTCAGCGCAGCGGCCACGCGCACCATGTCGAGCACGGGTATGCCTTCCGCGATGCAGATGACCAGCGGCAGTCCGGCGTCCGCCGCTTCGAGGATGGCATCCGCGGCAAACGGCGGCGGAACGAACGCCATCGCCGCGTTCGCGCCGGTCTCGCGCGCGGCTTCGGCGACCGTATCGAACACAGGCACGCCGAGCTGCGCCCTTCCGCCTTTGCCAGGAGTCACGCCCGCGACGATCTTCGTGCCGTACTCGATCATCTGCTGCGCGTGAAAGCTACCTTCGCGGCCGGTGAGACCTTGCACGAGGACGCGCGTGTTCCTATCGACCAAAATGCTCATCGCACACCGCTGGCCAGGGTCACGACCTTTTCCGCTCCGTCCTTCATTCCATTCGCCACCGTGAAATTCATTCCCGAATTGCGCAGGATTTCCTTGCCCTGCTCGACGTTGGTCCCTTCCATGCGCACGACGACCGGCGCCGCGAGTTTCAACTCTCTCGCCGCGCTTACGATGCCGCTCGCCAGCATGTCGCAGCGCAGAATGCCGCCGAAGACGTTGATAAATACCGCCTTCACGTTCGGATCGCTCAGCAGGATGCGAAACGCGTTTTTCACGCGCTCCTCTGACGCGTCGCCGCCCACATCGAGAAAATTCGCCGGACTTCCGCCACACAGCTTGATGATGTCCATGGTGGCCATCGCCAGGCCCGCGCCGTTGACCATGCAGCCGACCGTGCCGTCGAGCTTGATGTAGTTCAGCCGGAACTTCGAGGCGTCGACCTCGAGCGGCGTTTCTTCGTCGAGGTCGCGCAGCTCCGCGAACTCGGGATGGCGGTAGAGCGCGTTGTCGTCGAAATTCACTTTGGCGTCGAGCGCTACCAGCCGCTCGCCGCCCGTCACGACCCAGGGGTTGATCTCGATGAGCGACGCGTCCGTTTCGAGAAACGCTCGATAGAGCGACTGCAAAAACGGCACGGCCGCGTTCACGAGCTCTGCCGAAAGTCCCAGGCCGAACGCGAGTTTGCGCGCGTGATACGGTTGAAACCCTGTCTCCGGGCGAATCGTCTCGCGCAGGATCGCCTCCGGCTGCTCTTTCGCGACTTCCTCGATCTCCATTCCGCCCGCAGCGCTGGCCATAAATACGGGCGCGCCCACCGCGCGGTCGACCAGCACGCTGAGGTAAAGCTCGCGCTGGATGTCGAGCCCCTCCTCAATCAGCAGCCGCCGGACGATGCGCCCTTCCGGGCCGGTTTGGGGCGTGACGAGTTTCATGCCGAGCATGCTCCCGGCAAGAGAAACCGCCTCGTCCGGCGACTTCGCCAGCTTCACGCCGCCCGCCTTGCCGCGGCCGCCGGCATGAATCTGCGCCTTTACGACAACCACGGACGTGCCGACGCGCTGCGCCGCAGCGCGCGCCTCTTCTTTCTTGAAGACGACTTCGCCGCGCGGCACGGGAACGCCGAATTTCGCGAGGATGGCCTTGGCTTGATATTCGTGAATCTTCATGCGGACTTCGGCTGGTCGGAAGCCGGCCTAGAAATGCTAGAATTTATGGACCGATAAAAGCATCTCAGTGTACTTGGAACCAACGGGTCGGGCAAGATAGACTGCGACGCTCGCGGCCACGACTACCCGAATGAACATGATCCACGAAGCGCTCGAAAAAATCGTCGCCGACGAAGACTTGTCCCGCGCGGAAGCGGAAGCCGCGATGGAGGAGATTCTGTCCGGCCGCGCCACCGACGCGCAGATCGCCGCACTGCTCACCGGCCTGCGGATGAAGGGCGAGACGGTCGACGAGCTGGTCGGCTTTGCGACCGCGATGCGGCGCCACTCCGCGCCGATTCTTCCCGGCCGTGCGCGAATCGCCGACGAAGCACTCGTAGACACGTGTGGTACCGGCGGCGACGCGTCCGGCACGTTCAACGTTTCGACCGCTGCGGCGTTTGTCGTTGCGGGCGCGGGCGTGCGCGTGGCGAAGCACGGCAACCGCTCGATCAGCTCGCGCTGCGGCTCGGCGGACGTGCTCGAGGACCTTGGCGTGCGGATCGATCTTGCGCCAGAGCGCGTTGCACGCGCCATCGAGGAAATCGGGATCGGATTTCTGTTTGCTCCGGCCATGCACGCAGCCACGCGCCATGCCATGGCGGCGCGCCGCGAGCTGAAAATGCGCACGGTGTTCAATCTGCTCGGACCGCTCACGAATCCCGCCGGGGCCACCGCGCAGGTCGTGGGCGTCTACGACGCAAGTTTGACGGAGCTTCTCGCGCGGGCGCTTGGTGAGCTGGGCGTGAAACGGGCGTTCGTAGTACACGGCGCGGACGGACTCGATGAGATTTCAGTCTCGGGCGAAACCCATGTTGCCGAATTGCGCGATGGCGTCGTCCGCAGTTTCACCGTAACGCCCGATGATTTCGGGTTGCATCGCGCGCCGCTCGAGGACATTCGCGGCGGAGACGCCAAGCACAACGCCGAGATCATTCACAAGATATTGGGCCGCTCGATGCTCTATCGGGAGCACGGCCCGCACCGCGAAATCGTGCTCGCTAATGCCGCGGCTGCGCTTGTCGCGGCCGGGCGCGCGGCCGACTTCCTAGGTGGCGTGTACCTCGCTGCCAAGTCGATCGATTCAGGCGCCGCCCGCGAAAAACTCGAAGCCCTCGTCGCGTTTTCGCAGGCCGAAAAGGGCCACTCCCAAACTGCTCCGTGAAGTCTTACAGACTCAGGAAATTCTGGAGGAGGCGGAAACCGGCGTCGGTAAGAACCGACTCGGGGTGGAACTGCACGCCTTCGACCTTCAGCTTGCGATGTCGCAAGCCCATGATAGTGCCGTCGGCGGTTTCGGCGGAAATTTCCAGCTCGCGCGGGAGTGACTTCCGCTCGACGATCAGCGAGTGATAGCGCGTGGCCTGAAAATCCTGCGGCAGGGTGCGGAAAATCGTCTTGCTGTCGTGGTGAATTTCGCTCGTCTTCCCGTGCATCACTTTCGGCGCCCGGATCACGCGCCCGCCAAACGCCGCGCCGATCGCCTGGTGGCCCAGGCAGACACCCAGGATCGGAATCCTGCCCGCGAAGCGTTCGATCAATGGGACACTGACGCCCGCTTCTTTCGGCGTGCAAGGCCCCGGCGAGATCACGATGCGCTCGGGCTTGCGTTCCTCGATTTCCTCGAGCGTGATCTGGTCGTTGCGCCGGATCAGGAGTTCCTGCCCCATCTGGCCGAGGTACTGCGCCAAGTTGTAGGTGAACGAGTCGTAGTTGTCGAGCAGCAGGAGCATATGGCTATTGTAGCAGCCCGAGAGAATGTGCGCCGCTGGGCGGGTCCCAACAGGATCGGGGCGCTTACTCTTCGCTGCCGCCGCGGTGAGCGATCTCGAGGGCTTTCAGCACGGCGCGCGCTTTGTTCACCGACTCCTGAAATTCGCGTTCGGGCACGGAATCGGCGACGATCCCACCTCCTGCCTGGACGTACACGCGCCCGCCCTTTGCGACGAGGGTGCGCAGGCCGATGCAGGAATCGAGGTTGCCGGTGAAATCGAGATACAGGATCGCGCCCCCGTAGATTCCGCGCCGCGTGGGCTCGAGCTCGTCGATGATTTCCATGGCGCGCACCTTGGGCGCGCCCGAAAGCGTCCCCGCGGGGAAGCACGCCATCAGCGCATCGAAGCAATCCACGTCGTCTCGCAGCCGCCCACGCAGGCTCGACGCCAGATGCATCACGTGCGAATAGCGCTCAACGAACATCAGCTGCTCCGGTTTCACCGAGCCGTACTCACACACGCGGCCGAGGTCATTGCGCCCCAGGTCCACGAGCATCACGTGCTCGGCGCGCTCTTTCGGATCGGCGAGAAGCTCCGCTTCGAGCTTTGCGTCCTCTTTTTCGTTGCGGCCGCGCGGCCGCGTCCCGGCAAGCGGCCGGTAAAAGGCGCTGCGTCCTTGGACTTTCACCAGCATTTCGGGCGAGCTGCCGACGACCGACAGGTCATCGAGCTTCAGGAAGTAGAGGTAAGGCGAAGGGTTGACCACGCGCAGCGCGCGGTAAATCTCGAACGGACTTGCGGCCGTCTGCGCCTCGAATCTCTGACTGACGACGACCTGAAACGCGTCGCCCGCGCGGATGTACGCCTTGGCCTTGCGCACCGCAGCCAGGAATTTGGATTTCGCCATGTTCGACCGTATGCGCAACGGCCGCGCGCGGCGGCCGCGCGGCTGCGGCGGCAATGGCTGGTCGAGCTTGCGGCGCGTTCGCTCGATTTCTCGCACGGCCGCATCGTATTTCGCGCGCAGGCTGCCTGGCCCTCCGGTGAAGACGTTGCGCACGATCCAGACGCGATGCTGCACATGGTCGAACGCTACGAGGCCGAGGTAAAACATCATGACGCAGTCGTCGACGCCCAGGTCGTCGCGGCCGGTATCTGGGATGCGCTCGACCAACCGCACCATGTCGTAGGCGAAGTAACCGATCGCGCCCGCGGTCAGGGGCGGCAGGCCGGGCACGCGCACCGGGCGATAGCGCGCTGTCAATCGTCGCAGCTGTTCGACCGGGTTGTCGTCGAAATGAACCGTCTTGCCGCCGGTTTCGAGCGTGCACACGCGGCCGCGCGCGCGAAAAACTTCTTCCGGATTCGCTCCCGCAAATGTGTAGCGACCGATGTTCTCGCCGCCCTCCACACTTTCGAGAAGGAACGCGTATTTCGCGTCGCGCGCGATGCGGAGGTACGCGCCGACGGGAGTCAGTAAGTCGGCCGTGTAAGTCTCGTAGACTGGCACGAGGTTTCCCTCACGCGCCAGGCGGCAGAACGTTTTGAAGTCCGGCTGAATCATCGCGCCGCGCGCACCTTCTTCTTTCCCTTCTTTCCGCTGCCTTCTCTTTCTTCGCGTACGAGCGCTTCGACCACGGCGCGCCGCATGGCGTCGACCGGTGCTCGTTCGCCCGTCCAGATTTCCCATTGGGCCGTGCCCTGCGCGACGAACATTTCGAGTCCCGAGGCGGTTTCGATGTTCCGACGCGCCGCCAGTTGCAGAAGTCTCGTCACGCGCGGACGGTAAATCGTGTCAAATACGAGCCGGCAATTCAATTCACGCGCCGCGAGCGGTGAATCTCCCACGCGCGGATGCATCCCGACCGGCGTCGCGTTCACGATCGCGTCGAAAAATTCGCGGCCCACGCGATTCCGAGCAATCGCCTCGCCGCCGGCCGCTCGAGCCAGCGATTTCGCTCTCGCGGGCCGCCTTGCCGTGACGCAAACAGAAGCTCCCGCCTGCGCGAGCGCAAAGGCCACCGCGCGCGCGGCTCCGCCGGCTCCCACAATCAGCACGTGGCTGCCTCGAAGCGGCATGCGCTTCTCGAGAGAGCGCAGCACGCCAACGTAGTCCGTGTTGTATCCATAGAGTTTCCCGCCGCCGCGCACTACTACCGTATTTACCGCCCCGATCTGCCCCGCGAGCGGATCGCAGCCGTCCAGATGCCGCAGGATGCGCTCCTTGTGGGGCAGGGTCACGCTGAAGCCCTGGATACCCAGCGGGCCGACCGAGTCGAGGAAATCTTTCAGATCGTGAACCAAGAATGGCAGGTATACCGCGTTCATCCGGCGCGCCGCGAATCCTGCATTCTGCATGGCGGGCGAAAGCGAATGGCCGACGGGATCGCCGATCACGCCGTAGACCCGCGTCCGGCTGTCGAGCCTGTCGGCGCGATAGAGATCCTTCATCTCCTCGAGCGAGATTTGCCCCGGCGCCGTCGCATTCTCGACAGGGGCGTATGCAAAGCCATGCTTCTCGCGCAGCGCCAGAAACCGCGCCGGCAACGCGACATCCCCCATAGGGATCGCGACAACGTTCCTTTGCGTGCGCGCGAAATTCAACAGTTTTCGGCTGGCCGCCAGCGAATCGCACTGCGCGGCAATTTTGATAGCGTCCGGCCGGCTGCGCCTGAGCTGCGTGGCAACCCGGCCCAGATTTCCCGGCATGCCCCGGAAGAAGTGCGCGGAGACTAGCTGCCGCCCGTCACCCAACAGCACGTCCAACAATTCGGGCGGACATTCACGGGCCGTTTCGATTTCGAGGTCATACCACGCGCAACCGGCCCGGATCGCGTCTGCCAGATGGACCAGTTGCTTGGCGATTGACCCGCGATAGCGTCCCCCCGCCGCCGCCCTCCGGCAGGTGGCGATCAGGGTCGCTCGATGCCTGCCCGGCGCCAATCGGTGAAAGAATCGATCGATTTCACGATCACTCGAAAGCCAGTCAAGCCTTAGCTCGACCGTCCGGGTATGGCGAAGCGCCTCCTGGAGCTGCCGGTGCATAAACCTTGCATCCGGCGCCGCCACGACGGCACAGACCTTATCTCGCCCTAACATCCTGTATTTCCAATCCCTTCCGAGACAAACTCCGCCGCGCCCCGGCCGGCGGCGAAAGAGAGAATTCTTGCTTCTACCATGCGGTACACAATGTGTAAAGCCCGCGAGACCATTGTCTTGACGCCCCCCAAGCGCTCTGCTACGTTCGGCTCATTGGGGAGCGCCTGCCTTAGGGCGCCCAGATTTGACTTAAGGAGCGAGCATCATGCGCGGGAAAACTGTCCTTGCCGGTCTCGTGGTGGTACTGGCCGCAGCGGTCACGTCGGCGCAGGATACGCCGGCCATTCCAACCCCGAACGAACTCTACTGTTCCGGCACTGTTACCTCGGAGTCTGTCCCGCACGACGCCTTCATCATCACAGGTGAAGAATCCAACTATCGGCTTGTCTTCGATGAAGGCGACCAAGTCTTCATCAACAAGGGCGCAAACCAGGGTGTAAAGGTCGACGACGTTTTCTCCGTGATCCGCAAAATACAGGATCCCTACGGAATCGACTGGACCAAGTGGCAAAGCGCCATCCTGAAAAAAATGGGCACCGTCTGGGCGGACGAAGGCCGCGTCCGCGTCACCATCGTGCGCGCGGACACTTCGATCGCAAGGATCGAGCATTCTTGCGACTACCTGCAGCGCGGTGACATTCTCCTGCCCTTCACTGAGCGCCCCGCGCCGCCGCTCAAGTCTGAAGACGGTTTCGACCGGTTCGCTCCGGCGAATGGCAAGCCCCTGGCCATGGTTATTATCGGCAAGAACTTTCAGGCTGCAGTCGGTCGCGAGGATATCGTCTACGTCAACCTCGGGAACGCTCAGGGCGTCAAGATCGGCGACTGCTTGCGCATCTTCCGCTACACCGGCACTCAGCACGAGACGGTCTTCCAGGATCCTCGTTATGCTTTCGATCAGGACGATGCACTGCACGTTGCTTTCTTCCCAGTCTATGGTTTCGGAAGCGTGCCCGCGAAATACGACTGGAGCAACACTCCGCGGGAAGACGTCGGCGAGGGGATCGTGCTCCGCACGGGGCCGAACTCTTCCACGGTCCTGATTACGTCCAGCCTGCGGGAGATATACCCGGGCGACTACATCGAGGTGGAATAGCCCGGCTTCGACCGGCGCTGCGGTTCGCGCGTCAACGTCCTTTCGCGCGAAAATCTGATTCGCAAAAGATCTCCGCGGTAAATCCGTGAATGCGCGTCTCCGGATCCTTCCAAGCACCTCGCTCGAATCCCGCCTTGACACACGTCTCTTCGAGCAGGCGCTCCGCCGTCCACTGGAACTCGATTGCCACCTGGGGCAGTAGCACGCCCCGCCGCCAGCCCTGACTGACCATCAGTCCGTGTTTGCCTGCCTCGATCTGCTCGGGAGCGATCTCTTCGAGCCGCGAGAGGACGGACAACTCGATCTCGACCTCGGCGAGCTCGTGGGGGCGGACGGGGTCGAACCGAGGGTCTTCCAGGGCAGCCGCCTTCGCGCAATACGCGACCACTTCGACGAGCGATTCGCTCGAAACCATCTGGCCGATGCAGCCGCGCAACCGGCCCCGGCGGCGCAGCGTCACGAATACTCCGCCGAAGTCCTTGAGATCCCCCTGAGGTAGTTCACTCGGAACTTCGCGGCGCTCCACCGCTGCGGTCACGGCGCTCCGCGCCACTTCAAGAAGTAACGTCTTTTCGCGACTACCTACTGAGGACATCCTGCGGTTTTTCTTTTGGCTCGACCACGAGCATGGCGGTCCGCCGCTGCTGCACTCGGAAATTGATCTGGCCCCAGAACATCTGGAAATAGTGAATCGCCGAGGCCACTGCGCTCAGCACTACAAGCCACAGTAGAGCCGTTCCAAGCGGCCTAAGGGCCGGATGATTCGCGGTCAGAATGATCGCGCAACCGGCCAACACCTGTAGAACCATTTTCATTTTCGCGAGCGCCGACGCCGGGATCACTAGTCCCTCAACCGACGCGATTTCCCGCAAGCCCACGACCATGAACTCCCGCCCGATGATGATCACCACCATCCACGCCTGAACCAGCCCCATGGATACCAGTGAGATGAACGCCGCCGAGATCAGGAGCTTGTCGGCAATCGGGTCGAGCAGGATTCCGAGCGTCGTGATCTCGCTTCGGCGGCGCGCGAAGTATCCGTCCATCGCGTCCGTGGCGGCCGCTACCAGCAAGATCAGCACGCCCCAGACTTCAAAGTGAAAGGGCAACCCCCAGAAGTTGAGATTCGGCTGGCGGGTCAGCAATACGACGACGAGAAGCGGAACGAAGAAAATTCGCAGAATCGTGAGGCTGTTCGGCAGATTCATGTCGTTCTCGGAAAGAAACTGGGCGAACCCTCGTCAGCCGGACTAACAGCATTACAGCATAGTCCTCCCGTCCTCGCGGAGTCAACGGTACCCAGCCTTGCCCCAGCAGAACCCGGCAGCGACAAAGCCAAATCCCCTCGCTAGTAACTCTTAGCGCAAAAGATGCCCCACCGCTGTGCAAATTTGGGAGTCACGCGAATCCGGTCCGTCATCAGAGACGTGCCGAAGCTTTCTGACGATGGTCAGGAGATAAGCTACTGACAATACAGTAAGTTATGCTTCTCAACTCTCCGCGGAACCCAGCTAGCCATCGACTCCCGGGCCGCGTCTGAGGCAACAACCAGGCAGCACTTTTCCACAGCTATTTCCACATGAGCGACGCTATTTCACAACAAAATCCTGGAGTTGCCGCGCGGCGGACTGGGGCAATTCGGCGTCGAGCATAATATCTCCGTCAATCACTTCAGAGTGAAGCACGCGACCACGCCCCTGCACCATCGAAAGATGGCGGCCATCTGCCATCGGCATGCGCAAACGCAATCTCACCAATGAATCCACCGGCATCATCGCGTCGATTCGCACGAGCAATTCCTCCAGACCCGCGCCGGTCACAGCGGAGACGAAAACTGTATCCTGGCCGCGCCCGTTGGAGTTTCTTAAGCTCTCAAGATCTTCCCCGCTGAGCCGGTCGGTCTTGTTGAGAACGTGCAGACGCGGGCGATCTTCGACTCCCAAGTCGCGGAGAACCTTGAGTACCTCGGCATCCTGTTCGGCGTGGTGCGGATTTGAAATGTCAGTAACATGAAGGATCAGCGCCGCCTCTTGCGCTTCTTCGAGCGTGGCGCGAAAGGCGGCAATCAAGTCCGGCGGAAGATCACGCAGGAATCCCACCGTGTCCGAAAGCAGCACGCGGCGTCGCGACGGCAGGCGAATCGCGCGAATCGTCGGGTCGAGCGTCGCAAACATTTTGGACGACGTGAGGACGCTCGCGTTGGTCAGGGCATTGAAGAGCGTGGACTTTCCCGCGTTCGTATATCCGACGAAAGCGATCATCCCAAGCGGCACTGCCTGCCGCGCCCGCCGCCGAGTGGTGCGCTGCTTGCGGACCGTTTCAATGGCCTGCTGGATTTTGCGGACTCGGTCGCGGATCCGCCGGCGATCGGTCTCGAGTTTCTGCTCGCCGGGTCCACGCGTCCCGATGCCCCCGCCGAGGCGCGACAGTTCCTCACCGCGCCCGGTCAGCCGCGGAAGCAGATAGTTTAGCTGTGCGAGTTCGACCTGAAGCTGCCCTTCGCGTGTGTGCGCGTGGGTCGCAAAGATGTCGAGGATGAGTTGGGTGCGATCGATCACGCGGCACCCGGTGCCTTTCTCCATGTTGCGAAGCTGTACGGGCGTCAGGTTGTGGTCGACGATAACCAGCGGTACTCGCCGGAACTCCGCTTCGGTGCGGATTTCTTCCAGCTTGCCACGCCCTACAAGCGTCGCCGGGTCGAGCGCATCGCGCACTTGCAGCAAGCTGCCTTCGATTTTCGCTCCGGCGCTCTCCGCCAGCTCTTGCAGTTCCTCGAGCGAATCGCGGCTTGCGACCGGCCGGCCGTTGCCACGCGGAGGCGCCTGCGTGCGTCCCGCCCTCTTCAAAGCGATACCCACGAGCAGAACTCGTTCCCGGCGGTCCACAGGTTTGGCGGTTTTCATCCGAGTACGCGGCAGACCAATCGTGGGGACTTTCGAGGAGTGAATCTCATCGGTCCCTGTTATTATACGCCGGTTGCAGGCCGGGAGCGATTCCGGCGAGCCCGGAGCAATCCCGGGGTTGCCTGTCGAAGGCCGATGTCGTAGGCTTTGGGCCGTACTCGAGCCATCGGGTAAACTGGCCCCTTTTCGGAACGATGCCTGCACCTCCCGAGATCGTGGAAGTGACCACTCAGCCCCAGCGCGGTAAGGCGCAGCGATCGAAGATTCTCCTCATTGTCGGCTACGGCCTGGCTGTCATCTGCCTCGTTTGGGTCTTGCGCAACTTCCATGTCGTCCGGGCTCTGCACGAAATGGCCAACGCGGACTGGCGGTGGGTCCTCGCGGGTATGTCGTTCGATGTACTGAGCTACGGCATTCAGGCGCTCCGATGGAAATTCCTCCTGAGCCCTTTTGGGAAGGTGCGCCTTACCCGTTCGATTCGCGCCGTCTACGCCGGCCTGTTCGCAAACCTCCTCCTTCCGCTGCGGCCGGGCGAGTTTCTGCGTAGTTACTTGCTTTCGGATTCCGAGGGCATTTCGCTGGGACGCGTTCTGGGATCCGTTGGCGTCGAGCGCCTGGTGGATCTAGTTATCGCCACGGCATCCCTCGCCGTGGTTTCCCTCTTCGTCCAGTTGCCGCGGCGGTTTGAGCGAGCCGCGGACGTCCTCGGGATCGTCACACTGATTCTCGTGACGATCCTCATGCTCTTGATCCTGTATTTGGAATTGAAACTCGGCAGCAGTCCGGAGCCGCAGATCGGCAGGCGCCGCCTACCGGGGAGGGCGATGGCGGCACTCGTCGACTTACACGCAATGGGCACGGCGCCGAGTTTCTACGCGGCTGTGTTCACATCCCTGCTGATCCCCGCCTGCCAGGTTCTGGGTCTTTGGGCGATCATGCGTTCCTATGGCTTGGAATATGAGGTCGATGGGGTCGCACACCCGATGTCATTCCTCCCAGCTGTGGTTGTCCTACTCGTGATCAATCTGGGCGTGTCGCTTCCGAACGCTCCGGCAAATCTTGGTTCGTACCAATTCTTTTGCGTACTCGGCCTGGGCGTGTTCGACATCAATAAGGACGCTGCTGGTTTTTCGTTCTTCGCCTTCTTGGCGCTGACCATTCCACTCGCCTTCCTGGGTTTCGCTGCTTTGCTGCGCAGCGGCCTTTCGCTCCACTCGATGCGCGAAGTCACCAGTCTGCCGAGGTACGCGGCGAAGTCAAACGCACCGAGTTGACGCCCCCCTCGCGGCCTGGCACGCTCATCATCGGCACATCCCCTTGATTTCGTTGTGAGACCAGGAAGCCGTCCGTTATATAGTTTTCCTTAGCCCGCGCGCTGAACAAAACGCGGCCCCTGTCGTGCCGGATGAGGGCGGACAGGGCACGCTAACCTGCCGTGCCCGCGCGAAGGACACGCGAGTTTCCATGGCTTCAGACATCAATAAGCATCTCGACCGGGGGCGGCGAAGCCTCGAAAAAAACAAGCTTCGCGAAGCCGTCACCGAATATCAAGCAGTCCTCGACGAAGCGCCCGACCACCAGGAAGCCCTCCAGGCGCTGGCCGACATCTATACGCGCCTGAACGAACCCGCCCTTGCTGCCCAGTACTACGGCGCTCAGTTTGACCGTCTCATCGAAGCAGGGGACGCCGCCAAAGCCTCGGCTATCTTCACCCGTTTCCTCCGTTCCGTTCCCCAGCCTCCCGACCGGCTCATGCGCCATGGTGCGGTTCTGCAAAAGCAGAGCCGCCCTTCGGAAGCCATCGAACAGTTCGGCGCCGCCGCGGAGCTTTTCCTGCAACACCAGCGCGATATCGATGCCTTGGCGTGTTACGAAAGCATCGCACTGCTCGACCCGGAGAACGCCGAGCGGCACGTCGTTCTGGGCGAACTCGCGGAGCGGCTCAGGCACGCCGATCTTGCCGCACGCAGCTTCGTGCGCGCCGGCCAATTGACGCAGGCGGCGGGCGCGCTCGCCGAGGCACTCGAATACTTTGGCCGTGCGCACCGCCTCCTGCCCGATGACCGCACCGGCGCGCTGCTCTTCGCTGAAGCCAAACTTCGAAAAGGAGATTCCGAGGGCGCCGTGGCGCTTCTCGAGCCTTTCGCGCCCAATGAGCGGGACGCGACGTTCCTCGCGCTCCTCGGCGAGGGCCTTCTGCGCATCGGCCATCTGGATCGCGCGCGCGAAGTGTTCGAGGCCTACTACAAGCAGAAGCCGGACAGCTTCGCAAAGCTCTTCGAGGTCGCCGCGGCCTACTTGAAGGCAGGAGAAGACCCGAAAGCCGCTTCGGTCCTCGTGGAGACCAAGGAATGGATGCGCGCCGTCCGGAAAGAAAACGAACTCTCGACGCAGGTGGACCGTCTGGCGGCCGCCTATCCTGCTTCGTTGCCGCTGGCTGAAATGGTCGCACATGTCTACGAAGAGCTGAATCGCGAAACGAAGTATTTCGACGCGCTCGTGCGTCTCTTTGACCTCCAGCTGTCCGCCGGACAATTGAAGGAAGCCTGCGAAACGCTCGACCGGCTGGTGGACATCGATCCTTACGACTACCGCAATCAGGAGCGCATTGCGAAGCTCGAGGGGAAAGCGGATCCCGCTTTTCTGCAAAACGTTCTCGCCCGGGCCGCCAAAGCGGCGACTGTTTCGACTCGCAGTTCGGGGTTTTCCGGCGCGGGGTCGGAGGTGGCTGCAACGGCCGGACCCATTTCCGAAGAGGTTCGCGCTCAGCAGGCGCTTGAAGATCTCGTTGTGCAGGTGGAAATCTTCCTCCAGTATTCGCTCCAGACCAAGGCCATCGAGCGGCTCGAACGAATCGCCGAGCTCTTCCCCGGCGAAGAAGAAAAGAATGAACGCCTGCGCGCACTCTATGAACGCGCGAGCTGGTGGCCCAAGGGCGTGCCTCGCAGGCCCGCATCCCAGCCGGCTCCGGTCGCGCCTGTCGCCCCGCCCGCGGAGATCACCGCGCCGCCTGCCGTGGCTGCGCTCATCGCGGCGGAAACCCATCGCGATCTCGCCGCCATTGCGGAGATCAACCGCCTGATGTACCGGCAGGCCACGCCGCGCGAAGTCCTGGCCACGACGGCGGCCGAAATCGGCAAGCATCTCGGCGTTACGCGATGCATCGTGGGAGTGGGGAGAGCGAACGAAGCCGCGCAACTGACAGCGGAATATTTTGCGCCGGGTTTGGCGCCTGCGGGAGCCCTCCGCATTCCTTCGATTGTTTCCCTTGTCTCGAAGGCCTCGCCCGATTCCCTGGGCGGGATCGAGCTGCACGCATCGAGTTCGCCTGAACTTGGCGAATTGAGCCTCGACACGGCATTCGCGGTCGTGCTCACGGACAAAGAAACGCAAGCCCCCTACGGCGCTTTATTCGTGGGGGATGCGGCCGCGCGAAGATGGAAACCAAACGAGAGCTTCTTCCTTCAAGCCGTCGGCGACCAGCTCGTGCTCTCGATCAATCACACGCGACTGCGTTCGCTGGTGCGTTCCCTCGCCGTCGCCGACGAGAAAACGGGCTTGCTCAACCGCGGCGCTTACATCGACTGCCTGCTGGCCGAAGCGAACCGCTCGCGCGCGCAGAACACGCCCCTTTCGCTCATAGTCCTGCAGATCGATCGCGGCGGCGACTTTCTGCGGCAGCACGGCGACACCGCGATCGAACAGTACGTCGAGCAACTGGCGCGCGCCGTCTCTTCGTCGATCCGGCAGACCGATATCGCCGTGAAGTACACGGCGTGGTCGCTGGTTTTGATTTTGCCGGGCACGCCGCTCGAAGACGCGCGCTCTCTCGCGGAAAAGCTCCGCCAGGTCGCCGCCACCGTTCCATCTCCCTGGGGGACGCAAGGCTTGACCGTGAGCGCCGTCGTGGCCGAGGCCTCTGCGCGTGCCGGCGACGAAACCGAGGACCGCGTCACCGAATGGATCAACCGCGCCGAAGCCGGGCTGGATGAGGCGCGCCAGCACGGCGGCAACGTCCTTGTGCCTCTGGCCACTCCATGACATCTTGTTTTAGGGTATTCGGGAGCTTCTTTGCGTCTACAGGTGCGCTTTGATGGCGAATGACGGAAAACCGAAGCCGATGCGCGGCGAGCTGAACGCGGCCGGGCTTCGCTTCGGCATCGTCGTGAGCCAGTTCAATAGCTTCATCACCGACCGCCTTCTCGCGGGCGCCCTCGACGCGTTCAAGCAAGCCGGCGCCGCGGAACGACAGATCGAGATCATCCGCGTTCCGGGATCGTTCGAAATTCCGATCGCGGCGAAGAAGCTCGCCGCAACCGGCAACTTCGATTCGCTGATCTGCATCGGCTGCGTCCTGCGCGGCGAGACTTCGCATTACGACTACGTCGCCACGGAGACGGCGCGCGGTATTCAGCTCGCACAGCTCGATACGGGCGTTCCGATGGCGTTCTGCGTGCTTACGTGCGACACGCTGGAGCAGGCTATCGACCGCGCCGGCCTCAAAGGCGGCAACAAGGGCTACGACGCGGGACTCGCCGCGATCGAGATGGCCCGCCTCGCGCGCAAGCTATCGAAGAACTCAACAGCCCGTAGCCGAAGGCCGCGGCGCCGCTAGCATGACCCTCCGCCGCAAATCCCGGGAATTCGCGCTGCAGATGCTTTTCGAATGGGATATGACACGTCAGGATCCCGCGCACGTTGAAGAGCTCTTCTGGAAAGAAGCACACGCCGCCGAATCGACGCGAAAGTTCGCGGACCAGTTATTCGAAGGCTCCGTCGCCTCGGCCGAATCGACCGATCGGCTCGTCGAGAGGCTTGCTGAAAACTGGCGGCTCGAGCGGCTCGCCGCCGTGGACCGCAATATTCTCCGCCTCGCCATCTGCGAACTTCGCTCCGGCACAGCGCCGCCGAAGGTTGTCATCGACGAAGCCATCGAACTTGCGAAGAAATTCTCTTCCGCCGAAGCTCCGTCGTTTCTGAACGGGATTCTCGATGCCGCGTATAAGAGCCTTGTAATCTGAAGTTCCTTTGGAGTCAGAGGCTCTTGACGAGCGCCGCGACTTTGTCCAGCACGCGCCGCGTCGTTTCTGGGCGTGTGGTCTCCGAATACACCCGCAGCATGCGTTCCGTGCCGGAAGCACGCACCATCACCCAGCCAATGTCGCCAAGGTAGACTTTCACGCCGTCGAGATTCTCGCGACGCACGATGGGCCAGTCGAGAAGCCGGGCGAATCCGGCGTCCACGAAAAGCTCCAGCGCCTTTTCTTTTTGGCCGTCCTTCAAAGTAAGGTCCACGCGGCCGTAGTGGTGCTCGCCGAATTCATGATGCAGCATGGCGACCAACTCGCCCAGGCGCTTGCCGTGCCACGCCATCACCTCGGCGAGCAGCAGCGCGCTAACGGTGGCGTCTCGTTCGGGGAGATGAAGCTTCGTTCCGATCCCACCGCTTTCCTCGCCACCCACGAGAATGTCGCTCTCAAGCATGCGGTCGCAAATGTGCTTGAATCCGATGGGCATCTCCCAAACCCTGCGGCCGAATTTCTCCGAAATCTTGTCGATCATCTTGGTGGTTGAGAATGTTTTCGCGACGTCGCCTGTCAGCTTTCGCGCGCCCGCGAGGTGCCAGAGGAGAATCGCGAAAATCTGGTGGGGCGTGACGAACGTGCCGTCGCGGTCGATCGCGCCGATGCGATCGGCGTCGCCGTCGAAGGCGAAGCCCGCGTCGTAGCCGCCTTCGCACACGGCGCGCCGGAGCGCTTCCACGTGGGGTTCGATCGGCTCGGGGTTCACGCCGCCAAACAGAGGATCGCGCGTGCCGCGAATCTCGCCGGCCTCGATGCCGTGGCGGCGGAAAAGCTCTCGCAGCAAGCCGCGGCCCGCGCCATGCATCGGATCGATCACAAACCGGAAGCTCGATGCGCGCAGGCGGTCCCAATCCACCAGTCCGTTGAGTGTTTCGAGATACGGCTCGCGGACGTCCAACGAGTGAATCAATTCGTTTCGAGGTGGGAGCGAGGGAACACCGTCGCGCAGAACCCTTCCGAGTTCCGCTTCCACTTGCGCGACGATCGCGGGCGAAGCCGAGCTGCCGTAGCTCGCCTTGAACTTGACGCCGTTCCAGCGATACGGATTGTGGCTCGCGGTGATCTGAATTCCGCCAGCGGCGCCGCGCAATCGCACAAGGAGCGAAATCGCCGGCGTCGGGCAAGCATCGGTTGCAAGCCAGACGGGCGTGCCCGTCGCGGCAACGGCCTCAGCGGCCACGCGAGCGAACTGCTCGGAGCCGAACCGCGTGTCGTAGCCCACAATGACGCCGCTTCCGGGCTTCTCGGCGCGGACGACGTAGCGCGCGATCGCATGCGCGACCTTGCGCACGTTGTCGTACGTGAAGTCCTCGGCGATGACGCCGCGCCAACCGTCGGTACCGAATTTGATCTCGGCGGCAGCGCTTTTGGAGGTCTCGGATTTGTGACGATTAGACAAGGCCGCTGTCCTTTGCTTTCAATAAGTTAGACCGGATTCTAATCGCCACCGTGTCGATTAGAAACGTGAATCGTGACTGGTGATTCGCGCCCGTGAGAGACTGTGAACCAGAGGTCATCCCTTGCGAGCGGGTAGCGAGGGCCGAGACTCCCGCCTGCCGTCCGCTAGCGGATCTTGCGCCGTGCAATCTCAACCTCCTCAACACAACAAAAACCCTCCAACTTCGAAGCTGCCACGATTCCGGGCAAATTTCAAACGGTTGTTCGCGTAAGGACTCTTGACGGGAAAAGGGAGATCGGCTGGCGGGAGCGGGTCACGTTTCACAACAACCGCTTCTGTTGCTGCCCTTCCAGCCATTTGACGATTCGGCCGACATCCTGAGAGCGGTCGCGGGAACACAGCAGAAGCGCATCGCCGGTTTCGACGAGCACGAGGTCGTGGACGCCGATGGCGGCGACGAACTTCTTCGGACTCCACAAATAGTTTCCTTGGGCGTCGAGAGCAAAATGCGGCCCGGCCGAGACGTTGTAGCCGCGTTTCGCGGCGAGCAGTTCGTACACGGCCGCCCATGAGCCGATGTCGCTCCAGCCGACCTTCGCGGGAATCACGAAAACGCATGAGGCGCCCTTTGCCCGCGTGGCGGGTTCCATGATGGCGTAGTCGACGGAGATATTCTCGAGACGCGGGTAGATGCGCCGCAGCGCAGAAGCGTAGCGTGGAGTTCCGATGGTTTTACCGAGATCGAGGAGCGCCGCGTGCGTCGCGGGCAGGAATCGGCGCAACGCATCGAGAAACGTGGAAACGCGCCAAAAGAACATGCCCGCATTCCAGAAATATCTACCCGAGGCAACGTATTTCCTTGCGAGCGGCAGCGCAGGCTTTTCGGTGAAGCGTTTCACACTGTAGGCGGCAGCGCCGCGGGGCCGCCCCGCTGTCGCGCCGCGCTCGATGTAACCGTATCCGGTTTCCGGGCGCGCGGGCGGAATGCCGAGGACGACGAGGTTTCCGGGAGTGCGTGCCAGTTCCAGGGCCGCACGTACGAGGTTGCGGTAACGCTTCGCGTCAGCGATGTAACTGTCGGACGGAAGCACAGCCATCACGGCGTCGATGCGCTCATGGGCAAGGTGGACGGCAGCCAGGGCGATGGCCGCGGCAGTGTTGCGCCCGACAGGCTCGGCCAGGACGTGCGACGCCGGAACGCCGCGCAGCTCGCGGCGCACCGCGGCGGCCTGCTCGGAGTTCGTTACAACCCAGATGTTGCGCGGTAGGATGAAAGGCTCGAGGCGCGCAGCCGTCTCGCGCAGCATCGTTTCGCGGCCGGTGATGTTCAGGAGCTGCTTTGGCGTGCGCATCCGACTGCGGGGCCAGAAGCGCGTGCCGCGCCCTCCGGCAAGGAGGACGGCGCAGGCGGGAAGAAGCTCGGATTCTCGGTCACTCTTTTTGGGCCGCTTCACAAGTGGCTATAGTAAATGATGATGTCGCTTCGGTCCTACGACCTTCGCTATGGTCGCGGATTAGACGTCACGATCCCGTTGATTCTCCGGGGCGTGGCCGGAATTCATCTTCCAGACGATCTGGCGGAGAATGCCGAGCCACAACACGGCGTCGCGGGCGGGCAGATTGAGGCGGCGGACCAGGCGACGCATCCGTTGTTCTACGTCCGCCACGCGGCGCCGGCCGACGTAACCGCTCGCGCGTAGCGCTTCCAGCAACATCGCAGTGATCCGCTCGACCTCGGCCGCGGCTGCGGGCGCGAGTTTCTCGGGCGCGCGGGGCGCCCGGGCATCGCGGACGAGTTCGTAGAGACAGACCGCCACCGCCTGGCCCAGGTTCATCGAAATGTTCTGCTCGCTCGTAGGTATGCGCATGAGCCAGTGGCAGTGGCTCAAGTCTTCGTTCGAGAGGCCGGATTTTTCGGAGCCGAACAGAATCGCCACGCGATTCGATGCCAGCCGCTTGCGGATCAGGCGAGCGCCATCTTCGAGGCGTCGAATCACATGCTGCAAATTGCGGCGGCGCACTGCGGTGGTTCCTACCACGAGGGTGCAATCGGCGATAGCCTCGGCCACCGTCTTGTACTTCGCGGCTCCTTCGAGCACGGCGGAAGCGCCGACGGCGGAACGCGCCTCGCGGAACGCCGGTTGGTACGGGTTGACGACGCGGAGGCACGGAAAACCGAAGTTGCTCATCGCGCGCGCCGCCGCACCGATGTTGAGTGGATTGCGCGTGGCCACGAGCACAACGCGCAGGCGCTCGAGTTCGGCGGGAGTCAACAACGGACGATGCGGGAGGCGGCAGATTCCGGAACGCCGCGGACGGCGAGGCGGCGGCTGAATTCGGCAAGGTCGCCCGGGACGTAGGTGCGCAGAAGCGACGTAGGCGCTTCGGGCGCGAGTTGATATTTACCGAGCGCCGCGGGAATCATCCAGACCTGGGCCGGGGCGTATTCCGCGCGCTCGTTCCCCCATACGATGTGTCCGCTTCCTTCGAGAAATACAAGCAGATCGAAGCGCTCGGGTGATGCGTTTGCGTCGATGGGGCGCGAGAAATCCCACCGTTCGGCCGCGAAGTATTTGCAGGCAACGAAGTGAGTTTCGGCCACGGCCCCGCGCTCAATTCGCGCCGGCTGCATTTTGCCGCACGTCTGCTTCCCGAACCGTATCACGTCGAGTGCTTTTTCGACGTGCAGCGGGCGCGCCTGGCCGTTCGCGTCGCGCCGGTTGTAATCATAGACGCGATAGGTGAGATCGGAGTGCTCCTGGATCTCGCAGAGCACCAGGCCGGGTCCGATCGTATGGGCGGTGCCAGCCGGGACAAAAACGGCTTCGCCATCACGCAGCGGCACGTGCTCCAGGCAATTCTCGGCAGTGCCATCAGCGATGGCGCGCTTGAATGTTTCGAGCGTGACGTCCGGCTTCATGCCGACTAGAACCTCAGCGTTGGGCCGGGCGCGCAGCGCGTACCACATTTCCGTCTTGCCGCGCCCACCCGCATCGGGTTCGTGCCGCGCTGCATAGTCATCGTCCGGATGAACCTGCACCGAAAGCTTGTCCTGCGGGAAGATGAATTTCACGAGCAGAGGGAACCCGGTGCTGGGGTCCTGGAGCGCACCCGTCCATTCGGGCGGCATCAGGCGCCAGGCTTCGGCGAGCTTCTTCCCGGCGAACGGCCCATTGGCGAAGCGGCATTCGGCGCCCGTCATCCAAGCCTCGCCGACAGGCTCGGCGAGGTTCGACATCTCTGGGAAAAACGGCGCGAGAGAATGCGAGCCCCAGGGCCGGGGACTGAAGACAGGGTCAAGCCGCGCAGGACAAATGTCCAAGCGCGGCTCGGCATGCGAAGTCACGGACGCTACTTCGCTCCAAAGAAGCGATTCACACGGCGGAGGCCCTCGTCAATGCGGTCGAGCGAGGTCGCGTACGAGAGGCGCAGGTAGCCGGGCGCGCCGAAGCCTTCTCCGGGCACGAGGGCGACATGTTCGCGATCGAGGAGCTGCTTCGCGATGGCCGAGGCGCTGGGCATCTCCGCGTTGAAACGAGCGGACACGTTGGGGAAAACGTAGAACGCACCCTGAGGCGCCGTGCAGGTGACGCCCGGGATCGCACGCAAGCCCGCGACGATGCGCTCGCGGCGCCGCGCGTACTCGGCCAGCATGACCGGGACGGAATCCATCGGGCCGGTCATCGCGGCGAGCGCGGCGTACTGCGCGATCGAGGTCGGGTTCGAGGTGGACTGGCTCTGGAGTTTCGTCATGGCCACGATCAACGGCTGCGGCGCAAGCGCGTAGCCGATCCGCCAGCCGGTCATCGCAAAAGTCTTCGAGCACGACCCGATGATGATCAACCCCTCCTTCGAATTCGGGACGCTGGCGATGGAGTATGGCTTCGCATCGCCATAGATGAAGTGCGAATAACACTCGTCCGACATCAGCCAGACGCCCTTGCGCTGGCAGACGGCCAGAATCTTCCGAAGCTCGTCCGGGGGAATCACGCCGCCTGTCGGATTGCTCGGCGAATTGGCGATGACGATGCGGGTCCGCGGCGTGATCGCCTTTTCCACCTGGGCCGCACGCATGATGAAACCGTCATCCGCGCGCGTCTCCACGACCACGGGCGTTCCGCCTGCATACTTCACGATGTCCGGATAGCTGACCCAGTAGGGGGCGGCCATTACCACTTCGTCGCCGGGGTTCACGAGCGAACAGACGGCGTTGAAGATCGCCTGCTTCCCGCCGACGGTCACCACGCATTCGGCGGGCTGGTAGGACGAGCCCAGTTCCCGTGCGTGCCAATCGCAGATCGCCTGGCGGAGCGGGCCGATGCCCGGCACCGGGGTGTACTTCGTGCGGTTCTCCTCGAGCGCCTTGATCGCGGCGCGCTTGATGTGCTCCGGAGTCGGAAAGTCCGGCTCGCCGGCGCCGAAGTCGGAGACGTCGACGCCCTTCGACTTCAACTGGTCGGCGGCCTGCACTACCATCATCGTGGGCGACGCGGCAATGCGGTTGATGCGATCCGAGAGCTGCAACGCTTCTTCTGTCTTCACACCTGCGGCCGGTTCCATTCGCGATCCCCTTGGACTGGTAGCTCTCCTATTTTATCTGAATTTTGCCTTCAGGCGCTCTTCAACGAGGGGCGGCACGAGGCCCTTCGGCAGGCCGCGGAAGCGCGCAAGCTCCTTCACCAGCCGCGAACTCAAATAGCTGTACGCCTCGCCGGGCAGCATGAAAACGGTTTCGATCTGCGGCTCGATCTTGCGGTTCATCATGGCCATCTGGAGCTCGTATTCGTAGTCGGAGACGGCGCGGATGCCGCGCAGGATCACGTTGGCGCTGCGCTCGCGGGCGAAGTCCACGAGCAAGCCCTCGAAGCTGTCCACTTCGACGTTTTTCCAATCGAAGGTGACGGCTTCGAGGATCTCGATGCGCTCTTTCACGCCGAAGAGAGGCTCTTTTTCGCCGTTGCGCGCCACGGCGACGATCAGCCTGTCGAAGATCATCGCGCCACGCGCGATCAGGTCGAGATGGCCGTTTGTGACCGGATCGAAGGAACCCGGATAGATTGCGATGACCGATTTTTTCTCGGGAGCCATTCGGTGGGTGATTCTAACCCAGAACCCGAGGTCGGCTGGGCAAAATCTCCCTTAGGGAGCGCGGCGGCGGGAGGCTACTGAGCCCTCCGGGCGTTGATCCAGTCGACCGTCTTGTTGAAGCCGCCGAAGACGAAGAAGTGCAGGCCGGCGACGCCGAGCGGCAGTGCCGATCCGCTTCCCAGTCCAATCCCGGCAGCAACCTCACGAATGATGGGCTCGGGGCCCTTGTCCACCAGCAGCTTGGCGAACGAAGGTTTCTCCGTAAGGACTTTAATGGAGTTTCCCACGCCGCAACGGATGGCATAACGCGTGAGCGCGATGAGGCCGGCCGGGCCGGCCAGGCCCACTCGAACGGGGACGTCGATGCCCTGGCTCCGGATGCGGCGAAGCCACGCGACGATCGGCTCGGCATCGAAGCAGAATTGCGTCACGATGTTGAGCTGGAGGCCGGTGCTGCGCGCGAAGTTCACCTTCGCGGTGAGGACTTCGGCGAGGACCGGGTCCGGAATATTCGGGTTGCCTTCGGGAAAACCGCCCACGGCGATGCGGACAATGCCAGCCTTCTGAAACAGCCCGCTTTGCATGACCGCCAGGCTCGAGTCGTAGGGACCCGCGGGCTTGTCGCGGTCACCGGCGATGATGAGGACGCGGTCGACTCCCGCATCGACGAGGCGCGCCGCGAGTTCCGAGAGCTGAGCCGCGCTTTCAATGTGGCGCGCGCCGATATGAGGAGTTGGGAAGAGACCCGCGCGCCGCAGTTTCGCGGCCGGAGCAATGGTGTCCATGGGATTCGTGCCGGGTATCCAGGTGAGAAAGACCTCCGTGCCCTTATCCAGGCGATCTAGGGCCGCGTCGACGATCTTGGATTCGCCGGGATTCACTTCGATCGAATAGCCGCGCAGCATTTCGGCGATGCTGGGTGGAGCAGCGGTGGTGTCTGTCATGGCCGTGAAATTATATGACACGAGTCGCGACGAGTACAGCGAACGGCAGAACACCAGCCCGCGGATCGTCAGCGACGGTCGAGAGCAGGGTGGCGGACGTCGCGGCCAGCGACGAAGTAGATGACATCCTCGGCGATGTTCGTGGCGTGATCGGCGATGCGCTCGAGGTTCTTGGCCACGAGAATCAATTCGAACGCCGAGAACACGACAGACGAATTCTCCATCATGTAGGTGAGCAACTCGCGGAAGAGCTGATCGCGGAGGCGGTCGACCTGATCGTCACGCTGGAGGACGCTCTGCGCGAGGTCCTGGTCGCCGCGAACGAGGGCGTTGAGGCTGTCGCGAACCATTCCCTCGGCGAGCTCACTCATGCGCGGCAGATCGACATAGGGCTTCACCTGCGGATGCCGCAGGACGCGCATGGCGGATTGGGCGATGTTCACGGCCTGATCGCCGATGCGCTCGAGGTCGCCATTGATGCGCGAAACGGCGAGGAGGAAGCGAAGGTCGGCGGCCATGGGCGCCTGCAAGGCGAGCAGGCGCTGCACGCGCTCGTCAATTTCGATCTGCATCTCGTTGATGGCGTCTTCCTCGCTGAGCACAGCTTCCGCGAGGTGTTCTTCGGCATCGAGCACGGCATGGACCGCCTGGTGCACAGCGCGCTCGACGAGGCTCCCCATCCAGAGGATGCGCTGCTTCAGTTCTTCGAGATCGTGTTCGAAATGGCGTTCCATAATTCCTCAATTCCCTGCAAGACGGGGCAGGCAAGAGCCGAATGCCCCCATCATCCGAAACGGCCGGTGATGTAAGCCTCGGTGCGAGGGTCCTGTGGCGTCGTAAAGAGCTTCGAGGTCTCGCTGTGCTCGATCAGCTTGCCATCCAGCATGAACGCCGTGAAATCGCTGGCGCGCGCGGCCTGCTGCATGTTGTGCGTGACGATGGCCATCGTGCAGCTATCTTTGAGATGGAACATCAGCTCTTCGATCTTTGCGGTGGTCACGGGATCGAGCGCCGAGCAAGGCTCGTCCAGCAGCAGGACTTCGGGATCGACCGCGAGGGCGCGCGCGATGCAGAGGCGCTGCTGCTGGCCGCCCGAAAGCGCAAAGGCCGACTTCTGCAAGTAGTCCTTTACCTCGTCCCACAGGGCGGCGCGGCGCAGGCTGTGCTCGACCAGATCGTTGAGGCGGCCCTTGTAGCCATTGATCCGAAGGCCGTAGGCGACATTGTCGTAGATCGACTTCGGGAAAGGGTTCGGCCGCTGAAACACCATGCCGACGCGGCGCCGGAGCCTAACGACGTCCATGCGGAAAATATCGTGGCCATCGAGAAGAACTTCGCCGGCAACGCGGCTGTGGCGAATCGTCTCGTTCATGCGATTCAGCGTCCGCAGGAACGTGGATTTGCCGCAACCGGAAGGGCCAATCAGCGCCGTGACCTTGTTCGCCGGGATCTTCAGATTCACATCGAAGACCGCCTGCTTCGCCCCGTAGAAGAAGTCGAGATGTGAAATCTGAAAGCGCACCTGCGCCTCCTTTGGCGAAACCGCTGGTGTGTGTTCGCTCATTCCGACCTCAGGCGCGAGTCGTGCGGCAGCAGCACTATTTCCGTGTGCAGTAGAAGCCATATCAGACACTCCGGCCAGCTCCCCCCCGACTCAAAGCCAGCCGCGTGCCGACATTCGCGACAAGAACCAGAGCCAGCAAAATCAGCCCGGCAGCCCATGCCTGCCGGTGCCAGTCATCGTAAGGCGCAATCGCATACGTATAAATCATCACCGGAAGCGAAGCAATGGGCTGACCCCAACCCGGGCTCCAGAAACGGTTGCTGAAGGCCGTGAACAGCAGCGGCGCCGTCTCGCCCGCGACGCGGGCCAGCGCAAGCAGCACGCCCGTGATAATTCCGCCCTTCGCCGCGGGTAGCACAACGGTCGCGATCGTACGCCACTTGCTGGCGCCGAGCGCCATCGCTCCTTCGCGCAGACTCCCCGGCACGGCGCGCAAAAATTCTTCCGTGCTTCGCACCGTGATGGGAATCACCATTATTCCCAGCGCGACTCCGCCGGCCAGCGCTGAGAAGTGCTTCACGGGTAGCACCGCGAGCGAATAGGCGAAAATGCCGATCACGATCGAAGGCACGCCGTTCAGCAGGTCGGTCGTATAGCGAATCACATAAGAAAAAGTCTTCCCGCCAAATTCCGCCAAATACACGCCGGCCATCAGGCCGACAGGCAAACCCATCAACGCGGCCAGGAGCAGCAATTTCAGGCTTCCCACAATAGCGTTGGCCATTCCGCCGCCCGTTTCGCCCACGGGCTTCGGAAGCTGCGTGAAGAAATCCCAGTTGAGCGATCTTCCCCCGTTCCACACGAGATATCCAAGGATCAGGAAGAGAACGGAAACGACCGAGAGCGCGGCCACTCCGGTGAGAGTCAACATCAAGACGTTCAAGGATTTTCGCCAGATCAGGAGGACGCGGCTCATGCTGGATGGCCTCCCCCGCGTTCTGTGGCAACGATGAGCAGGCGAGCCAAGCCGTTCAAGATAAACGTCATCAGGAAGAGGACGAGGCCGAGCTCGATGAGCGCGCTCAAATACAAATCACCCGTCGCTTCCGTGAACTCATTCGCAATCACGGCAGCGATGGTGTAGCCCGGGGCGAACAGGGAGGCGCTGATCTTGGGATCGTTTCCGATCACCATCGTTACGGCCATCGTCTCTCCAAGCGCGCGCGCCAGAGCCAAAAACACCGAGCCCATGATACCGGTTTTCGCCCATGGCACCACCACCTTCCAGGTGGCTTCCCAACGCGTCGCGCCGAGAGCCAGCGCCGCTTCCCGCTGCTCGCGCGGGACCGTCAACAGGACTTCGCGCGAGACAGAGATAATGAAGGGAACGACCATGATCGCCAGAACGATTCCGGCAGTGAAGAATCCTACTCCATAGTTCGGCCCCTTGAAGAACTTGCCGATTACGGGGACATATCCGAGAGTGCCGATCAGAATCGGGCCGATCGTGGTGCGCATGAGAGGTACGACGATGAAAATTCCGAGGAGACCGTAGATCACACTGGGCACAGCGGCAAGCAAGTCAATCAGGAAGGAAATCGTGTCCGAAATTCTCCGAGGAGCGAGTTCGGAAAGGAAAATTGCAGCCGCCAGTCCGAGCGGCACCGCGATCACGAGCGACACCACCGCCGTGACGAGTGTGCCGTAAATGAACGGCGCCGCGCCAAAATTGTCGAAGATCGGATCCCACGTGCGCGTCCAGAAAAACAGCCACCCGAACTTGCTGCGAGAGAGATGCGAATTCACCCAGAGCTCATAGACCAAAAGTGAGGTGATGAGGAGAATTCCGGCGGCGAAGACGAGGGTGATGATATGGGCGATTTGATCGCCGTCACGGAGCCGATGAACAAAAGCGCGCGGCCCCGCCTGGGGCGGGACCGCGCGCTCAATCGTTGTGGCCGTTGTGGACATACTACTGGATCAGGGAAATGGCCTTCAGTTCCTTTGCGACAACGGGCTTCGGCAACCTCGAGTACGACAGACCTTCATTGTAGTTCTGACCATCATTGAGCATCCACTTGAGGAAGCCCTTGATGTCCTCACGCTTCTTCGCATCCTGAATCTGCGCGGGAATGAGCAGCCAGGTAAAGCTCGATATGGGGTAGGACGTCGCGCCCGGCGCATTCGCGATCGAAACTCGAAAGTCTTCCGGCATGTCCTTCGCGGCTCCGGCTGCCGCGGCCGTCACGCCGGCGAGATCTGCCTTCACGAATTTCCCGGCGGCGTTCTGCACCTTGCCATAAGGAATGTTGTTCTGCACGGCGTAGATCAACTCGATATATCCAATGGAACCGGGCGTCTGCTTAACCAGTCCGGTCACGCCTTCGTTCCCTTTGCCGCCGAGACCGACCGGCCAATTCACCGAGGTGCCTTTGCCGACCTTGTTCTTCCATTCGTCGCTTGTCTTTGAAAGGAAGTCGGTAAAGATGTAGGTCGTGCCGCTGCCATCCGAACGATGCACGACGACGATGTCAGCGTTGGGGAACTTCACGCCAGCGTTCGCCTTGGCGATTTCCGGGTCGTTCCACTTTGTGATCTGTCCCAAGTAGATTCCCGCGATCGCCTTCTGCGTGAAGTTTAATTCGCCCGAGACGCCGGGGATATTGTAAGTGGGGACGACCGCGCCGAGAACCGTCGGGAAGTGCAGAATCTTGAATTTGGCCTGGGCGAGCTGATCGTCGCTCATCGGCCCATCCGAGGCGCCGAAATCAACGGTGCCGGCCAAAAGCTGGCGAATCCCGCCGCCGGAACCAATCGACTGGTAGTTGATCTGAACGTCGGGGTGAGCAGTGTGGTAGACGTCAAACCACTTCGAATAAATTGGGTAGGGGAACGTGGCTCCCGCGGCATTGAGGAGCACCGTGCCCGACTGCGCTTGGGCAGTAACCGCCAGCGTCGCAAGAAGGAACGCAACAAACAGAGTTCGTTTCATGGTCGTGGAATTGTCCTCCTCAATTATCCGCTCGGAATTGTTACAATCACGTTACATTCACAAGACTACGAGATGAACGCACCCACCGCTCCTCCAGTAGGGGCGAGGAGCGCGGCCTCGGGGGGGTAGATCAGACCGCGCCCCTGCGGTAGGCGAATCGAGGTGCGTTGCTTCCGGCGCCGGTCGCCGCGGCGCCAGAACTCGTTAGACTTCGGTTCCAGTGGAGACCCCAATCGCCCGGTCGAGTCCGGCAGGTGCGGAGGATAGGAGCGTTCCTTGAACCGGCGATGAGCAGAACATGAAAACTCGGTGACTACGCGCCCGCAGCAGTGGCGTCTTCGGCCGACGCTTGCAACCGCTTGGCGCGGCCGTGACGCACTTCGAGCCCGCGCACCCAGAACAGGACATCCTCGGCGATGTTCGTGGCGTGGTCGGCGATTCGTTCGAGATGGCGCGACGCCAGAACGAAGTGGAGGTTCGGGGCGGCCTGTGCGGAGTCCTTTGCGATCGCCGCAAGAAGCGCATCGAAAACCCGGTCGCGAAACTGATCGACGACGTCATCACTTTCCAGCACCTGCGTCGCGAGATCGACATTTTGGTAGATCAGCGCGCCAAGGCATTTCGAAACCATCGTGCGGACAGCAACGGTCATCGGCTCGAGTTCCGCCGGCGATTCCACGCTCTCCATCCCCGCCAGGGAGATGGCGCGCTCACTTAGGTTCACGGCCAAATCGCCCATCCGTTCAAGGTCGTTGTTGATCTTGAGCGTGGCGACTATGAGGCGGACGTCCGGATCGGCGAGATCACCCTGCCGCAGCAGACGGATGGCGTGTTCGTCAATCACGATTTCCATCTCGTTGATGCGAGGCTCGGTGAGAAATACTTCGCTTGCCAGGCGCTCGTTTTGATTGACCAGCGCCAGGAGCGCACGGCTCACGGACGACTCGACGGTCCGTGCCTGCGAAACGAGATAGTTCATCAGCACGCCTTGAAAAACGCTTTCGGTGTTCATCGTTGTCGTTGCCACGTATACCTTCTCCCGGCGGCTCGATCCCGCCTGAACCTGTGACCCCGTGTGTACGATGAGTCTTCTCCGTTGCAAGGGGATAAAGCGTGCGTGAATCTTCCGAGACAGCTGAGGAGTCAGGTGGCGAGGGGGATCGAGAAGGAGAACCTGGAGCCGCGACCGACCTCGCTTTCAACCCACAGCCGGCCGCCGTGCGCTTCCACGATGTGCTTCGCGATCGACAAACCGAGGCCGGTGCCGCCCGCCTCGCGCGAGCGCGCGGCGTCCACACGATAGAAGCGCTCGAAAATTCGCTCCTGATCTGCCAGCGGAATTCCGATGCCGGTATCGGCGACAGTGATCGTGGCTTCGCGCGCTCCGGGCGCGGCGCTCACCCGGATGTGCCCGCCCTCCGGAGTGTACTGTATGGCGTTGTCGAGGAAGTTCTGGAGCACTTCCCGCAGGAGACTCGCATCACCGCGCACCGCGGGCAGGCCGGGCGGCACGTCCAGCTCAAGCGTGATCTGCTTTCGCGTGGCCTTCAGCAGCGTGATTTCGGCGCAGCGCTCGATCTCTTCCAACAACTGGACGGGGAAGAACTCCACCTCAAGCTTGCCCGCTTCGATCCGCGCCAGCTTGAGAAGGTCGTCGGTCAGGCGAGCCAAACGCATGGCATGATCGCGGATGATGTCGAGGAAACGCCGGTTGCTGCGGGGGTCGTCCATCGCGCCCGCGAGCAGCGTTTCGGCAAAACCCTGAATCGCAGTGAGCGGCGTCTTGAATTCATGCGAGACGTTGGCGACAAAATCCTGCCGCACGCGCTCGAGCCTACGCAGCTCGGTAACGTCGTGCAGCACCACGACCGCTCCCGACGGCTTTTTAGCCGGCGGCTGCGTTCCGCCACCCGGTATGGCGGCGGAATCGGCGCCGGCCGCGCCAGCTTCGAGCGCCTGTACGGGCGTTGCCGTAATTGAAAAACTTCGCTGCTGAACGATCCCTATTGCGACATCGGTTTGGAGTCCTTCTTCACCCTTCAGGGCCCGGCGGATCAATCCCAGCAACTCCGAGTTGCGGACGACTTCGATGACGGGGCGGCCCTCGATGGTTGCGGGGTCCAGATTCAGGATGTCCGAGAAGGCGCGGTTCGAGAAGACGATCCTTTCCTGCGCATCGATCACGGCGACGCCTTCGACCATGCTTCGCAGGATGGCGCTCGAGCGGTTGCGTTCGCCGCTGAGCGAGCGGATCGTTCCGTCCATCCACGCGGCCGTTTCATTCAACGCGTCGGTCAGGTCCGAAAGCTCATCACGCGACCCTTCGGGAGGCAACGGACGAAAATCTCCCTTTGCGATCCGACGGGCGAAGTGCTCCAGTTTTTCGACGCGCGCCGCAAATCCTCGAAAGTAGATCAGCAAAATCGCGCCGCCCACGAGCACAATGACGAGCGAAGCCCCCAGCAGCCGTCGCCGAAGCTCCGCAAGCGAGGAGTCAATCTGGGACAGAGGAAGTGCCATTCGAATGACCACCGGCGGACCCGTCGGCGGCTGGTAGCGCACGGCGCGATACACAAGGTCGCGAGCGAGGGTTGTACTGTGCCGAACCGATTGTCCTTGCCCTGAGGCAAATGCCTGCTGTACCTCCGGCCGATCCGAATGACCTTCTATGGTCTCGGGATCGTGCGCGGAATCGGTAAGCACCCGGCCTGTGTTGTCGATCACCGTGACCTGCGCGCCGCTCGTTGCCATCCATTCGGTCCAGGCGCGAAGCTCGGCCACATCGTCCAGGCGGGGCGGACGCGCCTGCGCGAGATTCGTGAGAGAGGCGAGGTTGTCATCGGCCAGACGGATGTAATCGCGCTGGAGTACGCGGGAGGAGTAGATGTCCACAGCGAGCAATACGCCGAGCAGCAGGGCGAAGTAGGTCAGCCCCAGCTTCCAGAAAAGCCTAGCTCGCACGGGTTTCGAAGAGATAGCCGGCGCCGCGAATCGTCTTCATGTAGACGGGATGCTGCGGATCGACCTCAACCTTCTCGCGCAGCCGGCGCACGTACACGTCCACGCTGCGCGGCGTGACGAAACGCTCGGTTCCCCACACGCCATCGAGCAATTGATCGCGCGTGAACACGCGGTTCGGCCGGGCGGCCAGGAAATAGAGAAGACGGAACTCGAGCGTGCTCATGGGCACCGGTTTCCCGCCGCGCGTGACTCGGTAGGCAGCTGGGTCAATCCGCAGCGCGCCGATTTCGATGGGCTTTTCCGAAGGCATCGACGGCTCGGTGCGTCGCAGAAGCGCTTTGACACGAGCGACGAGCTCGCGCGGGCTGAACGGCTTCGTCACGTAATCGTCTGCGCCGAGTTCGAGGCCCACGACGCGGTCCGCCTCTTCGCCCTTCGCGGTCAAGATCAGGACCGGAAGGCGATTCAGGCTTACGTCTTTGCGCACCTCTTTGCAAATCTCGAGGCCGGAGAGCTTCGGAAGCATCAGGTCGAGAATCAGGAGATCGGGGGGCGTCTTACGAACTTGCCCGAGACCCGTGGCGCCGTCTCCGCTCGCGGTCACCTGGAAGCCGTCTTTCTCAAGATTATATTTCAGCAACTCGACAATGTCCTTGTCGTCTTCGATCACGAGTATGCGTTTCATCGTCTCTCTCTGTTTGGTCGCCCACACCATACGGGAAATGGCGCCTCATAAGCAAGCCGTCGATTTCAGCGATGCGACGCACGGGAGAAATCCTCAGCGCTTTGAAACGGTGCCCACAGCCATCTGTGAAATACGCTGCTGGCCGGGGAACCAATTTGTGCCTCTTCGGGGCAGCCAATAACCGACTGAATTCATGGAGCTTGTGCGACCTACCCGTCAGCGGATTTGGGCCACACCTCTGCTCCCGACGATTCCTGGCGGACTCGTCAAGGCGGCACGCGCAAGTGCCGAAAGTCCTAACAGAAGGGTGTGCGACGGCGGCGCTGTGTCGCCGCTGTCCGGGGAAAGAATTGAAGAAATCGAGTTTCTCGCGCGGCATACCAAACGCAGCGCACACATAACACGGAACTGGCGATTCTTGACAAGGACGGTACCGCTTAGGCCACGCACGCAGTGCGAAGAAGAACAAGTGGCAGCTCCTTGTCAATTCACCCCTAAGCATCCTTCCTTATCTCACCGAGCTTGGCAAACCCGTTCGCCACGGCATCCTCAGTCTTCGTCATCTCTCAGTAAGCTCGCGCATGCAGATGTCGCCTCTGTAAGCGTTCCTGCTGAGGGGGCCTTTTCTGTCGAATCGTGCCCGCGATCTTTTCAGTCAGTATCAGGCCGTTTCACTCATAGCCGTCCCAGGCCGGCACGCGTCGGACGTGTATTCGACCAAGCCGCGGCAGGCCGGACAACGGCCAGGCTAATACCAACCGCAACGCGGTTTCCGATATCGTCGACCAAAATGAGCTTCGCAGACACCATTCGGTCGCCGAATTCCGGGACCGGCTGATGCGAGTAACCGCACAGCAGGCCGTCGACGGGATTGCCGCGCCGCAGCACACGACGATCATTCAGCACCCCCATCAGACGGGAATCGAGGAGTTCTCTGTAGCCTCCCAGGTCCCGCTTCGGAATGAAGTCGCGGGCTTCGTAGTCCCAGCAGATTGCATGGGCCGGCCACGGTGGCTCGACACTCCAATCCGTGATGACGGTTCCCGATGGACGATCGGTTCCGAGACGCAGGCCAATTAAATAACCCGTCTGCAGTGGGCCGAAGAGATAGACGCGGCTCTCGGCGTACCCGGCTAATTGTTCGGCGCGGAATGGTCTGCGCTTGGGGGCCGAACGATCGGCGAGAGCGTCGAGGTAGTCGATAGGACAACCGGCCGCCATCAACTCGACGCCGCGTTGGTAAGAAGCCGCAAAGATCTTATGGGTCATTTTGCTCCTCCGAATTGAAAAAACCTCAACACCTCAATAACCTCAACACCGTCCGAACCGCGAGGCCGGCAAATTCCTGCGCCTTTTCATGCTGGTTTCGCCTCCATCTTCCACGGCAGTTCCGTGGCCGCGCAAAGTGAACACTCAAATTTCGCACGAGGTTCGCGCAAGGTACGAGCGCCGTAGGCTGCAGCAAGCTTATGGATCCGTTCGCGCACTTCATTGGAGAGGACGAGTCCCTTCCTGCCTCCTGGAATGAAATCCGTCCGTAGGCCCAGAGCGCGCAGCGTCCAACCTATGTTCTCAGGCGAAACTTCGCGCGTCTCTCCGCGACCACGCAGCACAGTGTTCACGTCCGTAGTCAGCTCGATCACGGGAAAATACTTCCCGGTGTGGGTATGGCATCGCGCGAGAAGGACGTCGAGTGCGATGGCGGTCAGCAGCGACGCGTGCCCCACACGAATTTCGCTGTCAACCGGTTTCAATACGGGCACGAGCCGCGCTTGTAGCTCGTCGTCTCCCACAATCGATGCGGCGAGGCCGTGCGCGAGTTCCTGCACGGGTACGGTGAATTGGCTCAAGTCAAATGCGGGTGTGCGGACTTTGGTCGAATTCAAGAGCCGGTAGTGAAGCAACTTGGCCTGATATTCTTTGGCAACGCGCTCGGCCTCCGCCGCGCTCATCAGGGGGACATACCCGGGCGTCGGAGAGAGTACGATTTCGAGAGGGAAACCAGCACTCGCGGGGTTGCGCAACGGTTCCGGTGCGAACACAATTCGTGCGCAGCTCGCGTCCACGGCCTTGCCGCCGGCTGCGATCAACGCGCCGCGCCGAGTCGATGCGCGGAACAGATTCAACAGACGACGCGTCGGCTGGAAGACCTCTGTCAGCACCGTGGGCTGCAGATCCGTGAGCGAATAGAGTCCCGCGGCTGAAATATCGTTCACGACGAGAGCACGCCGACAGAGCGCGCTCAATACCTGTTCCAGGGGCGCCGACGTTGTCGTTGGTGGCGTCACGACCCACACGAACGGCGCGAAGGGCAGGAAATCGGTCAACCAAGTCGCGAACACGAAGAAAGTCAGCAGTTCCGCAACGGCGTCCGCCGCCTGGGTCGCCCGCGAGATCAAGCCGGAAATTTCGGTGAACAGCTTGCGGGTAGATCCGTACTCCGCAGTATTGCTCGGCAGCCGCAGCGAACGGAGGATTGTCGAATCGATGCGCGGCGGGACGAAAGTTTGGCCATGCCTCACGACGACCAATCCAATCGCGTTCTTCGCGCCGTCCCACAGCATCAGTCGCGGCTTTCCATCTTGGGCGCCGCCGATCAGCTCGATCGTCGATCCATCGGGGAAAACTTCGCCCTTCGTCGCGATCGGGCATGTGATCGTTGCAGCTGTCGCGCCAATGCCGTTCCGCTTCGGCGTCCCGCCCAGGTTTACCTTACTCATTGCTTCGTGCCCCCCAGGGCTACGCTTCGGGTGGTGCTTGGCATGTCAAATGGGCAACAAAAAAGCCGCGAAATTAAAACTTCGCGGCTTCACGTCCTGAAAATCGATCGGCGAAATTTACGCGCCGACGAGATTTCTGCTACTAGAAGTTATCATATATCGACCACTCCCCACTCGTCAACTCAGATTTTTCCCCATTCGCGAACGATTCGGCGCGGTGATCTCTAGCGACCAGTTCGTCAGCTTTCTTTGGTCCGAAGATCGTTTCGAACTCGCGCCGCCCTGCAGGCCGGGGTTCTCGCCTTTCCTCATCAACTCCTGCTCCTCCAGCGTTCCTGCAGTGGTCGTCGCCTTCGATGAGATTGCGCTGACCGGCTTCCGTGGGCTTAGTTCTCACGGCAACGGAGCGGTTGGCGGTCCGCGCGGGTTAACGTCGAGCCGGAGGTCACCATCGCGTGGCATCGCACGGCGGGAATCCGCGTGGGATGCGCGAATATCACGTTGGGTTACGGGAGCGTGAAGACGAACACGCTGTCCGTGGCGACGATGGCCACATACTGCTTCCCGCTCTGGCCTTGGTACGTCATCGGATCTGCGTTGGGCTGCCGGCCGAGATTCGTGACCCAGAGTAGGGTCGCAGCAATCCAGCGCGGCGTTCGATTTCGCCCTGACCGAAATTCTTCGATTCGCGGATTTCTTGGAGTCTTTGCCCTATGAGCATGGGCGAGAGCTCGTCGTCTACCATGGCAAGCTCCAATGGAGTCACACTCTTTCTGTCGATCGCCTCGCGATCGACTGGAATGGGCTGTCTCTCCCCCGGGGACGGAACGACACTGATATCCATCAGAGCCAGAAGCGCAATCGAGCATCCCGACCTTGACGCAGGGCGTGCTCGACTGCGACCTGGGCATCCTCACCCAATGCTGGGTTCGAATTCGTCGGGGTGAACGTGCCAGCAAGCGCGTCGCCAACATAACGGTTATCAAGCTCCGGTTTCTTGCTTTGCCTTCTTCTTGGCCTTCTCTTTCGCCCACCGTGCTAGGACTGCCTTGCGAGCAAGTTCTTGCCTGCCTTCGGGTGTGAGCTTTGCGACCCTTGCCTTCCCGCCCTTTAGCCCACCCAAGCGCCCTAAGGCTACTGCGTGAGGATTCTTTTTCTTAGCCATGCCCACGGCGACAGTGCCAAATAACCGTTGAAAAAGCAAGCTAAGCAGGCGAGACCGATGTGTGTTTGTGGGCTTGACATATACCAGAGCGCTCTGGTATAAGCTACTAGAGCGGTCTAGTATGGAAGCGAAAAGAGACTGCTCGTAGGGGGTTAAGAAAGCATGATCAACCAATCTAAGGCACGCAGGATGAACAGGGCATTCGCACGGACTCTGTGGGGCAAACTTACTAAGACAGCGCTACGCAGCCTGCAGGAATTAACCGATCATTATTCTCTCTCGGTTGCATCAGGTGATCTGCTCTTTCTTGATGGGAGATGGTATGTAACGCACTCAGGACTTCTCAGGGTGGCTCGCCGAAATCGCTGTTTGGGGATCCGAGTTCAAGCGGTTCCAGGGTTCTGCGATTCGCATGAAACTCGCTGGGCGTTTAAGGCCACTGTATACACGACGCGCACCTCCAAGGGTTTTGTAGGCTACGGCGACGCTGATCCCTCCAATGTGTCACCACGCGTTCGGGGCGCCGAGATGCGCGTTGCTGAAACGCGTGCAGTCAATCGAGCCCTGCGTAAGGCCTATGGAATCGGACTTTGCTCGGTCGAAGAACTAGGGGCGCGTCCCGAGCCATCGAGCACAGGAGGCAGCCGACGAAACTCGAATGGTTTTCACACTTCCAACGGTTCGAATGGTAGTCAGCCCCGCCTCCGCGACCAACTCTGCCTTCTGATCCGCCAGTACAACCTTGATCCGACTCTGGTCAAAGCCTATGCGGCAGATTTCTGCGGTACTCAAACCCTCAAGGACGCCGGCCGCGATTTGGTCGAGTCCTTCATCTCCCACCTGTCGTCCTCAGCGAAAGAAGACCTCGATGGCCTGATCTGCAAACTCAACTCCTATTCGCAGCCTTTGGAGGTGAAGCAATGAAACGCCATATCCCGGGTCTTCATTCCCGTCAGCTGGATGGTGACCGTCCCCTGGAAGGCCTGTTCCTGGTCCGTGTCGAATGGGCCTCCTACCGGTGGCATCCTCAAAAGGCTTTCCTGATGGTCCGATTCGTTGTGCTGGAACCTCAGTCTTTCGAGCGCCGCTCCTTCTCCGGCCGTCTCTACTCGACCGAACGTGCCCTCTGGAAGCTCAATTGGTTCCTGCGCGATTTCGGGTATGACATGGAATTACTCAGCCAGGATCAGATGGATGAGAAGGCCTTGCTCAACCTTCGCGGTGTCGTCAGGACTACACATGTAACCCTGAACGGCCATACCTTCCAGAACCTGGAAGCCTTCGCCCCCGAAGCGGAGTGGGAAGAACTCTCCCATTCAGAGGCCAGTGAGACTCAGGCACAGGAACATCGATGATCTACAGCTACACCCAGATCAGCCATTACCTGCGCTGCCCCCGCAGCTATCGATACCGCTACCTCGATGGCTGGCGTGAAAAGGACACCCGGGCAGCCATGGTCTTTGGCCGTTGCTTTGAGACGGCACTCGGCGCCTACTTCGAGCAACGGGACTCGACCGCGGCACTGTTCAAGGAATGGGAAGCCTTCCGTGACAGTCCGTTTGAATACCGGAAGGGGGAGTCCTGGGATCGGCTCCTGCATCAGGGAGTCCATCTTCTAGAGAAGTTCGTACGGGAGGACCGGGTTTGCGTCCCGCGCCCGACGGAAAACCTGCAGCTCAAGATCACTCGAACCCTTGAGCGAGGCAATGAGTTCGTTTCCTATATTGACGCGATCGGTGAACTCGATGGCAAGCGCTGCCTGATCGACTGGAAGACTACGACCAGCCGGTATTCAGAGGAACCCGAAGGGCTTCTGTCCCTCGATCCTCAGCTCACTTGCTATTCATGGGTCAGCGGCATCCCCGATGTCGCTCTTGTCGTGTTCGTCCGGAAACAGGCACCCGAGATCCAATACCGGAAGGCCACCATCTCAGAGGAACAGCGCAGCGATTTTGGTCGTCTGGTGGAGACGACCATCCATCAGCTGGAATCGGGGCAGTTCTCCCCGCACAGCGGGATCCGCTTCCCTCAGAACGGCTGTGTGAACTGCCCTCATCTGGGCCTCTGCCTTGATAACCAGCAACTGATTGACACGAACCTGATCCGTCGGCCGGGAGCGAGCGACCTTGATTGGCTTGACGAGCTTGTGGACTAACGGATTGCCGATGGTAGCGCCGAAACTCAATCGCCGGCGGGCTCTGCTTGTTCTAGACAAGATCGACGAGATCCTGGCCTGGGAAAAGACGAAGGAGCAAGAGCGGGATGTGCGGTTTGTGGAGCTGGGGCAGTATCTGTGTGAGGTTCGGGCGGGGCAGTTCTGGAGGCTGGAGAACTTGAAGTCGTTCGATGAGTTCCTGGAGAAGCGCTTCCCTGAGTCGCGTCGGAAGGCCTACTACCTGATGGCCATCCACGAGCATCTGACGAAGATTCCGAAGCAACAGCTCAGGGAAATCGGTTGGCGCAAGGCGGCGGAGATGGTGAGGGTAGCCCGGCGAGAGGGGGAACGGTTTGATTGTGCACCCTGGGTGCACAAGGCCAAGGATCTAAACAGGGAGGAGTTTGAGCGCGAAGTCGAGCGGCACCTGACGGGGCAGGAGACAGAACCCTGGGAACTCATCTACTTTAAGCTGTACAAGAGCCAGCTGCCAGTGATCGAGCAGGCCCTTGAAACAGCCGCCCTGATGCTGGGGAGTGACAAGTCACGCGGGTACATGCTGGAGATGATTTGCGCTGATTTCCTGGCAGGGGCAAATCTCAACACCGGAAATTCTGACGCCCTGCTGATCTCTTTGGATCGGCTCTTTGACGCTCTTCCGCAGACCAAGAGACAGGAATTCTTAGACAACGCGCGGATGACTGTATGAACTCCGTCCGCCCCAGACGACCGCGGCTGCGGCTTGATCGGTGTTCTTACGAGACCTTGCACGTGCAAGTGCTGCGGCGAGATGGTTGGCGCTGTCAATTCTGTGGATCGCTGCGTGATCCCCAGGTTCATCATATGCAGTCGCGCAGTTTGCTGGGCGATGATGCAGAGGAAAATCTCATCACGCTATGCGCTCTGTGTCACAGGCGAACGCACTTACGATAGCTGGATGCAGCGCTGTCGCACGCACAAAGATCGGCAACGTGCTGGCCAAACGGTGAGTAACATTTCTCGCGTGGCGAGCGATTTCTTGCTGGCTAGAAATTCTTCTGGGGATTGGATCTAACTAACTAAGATGATTCCTGCGCAGGTGTCCTGATTGGGCCCGACCTGACCGACACCGAACCACGCGCTGTCAGGAAACACAGGGCTTTCGTGGCAGGCGGCTCATTTTCCTCGCTCCACCTCGCTTCACCGCTTGACCCATCCGGTCGTTCGGGAGTAGCATCCGCCGTCTCCCGATTCCAAGACGCCATCGGGCTTGGATCGACCCCTGTGGCTCGGCACGTTTGTATGCGCGACCTACAACGAGCCTCCAATTTCATCACGATCAGGACGTTTCCCGTATGACCCCAAAGATGAACGGTGCAGAGAGTCTCATTCGCACGCTTGTCGCTTCCGGCGTCCAGGTTTGTTTCACCAATCCAGGCACGTCCGAGATGCATTTCGTTGCCGCTCTCGATAAAGTCGAAGGCCTGCGCGCCGTTCTCGGCCTCTTCGAAGGCGTCGTAACCGGCGCGGCCGACGGCTACGGCCGGATGGCGGAGAAGCCAGCAGCAACGCTGCTCCATCTTGGGCCGGGCCTGGCGAACGGCCTAGCCAATCTGCACAACGCGCGGCGTGCCTCCTCGCCCATCGTCAACGTCGTCGGCGATCACGCCACCTACCACGCTCAGTACGACCCGCCCCTTGCCTCGGACATCATGGGCTTCGCGCGCCCGGTCTCGGGCTGGTTGCATTCGAGCCGCAGCTCGAAGACTGTGGCGGCTGACGGGGCCCGAGCGGTGCAGGCGGCGCGCCAGGCGCCCGGCCAGATCGCTACGCTGATCGTGCCGGCGGACACTGCTTGGCTGGAGGCCGATCGTCTAGCGCCGCCGCTGCCGGCGCAGGGCCCGGTGCCGGTGTCCTCCTCCGCAGTTGACCAAGCGGCCGAAGCGCTTCGCGCCAGCCGGAAGAGCGCGATCCTGATTCGCGGCGCGGCCTTGAAGCGTGATGGCCTTGTCGCCGCCGGCCGCATCGCGGCGAAGACCGGATGTCGCCTTCTCTGCGACACTTTCACGCCACGCATCGAGCGCGGCGCGGGAATCGTTGCTATCGAGCGGATTCCCTATTTCGCCGAGCAGATTGTCGACTTCGTCAAGGATATCGAGCAGCTCATCCTTGTGGGCGCCAAGCCGCCGGTTGCGTTCTTCGCCTATCCGGACAAGCCGAGCTGGTGCCTGCCCGAGGGCTGCCGCATCGTCTACCTCGCCCACGAACATGAGGATGGCCCGGCCGCGCTCGAAGCGCTTGCGGACGCACTCGGTGCGCCGAAGGAGCCGGCGGGGCGCGCCGAGTTCAAAATGCCCGACCTGCCACAGGGCGACTTCAATCCGTACACCATCGGGCAAGCGATCGCGCATTTTCTCCCCGAAAACGTCATCGTTTCGGATGAAGGCGCAACTTCTGGCGTGGGGCCGAGCCTCTACCTTGCTAATGCACATCCCCACGACCATCTTTCGATAACGGGCGGATCGATCGGACAGGGACTGCCGGTTGCGGTAGGGGCCGCGGTGGCTTGTCCCGCTCGCAAAGTGGTTTGCCTGCATGGTGACGGCGGCGCAATGTATACGCTGCAGTCGCTCTGGACGCAGGCGCGCGAAAAGCTCGACGTCACCACGGTGATCTTTGCGAACCGTTCCTACCGAATCCTGAAAGTGGAACTGGGGCGCGTAGGCGCGCAAACTCCGGGGCCGAAGGCGCTTTCCTCGTTGGATCTGACCAATCCGGAGCTCAACTGGGTACACCTCGCGAAGGGTATGGGCGTGGAGGGCTCGCGCGTCGAAACAAATGAGGACTTTGCCGGCCAGTTCGCCGACGCGATGAGGCAGCGAGGCCCGCGCGTTATCGAAGTGATGATCTAGGTGGCACAGGCCTGAGACGCTGAGGGTGCCGCATGGACGATCTGATCCAAAAACTGAAGACGGTCTTGAAGCCCGATGCTGTTTTAGAAGGGCCCGAGGCGGCCGAAAAAGCGCGCAGCATCTGGACCCGGCTCGGAACGCCGCGCGCGGTGCTGCTCCCGGCTTCGACCGTGGAAGTGTCGTCCATTCTGCGCCTGTGCCATGCCGCGCGTCAGCCGGTAGTACCTTGGGGCGGCAAGACGGGACTGGTTGATGGAGCGCTGGCCGACGATGCCTTCGCGATCTCGCTCGAGCGGATGGACCGCATCGAGGAGATCGATCCAGTGGGCCGCACCATGACGGTCGAAGCTGGATGCGTTTTGCAGGCAGTGTGCGAGGCGGCCGACGCGAAGGGGTTGCTCTTCCCGCTCGATCTCGGCGCGCGCGGCTCGGCGACGATCGGCGGCAATATCTCGACCAACGCAGGCGGCAACCGCGTGATCCGCTACGGCATGATGCGCGAAATGGTTCTCGGGCTCGAGGCCGTGCTCGCCGACGGCACCGTGGTGTCCTCCATGAGCCAGATGATCAAAAACAACGCGGGCTACGATCTCAAGCAACTTTTCATCGGTTCGGAGGGCACGCTGGGCGTGGTCACGCGCGCCGTGCTGCGGCTGCGGCCGAAGCCGGCGAGCCAGAATACGGCCTTCGTGGCCGCGGATTCGTTCGACGATCTGCCGCGATTCCTGCGTCATATGGAGCTTGGGCTCGGCGGCGCACTCTCGGCCTACGAGGTGATGTGGGCGGACTTCTACAAGCTGGTGACCTCGCCGCCGGCGAAGGGCTGGCCTCCGCTTCCTCTCGGTCACCCTTATTACGTGCTCGTGGAAGCGTTCGGCGGCGATCAGGGAGAGGATTCGGCGCGCTTCGAGCGCGTGCTGATGGCGGCGCTCGAGAGAGGCCAGATCGCCGACGCCGTCGTTGCGAAGTCACAGACCGAGCGCAACAAGATGTGGGCGCTCCGCGACGACGTGTCCCAAGTTGCACGGGACGGGCCCATCTTCACATTCGACGTCAGTCTTCGAATCTCCGAGATGGAAGGCTATATCGCCGAAATCCGCGAAGCGCTCTCGACAAGGTGGTCGAAGATGGCGCTGACCGTCTTCGGCCATCTGGGCGACGGCAATCTGCACGTGATCGCCGGCGTCGGAGAAAGAACTCCGGAGGCCCGCCACGCGGTCGAGGAGATCGTCTATAGGCCGCTGCGCAAGTGCGGCGGTTCAGTTTCGGCGGAACACGGCATCGGTCTCGAGAAGCGATCCTACCTCAGCTGGTCGCGTACTCCGGAGGAAGTGGCGCTGATGCGCACGCTGAAGCGCGCGCTCGATCCCCACGGCATCCTTAATCCAGGAAAGATTCTTGGAGATATTGTCGGAGACTGAAAATGCCGCCCGCTCGGACCGGCGCCCACGAGACGGCCAAACCTGCTGCGAGCGCTTGAAGACGGTGCGAGATCGGTACGCGGACCGGCAAGATGATTTTCACCGTTCTCGGGGCCGTCGCCGAGCTTGAGCGCAGCCTGATCGTTGAGCGAGTGCGCGCTGGGATGGGCAACGCTCGCGCGAAAGGAAAGAGGATCGGCCGATCTCCCCGAACACAACTCACTCCCGAAGATCGCAAATCGATTGCAGAGGCATACTGGTGTCGAAAAGCCAGCTTCCGCCAGTTGGCAAGACGGTTCGACACTTCGATCGGGACCGTTCAGCGTTGCGCCCTGGCGCATCAAAAGCTTTTTGCCGCCGCCTCAATTGATCCACTAGCCATGAACGAAGGCAAACGACGAAAGAAAAGACTATGGAGCGAGGGCGCGGAGAGTAACGCCGGACTGCCGGAGTATACGGGCCACCGCCGCGGCAATCTCCGAAGCTCCTGCGGTATCGCCGTGGATGCAAATGGTCTCGGCGTTTACGACAAGCTCCTTCCCATTGCACGCAACCGCGATTCCTCGGTTGGCGATGAGCAACGCCTGTTGGCCGGCCTCAGTGGGATCGCGGATCAGCGCATCCGGGAATTTGCGTGACCGCAGCGTTCCGTCAGGCTCGTACCGCCGGTCGGCAAAGCCTTCGGCGGCAACACGAAAACCGAGCTCTCGAAAAACCTCCAGCATCGGCGAGCCAGCCAAGCCCACAAGTACCACATCGCGACTCCACCGAGCCACCCCGATAGCAATCGCTTCCGCGGTGGCAAAATTGCGCGCCGCCTGATTGTAGAGTGCGCCATGTGGCTTCACGTGGGTCACGCGAGCACCACAAGCGGCAGCCACTTTGGCAAAGCTTCTCACCTGCTCGAATACGGAATCAACGATCGCTTCCGTGGATAGCTCCAACTCGACGCGACCGAAATTGAGGGGATCGGGATAGCCAGGATGCGCGCCCACTGCGAGCTTCCAGCGAAGGGCTTGCTGGATAGTCGCCCTCATGGTTCGCTCGTCGCCTGCATGACCCCCGCAAGCGACATTGATCGAAGTAAGGGACGGCATCAATGATTCCTGCGTCCCGTCCGCAATGTACTCGGGCAACTCTCCCATATCGCAATTCAAGTCAATCGATTTCATTCCTGCATTAACCTCTCCGACGCTAGAAGCTCCTCCTGTTCTCTTAGCAGCGATCGTGCGGTCTCCAATTCGATTCGCTCAAATCGAATCTCATCTCGCGGGCGGAGCTGCCCCACCCTGTGAATATCCGCCGAAATCACATTGGCAATCTTTGGATAACCTCCGGTGGTCTGCTGGTCCACAAAAAGGATGATGGGCTGGCCCCCGGCCGGGATCTGAATGGCTCCCAGCGAAACGCCTTCGGTAATCATCTGTCGCCCGGAACGCGCTGAGACAGGGCTACCTTCCAAACGCAGGCCCATCCGACTGGATTCCTCGGCGACACGATAGGCGCTCGCGTAGAACAACCGTCGGGATGACTCAGGGAACCAATCACTCTGCGGACCCGTAGTGACGCGCAAGACGCTGCGACGCGACAAACGCTCGATTACTCGCGGATCGATCGTTCTATTCCGGAAAGAACCTGTCGTCGACGCAATCTTCAGCACATCCCCTTCCCTTAATGGTCGGCCGTTCAGACCACCCAGCCCAGTCAACACATGTGTCGAAGCGCTGCCTAAAAACTGTTTCACATCAATTCCACCTTGAACGCATAAATAACATCGAGCTCCCGAGCGCGTGGGACCTATGCGAAGCGTTTGACCCGGCCGCGCTTCAATCGATACCCATAGATCGAGGGGATTGCCTTCTAGATCCGCGCCGAATTCTGAACCCGTCAGGGCCACTATGGCACCTTCGGGAAACCGGAATGTGCCGCCGAGTAGCGTCATCTCCAGCGCAGGTGCACTCTCGTAATTCGCGACTAAGCGATTCCCGAGCCGAAGTGAGATCGGATCAGCGGCCCCGGAGGGTGACACACCCATTGGGCCAAAGCCTTCACGTCCTAAATCCTGAACCGTGGTGAACAGCCCTGGCGCCTGGACTTCTACCACGCTCATGTCTTCTCCAGTGCCGCAAACCGCTCGCAGGAAATTGGGATAAATCGCACCCTGCAACCAATGGACAACAGACTCATGTCCTTTCGATCTGGCCGGAACATCGCCACGGGCGTGCGCCCGATCAGTCGCCAGCCGCCGGGCGTGGCGAACGGGTACACACCGGTCTGATCACCCGCTATCCCAACGCTGCCGACCGGCACACTCCGCCGCGGGGTGGTCAGACGCGGCGTGGCCATCGCCTTCGGCAATCCACCGAGATATGCGAACCCGGGTACGAACCCCAGGAAGAAAACGACATAGACCGCTGAAGCATGTAGCTCGATTGCTTGAGACGGTGTCATGCCATGCATCGAAGACAAATCGTCAAGGTCTGGACCAAAGTGGCCGCCATAACAGACCGGGATTTCCAGCAGGCGAGGTTCCGGAAGACGGACGTCCTCGATCCGGTCGAGATATAGCCGCAGAATAGCTTCCAGCTCGTCTTGCCGCAGCGTGAGCGCATCGAATTTGACTAACAGCGAGGTATACGCCGGGTGAAGGTTGCGGATGCCCGTAACCGGTTTTGATTGAAGCAACCAGAGCAATTTCATGACACGTTGGTGTGCTTCGAGTGTGATTTCTTGACCGAAGTAAACTAGCAGCGATTGATCGCTCGCCGATTGGAATCGCGTCTCGTCGGCCACCAGAGTCAGCATACTAACGGAAGTATAAGGCACGTCGAACTCTACGCAGAATGACGCAGCTACAATTGCCTTGGGGGCTAGATGGATTCCCGGTCACCTTAATGAGCCAGGTAACGGCGCATTGGGTCGTACCGCCGAACGCCTCTCTGTCGTCCCACGTAGAGGATGGACAAGGCCAACGCGCGGGGTGTCTAATTGAGCGAGGCGGAGTTTTAGGCGATGAATGAAGGCTCGTTGACGAATCCGGCGGTTCTGACGGCGGCGAAGCCCGCGGCGCGCGAGCGCGCGGCCGACACGGCGGCAAACGCTATCCCCTGGTACATCTGGAGCTCGATTGCGGCCATCATTTCCGCGAAAATCGGCGGCGAATGGGATATTTCTTGGCACATGTCGATCGGGCGCGACGCTTTCCTGACCGCACCGCACCTGATGATTTATCTCTGCGGCGTGCTGGCGGGCATCACGTGCGGTTACTTGATTCTGAAGACGACCTTCGATCTAAACTCCGCTCTTCGCACCTCTTCGGTGCACGTTCTGGGATTTCAAGCTCCCGTCGGCGCCTTCATCGCCGCCTGGGGGGGAATCGCGATGATTGCGTCCGCGCCCTTCGACAATTGGTGGCACAACGCGTACGGCCTGGACGTGACCGTGATCAGCCCGCCGCACATTTTGCTGATTGCCGGGACGGCAAGCGTGGGATTCGGAACCCTGGTCTTGATCTTGGGCCGGATGAATCGGACGCGGGGCCACGAACACCGCGCGTTGAACCTGATGTTTTTGTGCATCGGAAGCATGATGCTGCCGGCAACGCTGCTGTTCGAATCCTCCTTCATGGAGCTGATGCACAATCCAGAGTTTTATCGCGCGGTGGCGATGGCGATGCCGATCGCGTTGGTCGCGATAGCCGTGGGCTCCCGCAATCGCTGGGGGGCGACGTGGGTGGCGACGTTTTACACGGCGTTCTATCTTGGCGCGGAGTGGATTTTGCCGCGCTTTCACGCCGAACCGAAGCTGGGCCCGGTGTACCAGTCGGTCACACATTTTATTCCGCTGGGATTTCCTCTGCTGCTGATCGTCCCAGCCTTCGTGATTGATGTTTTGCGGCCCCACCTGGAGGCTCGGAAACCGTGGATGCAGTCCGTGGCGCTCGGTGCGGCATTTCTGGTGAGCTTTGCGTGCGTACAGTGGCCGTTCGCCGATTTTCTGATTTCGCCGTACGCGCGGAATTGGATCTTCGGCGCGAGCTATTTCCCGTACCAGGCGAACTACGACGCTGCCCACCAGCCTTATAGCTTCTGGCTCACATCTCCTACGCCGTCGCGATTTTGGCTGGGGATGGCAACGGCGCTGCTTGCCGCCATTGTGAGCACGCGCGTGGGATTGGCCTGGGGCAAATGGATGAGGCAGGTTCGGCGCTGATGGCGATCGGCAAGCTGCGGGCTTCGCAAATTTTGGCTCTCGTTGTTTTACTTCTGAGCTGTACCGCACCTTTGCCAGCTCATGTCGGGAGTCCCGACGTTTTTTTCGAAGGTAACGCCGGACCCTATCCGCTCTACGTAACCGTGCGCGTGCCACCCGTGATTCCCGGCGTGGCGGAAATCGAGATTCGCGCCGAGTCCCCCGGTGTGCGCCAAATCCGAATCGTTCCTCTGCGGTTGGCCGGGCCCGGATCGAATTTGCCGCCGACGCCCGACGTGGCGCAACCTTCGAAGGCTGATCCCCAGTTTTTCACCGGAAGCCTGTGGCTGATGGAGTTCGGCGCGCTGCAAGTGCGCGTCGACGTGGATGGAGACCGAGGAAAAGGCGAAGTGGCCGTTCCCGTGAATTCGTATCCGCAGCGCACCCTCGCGATGCAGCGCGGACTGGGAATCGTACTTTTCGCACTGATGCTGCTCCTGGTGGTGGGCGTGGTGAGCATCGTGGGGGCGGCGGTGTGCGAGGCGAAACTCGATCCAGGCGCGCAATTGGCGGAGCCGCAGCGGCGTCATGCGCGAATCGTGATGATCGTCGCGGCGGTTCTTGCGCTGGCGGTGGTTTACCTCGGCAACGTTTGGTGGGAGGCCGATGCGCGATATCACGATCGCTGGGTGCGAACGTTTCAGCCGCAAGCGATCCAAGCGGTGCTCGAACCCGGTGGCCAGCTCGATCTGCGCCTGCCGGCGTTTGGCCGCGTGCGTGGCCGGGGAGCGAGGGCGATGGCCCAGGAGATCATTCTCGACCACGGCCACTTGATGCACCTGTTTTTGATTCGGGAGCCGGAGATGGACCGGATGTTTCACCTGCACCCACAGCGCAATGGCAGCGACTTCACCTTGCGGCTGCCTGACATGCCCGCGGGCCAGTATCACATCTTCGCGGACGTGGTCGATAGCAGTGGCTTCCCGTGGACTTTCGTCGGCGACATCCATCTGCCACAGATCAACGGCGGGACGATGAGCGGCGATGATTCGGAGGGAGCAACCACGCCGCTTGCGGCGGGAGGTGCGGATTCAGACACGTTCGTATTGCCGGACCACAACCGCATCGTGTGGGAGCGCGACGCATCGGCGCTGCGCGCGCGCGCGCCGGAATCGTTTCGTTTTCGCATGGAGGACGGAGCGGGGAAGCCGGCGGCCATTCAACCTTATATGGGAATGGCGGGGCACGCCGAATTCGTGCGCTCGGATTTTTCCGTGTTCGCGCACGTGCATCCAGCGGGGTCGGTGTCGATGGCCGCGTTTGAAATGGCGCAGGCGGGCTTGCCCGGCTCGTCATTGGCGCCCAGCGGGGTGAACATGGCGATGACGATGCCGGGGATGTCCATGCCGATGACGAGCGAAAGCTTGCCGCCGGAGGTTTCGTTTCCGTACGGATTCCCGAGCGGGGGGACGTACCGGATTTTCGTCCAGCTCAAGCATAACGGGCAGATCGAAACGGCAGCGTTCGACGCCCGCGTTCAATGATTGGCGCCCTTTCGTGAAAGATTTACTCGACCAAACCTCGTACGACTTCCCGGGCTTGTTCGTGCCAGTGAATAACCAGATTGCGAAAGGGAGCTGACGTGCAGTGCTGTTTCTGAGGACAGCCGCGGCACTGCACGGCCGTGGAGGAATAGATGTAGCCTTGCCCTCGACGTCTCACGCGACTGTAGCGCAACGGTTTTCCTTCCGGGCAGTAGCCCACCCGTCTGATGACGACGATGCGTTCGCAGTTTTTCGTTCGTACGCTGAACATCCAACGAATTGATCTCTTGTGACCAGCAAGAGGCACTAGGGAGAGAGCAGATCGCTCAGACCACCTGTAGTCAATGCGACGCTCAGTACAATTCGGAACGTGAACTGCGCGACCACTTGGGGACAGCCCATCGCAAGTTCGGCTCGGAACAAAGCAATTCCGAGCCTGGTGATAGACAATTAGAAGTAAGAGCCGCGCCTGTAAACGAGCCTGTGGAGTAGTTTGGCAGACATCGCCTTGACCATGGCCGACGATGGATATTCCATCTAGTACGGAAAATGCGGCTTGTCGATCGATCATAGATGAAGCTGTGCTGAATGGAACTGTATTGCTTCTGCCCGTATGACATCATCCGCGCATGTCCAATAACAAAGCCAAGAAACAACCCTACCGAGCAGTGCTCGCCAGCGTGAAGAGAGAAATGGCAGAACCTCGCGTCGCCGAATCCGCCCAAATAGAATCCGAGAAACAGTCCAGGGCCGCGGCCAAAGAAGCCGCCAAGTCATGACGCTCCTGTTCGTTCTCGCGATAGTTCTTATCGTAGCGCTTGTGGGGAGTCTTCCAACGTGGCGACACAGCAAGAACTGGGGCTATTACCCCATCGGCGGCGTAGGCCTGGCCATACTGATTATTCTGATTCTGTTCTTTGCCGGCCACTTGCGCGTGCACTAATCGGCGCAGTTCTCTTGCCAATCTCAGTTCACGGCCTATCTCTAACGACGCCGGCCGTTGCAAGAGCTTTTTCTTTGCCTTGTCCTTCGGTTCGAGCACACCTGTTTGTCGGCGCACGAACCGCGTCTGTTCCTGTCGCTTCCGTTCATTTGTGTCACCCTAACTTGCTCAGCCCGTTTCCGTTCATCAACTCGGTGTTGCCCACCAAGCATCTCTTCGATCACCCTCGACCATGATGAGTTATTCGAACTCCCTCTCGTTCAAGGGAGGCGGGTAGCCTAAATCATCCGGCCGGCGACTGTTTCGCACCATACGCCGTGTCTGGCATCCCCGCACAGGCAGCACCGTTTTTC